>NZ_JBKIXB010000013.1:0-245230 GCF_051362515.1 Chitinophaga sp. ARDCPP14 | reverse complement strand
ACACAATAACTTCTGGTGCGTAAACACTTACAACTTCCCTTTTTTTCAACTGCAAATTGTGGATAAAACCATCCTTAAAGCCTAAAATGAAAAAGCTGCCTCATTTATTTATGAGACAGCTTCTTTTATTTTAATTCTTTTTAGCAGACAGGATCCAGCCATTCACCAGCTCCCACAGCTTCAATAAAAACCAGGCGCTTCCTGCGGCAAAGAAAATGGCCGCTACCAGCACTGCATAGTACTTGATAGTCCATTCCAGCGCCACTTTCACACGGGTAATAAAAGCAATGCCTTTAACCGCGGCGCCTTCATACATAGAGAACTGCACGGTACAAAATTCATTTTCTTCTGCGAAGTTGCCGAGTTCCACGCCCAGGCCCTGCAGTTCCTTTTCTACTTCATAGATCTGGTTATGCAGCTGGATAAAGTCTTCTATTTTGCCGTCTTTCTTTTTCAGTTCATTAAAATAAGCCAGTGAATTTTCGAGGGAAGCCTTTTGGGCATTGAGTTTACGGTATTCGCTTGTTTTATCTGTTTTGGTTATTTCGGTAGATTTTATTTCTCCGATCCCTTGTGTTGCCTTGTAAAACGAATCGAACTTTTGAGGCGAAACGCCTATCAGCAGTTGTATCTGGCGGTTCCCGCTGTTGCCGGATTGCTGCTCGTACTGTACAATGGCATCAAATTTTTTAATGGTGCCATGCAGCAGTTTTTCATCTTCCGAAAACTGCGATGATTTCGCCCGTACATTGGCTACTTTTTCATACTTCTGATTGCCGGACACCATATCCGGTGCATTGTTCTGCGGGTTAAAGGCTTTTATTTTTTCAGATGCATAATTTTTCTGTTGCCTCATTACACCGGATAAAAAATCATTTTCACCGGATGCTTCCTGCTGGCGGCCTTTATAGAGGTAACCATACCCGATCCTGCAGAGGAACATCAATACAAAAATGGCTATAAATGTAAGGGCTATACGACGGATTTTTTGTTTAAAAGTAAGCATAGGGTTATTTATTGGTAAGTTGTTGTTTATATGTTTTCAACCATTTTGCCAGTCCCATGGCGGCAATGATGAGCAAAATAAAGTATTCTATTCCAAGAAACTTTACATCTTTCTGAAAATAAATATAGGTAGCTATTGCATCTACGGTTACCCATAGCAGCCAGTTTTCCCAGATCCTTTTAGCCAGCAGGATATTGGCGATCACACTTAAAACCGCCACCAGCGAGTCGGTGTAGGGCCATGCTGCAGGATGTTCAAATACGTGAGGCCACCACAGGTGCAGCTGGCTGATAACATAGCCGGTAGCTGCCGACAACAGCAAGGCGGCCATTCCCAGCCGCCAGCGATGACGGGGCTGCAATGCATACACGGGTTCATTTTCCGGTTGCTTCCTGTACCAGAAGAGCCATCCATAAACCCCGGTGGCAAAGAAGTATACCTGCAGGAACATATCTGCATACAATTGCAATTGCCAGAACAATACAAAGAAGCAACTCACGTTGACCAACCCCACCGGCCAGGTAAGGATATGATCTCTTGCGGCCAGCCATACGCATAACAAGCCGGTGACCGTGCCTATAAACTCCACATAACTGACCGGATATCCCAGTGTGGTAAAGAAAATATGATGAATACTGAAAAAGGAAGCCATCTTTGATTAAGTGAGCTGTTGCAATATTACAGGAATGTTTTATTATTCCGCATATGCTTCTGTTACCGGCTGTAATGCAAGCTCTTACAGCGGTTGCGAAATTGGAACCATTTTTGTCTAATGATATATATGACGCTGTAACTGCAGCAAAGCGTTATAAAAATTTTAACATAATCCTTTAACAATTTAAAATGATTCCGCCTTCTATACTTTTATTCACAGACCATTAAAAAATGCTTGTCGATATAAACACAATTTTACGCAGCATTCATTACATCTCCAGAGTCTTACAAACAACAATACCTATCAGGACTAAAAAACAGGAGTTATGAACAGTTTATTAAAACACACAGGAATATCACTTTTATTTATAGGTTCATTCATCAGCAGTTGTGCATCAACGTATGCACCCGGATATGATGATCAATATGGCTCATCCTACTCCGGCGGACCGCAGGTGCAGGTGAGCGGATCGATTTCTTTTTATGATGAATTGAGTCCTTACGGCCGCTGGGTAAGTTACCCCGGATACGACAGGGTGTGGATCCCTAATGCGGGCCGTGATTTCAGACCTTACTATACAAACGGGCACTGGGTATACACTGACTATGGCTGGACCTGGGTATCTGATTACGCGTGGGGTTGGGCAGCCTTCCACTACGGTCGCTGGTTATATGACGATTTCCAGGGCTGGATGTGGGTACCGGGTTACGACTGGGGTCCGGCATGGGTTAGCTGGAGAACCGGTGGTGACTATTATGGATGGGCGCCAATGAGTCCGCAATATTCTTATAATGCACCGGCTGATTACTGGGCATTTGTACCAAGACAGTACATTAACAGTCCGCGGATCAACAACTACTACGTTAATAACAGCAGGAACGTTACGATCATTAACAACACCACTGTTATCAACAACACTAATAATTACGGAGGAAGAAGAGTATATACCGGTCCGAGTGCCAACGAAGTACAACGGTATTCCGGCCAGGCAGTACGACCAGTGAGAGTGGAAAATACCAACAGACCGGGAACCGGGGGAAGACTAGAGAATAACCAGTTGCGCATATACCGCCCGGATGCCGCAGCTATCCAGAGAGGACGTGAAGTAGACCGTACAAGACCGGTGCAGGCAGTAGATAATAACAACAGCAATCGTCCGGGCCGTGTTACACCGGGCAATACTACTCAACCGGGTAATAATAATAACAATGGTGGTAACCGGGTACGTCCCGGAGAAGCGAATCAGCCTGGAAATAACAATACCGGAAATATACCTCCATATAACAACGGAGGAAGAGTAAGGCAGGGAACTACTACCCAGCCGGCAAATCCGGCTAATAATGCGAATCCGGGTAATAACAATACCCCGGGTAACTTTAACAGGCCATCGAGAGTAACACCAGACAGAACTGCTGAACAACAGCAACAGCAAAGGATCCAGCAACAACAACAGCAACAGCAGTTACAGCAACAACAGAGAGTTCAACAGCAGCAACAACAACAACAGCAACAGAGAGTACAGCGGGACCAACAGCAACAACAACAGAGGATTCAGCAGCAACAGCAACAGCAGCAACAACAACAACAGCAAAGGGTACAAAGGGAGCAACAGCAACAACAGCAGAGGGCTCAGCAACAACAACAGCAACAGCAGCAACAACAGCAACAAAGGGTTCAAAGGGAGCAACAGCAACAACAGCAGAGGGTACAGCAACAACAGCAACAGAGACAACAGCAACAACAGCAGCAGCAACAACAGCAAAGAATACAAAGAGAACAGCAACAGCAGCAACAACAACAGCAACGGCAACAGGAGCAACCCAGACAACAGGGGGAACGTCCTTCACGTGTAGGATAAACCTCTTTTGACATAACGAAAGTACGAATGATAACAGCGGCAAAGATGTTTGTGAGATTACATCATTAATGCCTTGTATATCATTCGTACTTTTTTTATTTGTTATAAACGTATTTATACAGCTGTTCCTTTATATTTGGAAACATGGCAGCAGCGGGCGCTAGTCCTTTCTGCATCAGGCGCAGTTCCAGCGGCGGATAGTGCGGATGATATGGAGGCTGGTGATAGGATTCAGCAAACGCCTGGTAGCCGAGTCGTTCATAAAATTTAATTCTACGTATAGCCTGTTCCGTTACAGGCGGTTCCACTTCCAGTACAATTCCGTTCAGTTGCGCTTCCATCAGCTGCATTACCTGCGTACCGGCGCCTCCTCCCCTTGTACCGGGATGAATAGCAAAATGTTCTATAAAGCTAAAATCAGGAAGATTCCAGTAGAAAATAAATCCGGCAAATGCGTCTTCGCGGTGAATATGCAATAGCTGCAGTTTCCCGGATGCGACCAGCTGCACCTGCTGGTTCCAGGGTCTTCTTTCCTCTTCGGGAAATGCTTCTTCATATAAATCCCTGGTCGCTTCATTAGCGATGGTGGTGGGTATTAGCCGGATCATGCGACGAAGTTACTGATTATCCTGTGCCGGTGGCGCCGGTGTATTTTTAACGGATGGTACGCATTCGAACGGATCGGGATTGCCGGCGGGGGCAGGTTTATCGGCAGCCCAGCAGAAGTTCATTGGCTGGCTGGTAATGCTGATCAGTTTTACCGCTACTTTGCTGCCTTTGCGGCTGTTGGAGGCTGCAATGCTGCGGGTACCTTTCTCCGGAATATTACTGATGGTATACCGTTCTGTTTTAAAAACTTCGTTGTTGTTGCGCATGTAGGAAACGCTGACTACTACATTATCCAGCGGGTATTCTGTTTGATTTCTTACGATAATATCCAGGTCTTTGATCCCTCCCAGCAGCCCTGTGCGGTAATCGCCGGCAGTAACCGCAATGAACTGTTGCCAGTTTCGCCGGTAATAAGCCCTGCGTTCAATAAACTGGCCGGCCACCCTTTGGCGGAGTTCCTGGTGATCGGTTATTTGCCGGGAAACTGCCCCGGATTGATCCAGACTTTTACGCAGATCACGGTTTTCGTTCCACAGGCGCTGATTTTCGGACAGCACTTTGCGCACTTGCCGTTGTTGCTGACAATAGCCCAGGGTAAATACCACGATGAGCAACAGGAGTATGGCGGGATAAACATAAGTTCTTTTCATATCGAAGGAAAGAGAAAAAATAATGCCAATGCATTTTTATTACATTTGTACAAATGGTTTCAATGCAGCTGATTATTGTAAATAATGAACAAACCGCCCGGCAATTTATCGACGTGCATGTGAATTTAAATAAAAATGTACCTGGTTGGATAAGGCCGCTGGATAAAGATATTAATACTGTTTTCGATCCTGAAAAGAACAAGGCATTCCGTCATGGGGAGTGTATCAGATGGATTTTAAAAGATGACAAAGGCCGGTTAGCCGGCAGGATTGCGGCTTTTACTAACAAGAAATATAAGACAAAAGGAGATGAGTGCCTGGTAGGCGGTGTGGGTTTCTTTGATTGTATAGATCAACAGGAAGCAGCCAACCTGCTTTTTGATACGGCCAAACAATGGCTGCAGGAAAAAGGCATGGGAGCAATGGATGGTCCTATTAATTTCGGGGAGCGCAATAACTGGTGGGGATTGCTTACAGAAGGGTTTCATGAGCCATTATACTGCATGAATTTCAACCCTCCCTATTACATCCGTTTATTTGAGCAGTATGGTTTTCAACTTTTCTTCCACCAACTTTGTTATGGAATGAGGGTTAGTGACCAGCTGCTGCCGAAATTCTTTATCCGGCATGCAGCTATTGAAGCTGATCCGGCTTTCAGGGCGGTGCATATCCGGAAGAATGATCTGCCGCGGTTTGCCGAGGCATTCAGCATTGTGTATAACAAGGCATGGGCGCAGCACATGGGTGGAAAGGAAATGGGGAAAGCGCAGGTGCTGGCGCTGTTTAAGCAGATGAAGCCGTTGATGGACGAAAAGATAGCGTGGTTCGTTTATCACAACGACGATCCTATTGCCATCTGGCTGAATTTACCGGATCTGAACCAGTATATAAAACATATGAACGGGAAATTTGGCTTGTTACAAAAGCTGAAGTTCCTGTGGTTAAAGCAAACCGGTTACTGCAAAAAGATGGTGGGAATTATATTTGGTATAATTCCTGAATTCCAGGGGAAGGGCGTGGATGCTTATATGATTGTAGAAGGGGCGAAATTAATTCAGAGCGGCATGTCTCATTATGAAGATTATGAAATGCAGTGGATTGGTGATTTTAATCCGAGAATGCAGAATGTGGCCGAGGGGCTTGGTGCTACGCCAACCCGCAGGCTCGCCACCTATCGCTATTTATTTGACCGCTCGGCTCCATATAAAAGGCATCCGATCCTGGCATAAAAAATAATCCGCCGGAGCGGGGTATATACATCTCTCATATGAATATATGGGAGCATTGGGGGAGTATATAAGTTTATGAATATTATGTAACATTTAAATCTCTTTTGCTGTTACAATCGTATCTAACCTGATGTTTTGTTATGACCAACTTATACCCTGAGTGCCCTGATAACGCGGATCTGGCACTTATTCAGCCCACGTTACTATTCAGGCAACAGATAACGAAAGCCGTCAGCTGCGTGGTGTTGTTCTTTATTCTCTACGTGGTACTGCTATTGGCAACCGTTGTGCTGGCTGTGGCCTGTGTGTCGGGAGGGATTATGTTATTCCGCGCTTATCCGGCCTGGAGCACCGGCATCATCGGACTCAGTTTCATTTTACTGGGTGGGATGGTATTGTTTTTTCTCATTAAATTTCTTTTCAACAAACGTTCTGCGGGTAACCCTTACCGTATGCAGATCTTCCGGGATCATCATCCCCGTTTATTTGATTTTATTACGCAGCTGGTGAAGGACACGCGCATCAGTTTTCCGAAGAAAGTATTTATTGTGCCGGACATGCATACTACGGTATTCTATCATTCCAGTTTTCTGAGTTTATTCTGGCCGGTGGGGAAAAACCTCGAAATAGGTTTGGGGTTAATTAACAGTGTAAACGTGAGCGAATTTAAGATGTTGCTGGCGTATGAGTTTGCACATTTCTCGCAGCGTAGTATGAAACTGGGCAGCTACATCTATGCATTGAATAAGATGTTGTATAATATGCTATATGAAAATGAACGGTGGGATGAAATAGAGGCCCGCTGGAGCAGTGGCAGCAGCCTGTTAAGTTTCTTTGCGCATATTACTACGAGGATACTGAACGGAATGCAGTATGTATTGCGGAAGATATATGCGATCATTAACCGGCAATACCTGGAATTAAGCAGGGAGATGGAATATCATGCAGATACAGTAGCTGTGAGTCTTACCAGTACAGAAACAGCTATCAGCGGTTTACGGCGGCTGGAAATGGGCGGATACTGCCTGGACCATTGTTTTCATAAGGTACCGGATCTTGCAGAAAGAACGCTGCGGTTTGCCAATATTTTTACGGCGCAGCGGGCCATGATCCGTTACTATGCTTCACAAAACCATCTCACAGTGGATGCTGCCGGATTACCGGTTATCACCGACAATTATTTCCATACTTTTCTGAAGAGCCGGGTGCAGCTGCGGGAGCAGTGGACTTCGCATCTTTCCAGGGAAGCGCGGGAGGCGCATTATTTAGCGGCGAATGTTTCCTGTAAGCCGGTCAGCCTGAGTGCCTGGAACCTGTTTAATGAGCCGGAAAATGTGCAGCAGCACATGACTTCGCTGATATATAATTTCACGGTACATAACAGTGACGAAACATTTACGGAGATCACTCCTGCCGCCTACATTGAAGAGCTTTCGCAACGGCACCGGTTATACGAATATCCGAAAGCATTTAATGATTATTATGATAACCGGCCATTCTGCGGCATTAGTGAGGAGTTTACCCGGCTGTTGCCACCGGAGGAAATAACCGCCGGCAGTTTACAGGCGCTTTATCATCCTGATATTATTATGAGGATGCGGGCTTTTTACCGTGACCGTCAGGATGCGGAAACGTTGCAGGCTATCAGCAGCGGGCAGTTTCAGACCAGTTATTTTGAATTTGACGGACAGAAATACAGTGCCGCGCGGGCAAAGCAGCTGGCCCGGATGTTATCTGCGCAGGTTACGTCCGAAGAGGCGTGGCTGCAGTGTCATGATCAGCAGGCCTTCCGGTATCATTATACCGTTGCCATGCAGCAAAGTCCGGCTAAGGCGGCCCTGCTTAAAGAGAAATACACCCAGATCCTGCAGTATCAGCAAACCGGCCAACAGTTGAATGAGCAGGTGATCCGGATCATTCATTGTATCAGCCTGTTGTTTAATTCCGGCGAACAGGATAT
Organism: Chitinophaga sp. ARDCPP14; assembly: GCF_051362515.1. Lineage (NCBI taxonomy): Bacteria > Pseudomonadati > Bacteroidota > Chitinophagia > Chitinophagales > Chitinophagaceae > Chitinophaga > Chitinophaga sp. ARDCPP14. Next base: position 237,263 of record NZ_JBKIXB010000013.1, on the reverse strand, counting down.
GGAATCGCTGCCGGCGCTTTTTGATGAGCTGTCGGCCGAGTGCTGGGGTTTCCGGATGATGACGGAAAACATTCAGCAGGGTGCGTTGTTCGGGAGTTTTCCCGAAGGGATGGAGGAAAAGCTGAAAAGATTCAGGGAGCATGATTGCACTTTTATGCAGGATATGATCCCCGACTATGTGGCTATCCAGGAGTTACATGAAATCAGTTCAGCGATGATGGAACATTTCAACAACGGAATCATATTACTAAAAAAATCATATCTGGAATTTATTTTAACCTTAGAACCGGGAGCGTACCCCGTTTGAAGCGCTGTTCCTGTTGTGCATTTTTCTCTTACTGAATTTGTGCGTATTTTCGGCGCTCGCGAAAGCGTAGCAGTCATATGGAGAATTTTATCGTATCAGCCCGTAAATACCGTCCACAGAACTTTTCAACTGTAGTAGGACAGGCACATATTACCACCACTCTCAAAAATGCCATCCGCAATAACCAGCTGGCGCATGCCTTCCTGTTTTGCGGGCCTCGCGGAGTAGGGAAAACCACCTGTGCGCGTATCCTGGCCAAAACCATTAACTGCGAAAATCTGCAGCCGGATGGGGAAGCCTGTAATGAGTGTCATTCCTGCAAGTCGTTTAATGAGGGCAGTTCCTTCAACATTCATGAGCTGGATGCTGCTTCCAACAACTCGGTAGATGATATCCGTACCCTGGTGGAGCAGGTGCGTTTTGCGCCACAGGCGGGAAAATACAAGATCTATATAATAGATGAGGTACACATGCTTAGTTCCTCAGCTTTCAATGCTTTCCTGAAGACCCTGGAGGAGCCGCCATCCTATGCGATTTTTATCCTGGCCACTACGGAGAAGCATAAAATATTACCAACGATCCTGAGCCGTTGCCAGATCTTCGACTTCAAACGTATTACCATACAGGACACGGTAGACCATTTGCAGGAGATATGTAACAAGGAGCATATCCAGGCTGAAACAGATGCCCTGCACCTGGTAGCGCAGAAAACAGATGGCTGTATGCGTGATTCCCTGAGTACGCTGGATAAGATTGTGAGCTTTACGAGCGGGCATCTTACTTACCAGAATACGCTGGAGCACCTGAATATTCTTGATTACGATTATTTTTTCCGGGTAATGGCGTCTGTGCTTCAACAGGACGTAGCCAATGCCCTGCTGATATTTGATGAAATTTTACAGAAAGGTTTTGAAGGGGATAATTTCCTGAACGGGTGGGCGGAATTTTTGCGTAACCTGCTGTTATGTAAAGAAGACAAGGCCCTTCACCTGGTGGAGGTTTCCGGTAACCTGAAAGAACGATATAAACAGTTGTCGGGCCAGGTGAGTCCTGCTTACCTGATCACTGCCCTTCACCTGCTGAATGAAACGGAGATCAACTACCGCATGGCGCGTAACAAGCGGCTGCATGTGGAGATGGCGCTGATCAAGCTATGTTTTCTGCAACAGGCAGTAACCCTGGTCAGTGATGACAGTAACGGGGAAGTGTCAAAAAAAAAGCTGGTAGCTGATGGTTCTCCCCCGCAGAAGTTGCGGGCCCCTGTAGCCCAGCCGGTAACTGCTAAAACCATTACCGGGAATCCGGCTACTACGGAGAGTATCGGCATAGTGCCGGGACCACGTTTAACGGTAGATACGCCGGTTCAGTCTGCTCCGCAGCAAACGGCTCCCGTAGCGGTTCCTGTGACAGCAGCGGCCCCTGTGGCAGCACCTGCGCCACCGCCCACACCGGTATTCGTTGCTCCTGCACAGCCAATACCTTCCAATGGGCATTCAACTGCTACCCACGAACCGGCAACGGCGCCTGTGGCCAGTCAGCCGGCAACCAGCCCTGTATCTGCAACGCCCGCACCTGCCACCGTCACACCTGCGGCCGGCGGCACCTCCGCAGCTGGTACAACCGCTGCTGCTCCGGCCAGCAAACTAACAGGGCTGGCTGCCATGAAAGAAGCGATGGCTGCCAAACAGCAGGGAACCACCCATGTGCAGTCGACCCCGCTTACGATGGGAGCGATCCATGTGTACTGGGACGAATTTATTGATCTGTACCGGCAGGCCAACAAAATGACGGTGGTAAGCAATTTGCAGCTGGCGCAACTGAAACTGCTGGGCACTATGGAGGTGGGAATTGTGAGCCGGAACATTGTGCAATTCCGGTTTATGGAAGAAGAAAAGCTCGTGATTGCTGAGTTTCTGAAGAAGAAATTTAACAATCCGGCCATTGTGCTCACCCTGCAGCTGGATGAGAGTCAGCAGACCCAGGATATAGGTCCGGCGCCGCTTTCCAGCCGGGAGCAATTCCAGCAGATGGCGGAAAAATACCCGCTGGTGAAAGAGTTGAAAGACCGGCTGAACATGGAGTTAGACTTCTAGCGTGATTGCGCTGATTAAATATTAACGATAGACAGACATTTTTAAACAGTTTACAATTCCTTCTTTGCGTTTTTGCGCAAAAACATGTAGGTTTGAACAAAATTTTGAATAAAGCACTATGGCAGAAGTTATCAGAATGCCCCTTTTGAGTGATACGATGACGGAAGGGGTGATTGCGGAATGGCATAAAAAGGTGGGCGATACAGTAAAGGCAGACGATGTAATTGCTGAAGTGGAAACGGATAAAGCCACTATGGAAGTGATGGGTTACGTAGAAGGAACCCTCCTTTATATAGGTGTTGAAAAAGGAAAGGCAGCAAAGGTAAACGGGATCATTGCCATTGTAGGTAAACCCGGAGAAGATTACACTTCCCTGCTGGAAGGTGAAGGTAAAACAGCTGCTGCTGCCCCGGCGCCTGCCGCTAATGCTGCACCTGCTGCACCTGCACCACAGGCTGCTCCGGCTGCTGCTGCACCGGCTGATGACGCTGCATTAAAAGAAGCGCTGAAAAATGCTACTGTTATCCGTATGCCGCTCCTGAGCGATACTATGACAGAAGGTAAAATAGTTGCCTGGAACAAAAAGGTAGGCGACGTTGTGAAGAATGACGATGTACTGGCTGAAGTGGAAACGGATAAAGCGACCATGGAAGTAATGGGTTATGCCGACGGTACCTTATTATATATAGGTGTGAAGGAAGGCGAAGCGGCCAAAATAAACGGCATTATAGCCATTGTGGGCAAACAGGGGACTAATGTAGATGCGATCCTGGCTGCTGAAGGCGCTGCCCCGGCAGCATCAGCTCCATCCGCACCTGCTGCTGCCCCATCACAGAATGGCACGACTGCTGCTCCGGCGGCAACTCCGGCTCCTGCTGCAACCACCAGCGCCGATGGCCGTGTGAAAGCATCTCCGCTGGCTAAGAAGCTGGCAGAGGAAAAAGGCATCGATATCAGCCAGGTTCCTGGTTCTGGTGACGGTGGCCGTATTATCAAAAAAGACGTAGATAGCTATGTTCCTGCAGCCAAGGCGGCTCCGGCAGCACAAAGCGGCGCAGCGCCTGCTGCTCCGGCGTTTGTACCTGCCGGCCAGGAAGGCTTCACAGATATTCCGCTGACCAAAATGCGCCAGGTAATTGCTAAACGCCTCAGCGAAAGCAAGTTTAGCGCTCCTCACTTCTACCTGAAAATAGATGTGAATATGGATAAGGCGATAGAAGCGCGCAAATCCATCAACGAAATTTCCCCTGTTAAGATTTCCTTCAACGATATGGTGATCAAGGCTTCTGCCATGGCACTGCGTCAGCATCCGGCAGTGAACAGCAGCTGGATGGGCGATTTTATCCGTCAGAACCAGCATATACACATCGGTTCTGCGGTGGCTATTGAAGAAGGTTTGATTGTTCCGGTAATCCGCTTTGCAGATCAGAAAACACTCAGCCAGATTGCCACTGATGCGAAAGGCCTGTACGACAAAGCCAAAAACAAAAAGTTGCAACCACAGGAATTCAGCGGCAATACCTTCAGTATCTCCAACCTGGGTATGCTGGGTATCGACGAATTCACGGCGATCATCAATCCACCGGATTCAGCGATCCTGGCGGTAGGTAATATCACTGAAACTGCGGTGGTGGAGAAAGGCCAGATAAAAACAGCCAACATTATGAAACTGACCCTGAGCTGCGATCACAGAAGTGTGGACGGAGCGGTAGGCGCACGTTTCCTGGCTACCCTGAAAGGGTTCCTGGAAAACCCGGTAACAATGCTGGTATAAACTAATTGTAATAGCTATACGAAAAGGCGGAGTGTATACTTCGCCTTTTTTTGTGCCCGGAAGACGGCTGTATGCCCCGTCATTCACCGGTAAAATGTTTCATTAGCTTTTGAAAGTTCAAAAACTTGATATACATTTGGCCTTGTAAATTGTCAAACGCTATAAAATAATAACCTACATGAATTTAGTGGAAGCAAAGGCGCAGTTTATTCAAACCTGGGGTTCATTAGGCGCCCAATGGGGTATTAACCGTACGATGGCCCAGATTCACGCTTTACTGCTGGTAATGCCCGACCCGTTGAGTGCCGATGATATCATGGAGGAACTGAACATTTCCCGTGGAAATACCAATATGAATGTGCGGGAACTCATTAACTGGGGGTTGGTGGAACGTATCCTCATCCCGGGAGAAAGAAAAGAATTTTTTGTAGCAGAGAAAGATATCTGGAAGGTGGCTACGTATATCGCCCGCGAAAGAAAGAAGCGCGAACTGGATCCTATCATGAAAGTGCTGTTACAGCTGCAACAGGCGGAAGGTGATCCGAAAGATAAGGAAATGAAAGCTTTTAAGGATTCTATTTCCAATATCACCAAGTTTGCCCAGCAAACGGATAAGACGATCAGTGCATTTATTAAATCGGAAGAAAACTGGTTCTACAGCAGCCTGATAAAACTCATTAAGTAATTTTTTTTGGGTCATACTTTCATTTATTTCTGAAAGTTCCAAACAAATAAAAAAGAAAGATGAAGCTATATTATATAGTAGATGGCATTGTTCAAGGGCTCCTGACTGTTATTTGCGCGATTGATATTACTCATCTTGTTGTTTTTTCCAAATTCTCCCTGCCGCCATATCTTACTTTCATCCTCCTGGCCTGGCAATTCTCTGCAGGCGTTATCAATTTTATACTAAGGAAAACAGCTCCTGATGACAGGATGCTACGAAAACTCCAGTGCGTACTGTTCTCTATTATAGGAATCTTATTTCTCCTCGTACAGGCAAACAAGTTACGGGTATTCAGATCTATCGATTTTTTCAATATTTACGGATGGCTGGTTTACGCCAGTTTTTATATTGTGCTGCCGGCGCTGATATTGTCTGTAACGGGATTAACTATACGGAGATGTATTGTTACCCTCCATAGCAGGGCTACTTCCACCCCGGTTTAACTTTATTTTATGCAAAATAAACGTATTGTTATTGCTGCGGGCACCGGCTTTATAGGCAGCAGCTTCGCTGAATATTTTGGTGCGGATAACGATATTATTATCCTTACGCGACATGCACGTCCTTCTTCGGGGCGTATCCGTTATGAGCAATGGGATGGGGAACATCCGGGAAACTGGGTGGAAGCGATGGAGCATACCGATCTGCTCATTAACCTCACCGGCAAGAGTGTGAACTGCCGGTACAACGAATCCAATAAACAGGCGATTGTAAATAGCAGGGTTAATGCCACCAGGGCATTGGGAGCTGCTATACTTACGCTGAAAAATCCACCCAAAGTATGGATCAACGCCGGCAGCGCCACCATATACCGTCATGCGGAAGACCGGCCGATGGATGAATTTAACGGAGAGATAGAAAATGACTTCTCTGTACAGGTATGTAAACGATGGGAGCAATCGTTCGATAGCATTACACTACCGCATACACGGAAAATAATATTGCGTATAGGCATTACACTTGGCTGGAAACCCGGCGGCGTAATGCAGCCCTACCTCAACCTTATAAAAGCCGGTTTAGGTGGCCACCAGGGCAGCGGGCGACAGATGTATACCTGGATCCACATCACCGATGTGTGCAGGATGGTGGCATGGCTATACGAAAACGATGCTTTAAGCGGGGTGTTTAATTGTACGGCGCCCCACCCGGTTACCAACAAGGTATTTATGAAAACGCTGCGCAACGCTGCGGGGTACCGGTTTGGATTGCCGGCACCTGTTCCTTTATTAAAAGCGGGTGCCATGCTGATTGGCACAGAAGCAGAACTTTTGTTAAAAAGCAGGTGGGTGCTGCCTGCCAGGGCCACCAGGGAGGGCTTTACTTTTCAATTCCCGGAGCTTGCGGGGGCATGCAGCGATATCCTCGCGCATCTGCCCCGGAGCGCTTATCACTTGTGGTGAATTCCGTAAATTAGCTATATGGAACCCAATAACGATAAAAAGCTCACCGTGGTACTGGGCGCATCGCCCAACCCGGAAAGATACAGCAACCTGGCCGTGAACCGGCTCAAAGCCAAAGGGCACCCGGTAGTGGCGATCGGCAAACGGGCGGCCGCCATTGGTGATACGCCCGTGATTACCGCGCATCCACCGCTCGAAAAAGTAGATACGGTTACCATGTACCTGAACCCGGCGGCACAGAAAGAATATTATGATTATATTTTGCAGTTGCAACCCCGCCGTATCATCTTTAACCCGGGAGCAGAAAATCCCGAACTGGAAGATATTGCCAGGGAGCATAATATTCAGCCGGTGGAAGCATGTACCCTTGTAATGCTTAGTACGGGGCAGTTCTAGCCGTTTTATTTTCTGAATCTTCTTATTTTTTTAATGTACAGCTGTTGGCTATTGCTAACAGCTTTTTCGTATATTCGTAAATATTGCTGTTATTCCCCAATGAACGCATCCCATATTGTTGACCCAATTAGCGCATGGAATTACTTCAGCAGGCAGGCATTATAGCATAACCCAAATACGCATGTTCACCCTTAATTATACATGTATGCAATGGAGAAGATTTAATGGAGAGGTTATCCACCTTCCGGTAAAGGAAGAAGTAAGACAAGCCATCGTTCGTGAAACCGCAAAGGGGTTTCGCCTGAAAGTGTGCATTGGTACTGATTCCCAGGTAAAAGGAGTAGATACGGAATTCGCTACGGTGATAGTATTCCTGCGGGAAGGCCACGGCGGATTTATGTTTATTCACAATGAAAAAACAAAAGACCGCTATTCTATCAAAGAGCGCATGCTGGTAGAAGTAGCGAAGAGTATTGAAATTGCGTATGAATTGTGTGACCTGTTTACAGAATATGATGTAGACATGGAAGTGCATGCAGACATCAATACGAACCCTCAGTTCAAAAGCAACCTGGCCTTGCGGGAAGCAATGGGCTATATCCTGGGTATGGGCTTTGCCTTTAAAGCCAAACCGGAAGCCTTTGCCAGCAGCAGTTGCGCTAATAAAATAGTGAACTAAGGCGCCTCTTTTTTTTGTACCTCTCTCAGATTTTTTATGACGTGTCGCCACGTCAGGTGGCATTTTCTCCCCTTATCGAGCTATACAATCCCTCCTTCTGTTGTAACTTTTTCCTGGTTTCTACGCTATACATTCAGTAAAACAGCCTCCTATATGACACTACCAAAATCATTGGCAGCCATACTGTTGCTGGCGTGCCTCTGCGTTCTTTCCTGTAAAAAAGATAAAGTGGAAGCTCCCGATACTACGTCGTTGTTTGTGTATGACGCAGGCTCGAGCATTCCCAACGCCGAATTCAAAACGCTACAGATCACTGCAGATGGCAGCTATATTATTACTCAAAAAAATAGTGAAAAAAGTACAAGGAAATTACCAAATAACGTGCAAGACAGCCTGAAACCTTATCTCACCAACTTTCCCCGGGCAGCTATAAAAGCCGATCCTAATACTTACTCATCACGTGGGGCAGCAGATGGCATCTTCCGGGCATTTATATATGTACAAAAAAATCCAACAGACACTACCGCCATTTATTTAGATATACCCGGTGGTCCCGCTCCCGCCTACTTCGCGGAATTTGAGAGAAAGATCAATCAAACGATTATCAATAATAAAGTATTTAACTGATCATCCATCTATAAATCATTGAACCAATCACCCCGTTATGAGAACTTATTATTCCCTCCTTGTCCTGTTTTTAATAACTGCTTTTTCTGCCTGTAAAAAGAAAGATGCTCCACTGCTTACTTCTATAGAAGGGAGATGGCGGCTGGCAAAGGTAGAAGGATGTTTCAGCGGACAGGGTGCGCCTGTTACCAATAAGCAGGAAATAATATTCAAGGGTAAACAATACGAATTATTTGTTGATGGTGTAAGAGAAACCGCCGATACGTTTCACCTTAAACAGGTTAACAATCAAAATGTGCTGACAATAGGGAAAAGCAATGAATTCTTTGTCACTTTTACGAGCGATGCAATAATTCTGACCGGTAACATTTCTGATGCCTGCACCATGACTTACGGCAAGGTAGCCTATTAATACAGCAATTATTATTAAGCAGGGGGATGAAAACGAATATCGCTTTCATCCCCGCTTTATACTTTAATCCTTCAATAACCACATCACGCTATTCACATTATCACTGCCGCTAAACTGCCGCTGTATGGCCTCGTTGAGGTTCGCATTGTTATAACTCAGTTCATTATCAGGATAAAGCCATCTTACCGGAAACTGCGTAGCAGGCGTATTCAGGTTGGTGGTAGTATTCAATTTGAATACGGGATAACCTGTTCTCCGTTGCTCATACCACGCATTATAATTGGAGCCCTGCAGGAACCCCGCGAGATACTTTTGTGTAATAATCTGCGATAACTGTTGCTGCATGCTGCCAGTGAGTACCACCGATGCTACATACGACTGAATATAACTATCATCCATTTTCATGTTGTGGTGATAATCTTCTATGTCCGGTGTATAGGCGGCGGTGAATTTCATGGAATTGGTAATACCTGCAGCATAATAACTTTGCGCCGGCGTGCCGGTGATCCATCCCCGCAGGGCTGCTTCTGCCAATACAAACTGTAATTCCGAGTAGCTGAAAACGCTTACCGGTTCTGCATTCACCATGTTTACATAACGGCTGTTCAGGTCGGAATAATCTTTTGACAGGCGTATAGATTGCAGTGCAGGGAATGCATCAGAAGGCTCCGCACCTACATAAGCGTCATAATCATCCGCTGTTTTACCGGCTGCAATTTTTACCGGTGAGGGCTTTGCATAGTAAAACAAACGACGATCGTGCAATGTTTTCAGCGGATCTATCAGCGTGGCTGACAACATGGTGTAATTTGACTTTACAAAAGAGTTGCCGGAGCCCGCCGGCACATCGGACCAAGGGTAATTCTGGCCTGCTGCTGCCGTATAGGTAAGAGCAAAATTATCAGCATAAGAACGCATTAAAGGCCTGTTGGCAACTATCTCTTTAAACCGCTCCACTACTTTCAGATCCGCATCGCCTGTTTTCCTGTACAGGTTCATCAGCACGTGCAGTTCAAAACTGTTGGTCAGCCGGCGCCAGTTATCCACTTTGCCGTTATACACCGGATCACCGCTAAAATCTTTCCCTGCTGCAAAAAGAAGATTGGCGCTATCCAATTCATTGAGTATGCCGAGAAATACTGCCTTCTGCGTATCGTAGCCAGGTTGGATAACGTTTTCTGATTCTCCTTTCACCGCCTGTGAGTAGGGAATATCGCCTACCTGTATAGTGCTTTGAAAAAATTGCCAGGCTCTTATAAAATGTCCCAGTGCATTGTATGATTTCCGGAGTTCTTCATCAGGTGCATAGCCTATCATGGGCGGCACATTACGCAATAATGCGATCCTGTTAAAACTGGCTCTTCCGAATTTATTATACTGGAAATTTTCCTGTCCTTCTCCCCAGGTAAGATATTTACCCAGCAGATAAGGTTGCATAAAACTTTTGGCGGTACTGATATCCGACCTGGTAATACTCAGGATCATATTGGTGGCCAGCATGGCGGAACTCACCTGTGTAGTTTTATTTGGGTTGGTATTGATTTTATCAAATTTTGAGCAGCCTGTTACCATTGCGGCAGTAAGAGATACGGATAATATATATTTCAGTGATTTGTGTTTCATGAGATTTTCTTTGATGGTGAAAGATATCAGAACCCTACTTTGAAATTAACTCCCACCATCCGTTGAGATGGTGAATTCAGGTTTTCATCATCCACATCGGGATCTGAAAATTTGAAGTTTGTAAACAGGAACAGGTTCTGTGCAGTTAAAGAAACAGATGCATTTTTTATACCGCTCTTTGCCAGCATGGTGACAGGAAACCGGTATCCGACAGATATTTCACGCACCTTTACAAATGTTTTCTTTTGTATGCCGTAATCGCCTCCCCTGAAATTTTGCGCGTAGTTTTGGTAAGATACTTCTGTATCATTCACCGCATACTTGCGGGTATCGCTGGTGATGTTGCCAAAGTTGTCGTAGGAAACACTTCCGGAGAGTACTTTTACGCCTTGTCCTACATAATTGGTGAGGCCGTTCACTACTTCATCGTAGCGGTATTGGTTATCAGATTCGGGATTGGTACCGGAATCCCACATCTTATCGTAGATATAGTTATACATCACCCCGCCAACGCGGCCATCGATATTAAGTGATGCTGTAAAATTTTTATAGGAGAAGGTATTGATAAAACCAAAACTGAAACTGGGATCACTGTAACCATATTTTTTTTGGTAATCGCTTTCCACGGGATAGCCGTTGTTGTGGATTACATTGCCATCGGGGTCTCTCAGCCAATAGTAATCTGTATAGGTATCGAGTCTTTCTTTTTTCTTCACCCAGGGATTTTGCGCAGAGTACACCGGATCGAGGTTTACATAGTAGCGGTGCTGGTTAGACCAGTTGATGGTGGATCCCCATTGGAAATTCTTTTTCTTTAATACCGTTCCGCCGAGCGTAATTTCCAGTCCTTTTCTTACATAGGTTTCGGCAGTATTTACCAGGGTATTCAGGAATCCGGAGGAGCCGGGAATAGATACAGAAGTTTGCTGGTTGTAATAGTATTTATTGAAGTAAGCGACGTCGATATTCAAACGTTTTTTGAACAGGTAGGCGGCAGTACCAATTTCCCAGGTACGCTGTGAACTTGGCAGCAGGTTAACGCCCAGCAGGTTACTGGGGTAGCTCGCGGAGTTTGCGCCGTTCCACGCGCCGGTAGTGGTAGTATAGAGACGGTTGATATCATATACGCCTGCGGGTGTTTTAAAGGTAGCCCAGGAGCCGCGTATTTTCCACATATCTGTAAATGCAGGCATTTTGAATAATTCGGACAATACTACACTGGAACCGATGGAAGGATAAAAATACGCCCTGTTTTCTTCCGGTTGTGCGGAGTTCCAGTCGTTACGGCCGGTAGCATCAATAAACACGGTATTTCTCCAGCTTACAGCAGCCCTTCCATACAAACTGTTTACCTGTCTGCTGCTATAGGCAGGTGTGAATGTAGGCGGTTCTACGGAGCCATTAAGCGAAAAGAAAGTAGGGCTTGTTAACCCGTTTTTGGTGGAAGCTTTCAGTCCTTCGTCTACCCAATAATAAATTGTTCCGCCCACCATTGCTTCGAAGTTCCAATCGCCTGCTTTTTTATTGTAGCTGAGCATGGCGTCGTCGTTGGTACTCCAGCCCCAGGTGTTGTTGATGCTGTACAATCCCCTGGCATTCCATCCGCCGCGGGTGGAGTAGATATTAGCCGTTGGATTGGTAAAGGTTTCTTTATTATGATACACATCATAGCCGATACGCACCAACAGGCTAAGGTCAGGGGAAAATTTATAGTTAGCGGTGAGACTTGCGTTAGTGGTATTTTGCTGGATCGCATTTAATTTTTCGTAGGCAATCAGGTAGGGATTATCATACCAGTTGGTGTACATCCAGTTTTGTGTTTGATTGGGTGTTTTCCAGTAGTCGCGGTACTGGCGGATATCGTATTCGGGACCGGTCCACATGGTTAGCTGGTAAATGTATCCCTGGTTACCATAGCCGGTGCCCCATACCTGTGGCGCCATTCTTTTGCTTACGCCCATGTGCCCTTCGAGGCTGAATTTCTCTGTCGCCTTGAGCTCACCGCCCAGGGTGAAGTTGTACATATTCAGTTTCGCATTAGGAAACTGTCCTTTGTTATAAATATGGTTCAGGGAAGCGCGGAAACTACCGTATTTCCCACTTTGTGATACGTTGATATTATTATTGGTGATTACGCCCAGTTCCATAAAATTCTTCAGGTTATTTTTTCCTACCGAATTCAGTGGCCGGTTATCCTCAAACTGTTTGGTGACCGGGTTCCAGTCCCTTGCAGTGTTGCCTGCATCCAGCCGGGGGCCCCATACATAATCGTTGTCAATTTTTCCGTTTTGTCCACGGCCGTACGAAGTTTGTGTTTTTGGAATGGCCAGAAAACCGCTCTGGATCATGGTGTTGCTGTTCACGTTTACAGACAGGGCTTCGCCGGTTCCTTTTTTAGTGGTGATGAGGATCACGCCGCCGGCAGCCCTGGAGCCGTACAATGCGGATGCAGTAGGACCTTTCAGGATATCCAGGCTTTCAATATCATCGGTAGGGATATCGCGTAACGACATGTTGCCATACGGCACCCCATCTACCACCAGCAAGGTACCTTCCCCTCTTAACTCAATAGCGGGTTTAGCAAAAAACTCGGTGGAGTTTTTAATAACCAGACCGGATACCTGGCCGGTGAGGGAAGTGGCCAGGTCCACTCCTTTTACCGTTTGTACGGCCTCGCCTTTTACTCTTTGTACCGCGTATCCCAGGGCTTTTTCCTGGCGTTTGATACCGAGGGCGGTTACTACCACCTGGTCGATGCTGATGGCCTGATCGATGAGAACGATGTTAATGGTTTGTTCCCCTTTAATGGTGTATTCTTTTGGTGTGTAGCCGATGAAGCTGAATAAAAGAACATCGCCATCTTTTACGTTATCGAGGGCGAAGTTCCCGTCTTTGTCCGTCATCGTAGCCTTGGAGGAGCCTTTCACCTGGATAATCACGCCTGGTAAGGCATTACCGGTGGAGTCCTTTACAGATCCCCTGATGTTTTGCTGTGGTGCAATGTTGCCGGCGGCAGCCATCACAGACCGGGTATTAGCAGCATCTTCTGCTTTTACCACGTAAAGCTTTCCATTGATTTTGCGGCATACCAATCCTAATGGTGCGATACATTTATTGAGGTTGTTCTCAATGTTATCTGCCTGAAAAATGTCCGTATTCTGCAGGAGGATATTTTTCCCTTTCAGCAGGTTGGTGTTGTAACTGAAGCGGACATCGAACTTTGCTTCCAGTTCATTGATCACCGAAATAAGCGGCACAGTGGTTACCTTGTTTTCGCGGGTTGCTGCTTTTAGTATCTGTGCTTTTGACCATTGCAAACAGCATAGCAAAGCGGTAACCATTACCAGTTGGAAACTGATTGATTTAAATTTTTTCATAACTGAATTTTGGTTGTCTCTAAAGGATTTTTTTGTTGTTCACCCGAATAGTCTTGTGTTGTAAAGTAAATTGTAAATTAAAGGATTCTTCTATCGTAATAATGGCCTGCTGCAGGTTATCGGACGGGAGATAGCCTGTAAACAGCAGTTCCCCGGTTCTTTCCTGGTCAAATACTATTTCATAATCATATTGTTCCCCAAGTTTTTGCATCACTATTTTCAGTGGTTCACTTTTGAATGCGAGCAGGTTGTATTTCCAGGATGTCTGGAACAAGGTATCTACCTTTTGCCTGGTGAGCATTTTAGTGACCGCATTATAGCTGGCCATTTCGCCGGGACTGAGCAACAGGACGCCGGCGCCGGCGTTGACTTTCACGCGTCCTTCGTTCAGCACTACCACTGCGTTTCCATTTGCCGTATTTACATTAAAGGCAGTGCCCAGTACGTTTACATCCACGCCGTTTTCCGTGTGCACAACAAAGGGCATTGCTGCCTGGTGAATCACTGTAAAAAAAGCTTCTCCTTTCAGCCATGCTTCCCTGGGCTGATTTTTACGGGGAGATGTGTTTACGGTGAGGCTGCTGCGTTGATTGAGACTGATCACCGTACCATCTTCCAGCCGGAAGGTTTGCACCTGGCGGGTGTTGTTTACAAAATGGCGTTTATCATTTTTATCTCTGTAAAAAAATAACAACAGGGTAGCCAGGCCAATGAGTGGTACCAGGGCTGCCGCCACTCTGAAGCCGGTTCTTTTCCATAACGGGATCACCGGTTTGGACGGTGTATGTTGCAGGATGGCAGCAAAAACCTGACCGGCCCTATCCGCCGGCATTGCGGGCCAGTTTTGCTGCAGCAACAACTCTTCCACCGCAGGTAAATACTCCGGCGATGGGTGGTCCTGTAACCAGGCGAGGAGCTCCAAACGCTCTTCCTGTGTACATTTCCTTTCCGTTAATTTAATAAAGAGAGCAGTGATCCGTTCCTTATTTTCTTCCATTGTTCCTGGTTGACATAACAATAGTACGATCGGGCGGATTTAAAAGACGACCGGACTTAAAAATATTTTTTTCTCAGCGAAGGATATGGCAAAAGGCGGCAATAATAACAGAGATATCGGCATGTTGATAAAGGTAGTGCCTTACAAAGCGGGAAGCCTTTACGAGCTGGTCTCTCACGGTGTTGACAGAGATGCCCAGCTGATCGGCTATTTCCTGGTTGGAACAGCCCTGTACTTTGCTCATTCTGAAAATCAGCTGCCGTTGTGCAGGTAACTGGGCGATGGCATTCATTTTAATGGTTTCCAGCTGCCGGGTGTAGAGCATGTCGTCCATAGCGCCGGTATCTTCTGTATACATCTGCAGAAAATATTCGCGGAATTTCTGATCATGCACCGCCTTTCTCAGGTAGTCGAATACATAGTTTCGGGTGGTGGTGTACAGGTAGGCTTTGAGAGATAATCCGGGATTCAGGGTATCTCTTTTTACCCATATCTTCATAAATACTTCCTGAACGGCGTCGGATGCTACTTCCGGCAGGCCGCAGAGTTTCAGGGTGTAGCCATAAATATGATCCCGGTATTTTTCATACAGTACCCTGAACGCTTCCTCATCCTGCGCTATTATCTTTTTACACAGTATTTCATCTGTTGCATCCAGCATTCCAACAAGTATTTGGGTAAAAAAATGCCATCACTGATTAAGATAAACAAATAAAAATAAAAAATTACCCCAGATTACTGAGGTAATAATAGTGTGCAGAAAAGATGATGCAGCGGATCAGGCGATGGCCCGGAATTGTGCGTTGAGTTCATCGATATAGTTGAGGATGGCATCCCGGCCGGATTTCTTTACGGTAGATGTAACGAAGTTGGGGGGCAGGAACTGCCAGGTTTCCCTCATTTTATTGAGAAAAGATTTTACGTTTTTGCTGACTTCTGCCTGGGTACTTTTATCTGCTTTGGTGAATACCAGGCTGAAAGGGATATTCCATTCTCCCAGTTTGGTAATAAAATCGATGTCGATTTTCTGTGGCTGATGGCGGCTGTCGATGAGTACAAATACGCTGACGAGGTTGGGCCGTTTGCGCAGGTAATTTTCGATCATCTGTTCCCATTGGCGGCGTTGCGACAGGCTTCTTTTAGCGAATCCGTAGCCGGGCAGATCCACGAGGTACCAGGCGTTATTGATGGCAAAATGATTAATCAGCTGTGTTTTACCGGGGGTTCCCGACGTTTTGGCTAATTTTTCATTATTAGCCAGAATATTGATCAAAGAAGACTTACCTACGTTCGACCGGCCGATGAATGCGTATTCAGGCCATATGGGATTGGGGCATTTTTCCCAATCGGGACTACTGATAAGATATTCTGCTGACTTAATAACCATAATGATATTGCTTTGTTCCATTAAAAATCCCGTATCCCTGTTTTTGCATACTGTCACATGACTACATTTCTTTAACTTTGCGCACTATGTCAGAAAATGCAAATGTTCAGAAGATCGTTCCCTTTGAAGGGTCAAAATTAAGCAAGAAGGAGCAGATAGCGACCATGTTTGATGATATTGCTTACCGCTACGACTTTCTTAATCACTTTATGTCGCTGGGGATCGACATTATATGGCGTAAAAAAGCCCTGGGGTATTTGAAATCGCTTCAGCCCAAACTCATGTTGGACGTGGCTACCGGCACGGGCGACTTTGCTATTATGGCGGAAAAGCGTCTTCATCCCGACAAAATTGTGGGCATTGATATTTCTGAAGGGATGTTGAGTCATGGCCGTGAAAAGATCCTGAAAGCGGGGTTAGGCGATAAAATTACCCTGCAAACGGGCGATAGTGAGACAATAAGTTTTCCCGACCAAACGTTTGATGCCATAACGGTGGCATTCGGTGTGCGTAATTTTGAGCACCTGGAAAAGGGGCTGTCTGAGATGTATCGTGTGTTGAAGCCCGGAGGCAAGTTGGTGATACTAGAGTTTTCGAATCCCACAGTTTTTCCTATTAAACAATTATATAATTCGTATTTTCGTTATATCACACCGCTGATCGGGAAATGGATAGCTAAAAGCCAGGCGGCTTATAGTTATCTGCCGGAATCTGTGAAAGCGTTTCCGCAGGGTGAAGCAATGCGAACTATTTTAACCAATACCCGTTTCCAGGCCGTTACATGCAAAACGCTAACATTCGGCATATGTTCCATTTACTGCGCTACGCGCTGATATTCATTGTATTCGGGGTGCTTCCTGCAAGGGCGCAAACCCAGATGAATATGTTGGAACACGATGCAAAACCCTATTACTTTGGTATTACGCTGGCGGCAAACCAGTCGTATTTCAAACTGGAGCATTCTCCTGCCTTCCTGGCCGATGATTCTATTATGGTAGCGGAACCGCTGAAAACCATGGGATTCAACCTGGGACTGCTGGCCAATGCCAGGCTCAGTGAGCATTTTGACCTTCGCTTTAACCCGCAGCTCATTTTTGCATCCAAAAACCTTTACTACCGCGAAACTTATCCCAAGCCACAGGATACTGACAAGAAGATTGAGTCGATATTACTGAGCTTCCCGCTACAGATTAAATTTAAATCGGACCGCATCGGCAATATGCGCGTTTATACCATTGCGGGCCTTAAATATGACTATGACTTGGCCTCCAACGCACGTCTGCGCAGAGCAGAGGACCTGGTAAAGATCAAAAAGAGCGACTACGGTTACGAAGCCGGCGCTGGCTTTGAGTTCTATTTCGAGAGCTTCATCTTTGCCCCGGAGTTTAAGATCAGCAATGGTTTTGGCAATGTGCATGTGAAAGACCCTAACCTGCGATATTCCAATGTGGTGGAAAAATTACAGTCGAGGATGATTGTGTTTTCGATTCACCTGGAAGGGTAACCGGAGAGATTGCCTCCCAACCACACCGATTAACCATCATTACGCTGATTTTTTTACCTTTGCGCCATGCAAAATTACCTCATCAGGAATATAGCCGTGGTAAACGAAGGGCGCACCACGGTACAGGATGTATGGATCAAAGACCACCGCATTGAAAAAATAGCGCCTAATATCACTATCAGCGGTAATTACACGGAAATTAACGGGGAAGGCAAGCACCTGCTGCCAGGTGTTATAGACGACCAGGTACACTTCCGGGAGCCCGGCTTAACCCACAAAGCCACCATTTATTCCGAAGCACGCGCTGCGGTAGCCGGCGGTACCACCAGTTTTATGGAAATGCCCAATACCAAACCGGCCGCGCTCACCCAGGAACTACTCGAAGACAAATACACCATTGCACAACATCATTCACTGGCCAATTACTCCTTCTTTATGGGGGCTGCCAATGATAATGTGGAAGAAATACTGAAAACAAACGCCAAAAAAGAAAGCGTTTGCGGCGTGAAAATATTCATGGGATCTTCTACCGGGAATATGCTGGTAGATAATTATCTCACCCTGGAAACGGTGTTTTCCAACAGCGAACTGCTGATTGCCACCCATTGCGAAGATGAAAAGATTATCCGCGCCAATATGGAGGCTTTTCAACGGGAAAAAGGAGATCGCCTCACCGCTGCGGATCATCCGCTGATACGCGATGTGGAAGCCTGTTTTGAATCATCCCTGGTAGCCATACAGTTTGCGCAGAAACACAATGCCCGCCTGCATATCCTGCACATCTCCACAGCGAGGGAGCTTCAGCTGTTCAGCAATATGCTGCCGCTGGCAGAAAAAAGGATTACGGCGGAAGTGTGTGTACACCATCTCCACTTCACTGCCGATGACTACGCACAATACGGCAACCTGATCAAATGCAACCCGGCCATTAAAGCGCCGGAAAACAAAGCCGCACTCTGGCAGGGACTCCTGGACGACCGGCTGGATATCATTGCCACCGACCATGCACCGCATACCTGGGAAGAAAAACAACTGCCTTACCTGCAGGCGCCGTCCGGTGTTCCACTGGTGCAACACAGCCTCCTGCTAATGCTGGAATATGCAAAGAAGGGAAACATCACCCTGGAAAAAGTAGTGGAAAAGATGAGCCATGCTCCTGCTATCTGTTTCCAGATAAAGGAAAGAGGATTTTTGAGAGAAGGGTATTATGCCGACTGCGTAATCGTAGACCTGCAGCACCAGACGAACGTAAATAAAGAAAACATATATTATAAATGCGCCTGGAGCCCGTTTGAAGGCCATACCTTCCCTGCGGCCGTTACGCATACCTTTGTAAGCGGACACCTCGCTTATGCGGATGGCGTTTTTAATGAGAACATATTGGGTCAGCGACTGGCTTTCAGCCGGTAGTTTTTGCCTCCGTAAATGCAGCGGCAGCCGCTGCATTTACGGAAATGCCGGTACGGCCTTTCAATTCTTATGGAATTTTTCTATCCTTGCATCTTCCACCGTATATTCACCAAAAAGATGCTGCATGCAACTGGACAAAACATCCTACTACGACCTGTCTATCTTTAACCGCGACGAAGAATTTTCCCTGTTCCACCGCCTCGATTTTACTACCACTGCAGGCGGCCGTGAATACCTGCGGCAGCTATACAGCAATCCTTTATCCGATATCAACACTATTAAGAACCGGCAGCGTGCATTGCAATATATACTGGAACAGGAAAGCAACTGGCCTTCCATTATTTCCAACGGTACCATTGTAGTGGTGGAGAATTACATGGATGCCCAGATCGAACCTATTTCCAGCACAGAAGGACTTGCCTTATATCTTCATGCAGCACTCAACAAAACGCTGTATGCGCCTGATTATGGCTATATCAAATTTTCGTTTACACAACTGGTGATATTACTGAAAGGATTTCGTTCGTTTATCAACGTTTTCAATTCAAACGAGACCCCAACAGTGCTGAAAGTGTTGCTGGACAGGGCGCAACAGCTACTTGCCAAAAAAGAATTCTATGAAATTTTAAAGGCAGATGAAGAGGGAAAACTGAACTTTGTGGAGATCCTCCGTTATGATAATTATATCCGGAAGCGACACAGAAAAGTAATCCAGGAGCTGGTAACCCTTTACCAGCAGCTGGATGCGTACTATGCGATGGCCAAAGCCATGAAGCACTATAACCTGCAGTTCCCGGTTTTCTCCGGCGGCACCACACCTGTTATTAAAGCCACACAACTCTATCATATCATCCTTCCTGAGCCGGTGGCTTATGATGTAAAACTGGATGAAGCAGCTCATTTCATGTTCCTTACCGGCGCTAATATGGCCGGCAAAACCACCTTTATCAAAGCCGTGGGCGTAGCCGTATTCCTGGCACATATAGGCATGGGCGTGCCCGCTGAAAATATGGAGCTGAGCTTCTTTCACGGCATCTTCAGTAACATCCAGGTACAGGATAATATTTTTAAGGGAGAAAGTTATTTCTATAGCGAAGTACAGCGTATTAAAAACACTATCCTGCAAATCAGCAATGGTAAAAACTGGCTGGTGCTGATCGACGAAATGTTTAAAGGCACCAATGTGGAAGATGCCAGAAACTGCTCGCTGGCAGTGATCCGGGGATTTTTGAAAAGTACCAACTGCCTGTTTATCCTTTCTACTCACCTTTATGAAGTGGCGGATGAACTGAGCACAGAAAAACGTATCCAGTTTAAATATTTTGAATCTACCGTTATTGATGACGACCTGCATTTCACCTACCTGCTCAAAGATGGAATTGCCAAAGAAAAAATAGGTTACCTGATCCTGAAAAGAGAGAAGGTGCTGGATCTGCTTACGCAGATAAAATAAAAAAGGAAAGCATTTAACTGCGGGCGATGTAACGATGTTTCCAGCAGTTAAATGCTTATATTCGTATCTGTTAACCCAGATATCGATATGATTGTTAAAACCTACGGCAGCGCCATCCTCGGCGTAAATGCCATCACCATTACCATAGAGGTAAATGTATCTTCCAAAGGCAACAAATTATTTATAGTAGGACTACCAGATAATGCGGTAAAGGAAAGCGAACGGCGTATTGAATCCACTATTCAGTGCATGGGCCTGCGTATGCCCAGAACGCGCACAGTGGTAAATATGGCGCCCGCCGCTATCCGCAAGGCCGGCGCTGCGTATGACCTGCCCATTGCCGCGGGTATTATTGCTGCCTCCGGACAGGCCTCTCCCGTTCATCTTGAGCATTACCTGATGATGGGCGAGTTGTCGCTGGATGGTACCATTCAACCGATCAAAGGTGCGCTGCCAATAGCCATGCAGGCACTGAAAGATGGTTTCAGCGGCTTTATACTGCCCAAACAGAATGCGCTGGAAGCCGCCATGGTTAGTGGTTTAAAAGTGTATGGCATTGCTCATATTTCGGAGGCCATTAATTTTTTAAATGACCCGGATTGCCTCATACCTGTAACGGCTGTCCGTGACGAATTTTACGCCACGCAGGACCATTGGGGTATTGATTTCAGCGAAGTAAAAGGGCAACAACATATTAAACGTGCCCTTGAAATAGCCGCCGCGGGTGGGCATAATGCCATATTGATTGGTCCGCCGGGAGCAGGAAAAACTATGCTGGCAAAACGTTTGCCCACCATCCTTCCACCGCTCACATTGCAGGAGGCGCTGGAAACCACTAAAATCCATTCTGTGGCAGGGAAGCTCCCCGAGCACACTTCGCTGATCACGCACCGCCCGTTCCGCTCTCCGCATCATACCATCAGTGATGCGGCATTGGTGGGTGGTGGCAGCATTCCCCAGCCGGGAGAAATTTCATTGGCGCATCACGGCGTATTATTCCTGGACGAACTGCCGGAGTTTAAACGCAAGGTGCTGGAGGTGATGCGGCAGCCGGTAGAAGAAAGAAGAGTGACTATTTCCCGTGCCAGAACAGCCATCGACTTTCCAGCCAGCTTTATGTTGCTGGCGTCTATGAATCCCTGTCCGTGCGGGTATTTCAACCATCCGGAAAAAGAATGTTCCTGTGCGCCCGGGCAGGTACAGGAATACCTGAATAAGGTATCCGGTCCGCTGCTGGATCGTATAGACCTGCACGTAGAAGTAACGCCGGTAAAATTTGCGGACCTGTCGTCCTCCAGTGCGACGGAGAAAAGTACGTATATACGTAACCGTGTGATTGCTGCGAGGGCGATCCAGGCAAAGCGGTTTGCTGGTCATGACGGCGTGTATTGTAATGCACAAATGCATAGCCGGTTGCTGGCCACGGTATGCGTTATCAGTGATAAATGCCGGGAGCAGCTGGGGCAGGCGATGCAAAAACTAAAGCTCTCCGCACGTGCATACGACCGGATACTGAAAGTAAGCAGAACGATAGCCGATCTGGAAGGCAGTCACAGTGTAGAACCTGCACATATGGCGGAGGCCATACAGTTCAGGAGCCTCGACAGGGAAAACTGGGGGAACTGAGCATCGGGCAATGGCCGCTGCCAGCGGTAACGATGGTGGCGCACACATTATCCCGTTAAACGCCCAGGTCTTCCTTGTAACTTTCGCTCAGCTTACGCTGCATCTCTGCAGGAACGGGTGCATATTCCGCAAACTGGGATTTCAGCTTGGCTTTGCCCTGGGTAACATTGCGCAGTGCAGCAAACAGTTTATCTATTTCTGCCTGTGGGGTGCGTGCTTTGATCACCTGGTAACCATTCAGTGTATCCATTCCCGTTATGATGCTGCGATGTGTTTGCAGTTCGCTCATTATGTCGCCCATCATAACATCGGGGGCTACGGCTTCCAGGTCGTACACCGGTTCCAGCAACTGCGGGGCGGCCTGGTGGAATGCTTCGCGAAAAGCCATCATACCGGCTATTTTAAAGGAGATGTCGTTACTGTCTACCGGATGCATTTTACCATCGTATACGCTTACACGTATATCGCGTACATATGATCCGGTTAGCGGGCCTTCCTGCATTTTTTCCATCACTCCTTTGAGGATAGATGGCAGGAAACGGTTGTCGATAGCGCCGCCTACGATACAATTGTTGAATACCAGTTTGCCGCCCCAGTTCAGCGCTATTTCTTCCGAATCGCGCACGGTGTGTTCCTTGTAGGGCGGCATACCCTCGTACCAGGGTTCTATTTTCATGTATACCTCTCCAAACTGGCCGGCACCACCGGATTGTTTTTTATGGCGATAGGAAGCCTGGGCAGGCTTTTGGATGGTTTCGCGGTAAGGTATTTTGGCGGCGTGAAAAGCCACCTGCATTTTATAAATATTTTCAAGGCGCCATTTGGTCACCAGCAAGTGCAGTTCTCCCTGCCCGTGGAGGATCACCTGTTTTAGTTCGCGGTTGAACTCCACTAGGAGGGTTGGATCTTCCATGTGTATTTCCGCAAGCACTTCGCTGAGTTTTTCATCGTCGCCTTTATTTTTTGCTTCAATGGCCACCCTCACTTTAGGGGCGGGAAAATCGATGGGAACAATTTGCCCGGGGAAATTCTTTTCAGCCAGTGTATGATTGGTGAGGGTACTTTTCATTTTAAGCGTGCAACCGATATCCCCGGCCTGCAGGCGTTCTATGTTATTGCGGTTCTTTCCGTCTGCGATAAACAGCTGGCTGATACGCTCGGTAGTATTGCCCTGTTCGTTGATAAGCTCCATACCGCCTTTTACTTCTCCCGACATTACCTTAAAATAAGTGAGCCTGCCGATATGCGGCTCCTGTAAGGTTTTAAAAACAAATAATCCTGCCGGACCAGCAGGATTACAGGGAACAGGTTTACCTCCGGTAATAACTTCGGCAGGCATTTCCGCTGCACTGGGGGCTACATTATCGATAAATCCCATGAGGCGGCCGCTGCCCATATTATTTTTGGCGGATAAACAGAAGAGGGGGAATACGTGGTGATTGAGCATGCCTATTTTGATGCCTTGCCGGAGTTCATCTTCATCCAGGCTTCCTTTTTCAAAATACAGTTCCATGAGGGTATCGTCGTTTTCTGCTGCTTTTTCCACGAGTTCGTTGTGCAGCTGGTCGGCTCTTTCCTTTTCGCTGTCGGGGATGGGGAGTTTTTCGGGTTTGCCGCCTTTTTCGGGAAAGCGGTACATGGTCATTTTCAGGAGATCGATGATCGCATTGAATCCGGGGCCGGCATTTACGGGGTACTGCATAATAGTAACAGGCTGACCGAATACCCGGGAGGCGTCTTCCACGGTTTTATTAAAATTGGCCAGTTCAGCATCCAGCTGGTTAACGGCCAATATGGTGGGTTTCCGGTATTTGTCCACATAATCCCATACCAGTTCTGTACCTACTTCCACTCCATACTGGGCATTGAGCAGGAGAACAGCAGTGTCGGATACGCGGATGGCTGCAATTACTTCCCCGATAAAATCTTCCAGTCCGGGTGTGTCTATAATATTTATCTTATAATCTTTCCATTCGGTGTGCAACAGGGTGGCATATACGGAGTTTCCCCGTTCGTGCTCAATATCGTGGTAGTCGGACACGGTATTTTTCTCTTCAATTGAGCCTCGTTTACTGATGATGCCGGCTTCAAATAACATGGTTTCGGAGAGGGTAGTTTTGCCGCTTTTGGGTGCACCTAACAGTACGATGTTTTTGATGTGTTTTTCATCATACGTCTTCATATGTGGAGATTTATTTAGATAATAGATACTCACCTGTGTCTTTACAAAGAACTTACTATTAAGTTAACGTTTTTTGACTAAAATAGCCAGTACTTTTCCCCGGAATATGTGACAACATACAGTAACTTTGCACCTCAGGAAAACGGACATATGAAACTATTACTGCATTATTTGAAGAGATATAAATGGTTGGTCGTATTAGCAATGGCTCTGGCCAGTATTAACCAGCTTTTCTCACTGATGGACCCTATGATCTTCGGATGGATCATTGACAGGTTCGCTTCTCATCCAAAAACTTTTAAGGGTGGCACTATATTCCGGCCGGAGAACGAGTACCTCACAGGGGTACTGCTGCTGGTTGGCGCTGCGATAGGCGTTGCAATGGTATCCAGGATTGCTAAGGCTTTCCAGGACTATTTTGTGAACGTAATTGTTCAGAAATTCGGCGCCCAGGTATATACGGATGGCTTGAAACACTCACTCCGGCTGCCATACCAGCAGTTTGAAGACCAGCGCAGCGGTGAAACGCTGGCTATTCTCCAGAAAGTGCGGGTAGACTGTGAAAAATTCATCACCGCCTTTGTGAACGTGCTTTTTGTATCGCTGATAGGTGTATTGTTTGTGATGGTATACGCCACCACCGTACACTGGAGCCTTCCATTCGTATATCTGACCGGCTGTATTTTACTGACTATCCTGATGAGTTTACTGAGCAGGAAAATTAAGGTGATACAGAAGACGATCGTAAAAGAAACCACCGCGCTGGCAGGATCAACGACAGAATCGCTCCGGAACATTGAACTGGTAAAGAGTTTGGGCCTCTCCAACCAGGAAATCAGGCGTTTAAACTCCACTACCATGAAGATCCTGTTGCTGGAACTGAAAAAAGTGCGGAGCATCCGCAGTATCAGTTTTGTACAGGGTACTTTTGTGAACCTGATGCGTTCTGCTATCCTGTTCCTGCTGCTGTTCTACATTTACCGCGATGTAGTGAGCATCGGGCAGCTGATGACCTTACAACTGTATTCCTTCTTCATTTTCGGACCATTACAGGAACTTGGTAACATTATCCTGAATTACCGCGAAGCGCAGGTATCGCTGCTGAATTTCCAGAGCATCCTGAATACGCCGGTAGAGGAAATGCCCGCTAATCCCATCAGGGTAACGCATATTGATGAACTGCAATTCAAGCAGGTAGGATTCAAGCACCTGACTGCAGCCACCAAAGCACTTGATAAGGTGAACTTCTCCGTAAATGTGGGGGAAACCATTGCGTTTGTAGGACCATCTGGCTCCGGTAAAACCACGCTGGTAAAGCTGCTGGTAGGATTATACAAACCAAATGAAGGGCATATCTACTACAATGGTATTGATGCCAATGAAGTAGATATGGAAGACCTGCGTCACCAGGTAGGTTTTGTGACACAGGATACCCAGCTGTTTTCAGGTACCATCCGTGAAAACCTGCTGTTTGTAAATCCGGGCGCCACTGATGCGGACGTAATGGAAGCACTGGATAAAGCTTCGTGTTATTCTTTACTGGCCAGGGCCGACAAGGGCCTTGAAACGGTAATCGGCGAGGGCGGTATTAAAATTTCCGGTGGGGAAAAACAACGTTTATCCATAGCCAGGGCGTTGTTGCGCAGACCGCGTTTACTTGTATTTGACGAGGCAACCTCCGCGCTGGACTCTATTACAGAAGAAGAAATTACTAAAACCGTACGTGAAGTAACGGCCAGCAAACAGCATATTACCGTGATGATTGCACACCGTTTAAGCACTATTATGCATGCCGACCGTATTTACGTGCTGGAAAAAGGACAGATCGTGGAAATGGGTAAACATGCAGACCTGGTAGCTGAAAAAGGACTTTACTATGCGATGTGGAGACAACAGATCGGCGAGCGCAAAACGGAAGCGGTGTAAGCTGCCACTTTCAGTTGCTGAAAGTAATTGATTAATTTTGCAGCATGAGTACACAACAGCCCAGGCGCCCTAACTATTTTGTCAGCATGCTGACTATGAAATGCCCGAGATGCAGGAAAGGAGATATGTTCAGAGATCAGAATCCGTTTCACGTGAGGTTTTCGAAGATCTTTAATATGTATGATCACTGCCCTGTATGCGGACAAAAATATGAGTTGGAAACTGGCTTCTGGTTTGGAACGGGCTATGTTAGTTATGCTTTATCGGTGGCATTCAGTGTGTTTAACCTGATCTGGTTCTGGTTATTTTTTGGATTAACCTGGAGAGATAACAGCATTTTTATCTGGCTTGCCGTGAATGGGGTCCTGCTGGTACTTATACAACCATGGCTGATGCGGCTATCCAGGGCTATTTATCTTTATTTCTTTGTGTATTATGATGACGATACAGAGAAACTGGAAAAGCCGACACATCAACATTAAAAAAAATAACTGAAAAAAATATGGGGCTGTAAAAACAGCCCCTTTCTTTTTCAACCAAAATCTGAACCAATGGTGGTCAGAAAAGTCTTAATAACAAAAACCAATTTTTGAAAACTGAGGGGACTGTTCCTCCTGGCAGGACATTCAATCTGACACTTACATAATTAACGATCCTCTAAACTACAAAATCTATCAATATTTCAATTAAATATTTACATCAATGGTAAAACCACCGTGTATTTATACTGAAAAAACGATTTTACTTATCAAGCCCGTCAGGACCGGGTTTACATCCCCCGCAGCAAATTAATATAAATTAGAAAATATCATAACGTTATTATTAAAAATAATGTATAAGTAAGCCTTATATATTAAGCGGGGTCATGATGAGTTCCGTAAAAATTTAATAGCTTTATCTTTCAAACAGTTACTTATCGTGCAAAGAACCTTATTACTGCTCCCTGTTTTACTACTTGGCTGCAAACAGCCGGCTACCAAAACCCCGCAGGAAGCAACTCCGGCCAATGTTACCGGAACCCAAACAATACCCGTCCCTTTTAGCCTTATAAGTGGAAATATAAACAGCGACAGCGCTGTGTTTGAGGCAGCAGGCATTACGGCTTCCATCGCCAATTCGGGAACGGGCATGCAAACCATCCATATTACGCGGGAAGGCAAACGGCTGATCAACTACATGCGGGCAATTGATTCTGCTGCTGCAACCATACCGGTGCCTCAACTGATGATAACGGGAACGGATACTGCGGTTGGATTTAATACCGAACCCGCGGCCAACCGGAAGATCTTCTTCAAAATAAAAAATAACAGGGCTACCTATACTAAAATGGGAAACGCTCCGGCAGGACCGGCGCCTGACACCATAAAAAAAGCCCCTGCTGACGCAGGAGCTCTTTAAAAGAAACCTTAACACTATTTGAAATCAATCGGAATTGCAAGCTTCACACTGAAATTCCGGCCAACGTTATATACGCCTGATCTGCCCGTTACTTCATTGATGGGTGCATACTTCAACCTGCTCAGGTGATTCTGGTAAGCCACATCTGTTAAGTTATTGACAGCGAAATGCAGGGAGAACAAAGTTTTATTCTTCTTATTTACAAAATCACTGCCTAACCCTGCGTTAAACAAAGTATAACCGGAAGTAGGCGTTTCTGTTTCGTAAGCTGAAAACACATCGTTCTGCGCAAAGTTCAGGTCCATCTGCACACCGATATAAGCATTATGCAACGGACTTTTTCCCACTTTTTTAAATCTTCCTTTTAATTCAGACAGCCAGTGTGCCGCCGGAATATTAGGCAGGTATTTCGTAGAGTCGCTGCTGTTAGCAGTAGTAGCCCTTACGTACGAGAAAGTATTCTCAAAATGGAGCCAGTCGATCGGATGCGGGTGAATATCCACCATCAGCTCTCCGCCATACAGGTTGGCATCTGTTTGCTGGTATTTAAATGCCGCATATCCTTCGTCATTATCCGTTGCCGGAATAGAGTCTGTACCGGCTGCATTAAACAGTTTGCGGGAGAATATGAAGTTATTGATATGATTGTAAAACAGGCTGGCCGACAGGGAAACGTGCTGAGTATTGAAATCCACTCCTGCATCTACCTGTGTGCTTACTTCCGGTTTCAGGTCCTGGTTACCATATTCGTATTTGATGGTTCCTTCATGCACGCCGTTAGCAGACAATTCTGCCACATTAGGCGCACGGAAACCTCTTGCTGCATTGAGCTTCAGCACTACCTGTTCACTGGCTTCATAGCTGAGGCCCACGCTACCGGATACGTTATTGAAGTTGCGTTTGAATGCATCAAATTTTGAATCTCCTGTATTGGATGGTTTGCCATCTGCATCCAGGAACAGTGATTTGGCGTTCATGGAACGGTTATCAAAACGCAGTCCGCCGCTCAGTGTGAGTTTATTAAAAGTTTTGCTTGTTAC
This sequence comes from Chitinophaga sp. ARDCPP14, assembly GCF_051362515.1. Classification (NCBI taxonomy): domain Bacteria; kingdom Pseudomonadati; phylum Bacteroidota; class Chitinophagia; order Chitinophagales; family Chitinophagaceae; genus Chitinophaga; species Chitinophaga sp. ARDCPP14. The sequence continues at coordinate 208,925 of NZ_JBKIXB010000013.1, read as the reverse complement.
CGCGAAAGCGCCAAAGTCGAACAGATCGTATGCAGGGATCAGGAATTCTTCTCCCTTGTTCTGATTTGTTTGTTGCATGCCATTCACCCCTACAGTTGTTTGCCAGCCGCTCATTTCAGGCAGGTAATATTTCAGCGCGTAGTTGAAAGTTTGCAGGTGCAGGTACAATTCCGGTGTGGAAGGTTCCAGCACGTTACCGAATTCGCGGCGTTGGTTCAGCTGATAACCCAGCGTAAGACCAATGCGGCCACCATTATGCAGATACAGGTTGTTGTCCCATACTATTTTCTGATGGTTGATCTGTTGCTTGGGTACCGTCATGCTGTACGATTTATTATCGCTGCTGGTGGCGGGTACTTCTTCTTCTGTGCCGTTGTTGTTGATGAGTTTCAGGAAATCGCCGTTGCTGTTGCGGTCACCTTCCACCAGCCCGAGGTGCTGGTTAAAGGACGTGAAGCTCAGGTGAGAGTAGCCCCATTGTTTATTGATCCCGATATTAGCGCCGAAGTTGGTGTTATTAAAGCGGGAATTAAATACGTAATCGTCGTATTTATTCTTGTAGTCGTGCGCTTGTTTCTGTGTTACGAAAGCGCCCCAGCTAAAGCCGTTGTTATTACCGGCAATGTCGGCATGATAGGCCATCAGTCCGTTGTTGGTCTGATAGTTGGCTTCCACGTTGCCTTTAATTTTTCCCAGGGGCAGCGGTGCAGGCGGCACAATGTTCACCACACCGGCCAGTGCATCTGAGCCGTAGATGAGGGAGGCAGGGCCTTTCAGCACTTCAATCCTGCTTACATTGTAATCGTCGATTTCAATTCCATGTTCATCGCCCCATTGCTGGCCTTCCTGGCGTACGCCGTCGCCTACCACCACTACGCGGTTGTAGCCAAGGCCACGGATAAAGGGTTTGGAGATGGCCGGGCCGGTAGAAAGTTGTGTAACACCGGGCACTTTGGCAATAGCGTCTATAATGTTGGTAGAAATATTATCGTCGAGATAGTCGCGGCGGATTACGCTGATGGGCGTTGGTGTTTTCCTCGCAGATGTTGCCAGGTTGGCGCCGGTGATTACGATTTCATTTTTTTCTATCAGTGTTTCCCCGAGTTCAAAATCCCGGGTAGTAGCGCCGGAAATAGCTACAGGAGCACTGAATGCGGCGTAACCGATGTAGTGTACATCTACTACATACTTTCCTTTTGGAAGATTTTTGATGATATAGTTTCCCTGTGCATCAGCGGCAGCGCCAACGCGGAGATCCGGCAGGTAAACAGTAGCGCCGGGTAACGGTGTATGGGTTAATTTATCCACCACTTTACCGGTTAATGAATTTGAGTATTCCCCTTCTTCGGGGTTAGTGCCGGCATAGGCAGCAGGTAACGCCAGTAACATTACACTCCAAAGGCCGAGTATAAATACACGCAAATAATGCATATCTGAAAAATATAGAATCAGTAATTAAGAATAAACAACATGTACCGATGGTTCACGTTGCAAAAAAAGAAGTTATGCCAGCTGTGCGGGCGGCGCTCTGGGAGTAAGATTAAAATAAGGGACGTGCGTGGTTTCCGGTAACGTAAGCGGAGAAAATACCCAGATTACTTTTTGGACCGGTGCTATATATAAAGTAACAAATGACTCATAAGGTTCTACCCCTATCTGCAGAAAATCACAGTGCCGGTGATGTTCAGATATCGTGAGGCCATCGTGTTGATGGAGGGGATCTGTTGTATCGTGGTGACCTGCAAATTCGTGTATAAATTCCCTTGGGATGGTATTTAGAGAAAATACACCCAGGAGAATAATCGCTAATATTTTATGCAGATAGCTCTTGTACACGGAGGCAAAGGTAGCAAAATCCATCTATTTGCAACAGCGTTGCACGAATATTAATGAAATTATAAGGTCAGTTTACTTTCAGCATAGGTCTTACCTGTTGTACCGGGCCGTTCTGGAAGCGGGCGTAGTAAATACCATTGGGCAGGCTATGCGCATCGAAGGTGAACGTATAGGTGCCGGGCGTATGTACTTTATTGACCGGTACGCTGATGAGGCGGCCGGTGGTATCAAAGATCTGGACCAATGTATTGCCGCTGCCGGTGATATAGGTAATAGTGGTATAATTTGAAAATGGATTGGGAGAGTTGGTAATCAGCTTCTTATCATCTGTATTCAGGTCGGGCAGACCGGTGATGGTACCACAGGCCACGCCGCTGATAAGGGGCAGGCGCTGGTAGTCTTCCCGGAGAATAGTTTTCAGCACGGTTTGATCCACGCAGAACCATTGTTCCAGGATAGATGCATAAATAGAGCGGAAATCGTACTGCATGGGGATGTTATCAATTACAGAAGAAGCGTCCGGCAGTGCGGGTGAATTTCCGAGCACACCCTGGTTCACGTAATCTCCGAAAATGATAATGGGAGCGGCAGCGCCGTGATCCGTACCCATACTGTAGTTCGATTTGATGCGGCGGCCGAATTCGGAGAAGGTCATGCCCACTACCCTGCGGGAAGCGTGCAATCCTTTCAGGTCGTCCATAAAGGCTTTGATGGCATCGGAAACGCCACCGAGCAGGTTAGCGTGACCTCCTTTGGTGGTATCACCACCTTCTGTTTGGTTGGCATGCGTGTCAAAGCCGCCGGTGCTTACCATGTAGAGCTTTGTTTTCAGTCCGCCGGCTACCAGGCGGGCAACGATTTTCAGTTGTTCCGCGAGGCTGTTATTGGCCGGGTAAGCGCCCTGTGAGGTCACTTTTTTCGCGGCTGCGGTGATGGCCTTTTCGTAGCTATTGGTTTGTTTGGCGATGAGGCGAATATATTCCAGTTCTTTTCCCCATTTGGTATTGGGAACAGGATCTGTTACACCATCGATCAGGTTATAGAAATCCGTAGCGCTGGTGATAGCGATGCCCATGCTGGCGTTGGGGCCCTGGAAGGCGGGCGATACGATAGAACCTATCTGTACAGCCAGCGGATCGGGCGCCTTATCGTTGGGATATCCATCCGGGAAACCTTCAAATTGTGTATCCAGGTAGCGTCCTGCCCAGCCGGTGGTGAGCACTTCGTTGGAATTAGACCCTGTGAGCCAGATATCGGTAGCGCGGAAGTGTGAGAAATTGGGAGAAGGGTATCCGACACTTTGAACGATACTTACTTTTCCGTCGTTATACAATTTCTGTATGCCTGTCATGGCGGGATGCAGGCCTGATTTAATATAATTATCGAGGCGGAGTACTTTTCCTTCCTGGATAGCGATATTGGAACGTGCGGCCTGGTATTTACCGTATACATCCAGTGGGATGACCATGTTGAGGCCATCATTACCGCCGGTCATCTGGATCATAACCAGTACGTGATCATTATCTGCCGAGGCGGTGCTCAGTGCGTCCAGCATCGGGGATGAACCGAAAGCTTTGATAGAAAAGCCATTGATTAAAGTTGGCAGGATAGCAGCTGGCGCTGTATATTTCAGGAAGTCTCTTCTTTTCATAAAAAGGTTTTTCTGCTATCAGGATAATTGATATTCAGACAGGTCCATAATGTATTTATACAGGGCCTGGAGGCGGCTTTCCACATTATCTTTCAGGGTGGCATCCGAAGGCGAGGCTTTCCATGCGTTCCAGGCCTGCGTCCAGTAGTAGTTGCTATCAGGGCTTTGGTCGCTCAGGAGGATTTTATTTTTCAGAAATCCTTTAAGGTTATCGGAAACGCCTACACGATAAAGTATATCCAGGGAATCGTTGACCAGTGCCACGGGGTCTTCCGGGTGAGGAAGGCGGCTGGCAAAAGCGAGTGTGTCTATACGGACGCCGTTATAACCGTTGCTGCTGACGAGGCCATCGCTGAAGCGGTTACGTTTGGGCAGTGTATCTGTATTGATCCACAGTTCATGAAACGAAGGGGCCTGGTAGTATGCGTCCCATCCGGCTACCAATGGGGGATCTCCGAAGTTTTGCAGCATCGAAGCGGCCCTGTCGTGGACCACAGCCCATGCTTTATATTGATTGGTATAATCCGAAGGGAAGGTGATGCCATATTCGCGGCAGATACCGATGCAGAAGTCGGCGGGACTTTTAATCAGGCAGGCCATGTTCAGCGGATCAAAGAAATGTTCGCTGGTGAACAGTGCGTTGAGCGTGACTTTAATATCATAGCCGCTGCTGCGGAAAATATCTGCCAGTGGTGTAATTACATTCTGTTCCGTGGCGGCATCAATATCATAATACACAAAGAAGCGGTATAGTTTACGGCAGATAAATTTTGCGACTTCCGGTTGCAGGAAGATGATCGTGAGGAGTTCATCCAGTTCTTTAGCGCCATCCTGGCCTGTTTTACCAGAGATAACTTTATTGAGATAGAATCCTGAAAATTCTTTGTTGGTAAGATCGTGTTGTGTGGTATCGAATAAGCTGACGATGTTGGTTCTATCTACCCGGAAGCCGGTGAGTACACGGGCGGTGGCCCTTACATCATCTTCTGTATAATGGGAATCGGGGCCTTTTCCTACGGTAAAAAGTTCGTGCAGTTCGCGTGCATAATTTTCATCCGCGGCGCCCTTGGAGTTGAGGTATCCGTTGAGATACACCAGCATGGCCGGATCCAGGGTTATTGCCTTTGTAAGATCTTTAAAATTACCGAGGGCATGTTTACGCAGGGTAAGGTTATATTGGTAGATAAACCGGCTATCGCCAACCATGCCAGTTTCTGTAACGAAATGATTGTGCCAGAAGAGCACCATCTTTTCGTGTATGCTTGCCTGTTGGTTAATCATCTGGCCTGTCCACCATGCTTTATAGGAGTCAATTCTCTTTCTTTCCAGCATTTCATCACCGAGGGGAGCTTTTACCCATGTGGCACCGGGCGTAACGCCGGTGTCATCGATACCGTAGTTGTTAACGGGAGGAGCAGGATCTGGCTGCGCGGTGAGCAATGTATCTACTGCCTGCTGCATACTGAGGCTGCTGAAGGCATTGACGTTTGCGGGTGTAACCCCGAACAGGGTGCGTTTCAGCAGGTGAATGCGTTGTAAAGTATCCCAGGCGCCGGTATACGGAGTAATGCCGGTGGCGGTACGGGCGACAGTAGTGGCAGTCCGCTGTTGCTGGCGGTCAGGTGATAAGGTTAGGAATTGTCTGCGATCCATAAGGCGATATGGTTGATGGCTTAGGGGCCGATTATAGCGCCAAATTAACAAAAAGTTTAATCTAATTAAAAAGAAAGTGAGATTATATTAATAAGAAGTTTCACAATGATATTTTTTATATCATATTGATATCTAAATTATCATTTTAATATCTATCTAATTACTTTGATATCAATTTGTTACAAAATATTTTATTTGCCCGATGCACCAAAATCTACTACATTTGAAAATGTATGTTTAATACCTTAATAGCCAAAAGAGAGCTGCCCGTTCCTGGAAAGAAAGACAGCTCCTTTGGTTTTTGTCTTACAAACAAAAAAATTTACGATGGATTTTTTTAGAAATCCGGCGATTGGCCGGTTGTTACATCAATCAGTTTTCCCTTCACCTCTTCTTCCTTCCTCTTCATCTGACTATTTTAACAGCTGTTAGTACCCGCTATTAAATGATTGCATCTCCACATCTTTTTTACCGGTACGCCGGTAATGGATGTTTTATGTTCAAAATGAAAATCTATCTATCAAAAATTCGCCGCTCATATCAATTCAACACTTTTAAGATCAGTGATTTACACATTACGATACAAATATAGTTAATAATTGTTACAGTGGCACATTTTTGTAACATTTTTAATCCTAATCCATGCAATTATATAATAAGCGGGTAATCAGAATAATCCGTAAATCGCTAAAACTAACGCAGCAGGAAATGAGCAATTTGTTAGGTGTATCGCGCGCCTGCTTTGTGACCTATGAGAATGGAAGAGCAAAGGGAAAGCGTTCTTTTTTTTATGAGAGAATGATGTCCGAATTTGGCATTGACCTGCGACAGCCGGCCGATTCGCGTCGTATTGTATTTGTAGACGCCAGTAAGATTCCACAACCGGTATACTGGTATTTAAGTGAACTGGAAATAACAGGAGAATAAAAAAAGAAAGGAGCCAATGGCTCCTTTTTTAGTATAAAGGTGAGTTGACCGGTATTTATCAGTTGATATTTTCTATGATACCTGCAATGCCTTGTCCCCCGCCAACGCAGGCGGTAACAATGCCATATTTTTTATTCAGCCGTTTTAAATCGCCCAACAACTGCACGGTTAATTTTGCGCCGGTACATCCCAGTGGATGCCCTAACGCAATAGCGCCGCCATTGATATTCACAATATCCGGGTTGATGCCCAGTTCGCGGATAACCGCAATAGACTGTGAAGCAAATGCCTCGTTCAATTCAACCAGGTCGATATCCTGCAACGATTTCCCCACACGTTGCAACACCTTTGGTATGGCGGCCACAGGTCCTACTCCCATGATACGCGGATGCACTCCTGCAGAAACACAACCCACCAAACGCCCGATAGGCTTCAGTCCCAACTCATTCACCATCCGCTCGCTCATTACCACCACGAAGGCAGCACCGTCGGAAGTTTGTGAGGAATTACCTGCTGTAACGGAACCTCCCGCGGCGAAAACAGGTTTCAACTTTGCCAGCGCTTCCAGGGAAGTATCGGCACGCGGCCCTTCATCGGTATCCACGATGTAGGAACGTTTTTGTTTCTTTCCTTTTTCATCTACATATACTTCTTCTACTGAAACAGGGAGTATGCCCGGCTTGAAATAGCCGTTCTGAATAGCGTTCAGCGCTTTCTGATGTGATTTATAAGAGAACTCATCCTGGTCCTGGCGGCTTACCTTAAATTCATTAGCCACTGCTTCAGCGGTGAGTCCCATTCCAATATAATAATCGGGATTAGTGCTGGCCACGGTGTAATTGGGGACTGTTTTCCAGCCGGCTACCGGCACCAGGCTCATACTTTCGGTACCACCTGCAATGATACAATCGGCCATACCGGTTTGTATTTTCGCGGTGGCAATCGCAATTGTTTCCAGGCCGGAGGCACAGTAGCGGTTCACCGTCATTCCCGGCACATCAATGCCCAGGGCTCTAACTGAAATCATACGGCCAATCTGTAAACCCTGTTCTGCCTCCGGTACCGCGTTTCCCACAATGAGATCGTCGACCCGCTTAGGATCCAGCTGTGGCAAGGATTTCAGCAATCCCGTGATTACGTCTACAGCCAGGTCATCAGGTCTGTAAAAGCGAAATCCGCCTCTTTTGGATTTTCCCACCGCAGTGCGGTATCCGGCTACTATGTACGCTTCTTGCATGAAAAAAAATTTATAATGAGCTAACGGTTAGATTATCAACATAATGGATATTTATCCACATTTCGTCCTTCTTATCAAATTTAATTAAATAAAGTACACAAATATTCAGAAGATCCGTTAAATTTGCGCTCACGTTTTTTAACAAAGACGGTGGAAAGACTCCCTAGCTCAGTTGGTTAGAGCTACTGACTCTTAATCAGTAGGTCCTGGGTTCGAGCCCCAGGGGGGTCACGAAAAATGAACAAAGAAGCCTTCAAGTCGCAAGATTTGAAGGCTTCTTTGTTCATTCAACTTAACAGCCCCGCAATCCTACCTATCTGCCAATTATCGTCTTCCTATGCTCCATCCCCCAATCGGAAAGATTATTAATCACTGTCTGCAGCGTTTTACCGTATTTTGTAAGTTCATACTGAACGGTTACAGGCTGTGTATCCAAAACGGTTCGTTTTACCAGTTTATTGATCTCTAACTCTTTCAATTCCTTGCTCAACATCTTGTTGGAGATGCCATTTACATCATTCAAAATATCAGAAAACCGTCTTTTATTGTAATAGCAAAGAGCCGTAATAATAGATATTTTCCATTTTCCATTCAGCACATCCATTGCATCATGGACCGCCATGATTTCTTTCCTGAATTCTTGTTGAAATTCGTTGTCACCCATATGTTACCTGGTTACTCAAAAGTTACTGTTACTTTTTGTTACTTAATATCAAATATAAACAATCACTCCTTAGTTTTGTGGTGTAACCAATAAAAGAATCAAAGAAGATGGGAAAATTAAAGAACAAAGTAACAGTAGTTACAGGGGGTAATAGCGGAATAGGGTTCGGCATTGCGGAAGCCTTCCAACAGGAAGGTGCTGTGGGTGCAATCACAGGAAGGAACCAGGCAACCATTGAAGCTGCGGTTAAAACGCTGGGCGAGGGTTTCATAGGTATCAAAGGGGATGTAACAAACCTGGATGACCTGGAACATGTATTCGAGGAAACGTTTAACAGGTTTGGAAAAATTGATACGCTGGTGGTCAACGCAGGCGGGGTTGTAGATGGCAGCCCTATGGCAGCCGTTGCCGATGTTACGGAAGACAACTATGACCAGTACATGAACTTAAATCTGAAGAGTGTTTACTTCACTGTTCAGAAATCACTCCCCTACCTGAATGACGGAGCCTCTGTTATTCTTATTGCCTCCAGTGCTGCACACCGGGCCGCACCAGGCATGACGATATATGGAGCCGCAAAAGCTGCAGTTATATCATTAGCCAAGGGCTTGTCGCTGGATTTATTATCAAGAAATATCAGGGTAAATGCACTTTCGCCGGGTTCTATTGACACGCCGGTATTTGGTAAAATAGTGCCGCAGGAACAGGTAGAGCAGGTTAAACAAATCTGGAGAGATCTGACTCCTGCAGGGCGGCAAGGCCTTCCATCCGATATAGGAAAGGCGGCAGTATTTTTAGCATCGGATGATTCCTCTTTTATCGTCGGTACCGAGCTTCTTTCAGATGGCGGGATGACAAATATCAGCCTGATGAAATAATGCTTAGCAACAAAAAAAAGCCGCATAAATCATGAAATTTACGCGGCTTTTGTTTTCCGTCCGGAATATAATCAGGCATCCGGTATATTAGGTTCTACCAGTTTCGCTAATTTTTCCAGAGATTCCTGCCAGCCCAAGTAGCACATTTCTACGGGTATAGCGGCAGGTATTCCTTCCTGCGTAATTTTTATTTCTGTACCCACCATTGTTTTGTTAAGCCATACGGTAGTGATCATTTCGCCGGGCAGGTTGGGATCGTCAAATTTATCAGTGTACTTCAAAAATTCATTGGGTTTGATTTCCAGATAGGTTCCGCCGAATGAATGGCCATTGCCGGTGGTGAAATTCTGGAATGACATCTTAAAAGAACCACCTGTCTCCGCCTTCATTTCATGTACGGTACACAAAAATCCGTAAGGAGGCAGCCAGGAGGCGATTGCCAGGGCGTCAGTAAATGCGCGGAATACTTTTTCCGGAGATGTTTTAAGAACTCTGTGCAGTGAAACTGTATTGTTTGACATAAGATATATTTTGTTCCTACTCATCTGGCTTTTCGGTCCCGCCCGTTTTTTGTGGTTGCTGCTCCACTTTTATTTATGTTGTTTGATTACTTCGTTAAAACAAAGATGATAAGAAATGAGGATTCGGGCAGGGGGAGTATACGACAATCCAGAGGGTTATTTGCGACCTGAACATCTCCCCGAAAAGGTGAGCCATACAGACAAGTAAATTGAGCCATAAAAGCAAGTGGTGGTAGCCTGCAAAGCCGATCTTTGTGCTGTTAATCAATAAAACAGCAATCATGACAACAATAACAAAGATGCCCTTAGGCAAAAATGGACCACTCGTGTCTAAACTCGGATTAGGCTGTATGCGGATGTCGTCCGTTTGGGGCAGCAAGGCAAATGATGAAAGCGAGAGTATTGCTACCATTCAGAGTGCATTGGACAACGGCATTAATTTTCTGAATACAGGAGACTTTTACGGCAGCGGCCACAACGAGCTCCTGGTAGGCAAAGCCATCAAAGGCAGACGCGACGACGCCTTCATAAGTGTGAAATTTGGCGCTATCTTCTACGGCAATCAAATGCTTGGACTTGACCTGCGCCCCATAGCCATCAAGAATTTCATTAACTACTCCCTGGTACGTTTAGGTGTAGATACCATAGATCTTTATCAACCTTGCAGACTCGATAACAGTGTTCCGGTAGAAGATGTGATTGGAACTGTAGCCGACCTGATCAAAGAAGGAAAAGTGCGTTATCTGGGCGTTTCTGAAATCACTGCAGATCAACTCCGCAAGGCGAATAGTGTTCACCCGGTAACAGCATTGGAAATAGGTTACTCATTGGCAGACCGCCAGATAGAAAACGACCTGCTTCCTGCCGCAAAAGAGTTAGGTATAGGAGTGGTGGCGTTTGCCAATACTGCTGAAGGACTACTCACCGGCGAAATGAAAGCGCCTCTTCCGGCCAATGACTACCATCTTCACTTCTCGCGTTTCCAGGGAGAGAACCTGATAAAGAATTTGGAGAAAATCGATCTATTGAAGCAGATGGCAAAGGATAAAGGATACACACCAACCCAACTGGCGATTGCCTGGGTAAATGCGCAGGGTGATCATATCATGCCATTAGTAAGCATGAGCAGGAGATCACGGCTACCGGAAAACATACAGGCCATGGATATCAGGTTCACCGCCGATGAATTAAACACGCTTAATACCCATTTTTCGCAAGGAGCAATACTTGGAGGTACCTACCTCCAGCGATAGTGAAATGACACATACACCCCGCCTGTTTTATATCTTTACATCATGATGAATCCAACTGAAATAATCCCGGGAGTCATCTTTTTCTCTTACCACTCCGCCATGAGAAAGGAGAAGATTGCATTCCTGGAACATAACACGCTGGTATTGCAGGTTTTAGGCCGGTTCACATTGGAAACTGCCACTCAAAAGATCTCCATGGAGGCCGGGGAAATGTTGCTGATACGAAAAAATCAACTGGGAGAAATTACCAAGATGCCTTTGGATGGCCAGGATTATCAAACCATTGTGATTCGCCTGACGGAAGACTTGCTCAGGAAAATCGCGCTGGAGGAACAAATAGAGGTAGCGCAAAAATATACAGAAGCTTCCAATCTTCTGATCCCGGGGAACGATTTTTTGCATGCTTTCTTTCAATCCCTGATGCCCTATGTTCGTCACCCGGAAAAGAAAATAACGAATGAAGTAGGCATGCTTAAAGTGAAAGAAGCCGTGTATCTCCTCCTGGATATCATGCCCGGACTCAGAGAGTTCCTGTTCGACTTTTCGGAACCTTATAAGATGGATCTGGAAAAATTTATGCTCACCAATTTTCATTACAACGTTCCCATTGAGAAATTTGCACACCTCACGGGAAGGAGTCTTGCGGGGTTCAAACGTGACTTTCAAAAAATATTCGGCATGGCGCCCCGCCGGTGGTTATTGGAAATGCGGCTAAAGGAAGCCCTGCATCTCATAGAAAAAAAGAATAAAAAACCATCCGGGATTTATCTTGACCTGGGATTTGAAAGCCTCTCTCATTTTTCTCATTCTTTTAAAAAGAAATTTGGGAAGGCACCCACCGAATGGTTAATTTAAAGCCGTAAACATAACATATGAACAGACCGGTTATTACAAAGACGATCGAAATAAACGCATCCCCAAAAAAAGTATGGCGCGTTTTCACAGATCCTAAGGTAACGAGGCAAATGGGCGTTGAATATGTTTCTGAATGGAAAGCTGGCAGTTCTTTTGGATGGAAAGGGAAAGACAGCAGCCTTTATACGAACGGAGTAATCCTTGAATTGGAACCGGAAAAATTACTGAAGCATAATTTATTTGACCTCAAAGATAAAAGCAGGTTGCTTTCCGTGATAACGTATGAATTTACAAAAAATGGAGATGGAACCATTCTTTCAGCAAGAGAGGAAATCAATTATGAAATTACGGATTACCTGCTTAAAGAAGCAAATGAAGGTTGGGATGCAGCGCTTCAATTGGTAAAATATGTAGCCGAGAAATTATAACTTAAAAGAAAAGCCTACACAAGTTGGCTTTTCTTTTAAATTACTTTACTTCATTTTAAATTTTGTTTTCAGAAACTGATCAAGATCCGTTACATAGCCATCGAAGAATGATTCCAGGCGCTTCTTATTGCCGGGGTTTACAACTTTGCCATCCGGATCAAAAATACTGTCGGGATAAGCCAGTTTATAATTGATTTTACGTGAAGTTGCCTTACCCAAAAGGCCGCCATGCGGAGCCACGGCACTTTGCGTACGGCCGTCGGTGGGCTGTATAAATTTATACTCATTGAAAGGCACATCTTCCTCAGATACTACATCGTCGCCCGGACTGATACGCAGCTTTGCATCAAAAACAGAAGCGTATATCTTTGAATTGCTTCCGGGACGGATGGAAATATATCCTTCTTCAGGTATCGCAAACAGGAAAATAAGCCCGGTAAGATCAGCAAAACAATTTTGCTTGTTGCCGATCGTGGCAAAATCACGATATACAACAACAGATCCATTATTAAGCACTGTATCAATTTTCAGGGCAGGTCTGTTTTTCAGGTATTCCAGTATGCCCTCCAAAAGCTGCTGCCGGTTTTTGCCCCCATAAGGAAGTTTTACGTCGTACTGGTTATTAAGTGGCCTTATTCTTCCATAGTCCATTCCATTGAACACGCCCTTCTCAATAGCTACTTCAAAGTATTTACCTTGTGAGAACCCCGAAAAGTTTATGGCCAGCAAACTGGCCGCGAGTATTGTCTTGAATACGTAATTCATATCAAAAATAGTTACCTGACCGCGAGCTGTTTATTTTATAGTCCACTTTTGTAACGACCCCGTTTTTATCTACAAATACAGTGGTAGTTTCCACATACTGACTGGCCCAGCGCGTATCTTTAGACTGCACTGTTTCTGAGTTTACAGCCTGTCCGAAAACATTGTAACCCGTTATCGTATATCCGGGGGTATAGCTGCCTCCCCCATAGTTAGACATCTTTTCATATACCACTACCTGGCCCCCATCTGCATCAGGGAAGGCTTTTGCGGGAGCACCCCATTTTTTATAAATATCTGACAGCCTGGCCCCTACCCATGAATTCTTCCAGTTTTCCCGGTTATAAATACCTCTTTGAAAATCAGCGTAATACTTATCATCCTGATAACGCTGTCCCAGCGCCTCTTTCGTCCGTTTGTCCAGTTTCGACTGCGCATAAGAACCGGCTGCAGAGAAAATGAGCGTCAGCACAATGATGATGGATGTATTTTTCAGGAGCCGCATGAAAAAGTATTAAAATTTGTAATTGAGGGTAACCGTTAATACCGTACCTGGATTGGATGATGCTTCCTTTTTCAATTGGCCATCTACATAAATCCCTACCTTCAATGTGGAGGCATTGCTGGTGCCTATTCCATTCATAACGATATTGGCATTGTACGCGCCTGCCGGTGCCGTAAGCTCAGGACTGCTCCAGGAGGTACCACTAAGGTTAGTAGCACTGTGGGCGTCCGCATCGACCCCATAGGCGGCCCTGTCGACTGTGCCACCTCCTGAAGTTTCGGCTTTAAATACTACTTTGTGTGTCGTTGGGGAATTGTTATCATCCTTATCTTTGGAACAGGACGTGGTGAGCATTGCTACGAACAGGATACTTGCAATGGATAATTTTCTGTACATATGCTATGGTTTGAAATGATATTCTTTGAATTTAACCCGGTTTTTATGTCAGTACGCAGAACAAAATTACTTATGAAAACAAGGGCGTCCTATACCGTGAAATGGTCATTTTGCGTATAGCTGTTTTCAGTCATTCTCTTCCCGTATCTTTATTATGACGATAATATGTAACAACTTGCAAATTGTTATGAAATCATTTACACTCGTACTTATTCTTCTGTTGTCGGCAGTCCGGAGTTATGCGCAGCAGGCTCCCGGAAAATTTGACAAGGATAGTCTTGCCCATATCCTTGAACAAGCGGTAAACGATAGCATCAAAGCCCGTGTAAGCTTTCGTTTGTCGGATGAATGGGAAGAGACGGACACTACGCTCTCGAAAAAATATATGCAGTCAGGTAAAAGATTTAGCAAGGGTTATCCATTTCTGCAGGGCGTGACACTGTTTTACGAAGCCAGGAGACTTACCGCCGCGGCGCCGGATTCTGCTGCCAAGATGTTCATGCAGGCGGAAAACATCCTGAAGAAATTTCCGGGCAAAGATGCATTGCTTTTCCGTTCCATGTGCTGGCATGATTACGCGCGGGTATTCCACTTCGAAAAAGATGATCCGGAAACTTATGTAAACCTGCTTGTAAACCGGGCCATCCCGCTGGCCCAAAAAGCCGGCGACCAACTGTACCTGGGAAAGAATTACCTGGATCTGGCTTATGGATTTAAAAACCTGAAAGAATACGCCAAAGCTAAAGCCTATCTGCAACTCTCGATTGAAACGTTACGGAATCAGCAAGGAAATATAAAATACCTGGCTACTGCCTATCATACCTTATCCGAGAATTATTCGTTATCGGGTGATTCCGCGAAAGCCGCTTTGTACCTTGATAGCATGCGGGTGTTACTGGCTCCCTACCCCGAAGCAAATGAGTGGCTGGATTATTATGCCGGAGAAAGTATGCGGCTTACCATCGCGGAAAAATTTGAGCAGTCCCTTGCAGTTGCAGAGAAAGGTATTGCATTGGCCAGGCAACTGCACCAGCCTTATCCTGAACAACGGTTATTGTTACAGAAATTCTATGCATTATACAATAAGAAAGATCTGCAGCAGGCCCGCAGCGTAGCCCTCGATCTGTACAGTAAACAACCATTTATGAACAATTCAGCCAACCGGCTTTTATTGTTCTATGGCCTCGTAGTAACCAATGAAGATCTGAAAAATATTCCGGAGGCCTTCCAGTGGTTGAAACGTTATAGTTACCTGAGCGACAGCGTTGCGCAAAGCAACCTGGAGACAAAAATAAATGCCCTGGAAATAAAATTCAGGAATGCAGAACATCAACGGAAAATTACGGAACTGAACGCGTCCAACGACAAGGCAAACTTCGCATTAAAACGAACTATCCTGCTAAGCTGGTCGTTAGGATTGGTAAGTATTCTTTTATTTATGATCTTACTACTGGCTTACTTCTTTTATAAAAATAAAAAGAGAACTGCCATCCAGCAGGAACAAATAAAGGTTTCGCATGCCATGCTGCTGGGTCAGGAAGAAGAACGCAAACGGGTGGCACGGGATCTTCACGACAGCCTGGGAGGACTATTGGCTTCCACAAAAATCAATCTTTCCAAAATTGCCGGCGCCGTCAATACCAGTAACCGCCCTGAACTGGAAGGCATCATCGCACAGATGGATACATCAGTGACAGAGTTAAGACGCATTGCTCATAATATGATGCCCGAAATGCTGTTACGACTGGGTCTTGAAGCCGCATTGAAAGATCTTTGCGATTCATTTTCCTCTGAAAAAACAACCATCCGCTTCCTGAGTTTCGGGATTCAGACAAATATCCCGCAGGGAGAACAGCTGATCATTTATCGCATTGCACAGGAATTACTCACCAATGCAGTAAAACACGCCGCAGCAAAAAGTATCCTGTTACAATGCAATCAACGGGATAATAAGTTTTTTATTACTGTTGAAGATGACGGCACCGGTTTCAATGAAGATATGCTGCATGAAAATAAAGGAATGGGCTTCATTAGTATTAAAACCCGTGTAGCGTATCTGAATGGTACAATAGACATCGTTTCCAGAGGAAATCAACCAGGTACTTCCATAAATATTGAAGTGTATGTTGCAACCAAAATATAAGCTGGCCATTCTTGATGATCATCCGGTGGTACTTCAGGGGCTCGTGAATGTTCTTGCCGGGGAAGCGGCATTCGAAATTGCAGGTACGTTTACCCATGCCAGGGATTTCCTACAGTTTTTCAATACCAACCCCGTTCATGTGGTGCTCCTTGATATTATACTCCCGGATGGAAACGGAATGGATATCTGTAAGGAAATTAAAAGAACAGCTCCCGATACCATTGTCCTGGCGCTGAGTAATCATGATCAACGCAGCGCCATTATGAAAATGCTTGAAAACGGCGCAAGTGGTTACCTGCTCAAAAATGCATCTGTAGAGGAATTGGTGCGCTGCATCCATGAAGCCCTGCAACATCAGATCGTATTCAGCAATGCCATCAAAGAAATTATTGCCCGGCCCGGAGGGCAGGCCACAAAAGACGTTCCGGCGATTACTACCAGGGAACTTGAAATCCTGAAACTTATTGCTTCCGGTATCACCACCAGGCGCATTGCAGAAATGCTTTTCCTAAGCAAATTCACCGTTGAAAATCATCGTAAAAATCTGCTTCAGAAATTCCAGGTAAAAAATGTAGCCGGGCTTATCAGCGCTGCAAGCCAACAGGGGCTACTTTAGTTAGCGTGCAATAATTAAAAAGGAGGGATTGCCAATGCAACCCCTCCTTTTTATCATTATGAATAGCTCTGCTATGGATTCTCTACTGTTTTTGTTTCTGCCAGTTCCGCCTCATCCGGTTCTTTTTCCAGATCCCTATCCAGTGCATACAATGCTTCACCGGTTGCCTTTTCTCCACCTGCCACTTTGATCTTATCCAACAGGTTCAGCGCCAGGGTCTCTTCTTCCGTTTGTTCCTTCACAAACCACTGCAGGAAATTCCATGAAGCCCAGTCGCCTTCGTCAAAACTCATCTTCACCAATTTATAGATTCCCGTTGTGTTATTAACCTCCTGCTGAAATACCTGCTCAAAACAGTTTTGTACGCTGACAGGATTTGCAGGCGGTTGCGGAATAGCGGCTATCTCCACTTTACCACCTCTTTCCAGGATATATTCCAGGAATTTCATCATATGGTTACGCTCCTCGTTGGCATGGCGGAAGAGGAAATTGGCAATCCCATTATATCCTTCACTTGCAGCCCAGGATCCATAAGACAAATATATCTGTGCTGCAAACGCTTCCTGGGTCATTTGATTATTAAGTCCTGCTTGTAAGCTGGCTGAAAGCCTGTTCTTGTTCATGATAGTAATTTTTAGGATTTCGCTACGAAAGGCCAAATCAAAAACTACACCACAACGATGTTGCTTTGCTCCTGTGTTTGCTTCATTTGCCGGAAAACGCCATCTCTGTATGGGATTGGCAATCAGCAGGCGGTTGGTGGGTTTAGTTCAGTAAAATATAATGGGACATCTTTCTCTTTATATCCACGGGGAAAAATATGGACGTAATGCGGTATAAGATTATTTTATCATCCTTATCACTGCCAGATCATCTGTATGATTCAATCCAAACTTGTGCTCAATCGCTTTTAATTTCATATTCAGCATTTCTTCATTGCCTCTCCCGGTTTGATCATTTAACAGAAAATCTACCGGATTTATTACCTCGGAATTTTCCGGCGCTGCCACCCTGGTAAATGTTTCTAAACCATCGGTAGCAATGCTGATATCGATGAGTTCATGTAAAAATATTTTCTGCAGCTGACATTCATACCAATGATCAAAATCTTCCGACAGATGATAGCCCAGGTAATCAGGCTTGTTATCCTGATCAAAGGTAATAACGGCGCCGTTAATGTTCACTATACCATCTCCTACTACTAAAACCAAACCTTTATCTGCTTTGGTATCTGCCAACAAAATAATCAATGTGGTTAACAACTCTTCTCTCTCCAGTTGTATTTGATTTTTGATAACTTTTAATTCTGAGAATAATTCTTTTAAGATGATTTTCAGATAGTCATCCAATGACATTTCGGGGTATTCTTTGGAATAAAACGATTTATAGCTTAGCGATTTACAGATTTTTCTCAACAGCTTACCTACCAGTGAAGAAATCAGATAGCTATCCTTTCCCATTGTACAGCCGTCCATAACGGCACAAATGATCTTATTGCTATCGATATGATCGAAGAAGAGATAGTCTTCACAGTGGTTAACATGATAGGCGCCTATCTGAAGGGTTGTATATATTTCCATACTTAAACATCAAGATAACAACTTTGTCCCCCATTTCAAAACGTTTTACAGGTTGCCGCCACCCGCGGCAACCTGTAAAACATTTCATCAAAATGCAGGATCGTCCGGCGTATTCGGATTGTCATTCCGTTCTACAAACGGATATGGAAAATAACTCCGCTTCCGTTCCAACACTGGTCTTCCAAACCGGCGGCTGTCCTCCAGTTCCTGGGCCCCCATAAACAATTCTATTCTCCGGTGCTTATAGATCAACGTCAGCAATTCCGCTTCAGTGACCGCCACTACCGGCGGCAATGCCGCACCAACACCGAACGCATCTTCAGATGCCTTCTTGGTAACAACTTTGTTCAGGTAAAGCAAGCCGTTCACAATGTCATGCTGACGGGCATAAGCTTCTGCTTTAATAAGCAGCATTTCTCCCGGCAGATAGATGGGCACTGCTGTTAAACTACTTCTGAAAAAGCCGTTGATATTAAACTTCGGCTTGGCTGGCCGGGCAATATAAAACGGCACCCGCTGGTCAGCCAGATCCGGCTGTATAGGCACCGGCAATCCCATCGTAGAGTCAACAACGTTATAGATGTTGTTGGTAGCCGTTACCAGCGAAAAGATGGGGTTGTTGATCTGTGGATTAAAAGAAAGCGTAGACTGTACACCCAGGTTTACTTTATCAGCTGCACTTATTGCCGCCGGGTAGTCACCTGCGTAGAGGGCGTACCTTGCTTTCAGTGCATACAGGGTATTAATGATATCCACATTCTGGGGGATATTGGCCAAAAAGCTAGTTCCTATAGGCGTAGCCGTTATAGTGCTGATCGCGTTGTCCAGGGCGGCTACTGCCATTACATAACCCTGCTTGGCCGGAACAAATTTCACCCCACCGGATGACACAGGGGTACCGGTATTTTCCGGTACCTGCTCCCAGAAATTCGCCTGCACGCCCAGGGCGAGGGCCTTAAAAATAGTGGTATAACCAATAAGGCCACTGGCAAAGCTTTTATCGGCAACAACAACGCCGGTACGGCGTAAAATGCTATCGGCTTCATACCTGATCTTATTAGATACATTCCACATACCAGTAACTACCACGTTGGTGGTCAGGATTTTATTCCCTCCTGCGGCGATCTGCCCTTCATCTGCGTTACCCGGGTTGGTTACAAAGGTTTCTCCCAATAGCAAACTGCCGGAAGTAACCGTGGTGTATAACAACCCTGTGCGATCTTTTGCATACCATGCCTGCAGGCCCACTGCTGCATTCGCCAACGTAGCGGGCGAGCTGTAAGCCTGTTCTGATGAAGGTCCCGATGGATCCTGGTAATCTTTCTTACAGGCGGTGAAAATGCAGAACAAAGCGATGGCGAGGATACTATATTGCATATATCGTTTCATAATAGCTCTTTTTTTGTGATTAAAATTTTGCGCGGATAGCCAGGTTATAACTCCGGGGCACCGGCACGGCGCCAAAATCAATTCCGCGCAATACGGTACTTTGTCCTGCCGCATTTAATTCCGGATCGTATCCTTTGTAGTTGTCCCAGGAAATCAAATTCCTGCCGCCAACACTTATCGTTAAATCACTGAGTCCTTTCAGCTTGCCAAAGCTATAGCTGAAGGCAACTTCCCTCAGCTTCACAAAGGAGCCGTCATCAATTCTCCATTCCTGTATATTGTAATTGCCCGCTACAAAACCGCGTGGAAGCAACCCGAGATCCTCCTGTTCAGCTACCTTTCCGTTATCAACACCTTGCCTGGTTCGCCAGTCGGCATTGAATACATCGCCACCCTGCACAGCGTCTATCTGTATATGAAGACCCAGTTTTTTATACTGGAAATCATTGGTAAGTGTGCCGGTCCAATCGGGGTTAGGATCACCTATTTTTTTATTCAATGCCGTAACGCCTGTTGTTGGCGGCAACCCGGTAGCCGGATCACGTGCAACCGTATACGTTAGTGGTGAATTTTGTTTGCCTGCTTCCGTAACCGGTATGCCGGCAGGTGTTTTCAGGAGATTACCACTTTCGTCCCTGGCGAAGAAGGTACCATAGAAAAAGCCGATCGGCTCTCCATTGGCAATGCCCACAGGAGCGCCGCCTACAGTGTTATAGAGGATCAGCGATTGTCCGATATCCACCGCTTTATTGCGGTTACGGTTATAGATAGCAGTCAGGTTCCAGTTGAAATTAGTCGTCTTCACCGGCATTACATTCAACACTACTTCCACACCGGTGTTTTCCAGTGTACCGATATTATCCTGGTAAAAAGAGTAGCCTTTGGTGGGGGCCACTGCGCGGCTGATTAACAGGTTTTCAACACGTTTCTTATAATAGTTAACGGATAAGCCTATACGATTATTCCAGAACGCCAGGTCCGTACCTACTTCCAGTTCCTTTTGCTTCTCCGGTTTCACATCCGGGTTTGTATAGGTGGAGGGCGACTGGAAAGCAGCGGCGCCTATAAAGGCTGTGGCAGCATAGGTATTGTAACGGCCATATGCGGGGATACCGGTTAAGTTACCGGATTCGCCGTAGGCCGCTCTTAATTTCAACAGGTTCCACCATCCGGCCACGGATGATTTTTCCCAGAAATCTGTGCCGGATATCACATAGCTACCACTGAGTTTAGCATATAACTGGTTCCTTTCATCTACCCCAAATACGGATGATCCATCCACACGCAGGGCGCCGGTAAGAAACAGCTGGTTGCGGTATTTAAAATTCTGCTGGATATATTCTCCGGAAACAGATAACTCCGTCCGTTGATCTGCACCGGGAATAATAGTAGTGGCCTTATCTGCTGTTTGCACAAAAGGAGGCAGCCCTCTTCCCTGTTCCAGGGTGTAGTGCATGCGCTGGTATTGCACAGAGTAGCCCACCTGTGTTACCGAACTGAGTTTATCATTGATATCCCAGTTATAGGTAGCATTGAGGTCGTGGTTGATCAGAAAGGAATTATTATTACCGGCGCTGGCATAACCATTCTGCGCAGGGTCCAGGGTAGGACCGCCGCCGTAAAAACCAGGACTTACAAAGTAAGCGAATGCGGGCATGAAGGTGGTGCCTTCCTGGTTATAGTTGTCGATACCGAGCCGGTAATCTACCGTAAGGTTCTTGATTGGCCGCAGCTTGACGCCGGCGCCGGCAATCACCCTGCCTACATGTTGCTGCTGTTTAAAATCCTCCATGATAGACACGGGGTTTACGCGGCCGCGTTCTCCTACTTTCATCAGCTGACCTAAGGCGTTACGCTTTTGTATATCATAGTAGTTACCGATGATGGTTACGCCATTCATAGGAGAATAGAAGGTATTGCCATCAGGTTTTTCATTTGCTTTGCTGTAAACATAGTTCAAACTGGCATTGAAGCTTATCCAGCTGGCCAGCTCCTGATCGAGGTTTAAGCGGAAACTGAACCGGCTGAAATCTGTTTTATTGATAATTCCCTGGTTATAAAAGTAACTGCCGGATGCGTAGTATTTTGTTTTGTCTTTGCCACCGGCCACGGATATATTATTATCCGTTCCTACGCCGGTGCGGAAAATATAATCCTGGTAGTCGTACCTGTTTACCGGTGTTTTACTCACGATAGCAGGAGTCAGGATGTTTTGTGTGGAATCGTCCGGAGATCCGCCAAACTTTACCGGGGCCTGATTCACGTCCAGTTTTTTACGCAGTTGATTCACGGAAAAACTGGTGGAAAAATTAACCACCGGTGCTCCGGCGCTGCCTCTTTTAGTGAAGATCTGTACAACACCGGCGTTGGCGCGGGAACCATAGATGGCTGCCGCAGCAGCGCCATTCAGTACTTCTATGCGTTCAATATCTGCCGGGTTAATATCAGAGATACGGCTTTGCCCTACGTTACCTACGAAGTTATTGCCTGCGCCACCTGCCGGATCGGTTGTTCCTCCAACGCCGTAGCTCGGATCAGCATTGGTTACACGCGTAGTAGAGTTATCAATGATTACCCCGTCGATGATATACAAAGGTTCTGTAGAACCTGATATGGTACTGATACCACGGAGTTTTACAGAGATGCCGCCTGCCGGATCCCCGGAGTTCTGGGAAATCTGTGCACCGGCAGTTTTACCCTGCAGGGCTGCCAGCACGTTACCCGAGCCGCTTTTACTCAGTTCATCAGCTTTCACCGTGCTGATATAGTTACCCAGCTGCCGGCGCGTGGTTCCTTCGGAGGTACCGGTTACCACGATCTCATCCAGTTTGGACACTTCTGCCGACAGTTGAATGTTTTGCGTATAGGTGGTGTTGCCGGCGCTTATTACCAGCACCCGCTCACCGGGTGCGAAGCCAATACCTGAATAACCCAGTGTGTAATTGCCGGGCGGCAGGTTGCCGCTGATGGTATAACGTCCGTCCACATCTGTTTTGGCGCCCAGTTTTGAATTCTTCACTACTACCGTGATGCCGGGAATAGGAGATTGCTGGTTATCCGTTACCTGGCCTGAAATTTTTACCTGGGCATAGGTAGCAACGGCCAGCACGTTCATGAACAGGAATAGCAAAAAGGACCGGCCTTTAGCCATCTTCAATAGAAACAAGCTCATAGAAAAAATTTAGCGGGTTTAAGTTTGGTCGATTACAGTCATGGGTAGCATACTAACTACCGTTTCTAATTTTGGTTGTCTTTGTTTTGATTCAATTCTCGCATTTATGTGTTTATCAATACTTTAAGTTCGCTAAAAATTGGCAGGTCACCAAAAGGACCATTAATGTTATTGCAGCACCTGTGCCAGCGGATTGAAATGATATCCCCGCTGCTTCAGCGCCGTGATCAATGCCCCCAGCTGTTTGTAAAATTTATCTGTTCTGCGGGGATCCGTGCCTATATGCAGCAGCAACAGGAAGCCATTCAAACCGCCGGGACGGTTTGCTTCATATTGCAGAATGGATTGATAAATTTCTGCTGAGGTACGGTATTGCTTTCCCAGCGCCGGATAGGTATAGTCTGCATTGGAACGGGTGCCTGGTGTAAAGTTAATCAGCTGCAAACCCGCTGTGGCAGTCCATACAGCGATGCTGTCATTGTACCATTCATACGCAGGCAAAAACCAGGGGGCAGCTTCTTTTAAAATTCCTGCTGCTGCCATTTTTTTATAATTGGCCTGTAGGTCGTCGAGGAACTGTGTTTTTGTAACCAGCAAACTATCCCTGTTTTGCCAGTCGCAATACAACAGGTGCTGATCGCCGTGCGCTCCTAAGTAATGCCCGTCTGCTTTCAGCTGCCGGATGAGCGCCTGGTTAGCGGGTTGCTGATAAAATCTGCCGGTGAAAAAGAATGCCGCTTTTACATGCTGTTGCTGCAATGTGTTGCGGATTACCTGCGCGCCGTCCGCATATTCATCTCCTGTGAAAACAAGTGTCAATTGTTTTTTGCTGCTATCTCCGCGGATTAATCCACCATGATCGTATTGCCGCTTCCCGGCCTCTTCCTGTGCTTTTGCTGCCAGCAGGTACACCAGGGAAGCCGTGCCATCCATGGTGGGCTCATTGGTGCTGTAATCGCCAACATCATCGTGATACACGGCGAGGTCACTTTGAAACATAGCATATTCATCGGGGTTCGACAACCGGATGCCGATGAGATTTTTGTAGATGTTGGTATACACAGGTCCGTCTACCAGTCCGCCATCTACCGGGTAGTGGCCAACAGCGGAGAAGGCGGCGTGCGGATCAGCAGGTGTATCGCCGTTTGCAGGCAACCCGTATACCATGCTGGTGCCCCAGGGGTTACAGCCAAAAAGCCAGTCGATGTTTGCCTGCTCCAGGGCAGCAAAAGTATTTTTATGACTGAGTTGCCGGTACCAGTAACACTGGATGGCAAAGGCGGTAGTCAGGTTATTACTGCACCAGATAAATGGTATACCGCGATAAAAAGCATTATGCTTTGCTTTGTTCCACACCCGCTGGATACCGGTTTCATAATAACTGGTGAGACGCTCCTTTTCTGCACGGTTGCTTTGCTGGGCCAACGCATAATGCCCCAGGTTGATGAACGGATACCACTGGTAATGATGAGCGGTATCGGCGCCCAGCCATGGCGTTACTTCTTCCTGCGCGGCATAGCCGGTGGCCGCCTGTTGGTATTCCGTTTCTTTTGTGATCTGGTACAGTTGTGCAGCGGCCAGCTCCATGTCATCGGTCCAGTTATCTTCTGCATAAATGTAGGGCGATAGTACCGACGCCGTTTGACATACGCCGGGTTGTTTTCTTCCCATTTTCCAGGCAGACAAAGCCCGGGTTTTCAGCAGCTGCGCATAGGCAGGCGCAGTTGTTTTCAGCAGATCATATCCCAGCGCGAAAGTGCTGGAAAACTTTCCTGCCGTAGAAGCTACGCCGGTGCTTTTGTTTTTGTATTTACCTAAACCTTGCGGTTCTCCTGTGCAAAAATATACGGGTCGTTCAAAGCCTTTGCCATAAAAGTTATCTTCACCGGGCAGGCGAAGACCATGATGATCGCGGTCGTCGGCTAACTGATTAAACATCACGTTATCCGACGGATGCATTTTCAACAGCCAGTCGAGGCCCCATTTTGCTTCGTCCAGCACATCGCTGATATGATTGCTGCCCGGCAGGCCATTGGCTGAGTAGCTATCTCCAAAAACACCCGGAAAATCGCGGTAAGCTGCCAGCAGGTGAAAGGCTGCATTGGCAGAAGTAGTTACATACTGGAGGTAATCGGTGGCATCATGCCAACCACCGGTTACGTCGATATGCGTACTGTCTGGCATAGGACCGTACATGGTGTAGCCGTCGTGCGTGTGACAGGAATCTTTGAGCGTGGGATTGAACCCGCTTCGCTGCTGCCGCATATAACGCAGCAAAAAGTCTGGCGTACGCGCGTACACGTTATCGCCTATACGAAATTCAGGAGAAATGATACTATCTGTTTTCAGGTAATATTTCCCGGGAGATGAATACGCGGAGAAGTCCAGCCGATAGGTTTGATCAAACGGGCCGTAGGCGCCGAAAGGTGTACCTGTACCGGCTGTAAAAACAACTTTACCGGTAACCGCCGACACCAGTTGAAAGGTGCGTGGCTGCATGCTTCCTTTGCCGCCCCAAACGGCTACTTTAACGCCACCGGGAAGATAGCCGAGCTGGTTGATGCGTATCCATGCGGCAGGCGCCTGTGCATGGCTACAGGCAGCTACGCACAATAAGAATAACAGGTATGCCGCAAACAGCCGGACGTTTTTCATTATTCAAAAGCGGGTTGAGGATATTCAATAAAAATACCTTTTTTACCGCACAGGGAAAAGAAAAATTATTCTGCCCGCAGGCTCTTCACCGGGTTCGACAGTGCTGCTTTTGCGGCCTGGTAGCTTACGGTGAGCAGCGCTATCAGTAAGGCTCCCAACATGGTGAACACAAATATCTGCCATACTATGGTGGTGTGGTATTCGTACTGCAGCAACCATCTGTCCAGGCAATACCAGGCTACCGGAATCGCAAGGCAACAGGAAATACTGACCAGTATCACAAAATCTTTCGACAACATTTTCCACAACTGGAATACAGAGGCGCCCATTATTTTACGGATACCTATCTCTTTAGTACGTTGCTCTGCGAGGTAAGAAGCAAGGCCAAACAAACCCAAACAACTGATCATGATAGCAAGTATAGCGAAGAAGGTGGATAGTTGCCCGATGCGTTCTTCTTCACTGAATTTCTTTGCGTATTCTTCGTCGGCAAATTTATATTCAAATGGTGCAGCCGGGTTATATTTCTGCATTACTTGCTGTATCACTGCCATCGCTTTACCAGTGGTCACGTCCGGGTTGATCCGGATGTTTACAAAATTGCCGGGTTCACTCAAAAGGTAATAAATAGCCGGTCTTACTTCTTCATAAGGAGAAGCCATGATCATATTATGCACCACGCCGAGTACATGATACTCGAGGCTATCCTTACGTATAATTTCACCTACAGCATTATCAAATCCCATGTACTTGGCAGCTGCTTCATTCAAAATTATTCCCATAGAATCGGAAGCAAATTGCTCGGAGAAGTCCCGGCCTGCAATAAACTGCCAGTCAACTGTTTTGCCATAACCCATTCTGCCGCCAATTACAGCAAAACCGTCTTCCTGGTCAGATCGCTGTCCTCTCCACTTGTAACCGCCGGCGCCGGCCCATATGTCGGTGAGTGGCCCCTGCGACTCCGATACAGCGGTGACCATACCCGAACCTTCCAATTCATTCTTGATGATCTTATAGTTCCTATAGATCTCCGGGGTGGTCATTTGTATGGAAAGCAGGCCGTTACGGGTATATCCTACAGGACGGTTTTTCGCAAACTGAATCTGCCGGTAAATAACAATGGTGCCGATAATTAAAATAATGGATACGGTGAACTGTACTACGATCAGCGCTTTACGGGGCACAGCAGCAAAGCGGCCGGCGCGGAAAGTGCCTTTCAATACTTTTAGTGGCTGAAACGAGGATAGATACAGCGCGGGGTAGCTGCCTGCCAGTAAGCCGGTGAGCAAACTAAATCCCAGGCCAATGAGCCAGAACACCGGACTGCCCCATAATACCCCAATATGTTTGTTGGCAACCTGGTTAAACCAGGGCAGCACTATTAACACAATCAATATGGATAACACAAAAGAGAAGAATGCCACCAGCACCGATTCACTTAAGAACTGCCAGATCAGCTGCCGGCGCATAGAACCAATGGCCTTACGGATGCCTACTTCTTTTGCCCGCTTTTCAGACCGCGCGGTGCTCAGGTTCATAAAGTTGATACAGGCCAGCATTAACACAAACAAGCCTATCAGGCCAAATAACTTCACATAACGTATTTGCCCGCCGGTATTCACGCCATTTTCAAAAGAAGAATACAGATGCCACTTACGCATCGGGTGCAGGAATAATTCCTCTTTCAGGCCAGGCTCGAGGGTTAAATGCGGTGTTGCTACCTGGCTTATTTTTGCTGATACTTTGTCCATATCCGCGTTATCTGCCAACTGCACAAACAGTTTCGTCATGTTGAAGTCCCACTTGTCTCTCGCGTCGCCTATCCAGGTCCAGTTATTTATAAACAGCGACCATGGCGCAATATAGTCAGTGCTACTGAAAGAAGTATTTTCGGGCAGGTCTTCATATACACCCGTTACTTTCAGCACGAGGTTACGGTTGTTATCCATCTTCACCAGCTGGTCCATTGGATCTTTGTCGCCAAACAAAGCTGTTGCTAACCGGGCAGACAGGAGTACGGATGCTTGTTCTTTCAGGCCACTATAGGTGCCTTTCAGCATTTTCAGGGAAAGCATTTCAGGGCCGCCGGGTTCTGAAAAAATGCCGGTCCGGGTAAATTTTTTTTCTCCTGCAGCAATGGTATGTGTGCCATCTGCCATAATTACCACCTGCTTAAAATCGTCGGGATAGGAGGTCCGCAAAGCGGCTGCCAGGGGAATGGGGGTTGAATTAAAAGCGCCCGCCTCGTCGCCCTTCGACATCCGTTGCCATACCTGGGCAATACGATCGTAATTAGCGTGGTACTTATCGTACGACAATTCATTCCAGATCCATAGTCCTATGAGCATGGTTACCGCCATGCCGGCAGATAAGCCGAAGATGTTGATAAAGGAGGTGCCCCTGTTCTTCAACAGGTTCCTGAAAGCTATTTTCAAATAATTCCTGATCATGGCAAGGCGGATTTGATGGACGCCCTTAAAGACACAAGAAGACCGCCATAGTTGCATGGCCTTATCCACAAAGGGTTACAAGGGAAGTATTCGTCTTCTTTTGTCCGGAAATGGACGGTAAA
This sequence comes from Chitinophaga sp. ARDCPP14, assembly GCF_051362515.1. NCBI lineage: Bacteria > Pseudomonadati > Bacteroidota > Chitinophagia > Chitinophagales > Chitinophagaceae > Chitinophaga > Chitinophaga sp. ARDCPP14. The sequence continues at coordinate 181,232 of NZ_JBKIXB010000013.1, read as the reverse complement.
TGCCCGGAAATGAACAATCAGGAAGGTTGCTGGAGAATCACGCACACGTCTTCTGTATCTCTCAGGGCAAATTCCAGTGCTCCCCAGGGTTGGAGTTTGATCTCCGGTAAATTGGGGTGTAGTAACTCAGGGTGACTTCCTTTCACCAGTGCATATGCTGCTTCTATGTCATCGGTTTCGAGTCGTATTTCCGGCCTGTCCTTGATCGCCCATTCATGACTTTCAATCAGGTGAATCACCAGGTTGTCCCGCTTGATGATGCAAAACGGCTGTTCCCCGCTGTCATCACGGTATGCCACAGAAAAGCCCAGCGTATCCACAAATAGCTGCAAACCCACATTCATATCCGAATAAAAGATATTCGGGATCAGTTTGGTTAGTTGCATATGCTCAATTTTTATAGAAAAGTAAATAATAATTCATCAATTCAGTAGCTTTGAAACCATGAAAGATTACAAAAAACATTTTATACTCGCGGCCCCGCCTGAAGAAGTATATGCGGCACTCACCAATCCCGCCACCATTCAGCTGTGGACAGGCGAAGTAGCTGAAATGTCGACAGAGCCGGGTTCTGAATTCGCTTTATGGGAAGGAAGTATTGTGGGTAAAAACCTGGAATTTGAGCAGGACAAAAAGATTGTGCAGCAATGGTATTTTATGGACGATGAAGAGGAAGAAGAGGAAAATCCATCCATTGTCACCATCAAACTGCATCCATCTCCAAAAGGAACAGATGTGGAGTTGAAGCATGTGAATATTCCGGACGAAGCTTATGAAGATATTATTGCCGGCTGGAATGAGCAGTATTTCGGCTCGCTGATAGATTTTTATAAAGATTAAAATAAGCGGGGCCGGCTAAAAATGTGATTTTATCCCCAACATTTTTAGCCGGTTTGTTATCCTCTTGTCTGGTAAGGGAAGCTGCTGTCCAGCCATTCAAAGCTCATTTCTTTCTCTACAATTTCGTGCAGGGCCACATTGGTCAATCTTCCAAAATCATATACTGCCTCTATAATACCTGCCTGGCGTGGTGTGAGGTAAGGTGCATGTGTGCGCAGGAAGTTGCGGCAGTTTTCTTTCATGTTACCATGTGCAATCAGCGAAGGATTCCTGGGATCCAGGTCTGTTACTGCTTCCAGCATTTGTAAAAAAATAAAGTCCTGCAGGTTTTTAGCCAGGATGCAGGCTTCATTGGAATCATGAAACACCTGTACAATGGGCACATCGTCGCCGTTTTGCAGGTTGAAGTAAAAGGCGAACCAATCGCCGGCGCCGCTCATGGCAAAGGGAACGAACTGGTGTACAGGATCTGCAAAGAGCAGCCCTTCGTCCATTTCTTCATCCACCGTAGGCAGGGCCATTATTTCGAGATCGTTGGCGTATAGCAGTAAAGGCGGTGCAGTTTTAATAGCAGGGTATACTTTATCCAGCCAGTCTTCCCCAAACTCACCCCAGTTCAGCATACCATCCTTATATAATTGTTTATAGAGCGTAGGATAGGTAAATCCGTAGTCTTTTTCAAGTTCCTCCAGCATAGATTTTCTTTTAGCATCCCGATTGGACCGGCAAAATAGCTAAACTTTCGGAAAAACCCTTTCGTTCTGTCTTTTCAGCGGGTTCATAATAAAAGAGAGCAGGCTGCCGTCTTCCTTTAACTCCACTACCCGGAAACCGTGATAGCCAACTCCCCAGCTGCCGCCTACGTGACCATCGAACAGGAATGGGATGGGGCAGTTATCGAGCATTTTTACGCTGTCCTGATCATGGTCATGCCCGTTGAAGATGGCCCTGATATTCGGATACTTCCGGATGAGCTGTTGAAAATCCTGGCAATCCAGCCCGTTATCTGTCCATTTTACCGGGGTAATATGTAAGAAGATGAATATATTTTGAGCGGTTTTATATTGTTCGAGCTTTTGCGTGAACCAATCAACATCGGGGCAGATGTATTTTCCTTTCTCATCGGCGGTATTACCGAGGAGAATAACATGGTTACCCATTACCATATCGTGGTTGAGCGGCATTCCCCAGGCCTGTTCCCAGGCAGCAGCCGGCACCATGTCGTGGTTACCATGGGTAACCAGCAACTTGGGATGCAATTGCTTCAATTTGGCGGCTGCAGGCAGCAACAGGGCGGGATCGTTGTGGATAATATCTCCGTTGAGCGTAAAAAACTCGCAGGGATACTGGTGCTGGTATTGGTTAAAAGCGGTTTGCAGATCCAGGAAATACTGGTCGTAATTGGTTTTAGGCTCGCCGTAATGCCAGTCGGACCCGACCGCAAAGCGGAAAACGGTTTTACTGTCGAAGTGCCGGGGCGTTACGGCCTTTACTATTTTACCGCAGGCAGAAATCACTACTGCTGCGGATACTCCTTTTAAAAACAGGCGTCTGTTCATCATAAAATAAAAATAAACTTTCCGGGCAGTCAATTATTTCATTGCCAAATGCTTAACCAAAATATAAATTTATATATACGCAACGAGAAATTCAAAACTTTCAATCCGTTCAGAAAGAATTGTAATAGTATTGTTAAAGTGTAGTAAACAATCAATTTATTCTCCCTGCATAAGTGTTTTGATTGTAACTTTGCACCTCGAATAAAAATGGGGTTATGTTTAGAAGCAAGAGTACAGCTGGAACAGGTCCGGATGTGGTTTTAATCGGCGCCGGGATCATGAGCGCAACACTTGGAATGCTCCTGAAAGAGCTGGAACCTGAGTTAACCATTGCAATTTTTGAACGACTGGATGTGGCAGCTGCAGAAAGTTCCGATGCATGGAACAATGCGGGCACAGGACACTCTGCATTTTGCGAGTTGAACTACACGCCACAGAAACAGGATGGATCAGTAGACATTAAAAAAGCGGTGAACATTGCAGAGCAATTTGAAGTATCCCGCCAGTTCTGGTCCTACCTGGTAGAAAATAACATCATTTCCAATCCGCACAATTTTATACAGGCTGTTCCCCACATGAGTTTTGTTTGGGGAGAAGAGAATGTGGATTACCTCAGAAAGCGCTACAATGCCCTGCAACAGTGCCATCTGTTTAAAACGATGGAGTATTCTGAAGATCCGGAAAAGCTGAAAAACTGGATGCCCCTGGTAATGAAAGGCCGCGATGCCTCCCAGAAAGTAGCGGCTACCCACATGGAAATGGGTACAGACGTGAACTTTGGCGCATTAACCCGTGCCCTGTTTAATCATCTCGCAAAAATGGATGGTGTAAGCATGCACTTTAACCATGATGTGCGTGACTTTAAAAAGGAAGACGACGGCAGCTGGACCATCAAGGTAAAAAACCGTGGTACACGTGAAAGACAATCCATCAACACTAAATTCGTATTCATTGGCGCCGGCGGCGGTTCCCTGCCGTTGCTGGAGAAGTCGGACATTCCGGAAGGAAAAGGTTTCGGCGGTTTCCCGGTAAGCGGACAATGGCTGCGTTGCAATAATCCTGAAATAATTGAACAGCACCGTGCAAAAGTATATGGCAAAGCCTCTGTAGGCGCGCCTCCTATGTCGGTTCCGCATCTCGATACCCGCATGATAGATGGACAAAGAGCCTTGCTGTTTGGCCCTTATGCCGGGTTCTCCACCAAGTTCCTGAAAAATGGTTCTTTCATGGACCTCCCTTTATCCATCAAAGCCAACAACATTGTACCCATGGTGTCTGCTGGTTTGGATAATATTCCGCTGACCAAATACCTGATTGCACAGGTAAGACAGAAGCCGGAAGACCGGCTGGAGGCGTTAAGGGAATACTTCCCCGAAGCTAAAATGGAAGACTGGGAACTTGAAATTGCCGGACAACGTGTACAGGTGATTAAAAAAGATCCTGAACATGGCGGTATCCTGGAATTTGGTACCGAAGTGGTAAGTGCTGCTGATGGCTCCATTGCAGCGCTGCTGGGCGCTTCTCCCGGTGCATCTACTGCAGTATCCATCATGCTGAACCTGCTGAAACGTTGCTTTAACGAAGACGTTGAAACCGAAGCATGGCAGATCAAACTGAAGAAAATGATCCCGTCCTACGGACAGTCGCTCCTGAATAACCCTGCCCTCTGCGATGAGCTGCGTACCTGGACTACCCAGGTGCTGGAACTCGACGAAATGGAAATGGCGCAATAATATTCCTCCAATAGTTGGATATTTTATTCCTTCTCCCGGAATAAAATATCCAACTAAAAAAATACCAGTTTCCGGTAAAATCAGCCCATTCCGGACCAGTTTTTTTATAGACATTTATGTGAATTGAATAAAGATCAGCGCGATAAGCGCTTATTTTTAAACCCTTTTTGCAATCGTTTGCATAACCGACAATACTTTCCACATGACGTTTATGAAAAAACTCACGCTATTCCTGATGGTGCTGTTACCCGCAGCTTCTCTTCATGCACAGCACACACTTACCCGTGACCAGCGCATGCAATGGTGGCGCGAAGCCCGCTTTGGCATGTTTATCCATTGGGGCGACTACGCCGTACTGGCCGGCAACTATAAAGGCCACCAGGTAGGCCGCGGCGGCGAATGGATCATGAACCGCGGCAAAATACCGGTACTGGAATACCAGCAATACGCCAAACAATTCAATCCCGTTAAATACGACGCCGACGCCTGGGTAAAAACAGCCCGGGATGCAGGCATGAAGTATATCGTCATCACCGCCAAGCACCACGACGGCTTTGCTATGTTCAAATCTGCCGCCAGCAAATGGAATATTGTGGATGCCACTCCTTATGGTAAAGATGTACTGAAGCCGCTGGCTGCCGCCTGCAAGAAATACGGTATCAAACTCGGCTTCTATTATTCCCAGGCGCAGGACTGGAACAACCCCGGTGGCGCCGCGGCCCGCAAAGTGGCCACCGAAGGCTGGCCCAACCCTGATTCCGCCAAAATAGATGCTTATACCCAGGCGCACACCGGCCACTGGGACCCATTGCAAACCTCCGCTACCATGTCGGACTACATCACTAAAGTAGCCGTGCCCCAGGTAAAGGAACTCCTCACCAACTACGGCGAAGTAGCCGTGCTGTGGTGGGACACCCCTACCAATATGACTGATGAATACGCACAACAACTACAGGAGGTGCTGAAGCTGCAACCCAATATCATTACAAACGATCGCTTAAGAAGACCCAACTTCCCGGGCGATTATAAAACACCGGAGCAAAAGATCCCCAACCAGTCGGAGCTGGATGGCAGGGATTGGGAAACCTGCATGACCATGAACGGCACCTGGGGATATAAAGACTACGACCCAAAATGGAAAAGCACGGAAACGCTTATACGAAACCTGGCAGACATCGCCTCCAAAAACGGCAACTACCTCCTCAACGTAGGCCCTGATGCGCTGGGACAATTCCCCGAGGGCAGTCTTACCGCGCTGAAAGGAATTGGCCAATGGATGAAAGTAAATGGCGCCTCCATATACGGCACACAAGGCAGCCCGCTGCCACCCCTGGAATGGGGCCGCTGCACCCAAAAAATAAAAGGAGCCACCACCACGCTATACCTGCACGTTTTCAACTGGCCAACCGATGGCAAACTGCATGTTCCTGGTATAAAAGGAAAAGTAAACAGCGCCCGCCTGCTGGCAAACGGCCAGCAGCTCTCCACCACCGGCAACGCAGAGGACCTCGTCATCTCCGTTCCTGCAACACCATCGGACCCTATTGACGCGGTAATTGCGGTAACCCTGTAGCGAAGGTTGTCTTTCTCAGGATTACGCTGATTATACTGATTTTTGGGATTTTGTTTTTTTTGATTTTGTTTTTGATTTTTAAAGATCAGGGAAGACAGCAGCGGATATTTTGCTTTTATCTTCCCTAATCTTTAAAAATATTCGCTGATATCTCCCCCAATCCTTTATAAAATCCCAAAAAACAAAATCCAAAAAATCAGTATAATCAGCGTAATCCTGAGAAAGACAAAATCCGCTCACCCCGCTAACCCGCCCAGCATGCTGAATAGGATGATACCCAGTACCAGGAGTGTGATGCCTACGTACAGGTAGTCCTTCTCTATTAAAAAGGCTATAACGGAAAAGGCTATACGGATGATAGGCGTGGCAATTAATAATACGATGCCCAGCTGGATGATGTTCATGCCTTTATTTTCCATTACACCCTGCCAGATGCCGGGCAGGGTGGTTAAACCTTCTCTTACACCGGTAAAGTCGCCATAGGAGGGGTGTTCATGGCCATGACGGACGAGGTAAATGACACCACCGATAAATACGATGATGCTGGAAACAATTACGCCTATACGCAGTTGTTTGCCGATGAGCTGTTGGATATCCTTATCCCGGAAATACTTTGCGAGTGCCTGTTTCATCGTTTATAATTTTCCGGTTATCCCATTATAGATCATCTGTAAAGCGAGCAATCCGATTACTACGCTAAAGACTATACGCAACCCTTTTACATTGGCGCGTGTGAGCAAACGGGAGCCCGCAAAGGCGCCTGCCAGCACTCCCAGTACTACCGGCATACACAGGCCCGGAGAAATATATCCCCGTTGCAGATATACCACTGCACTGGCAGCAGCGGTAACACCGATCATAAAGTTACTGGTGGTGGTAGACACCTTAAAAGGAATACGCATAATATTGTCCATTGCCATCACTTTCAGCGCGCCGGAGCCGATGCCCAGCAATCCGGACATGATGCCGGCGAAGGTCATCATAAAATAGCCCCCTGGTACATGATGCACTTTGTAATTGACCATCTCACCGTCGGAGGGATAGCTTCCGTTGAGCCGCAGCTGCTCCGCTGCTTTGCTGTCGCTATGCCCTGCCGGAAACTCCATTTTCTTGCGAAAAGACATTACGGACGAGAAAATGAGGACCAGTCCGAAAATAATGGCTACGATATTGGTGGGCATATATACGGCTATCAGTGCGCCCACAACGGCGCCCGTGGTTGTGGCTATTTCCAGGAACATGCCCAGCCGGATATTGGTAATGCCCTCCTTTACATAAGCAGCCGCTGAGCCGGAAGAAGTGGCAATGGAGGCTACCAAAGCGGTACCAATGGCATACCGGATATCGGTATGAAATACCAGTGTTAGTAACGGGATGATCACAACGCCCCCGCCTAAGCCGGTCAGCGATCCCAGCAGCCCAGCCAAAAAGGCCCCGCCGAGGAGGATCAGGGTGAATAATAAAATCGTCATAAGATAGTTTGGTTGGTTTAAGACCGGATACCGGGGAATTACCAATACTGCCCGGTATCTGATGCTTACAAAAGTAAGCAGAATATGATTCTCGCAATCCGGCAATCTATAAGTAACTTGCAGCCTGACAATTAATCGTTTTTTATGATAAAGGTGGGTGAATACAACCTGTTAAGGGTGAAAAAAGAAGCTGATTTTGGTGTGTACCTCGAAGGCGTAGAACAGGAGATCCTGTTACCCACAAGGTTTGTACCCGACGGTACCCGTGTAGGCGATGAACTGGAAGTATTTCTTTACCATGATTCCGAAAACCGCCTGATTGCCACTACCCAGCGCCCCTACGGGATTGCAGGGGATATTGTGATGCTGAAAGCGGTGAGCGTTACCAAACAGGGCGCTTTCCTGGACTGGGGGCTGATGAAAGACTTGTTTGTGGCCTCTTCCCAACAGCTTACCCGCATGGCGCCTGGACAGGAATACCTGGTAAAAATATATATCGATGAGCTGACCGGCCGCCTTGCTGCCACAGAGAAGATTGACCGTTACCTCAGCAATGAAAACCTCACCGTACAGGAAAAAGACCAGGTAAACCTGGTGATTTACCGCCGTACCGACATCGGTTACGTGGTGATCATCAACAACCTGCATACCGGTATCCTGCATCACAACGAAATATTCCGGACCATTGAAATCGGTGACAAATTACCGGGCTTCATCCGCCAGATCAAGGACGATAAAATAGATGTGATCCTGGGTAAACCCGGATTTAATAAAGTAGAAGACGAGTCAGAGAAAATTATGCGGTTACTGCAGGAAAACAATGGCTATCTGCCGTATCATGATAAATCGACACCGGAAGAGATACAGGAGTTTTTTGGGATGAGCAAGAAAACATTCAAAATGACCATTGGCAACCTGTACAAACAACGGAAGATCGTGTTTACACAAACAGGCATCAAAGCAGAAGAAGAGGATAAATAATATCATCGGCCGGTAAGTGCTGTAAGGCATTTACCGGCCGGTAGTCTATTCACTCTGGCTTTCTCCGTCAATAGGAAAACTAATCAGGAAAGTAGTCCCTTCTCCCAATATACTATCTACTGCAATCGTACCCTTATGCTGAAGTATAATATTCTGGGTAGCCGTTAATCCCAATCCCGTTCCCTTTGTTTTGTTGGTAAAAAAGGGCTCAAAAAGTTTCGCCAGGTTCTGCGGGGAAATACCACTACCGTTATCGGTTATACGAATAAATACTTTCTCCGCGTCTTTCCATGTATTGATGGTAAGTTTTCCTTCCCCGGCTTTCATGGCTTCAATGCCATTGATAATAATGTTCAGAAAAGCGATGAGGATCTTGTCTTCATCTGCCAGGATCATACAATCAGGCTGGCACATTTCCTTTACCACGTTAACGTTGCTTAACTGCAACCTGTCGTCCGCAAGATGCAGCGCTTTTTCCACCAGCATATTCAGTCCCAGTGGCAGCATATTCAGCTCCGACATCCGGGTGGACTGCAGTAATTCAGTGACCAGATGGTTGATACGATGGCAGTTGCGCTCCATAATATCCAGGTATAAGGTCGCATCTTCTGTTTCGGCCACCGGCTCCGTTTTAAGCTGGGAAACCGCCAGCAGGATATTTGTCAGCGGGTTACGGACTTCATGCGCTATCAGGCGGGCAATGCGCCCGGTAATCGCGAATTTTTCCTGTTGCTGCTTTTCCCTTTCCTTCCGTTTACGGGCGGTGATATCCTGGATAATGCACAGGTATAGCTGCTTTTTTTCATCCAGCAGCGAAGCGTTGATCATTACATCGAGCTGTTGACCCAATTTGCTGCGGAATACATATTCCTTTTGCACCACACCTTCATCGCTGCACAACTGGTCGAGGAAAGCGTTGATCACTCCTTCTTCCGCAAACAGGCCCTGGAGATGGCTGCTATACAGTTCCGCTTCCTCATACTTTAATACATTAAGTGCAGCCGGGTTAGCCGCCACAATTTTATGCTCACAGTCTGCCAGCAGGATGAGATCATTGGATTTTTCGAAGATGCTGAAATAGCGTTTTTCACTTTTCTCAATGGCCAGGAGGTGGCTGAATTTATCGAGGGTGTAACGAATGGCCCTCTCCAGCAAGGCTGCGTTGATCTCGCTTTTTACCAGGTAATCAGACGCACCGGCCAGCATGGCTTCCTTATCTATATGGTAATCGCCCTTCCCCGTAAATAAAATAACGGGGGCTTTATATCCCAGGTTGCGGAAATGATGCAACACATCAATACCTGTATGAGCGCCAAGGCGATAATCTACCAGGTAAAGATCGTGTGCGCGTGCTTCAATTGCCAACAACCCTTCTTTGTAGGAAGAAACCCACTGCAAAACGTATTGATCGGGCGAAATATCCTGTAGTAAAGAGTTTACAAGGAAAAAATCATCTTCGTCGTCGTCGATCATCAATATGTGCTTCTTACCATTTGTTATCATAAATGCCGGAAAAGTTAACCTATCCTCACCAATAATCATGCACTAAAAAAGTCAGGTGTCAATGTGGACATCTGCATCTTTTAATACCACATTCCGGCGGGGAAGGAACCAGGCGGGTATGAGGGTTATCAACAGGATAAAAAGGGAAATATGAAAACCCTGCTTCAGTGCCAGGTGATGGGCATAATGGCCTTCCTGTCCGGCCAGTACATGTTTATTGTAGGCAGCCTGGGTTACAATGGCCAGCACTGCGATGCCTATGGCGCCGCCCACCTGTTGCATCAGGGTGCTGATAGATGAGGCCATTGTTACTTCGCTTGGCCGTACTGCGCTTAATGTTGCGGCATTCAGTGGGGCGAGTAAAAGCCCCATGCCCAGCCCTCTCACCGTCATGGTGATGATCACGCCGGAAATAGTACTGCCTTTGTCCAACAGGGCAAACAGGTACATAGATACCGCCAGTAACACAATCCCCAGCATGGATATCTCCCGGGAGCCGTGTTTATCGGACCAGCGCCCTGCAAAAGGCATCATCGCCGCCATAAATACGGAATTGGGGAGTATCAGCAACCCCGACATACCTTCTGAAAAACCCATCTGTTCCTGTAGCAGGAACGGCATCAGGAATAAGCCGCCGAACAGCGCAGCCGACCTCGAAATAGTTACGAGGATACAACTCACAAAAGAATAATTGGCAAAAAGATCCAGGTTAATGATCGGCTCTTTTTTATGTTTGTCTATCCAGATAAAAACAGCAAACGCAATCAGGGCCACACCCAGTGTAGCCAGTATTTCGGGAGAAGTGATCCCTACTACTTCTGCCCGTGCCACACCATATTGCAGGCAAACCAGGAATATGGTGAGCATTACAAAACCGGTAAGATCAAATGGCAGTTTCAGTTTCGGCTGCTTCCGCAGTACATCCAGGTAACGGAAGGCGAGGATCACCGTAAGGATACCGATGGGAAGATTGATATAAAATATGGAAGGCCACCCGAACTTTTCAGTGAGTATACCTCCCAGCGTGGGCCCCATGGCAGGGCCCACCAGGTTACCGAGTCCCCACCATCCCAGCACTGTACCGCGCACCCTCGCCGGGAACACGTAGGAAATAATAGCCATAGAGGTAGGCGCCATAGCGCCGCCTCCCAGCGCCTGTATCACCCGGGCGGTAAGCAGGCTGTCCAGGCTGGTGGACAAGGCGCACATTAAAGATCCCAGCGTAAAAAGGGAGATGGCGCCAATATAGAGATTGAAAAAGCCAATCCTGTTTTTCAGCCAGTTGGTGAGTGGCATCAATACGGAAAAACTGAGCATGTATACGGTAATCACCCATTCAATCTCGTCGAGCGTACAGTTAAACTGCCTGCTCATAACGGGAAGGGATATATTAACAATACTGGAGTCTATCCCTGCCATAGTGGTGCCCATGATCACTACTATGAGGATGCCTGTCCGGTTGATATCTCTCATACCCGGTCTTTCATCATAAATATCAGCTGGGCTTTCGCCACAAAAGGATTCAGCGGATTACAGTTGATCATGAACAGGTAAGTAGCCAGTTCCGATAACTGCCAGTCGGTAGTAAGTTCCCCATCACGGAAGCAGTATACTTTCTTGAAATTATAGTCCACCGGGATGTTCAGGGCGGCACACGCATGCATGGCCCGGTCGAGCGGCTCCTGTTCCATGCCCGACTGGCCATATCCCATTTCCTGCATAATTTCGCTGGCGGTATACAGCAGGCGTGGGTTATTGAGTTGTGAAATCCGTTCTGTGGAAATCACTTCTTCCAGATAATCAAAAAGTTTAAGCATGGCCATTCTCATTTAATTGTGAAAGTTGCTGAAACAATTCTTTTTCCTTGTCGGAGAGGTTTGCCGGTATATGTACCATTGCTTTGATGTATAGATCCCCGGCTGTTCCGCTGTTGTCGTAAGCGGGCATCCCCTTGCCTTTTAAACGAAAAACCTTGCCGCTGTCTGTTCCGGCCGGAATATTCATATTCAGGGAAGCGCCCGGTGTGTTTACGGTCAGCTTTCCTCCCAATACGGCAGTATACAAAGGCACTGCCAGATCTGTATAAATATCTTTCCCTTTCAGCTCGTATTGCGGGTTTGGCGCCAGTTGCACGGTAATGAGCAGGTCGCCGTTCTCCCCGCCTTTGCGGCCGGGGTTCCCTTTTCCCTTTAACCGGATCACCTGGCCTTCGTACAGTCCCGGCTTCAGCTTGATATTAAGCCTGCTGCCACCCACTTCTACCTGGCGGGTAGCACCGGTATAAGCATCCTCCAGGGATACTTCCATGGTTGCCTGCACATCGCGGCCCCTGCCAGGGCCCTGCTGCTGCCGGCGGCCACCGCCAGCGCCTGAAAACCGGCTGCCAAAAAGCTGTTCAAAGAAATCGGAGAAGTTACCTTCACCGCCGCCGAACATATCATCCATATCCCCGCTGCCATAAGAGTAGGTGCGACGCTGTCCGCCGCCACCACCGTACTGCGACCAATCGTAGTCTTCCGGCCGGCCTCCGTGCTGCTCGTAATACTTGTAGTTTTCGCCAAACTGGTCGTACTTCTTACGCTTTTCAGCGTCACTCAGCACCTCATAGGCTTCATTGATCTCTTTGAATTTATCTTCAGCGGCTTTATCATCGGGATTCTTGTCCGGATGATACTTTACCGCCAGTTTACGGTAGGCTTTCTTAATCTGTTCAGCTGTTGCCGTTTTCTCTATCCCCAAAATCTTATAATAATCCTTTACGTCCATAGCTCTAAAACATGTTAAGGTGATAACTTGTTTTATGAATTTACGAATTAACGGGGAAAAATAACAGGTAAACAGCCACAGCATAGCCAGCAGGGACTTACGCCGCCGTCCGGCAGGGCGGGCAGCAGGAGAAGCGCAACTTTAGCGTTCTATTTTTATGCAGATGATCAGAATTTGAAGAATGCGCTGAACTGAGCGCGGATATCATCGCCGGAATGATCATCCGTATTCACCCTTTTCCCATACAGTACTTCACCGGCTATTTTAAAGAAAGAAGTGAAATAGTAAGTGGTATTAAAAGAACCATAGTGCGTTGCTTTCAGTGTGCCTACAGGCATATCGAGATCCGGCGTGTTCAGTTGCAGGTAACCATACCCGAGAGTAGATCCGAGACTTTTTGTCCAGAAATGATCGAAGTACAGCCAGGTAGCCAGCATGCTGATGTTACTGATACTTTTATCATCTGCCGTTGCGTATCCGTCGTATCCCTGCCCGCTGATATCTTCGCTGTATTTTGCATAGCCGCTGCCATAAGCGAACTGGAATTTCACATCATCGTTTTTAGCGAGATTAATATTTCCGGAGATATTAAAGGCGCCGCCTATACTTGTTTTCGTATCTGCGTCACTGTTCTTGTAATCGATCGGGTGCAGCAGGCCGGAGAGCCGTACATGGCTGGCATTCTTTTTTCCAAAGTTTTTCTGAAAAGCGGCTGTTACATCCGGGTAGATAGTTTTGCTGCTCCAGGTGGAAGGAATGGAAATATCGCCACCGGGTTGTTCTGCGGAAACGGAGAAAGTCATTGATTCAGATATGGCCTGTGTAAAGCGCAGCTGTACCTGGCGTGTCCATACATAGGAATTTGGCCCCCAGTAATCCATGATGTTAGGCCAGTTATCACCATCCATAAAGTTGCTCCAATACTGACCGAAGATCCATTTGCCGTGTTGAATATAAGCATGGCGCAATCTTGGCGCACCGGATAAATTACCCCAGAGATCAAATTCCAGCACGGCTTTGAGGGTGCGCCCTTTGGCGTCCGGAACACCAAAGGCGGAAAAAGCAAAACGGGACTGCCGGATGGTAAAAGCCGTGTTGCCATCACTCAACGTGGGCACCGTGATAGTAGATGGCTGCATGGCATGTATGTTGCCGATTTCGCTGAAGTCGTGGATAAAATCCGCCTGCACGTATCCGCTAAACTGCAGCCGGATGCCCTTTACATCCGTAAAAAGAAAGCCCTGCGTTTTCCCGCCCTCAATCATGTTACGGGTAAGTCCCTTTCCGTTTTCAGCAGTATCTGTTTGTGCATGTGTCTGCGCCGCCCACAAAAGAATGGATATAACGTAAACGACCAAACGTAAATAACTGGTAGGGGTGTCTGTCACGGTGTATCTCATTTATGATGAATAGTTATTCACAACATCAGGTCATCAGCAGCACAATCACCACGCCCCAGATAATGAGCAGCGTATTGCCCACCGCGTATGTAATGGTATAGCCCAGAGCCGGCAGGTTGCTTTGTACTTCTTCCTGGATAGCGGAAAGTGCAGCGGTAGTGGTTCTGGCGCCTGCAGTACAACCAAGCACTAATGCCGGATGAAATTTAAAAATATACTTAGCCATCAACACCCCGGATAACAACGGGATAGCTGTAGCTGCAATACCTACTAAAAAAAGTCCCCACCCTACTTCTTTGAAACCCGCTACAAAGCTGGGACCTGCGGTGATGCCCACCACTGCAATGAAAGTATTTAAACCCACATTGTTCATCACCCACAATGCCGGCTCCGGGATTCTGCCAAAGGCAGGATGCTGTGAACGTAACCAGCCAAAAACCAGTCCTGCTATGAGCGCGCCGCCACTTGTACTCAGGCTGAGCGGCACCCCTCCTACATGAATGCTCATGGCGCCAACAAGCCCCCCTAACACAATACCAAGGCCCACAAAAATCATATCAGTTTTATCAGTCGGAATATCCGCGTAACCGATTTCTTTGGCCGCTTTATCCATATCTTTTTTGTAGCCTACCAGTTCCACATGATCCCCTTTTTCCAGTACGGCCTCCGGATATACTGGCATGGCGATTCCTGCGCGCCTGATGCTCTGCACTGGGATACCGTGCATGTAATCCATGGCACGTAAGGCTTTCACTGTTTTCCCAACTACGTTTTTATTCATCACAAATACCTGTACATTTTCCACGGGGAAGTTCAACAATTCCATATCTACTATTTCTTTACCGATACCCTGTTCTTCTCCGAGGATAAATTCCCTGCGGCCGCTGAGTACAATTTCATCACCGGGATTAATTACATAATCCGGCGTGGCTTCCACCAGCTTCTTGTCTTTCCGGCGAATGCGTTCTACAAACAGACGGTGATTGCGTTGCAGCAATTCCCCTTCCAGTTGCTGTATTGATTTGCCTGCGGCAATGGATGATGCATCAATTAAATAGGCGCGGAATGTAACCGGGATAAAAGCAGAGCGCATGCCGGGATCCTGTGTGGGATCACCGGCGCCCATTGTTTTTTCCAGCTCTTTGCATGCAGCTCTTACCTTTTCAATTCCGCCCATCATCATGGGAGCAATACTGGATAGTAACCACGCCGAACCTGCTGTTCCGAAGATATAGGTTACTGCATAACATACCGGCATGGCGTTGATCCATGCAGCTTTTTGTTCGGCAGACACATTTAACTGGTTAATGGTATCAGAGGCCACTCCCATAGTAGCGGAAATGGTTTGTGAACCGGAGATCAGACCGGCGGCCTGCCCTACGTTATAGCCGCAGGCAAGCGCCAGCAACCACGGCGCCACCAGGCAAACAACACACATAAGTACAGCAAACAATACCTGCGGCAGCCCATCTTTTTTCAAACCACGAAAAAATTGTGGTCCCACACTATAGCCTACTGCAAACAGGAACATGAGGAAAAAGACCGACTTCACATTGGCAGATACCTGTATGTCCATCTGCCCTACAATTACTCCGGTTAACAAAACACCGGTTACGGATCCTAACGAAAATTTCCCTACCCGTATGCTACCTATAAAAAATCCTGCGGACAAAGTAAGAAATACGGCCAGTTCAGGATATTCCTGGAATGCATGCTGTAACCAACTCATTTATATATGGATTATGAGAAGAAGAATATGGTCATCATTCAATTGTAATAGGTAACACAAGTCGTTTCACATTTGTTCACATAAAATCAATTTTGATCATGGCTGAACAAGTGGCCATCCCGGTTGTTAAACAACAGCGCGTGCTGTCATATTCCGTCTGAAGGCGGAATATGACAGCACGCGCTGATCCGGGATTATATACATTTCAAAAAAGAAGGGGCGGCATTTATCATTAGCCGGCAGACTGGCATCCGGAGGATGTTTCCAGGATATCATAGGCATCAATCAATGCCTGTACTTCCGCTGTTATATTTGCCAGCGCAGTTATTTCAGCAGGGGTTACCAACATCATCACATGATCCGCCGGCAGGGGCAAACAAATCATCTTTTCATTTTCTGATGTGTGATAGTGTTCATCCGATAGCCGGTTGACCATCTTTTTGAAGCACTCAAATTCGGTGATATCAAGGTTAACAACCGTTGTACCAAAGGCTAACTGAATGCCTTTGCAATGCGGGCAGCGGATCACATATCCTGCAGCGCCGTGGTATAATGTCTGGTAATTACACATGGGCCTATGGGTTTGTGCCTCCAGCGACCGGGTTACGGCCGCTGTCAGGACTTAATTCATCACTCTTTACCTTTGAAAAATGGTGGTGGCAAACAACGGATGTATGGACTATGTATAGTTAATGACTCCGGGGTATTATTTATATCTCACAAAAATACAGCAGGAAATCGGGGAGTAATGATCGGATCAGGAAAACGACTTACGCAAAAGGGAAAAGATCGCCTTCGGCGATGCGGATTTTGTCTTGGCTCAGGATTACGCTGATTTTACTGATTAGCTGGATTTTTACTTTTGGATTTTTTTGGATTTTTAGATAATAATTAAGGGAGATAAAAGCGATATCCGCTTCTATCTCCCTTAATCCTTTATAAAATCAAAAAAGTAAAAATCCAGCTAATCAGTAAAATCAGCGTAATCCTGAGCCAAGACAAAATCCGCGCTAGTAGCCGGGATTCTGCACCAGCTTTGGATTCAGCGTGATTTCATCTACAGGTATGGGGTAAATGCGGTGCTGGGTATTTACATCTGATTTAAAACCCCAGGTGCCTTCAAATACGCCAAAACGGATCATATCATTCCTGCGCCATGCTTCCCAGGCTAATTCCCGCGCGCGTTCTTCCAGCAAACCGCTGAGGTTGATACCGCTTACCGATGGGGCATGCGCCCGGGTGCGGATTTTGTTCACCAATACATCTGCATCCTGTAATTCGCCTTTCACTGCTGTGGGAGCAGCACCCCTCAGGATGGCTTCCGCCTTCATAAGCATCACATCTGCCAGCCTGAAAACGGGCACATCATTATTGGAGTTACGTTCTGAAGGTTCAGTATTTTTATCAGGGTAATACTTAATGGAACGCACACCGGCCGCTTTTGCCAGTTCATCATTCCCGATATCCATGGTAGTATCTACACGTAAGGTCATTGTTTTAGAGAACGTAAGCTGCCATTTGATTTCCTTCTTAGGTTCCGAGCCGGCATACTTATCATCTAATCCTTTGTTGGTGGTGGTAATCAGGATAGGCGAGCCGTCGGAATTAACCTGCGGTCCTTCCAGCCAGGTATTATTGCGGACATCCCCTGTTAAGTTGAATTTTTCGTAGAAGGAACCGATGGTGCTCATTGCAATACTTGGACGGAAAGGTAATGAGTACTTTGCCACCAGGTTTGGATGTAATCCGAAACGGGAAAACTGGTTGCCTTTGATCACATATCCATCATAAGGAATCGCAAAAATGGTTTCCATAATAGCAGGACCGTTATCAGGCATAAAAATGCTGGCGTAGTTGGCATCCAGCTCATATTTGCCGTTGGTCAGGATACTATCAGCCATTACTACCACGTCGTTATACCTGGGCTTCCCGGTGTATACCATTGAATTCAGGTACATTTTTTCCAGCAGTGTAAAGGCAAACCATACAGTAGGCTTCGAATAGGTAATTTGCCCACGTTCCCTTCTCAGCAATGGTAACACTTCTTTCAGTTCCTTTTCTATGAAATTAAATACCTCTTCGCGTGATGATTGTTCTGGCGGCGTTGGATTACCAAATGTGGTGATGATGGGTACTTTGCCGTACAGGTCCATCAGGTAAAAGTAATACAGCGCGCGCATCGCCCTGGCCTCCGCCATTGCCTGCGGCTTGGAATCGCTGTCGGGTGCTTTTTCAAAAAGCGCGAGAATACGGTTGCAGGTGTTCACGCCGCCGAAAGCCCAGCTCCACACATTTTTCACGGTGGTGTGATCCTTCGTCCAGGAATGCCTGTGCAACTGCGCGTACACGCCTCCATCCACGTAGTTACCACCGCGGGCTGGGATAATGGCTTCATCGGTAGAGAGTTCCTGCATCCGCCAGTAGTCAACGGCGTAGCCTCCGCTCAGTTGTGTATAAATGGGGCCGGATGCGGCAATAAAGCCATCGGGTGTGGTTGGAAAATTTTCCTTTACATATTCAGATTCCACATTTACATCCAGCTTCGTACATGCTGAAAGTAAAGTAAAACTGATTGCTAGTCCTGTGATAAAAATATTTTTCATGTCGCTATTTTTAACCGTCAGTTTTTAGAATGTTGCGTTTAAGCCAAAGAGGAAAGAACGTGTCTTTGGATAAAAATTGCTGTTGTCAATTCCCGGTGTAAGTCCGCCCATATTGATTTCCGGATCAATACCTGAATAATCGGTAATGATAAACAGGTTATTACCGGAAACGTATAAACGCAGTTTCCTGATATACTTATTCTGCATAGGAACCGTGTAGCCAATAGTAGCATTATCGAGCCGGAGATAAGCGCCATTTTCCAGGTAGCGGGAAGAGATGTAAGGTGCATTTACATCGCTGGGCGACTCTTGTTTGGAATACTGCGGGATATTGATAATACCCGCTTCATAAGGTGCATTCAGGTTAGCCAGGGTAGCGTTCAGTATCTTGTTTCCGGATACGCCGCGCAGAAAAATATTGGCATCAAAATTACGCCAGGTAAAGCTGTTGCTCCAGCCATAGGTAAAGGCCGGCTGTGCGTCTCCGGTATAAACCCGGTCGGTGGAAGTAGGGCCGGTAACCAGGTTGCCTTTGGCGTCGCGGAATTGTGAAAGACCGGCAGCGTTTTTATCCACGTATTGCCAGAGGTAGAACGAACCCAGTGCATATCCGCCTTCCACGCGCTGTGATTTATTGCCTGATTGTCCCCTGCCGCCAAGTTCTGCGGTTTCAATATATTTCACAGAAAAAATATCATTGGAGAGGGAGAGTACCCGGTTCTTATTGTGTGCAATATTGGCGGAGGTAGTCCAGTTGAAATGAGCCGTTTTCACAGGTACCGCATTCACCTGGAATTCAACACCCTTATTGCTCATAGAGCCTACGTTCGCCAGCATGGTAGATACAAAATACTGTGTGGCGGGTACATTGTAGGAGTAGATCAAATCAGTGGTACGTTTATCATAGTAATCCACTGCGAAGCCGAGGCGTCCTCTCAGCGTGGTGAAATCCACGCCTATATTAGCCATGCCGGTGCGTTCCCATCTGAGGTTGGGGTTATCGTTCTGTACGGGTCCGATAGCGTTGATCAGCCTGCCGTTGTTATAAAATTTACCGGTGATATCATACCGGAGCGTGGCGATCAACGGATCGAAGCCCAGCGAGTTACCGGTAACACCATAGCCTGCACGCAGTTTAAGATCTTCTATCCAGGATACGCCGGAGAGGAAGCTTTCCTTATTGATTTTCCAGGCGGCGGATACGGCCGGGAAATAACCCCAGCGGTTGTTTGCGCCGAAGGCAGAAGAACCGTCCCTTCTTACAGAGGCCATCAGCAGGTACTTTCCGTCAAACTGGTAATTGGCTCTTGCATAAAAGGAGATGAAGCGCAGGGTTTGAATGCGGGTGGCACCAAAATTAGGCTGGAAGGCGCCATCGGGACTTCCCAGGCCCAGGTTATCGCCTTGGGTGGCGTCTGATACAAAACCCTGGTTGGAGGTCTGGAATCCGTCGCCGCGGCGGTCTTCCTGCCAGGAGTAGCCGGCCAGCAAACGCAGGTCGTGTTTACCAAAAAGCACGTCGTAATTGAAATAGGTTTCCAGTACTTTCCGTGTATTCGTATAGGCGCTGCGGGTAGCTCTTCCGTTAACGCCCTGTGCCAGGCCGGAAGCGCGGTTGTTATAAATGTCCCGGTTGATCTGCTCATCCTGCATAGATACATTCAGCGTATAACGCAAACCCGGCAAAAGATTGAGCTCCGCACGGGCATTCCCCAACATGATCTTGTTTTTGGTGCGGTCGCTGTTGTTATTAAGGAGTGATAAGGGATTCAGGTAGTTGCGTGTACGGGAGAAATCTTCTTTATAAGTACCATCCGGGTTAAAGATATTCACGGTAGGCATATAGTTCAGCATGTTCATAAACACCAGTTCCGGGATCTGGTTTTGTGTGCTTACGCTGTTACTGATCGACAGGTTCAGTTTCAACAGGTCGTTGAACGCGCGTTGTTCCAGGTTTGCTCTTACGTTTAGCCGTTCCAGTGATGATTTTTGCATGATACCATTATTCTGCAGGTAGTTCACGCTTCCGTCGAATACGGTTTTCTCATTGCCGCCGCCAAAGGAAATGTTATGGCTGTGCGACAGGCCATTGCGGGTTACGAGTTTCTGCCAGTCGTTATCAGCGTTATCATCATAAGCCGGTGTAATACTTTTACCGTTGTCTTCCAGGTATTTCGTGAGGTCGGCGCTGGACATCATATCGATGGAATTGGAGATGCGCTCGCTGGCTACGTAGGCATTGTAGCTGATCCAGCTTTGACCGGGTTTTGCGCGGCGGGTGGTGATCATAATCACCCCGTTGGCTGCGCGTGCACCATAAATAGCAGTAGATGCCGCATCTTTCAATACATCCATTGATACGATATCTGACGGAGATACCAGCTGGATATTAGCGCCGGGTACACCATCAATAACATAGAAAGGCTGTTGTGCTTCACCATCGCGGAAAGTGGACGGGCCGCGGAGGATCACTGCGGGTGTAGCGTTTGGATCACCGCTGCGGGTAATATTCAGGCCGGGTACTTTTCCCTGTAACAGCTGTTCCGGGGAACTGAATACACCGGTATTAAAGTTTTCAGCGCCTACATGGGATACGGCGCCGGTAAGATCGCCTTTGGTGGTTGATCCGTAACCTACTACTACCACGCTGCTTAACAGGCTGGCATCGGTCTTCAGTTTAATCGCCAACCGTTGCTGCCCGTTTAACACCAGGCGGGTGGATTTATATCCCAGGGAAGTAAATAACAGGGTATCGCCGGCGTTATCAGCCTGCAAGGAAAAAGCACCGTTAGCATCCGTGATGCTGCCTTGTGTATTTCCTTTTACCAGTACGCTGACGCCGGGTAAACCCACGCCGGTTTCTTCGTCGGTGACTTTACCGGTGACCGTTGTTTTGTTCTTTTCTTTTTTAATGATGTATACGCCTTCTGTAGCGGAGAAGTGGAACCCGCTTCCTTTCAGTAAAACGCGTAATACTTCTTCTATGGGCTGTGAACGGAAGTCCTGTGTTTTCACCGTCAGGTTCTTCAATAAAGCTGCATCGTATACAATGTCAGCGCCGCTTTGTTTTTGCAGCATTTTCAGTGCGTCGGCAAGCGGGCCTGCGGTAATATGCAGTTCCTGCACGACGGTTGTTTTTTGCTGGGACATGACGCTGCCGCATAGCGACAGCATAAGCGCTACAAGAAATATCTGTTTCACAGAGCTCCTTGTACGCAAGTGGGTACTACGTACATTCATAACCGGTGTTTTAGTTTCAGTTCAGGGAATAAATATTTATTGATATATGTTGTAATTTCCTGCGCCGGCAGGTATTATTTTCAGCTGATGATCCGTAAGATCTTCCAGTACATTTATGATCTGCGTAATTGTTAAGTGCATGTTGAGCGATCCGCTGATTTGCCTGCCGGGCGCGCTCTTAACGTGGAACTTCACCGGGTAATAATTCTCCAGTAACATCAATGCATCCATAACGGGCATATTATCGAACACTATTTTATCCTGCTTCCAGCCATTTATATCTGGTGAGGATACAGACAACCGGGAAGAAGTATAATTATTTCTGTTAACCTGCAGTAGTTGATTGGCTGTTAAGATATCCATTACCTGGCCGCCTTTGTTAACGCTCACTTTCCCGGTATTCACCCCTATTTCCAGCAGCTGCCGGGGATAGGCCCTGATGTGAAACGAAGTGCCCAGCACCTGCACCTGCAGGCTGTCGGTGATTACGCTGAAAGGTTGTCCCGGAGCCTGGGCTATATCAAAAAAGGCTTCCCCTGATACCAGTTGTACCTGCCTGCTATCCGTAAAATGGTCCGGGTATTTCAGTACGCTATTGGCGCCCAGCCAGATCCGGCTGCTGTCGGGCAATAACAGCACTTTCTTTTCACCGATGGCCGTACGCAGTTCCAGCCAGGCGATCTTTTGGGACGACCGGTAACTCATCATCCACCAGCTGCCTATGCCCACCATCAGCAATACCGCCGCCGCTGCGGCCAGTTTCTTCCAGACAGGATATATGGCAGCCGGCTCGCCGGTACGTTGCTTTATGACCTTTAAAATGCTGCGGCGCAGCCGTTCCCGGCTACGGGCATCCTGTTCCGTTCCCGGACCGGCGTCTTCTGCCAGTGCATCCAGCCAGTGGGTAAGCAATTGCTCCTCCTCTGGAGTGGCTTTGCCTTCCAGGTATTTACCGATGAGTGCATTTATTTTTGATCGGATCAAGGTGTGGTGTTTATGACTAAGTTGCACAAACCACCCTTTTTAACTATCCGGAATCCCGGCTTAACGTTAAGGTAACATGGAGAGGGAAAATCAGAGGAACATTAACAGGCGGTTCAGCAATGGGCGGGCTTTCTTGTAGGCGTTTCCGAGCTGGTTACGTACCGTTTGCTCGGCCGTGCCATGCATCATGGCTATTTCGCGGATGCTCAGCTCATCGAAGTGGTACCATTCAAATACCTGCCTTTCTTTTTCCGGTAAATGCTGGAGGTCTTGCTGGAGCTGGTTCAGAATATCTTTATGGATCAGGGAGTTAAGGGTAAGTTCGGACCGCAGCTCACTATGGGTAATAAATTTTTCGAGGTGCTTTTCTTTTAATCCGTCGTCGCGGAACTTACGCAGGATTTGCTTCCTTACCGCGCTAAACAGGTAGTAACGGATATGAGTATGCAGCTCCAGCTGCTGCCGGCGCTCCCATATACTGGCAAACAAATCCTGTATGATATCCCGTGCATCTTCTTCACTACCCGTAACCTTTGCTGCGTAGGCATACAGCTCTTCCCAGTATGTATTGAAAATCAACTCAAAAAGCTTAAAGTCACCAGCACGTAACCGGTGAATAAGATCAATGGGGAATTGTTCAGGCATATAAATATATATATCCTAAAAATAGAGCAGGTTTTTAAGATAAAAAACGGGATAACAAAAATATAGCGAAGTATTAATATAGCGCCGTAAAACGGCTTAAAGCATGCCCGTTTCTTTAAATGGCAGCGTCTTCACTGTGATATTATCTTATTTAGCTATGTTATATCACCGCGGGGATCACTGTATTTTAAAGGTCATCTTCCTGGTATTGATGCCGCCAACAATGCCATAGCCATTGGTTACATTGGTAAATACCCTTACATGAGACCCCAGGGATATCCCTGCATCTTTTTGGGCGGCGAGAGTATTGAAGTACTGGTAGGTAGTATGGGTCAGCGCACTTACCTCTACAGTCATTTCACCTGCATTCATGATGGGATCTGCTGTTTGTAAAACGAAGTTCACGGGTTTACCATTAAAGCGCTCATCATTCATGATCAGGCTGTTATAATTATCCTGGGAAAAATAGTCAACCAGGTTATTATTAAAGGCAGGGTCCAGCCTGAAAAGCAGGAAGGCGCCCTTTCCGGTGGAGGCATCGGTCATATAAATGCGGATCCGGTAATAATCCGCGGAGGCTGGCTGGTCTTTCAATGTGAACTGCACCCGGCTGCTGCTGCGCTGCGCGGTGGCATTGTATGCCACCGGGGCCTGCGGGAGTGTATCCGTAGCCGTTACCGCCTGTAACCCCGCCGCTGCCACGGCCACTTTGTATCGTTGTCCGAGCACCGCTTTCTGGCCAGACACATAGTAGGAAAGTCCTTTTATCGTTTGTACCTGCAACGGCATCACGGATGATTCATTTGTGGTAAGCGTTACGGTGGCGCCGGGAATATCCTTATACACGCCATCGTTATACACGTTGGAGGGCACGCTGCGCGTTACCCGGATATAAACCACACTATCCGGTTGTATCAGCGTGTTCACCACTATTTTATCGCCTTCATAAGGCAACTTAATTTCTTCCCGCTTTTCACATGCGCTCAATAGCATGGATAACCCGATCGTACCTACGAAAAAATATTTCATACTCATCTCTTTAAAACTTAACCGAATAAGTAATACTGGGTAATATAGGCAGGATGCTTACCCTGGACAGGTACCGCTTTTGCGCTGCCGCATCTTCACTGATATAATAGAAGTAAGGATTCTTCTGGTTATAGGCGTTAAACACACTCAGGTTCCAGCTCCGGATCCAGTACTTTTTTTGCTTACTCCAGGTAACACCCACATCGAGCCGGTGAACAGCCGCGCCCCGGTAATTGTTCCGGTTGTCGAAACGATCAATACTGCTATTACCGGTACCCGGCTCCCAGGGAGAGGAGCCCTCCGTTCCGGCATACGTGGATACCGGCAAAGTAAACGGCGTTCCACTGTTAAAATGCCAGGAGGCAGAAAGCTCCCATTGTTTTCCCAGTTGCTGTACCAGCACCAGTTCAATATCATGCCGGCGATCATATTTATAGGGATAGATATGCCCGTTATTCACGCCGGGAAACCGGCGGGTAGACCAGGCCAATGTATATGCCAGCCATCCCGTAGTGCTTCCTTTTTTCTTCTGCAACATTAATTCCGTACCATAGCTCCAGCCTTTACCCACGGTTACATTTTCATCCCACCGGGTAGCGGCAGTAGTAATGATACCGTTGGTTTCCCGAGTTTCAATCATGTTGTGCATGGATTTGAAATAACCCTCCAGTGAAAATTCATACTTCAGGTTAGCGGAAGTTTTAGCTACGCCGGCAGCCAATTGCCGCGAAAACATAGGCGCTACATGTTGCGTGGATGGCACCCATATGTCTGTAGGCAAGGTAGTTCCATCGCCGGACAACAGGTGGATATACTGGTTCATATGCGTAAACGCCGCTTTTACCGCCCAGTTGCGGGGCAGCACGTAACGCAATCCCAGCCTGGGTTGCAGGGAGTAATAAAAACGGCCTTCCACCAAAAACGCAGATGCGTGCAAGCCTATGCTGGCAAAAAAATCAGGCCGGATCTGCCAGTCATCTTCCGCATACAACGACAATTCATAGCCCGTTACTTTCAACGATGCATCCGCCGTATCCAATGGTATCACCTGGCTGTCCCTGTCTTCGAAACTGGAGTTGCCGGGTTTAAATTTATGTATGGTAGTGATGGCGCCAAATCGAATAGAATGGCGGGGATCCGGGCGGTAGTCAAAATCTATCCTGCCACCGTTATTCTCCATCCTCGAGTTGTATTTCCCGTATACATCCGCCTTTTCACCGGAAGCGGCCAACATATACCTATGCTCAATTTCTGTAAAAAATTCGTATTGCGAATAGTTCAGGGTTACATTGGAAAACAGCTTGGGATTATAGATATGGTTCCAGCGTATGGCGCCAATGGTATTACCCCATCCAAGCCGGAACCGGATGCTTTCAGCAATGTACTTCGACGGACTGCTGAGGCGGGACGTATCAGGCACCGTCTGTTTCAGCAACAGGTTATCTTCTCCCTTATAAAAACTAAAAAATAGCCGGTCTTTGGATGAAAAAATATGATTCACTTTTGCATTCACATCAAAAAAGAATGCCTTAAAATCTCCATCGGGGCCCAGTGTATTATCTGATTTGAAAGCTGCATTGAGCAGCAGATCCGGGTAAGAACGGCGGGCGGAAAACATGAAGGATGTTTTGTCTTTTACGATGGGTCCCTCGATATTAAATTTAGCCGCAATGAACCCGATGGACGCATCTCCATGAAAATTCTTCATATCCCCTTCTTTCATCGAAATATCCACCACAGAAGATATCCTGCCGCCGAAGCGTGCCGGGAAAGCGCCTTTATACAGGTCGGTTGTTTTTACCACGTTGGCATTCAGCATAGAGTATACGCCGAAGAAATGGGAGAAATTAAATACCGGCGTGCCGTCTATCAGCACGAGATTCTGATCAGGGCCACCGCCTCTTACATATAAGCCGCCGGCGCCGTCGGTACCACCGCTTACGCCCGGAAGCGATTGCAGGGCGCGCATTACATCCACTTCACCGAGTAACCGCGGCATTGCCTGCAAATCAGACGTACTAAGATGCACCCTGCTCATCTGCGTTTGCTCCTGGAGCTTACTGCCCTCCTTTGCGCTGATCACCACCTCTTTTAAGCTGCCCAGGGGTTGCAGGTGGATGTTGATCAGCTGGTCGCCCTTAGCTTTTACCTTTTGCAGATAAGGCTTGTAGCCAATGTAAGAAATCAGCAGGCTGTTGGTGTCTTTCACCGTAGTTAAACTATAAAAACCATACTGATTGGCAGTAGTGCCCTGTTTGAGCGCAGGTGAATAAACAGTGGCTCCAATCAGGTTTTCACCACTGACCGCATCTTTGATATAACCACTGATGGTGCGGCTGCTGCGTTGCGCGGGCGATAGCACGATCTGATCGCCTACACGGGTGAAACGGATATCATCGGGAGAAAATAATTCGTCCAGTAATTTTTTAAGACGTTGCTGATGGGCGGTTAACGTAACCTTCCGGGACAAGTTGACAAGTTCCCTGCTATATGAAAAATGAATACCATATTCTTTTTCCAGTAATCCACATACTGCCTCCAGGGGCAGATCCTTTGCTACTATTGTTACTCTTGTTTGCCAGTCCCACCCGAAAACCTGTAAGGGGAAACTACATATTAATATTCCCGTCAGCAGTTTTAAGGCTAACGACATAGTATATCTGAATTGAAAGTGTGACTACAGCTTTAGTTGACGGCTAAAACCTATTTTAATTTGTATTGACGGTCGTTTACTTTTTCGTATGATGCGTTCAGCATAAGTGCCAGCGATTTCATCACCTCTTCTGTTGATTCATCTGTAAAGCTGGCCCGTACCGGCAGTTTCAGCAGGTCGGTGTCCATTACTTCTATTTTAACATCATACACCTCTGTGATCGTATGCAGTACTTCTTCAAGCGGGGTATTGTTGAACGACAACGACCGTTTACCCATATCAGTTACATGGGAAGCGATCCGGAAAGCGGGCTTGTCGTTATCCTTTTGTAATAACATACCATCGGTGAGCACTACGCTGTCTTTTTTATCATGATTAATCACCATTACCTTACCGTTGCTCACATGTACTTTCAGCGTGGCTTCGCCGGGTTGATAATTGATCATAAACCGGGTACCCAGCACTTTTACTTCGTTATGCCCAAGTATGATCACAAAAGGGTTTTCCGCACTGCCATTTATATCAAAACTGGCCTTACCGCTGAAGGTTACTTTCCGGTTGCGGTCATTAAAGCCCCTGGCCACTTCCATTTTTGCACCTGCTGATAATTCAATCTTACTTCCGTCGCTGAGCACCGCGCTTACCGGGCCGGAATATACCTGGTCCGGCTGATTACGGGTGAGAAACCACAACCCGGCGCCCAATGCAACCAGCAGTACAGCGGCAATTTTCAGCCAGGTAAAGCGGGGTTTGGACCTGATGGCAATCAATGCCGGCTTATCATCCATTTTTTCCTGGATTTGCGCCCAGGCGCTACCGGTATCTGCCGCCACTGTTTTTTCGTTGGCCGCAGCAGTATCCAGTACTTTCCCCAGCGATACCAGCAGGGCCATATTACCGGGGTCCGTTTCCCTCCATGCTTCTACCCACGCACGCTCTTCCTCATCCGCTTCATTCAGCAGATACTTGCAGAGCAAGGTATACAGCGCCTCATCGGGCAGTGCCTCGTTAGGAAAAGATGGTGTCATCAGTTGTTGTAAGTTTTTACAGTCGTCGCCCTTCGGGCGGTAATATATTAAGAAGACGCACGCGAAATACAGATGCCCCTATGCGCCCGGAAATATTTTTAGAACAGGAATCCTGTCAGTAACGGCAGGTACTCCTTCAACTCCTGGTGGAGGATCTTCAGGGCCTTGCCCATCTGATTTTCCACCGTTTTTACGGAAATATTCATCGCTTCCGCTATTTCTGCATATTTCATATGCTGCTGGCGGCTGAGGATAAACACTTCGCGGCAGCGCTCCGGCAACTTTTCCAAGGCCACCCGGTACAACCGCTCCAGCTCCTTCACTTCTTCCCCCGCGCCAACCGTTGTTTCTGTTATTTTCCCATACCCATTCTCCTTTTCCGAGCGCACAACATCCTTTCGCCACTGGCTGATGGCGGTATTACGGATGGCAGAAAACAAATATGCTTTTACCGGGCCTGTAATAGTGATAGTGTCCCTTTTTTCCCACAACCGCAGGAATACCTGTTGTACTATTTCCTCCGCTACATGGGTATCCCCGGTATAGTGAGTGGCAAAGGCCAGGCAATGAGCATGGTTTTCCTTAAATAATGCTTCAAATGTTTGGAGCTCCAGCATGATGAAGGGCAAATATAGGAAGGATTTTCACTTACGCGAATTTTGTCTTACCCCAAACTACACAAAATTCGCCCCCTGTCTTGCTCCCAATCGCGTAATGCTTATCTTTGTTCCCGCAATGTACAATCTGATTAAAAATTTCCTTTTCCGCTATCCGCCGGAAAGTATTCACCACAGCGTTATGCGTGGTATGAAAACAATTTATTCGCTGCCACTTGGCAAGAATATCCTGAACGCCTTTTGCGGAGTAAAAACCCCGGGCCTGGAACGCGAAATATTCGGACTTACCTTTTCTAATCCCGTGGGCTTAGCGGCAGGTTTCGATAAAGATGCAAAGTACATTGATGAATTGGCCTGCCTGGGTTTTGGTTTTGTGGAGATAGGTACCGTAACGCCGCTCCCACAGCCGGGTAATGAACTCCCGCGGTTATTCCGCCTGCCGGAAGATAAAGCCCTCATTAACCGCATGGGCTTTAATAACGAAGGAGCTGTGGCTGCCGCAAAAAGACTGCAACGCAAAAGATCCAATATTATAGTAGGTGGGAACATCGGGAAAAATAAAGTGACCCCGAATGAAGAAGCTGTCAGCGATTATGAAAAGTGTTTTCATGCGCTGTATGATGTGGTAGACTATTTCGTGGTAAATGTAAGCTCTCCCAACACACCAAACCTCCGTGCCTTGCAGGAGAAAGAGCCGTTGAAACAACTGCTGCATCACCTGCAGGTATTGAATGCACAGAAAGTAAAACCGAAACCTATCTTACTTAAGATAGCACCCGACCTCACTACCGAGCAACTGGATGACATTATTGAAATAATAAAAGAAACAAAACTCGCCGGCATTGTAGCCACCAATACTACTATCAGCCGGGCAGGATTAAAAACACCGGCAGCGGAAGTAAATGATATCGGCGCCGGTGGACTCAGCGGTTTACCTGTAAAAAAGAAAGCCACAGAAGTAATCCGCTATATCCACACGCATAGCCAGGGCAGGATTCCCATTATCGCTGTGGGCGGTATTTTCACCGCGGAAGATGCGCAGGAAAAACTGGATGCCGGCGCATCGCTGGTGCAGGTGTATACCGGGTTCATTTATGAGGGCCCAACGATCGTGAAAAAGATCTGTGCGGGCTTACGCCCAACTGGCATTCATTAGTGTTACCGCCACCATACCGGCCGTTTCCGTACGCAGGCGGGTATCTCCCAGCGATACGGGTATATAGCCTTCGTCCAGCGCCAGCTTTATTTCTTCCGGTGTAAAATCACCTTCAGGGCCTATCAGTATAATGGTATCCTTTGCAGGCTGCATCACTTGCTGCAACGGGGTTTTCTGCTCCGGCAAACAATGCGCAATCAGCCGCTGCGGATCTTTATTATTTTTCACCAGCTTTTCAAAAGCCTGTGGTTCCTGCAATTCCGGTAAGTAAAACTGCTGCGATTGCAGCATAGCCGACACCAGGATATTCTGCAATCTCTCCGCCTTCATCTTTTCTTTCTCCGTACGCTGGCTTACCAGCGGGATAATCGTTTGAATGCCTATCTCTGTGGCTTTTTCCAGGAACCATTCTATCCGGGAGGCATTTTTTGTAAAGGAGATAGCGATCCGCAATGCCCGCGCAGGCGCCGGCATCGTTTCAGAAGAAACAATCTTTACTACACATTTCTTGCGGTTATCATCGGTGATCACCGCGGTAATTTTGTGCCCGCGTCCATCTGCCAGCAACACCTCATCGCCCTTTTCATGCCGAAGCACCTGGATACAATATTTGGAAGTATCCTCATTCATGGTATACACTGCGGCATCCTGCTGTATTTCCGGCGCGTAAAAAACTGACATATATTTTTGATTATCCTGATGTGCGAAGATAGTATACGGAGATGATATGGGTTTTATCCGGCAGATGATATCCGTAGTTTCCTGGTTTTAACCTGGAAACGCACAAACAACAGCACAGAAGCCACTAGTAAGCCCAGCAGCAACGCCCACCACACGCCTTCCACGCCATAATCCAATTTGATACCCAACAGGTAACCCAAAGGAATCCCCAGCACCCAGTAAGCCAGCAATGTTATCACGGTAGGAATACGCACGTCGCCGAGGCCGCGCAAAATACCAAGTCCCACCACCTGCATACCATCAAACAACTGGAAGAAAGCCGCAATGATCAGCAGGTGGGAAGCTATCTGGATTACCTGCGGGTCCTGGATATAAAATGACGGCAACAGCTGATTACCCAGCGTAAACAACAGGGCAGCGGCTCCCATCAGCAGCAGCACCATATGATAACTGGCGATGGCGGATAAACGCAGCGCCCCGAAATCTTTCTTCCCAAAATTATTCCCGCTTTTGATACCCGCTGCCGCAGAGATACCGCTGGCCATCATGTAGGTCATGGCAGCAAGACTCAACGCTATCTGGTGCGCCGCCAGTTCTGCCGCTCCCATCCAGCCTACCATCACAGCCGCGCCACTGAAGGCGCTTACTTCAAACAGGTATTGCAGCGCCACCGGCGTACCGATGCCCAGGATCTTTTTAATGGCGGCTGCCTTCAGGTTCTTAAACCCGAACGATTGCAGGTATGGTTTGAAGCGGGGCGCACGCAGCACATAAAACGCCATCGTAATTCCCATAATAAGGCGGTCGGTAAAAGTGGCTATCCCCACGCCGATCACACCCATCCTGGGCAATCCGAACAGGCCGTACACCAACGTAATCCCTATCAGGATATTCAGCACATTCCCGATGATACTGATATTCATAGCCTGGCGGGTAAACCCAAGCCCTTCGGCAAACTGCTTGAAGGAAAGGAACAGCATCAGCGGAATAAAGGAAAATCCCAGGAAACGCAGAAAGGGCCGGGCCTGATCTGCCACATCCCCTTCCTGGTGCAGGAAAGATAAATGGGCGCTGCCAAAATAAATAACGGCAGACAGCAACACACCCACCACCATATTGATAATAAGACTATGACTCAGTAAATGCCCGATGGCGCCTTTGTTGCCACGCCCGTTTTCCTGTGCAATCAACGGGGTTAGTCCGTACGACATACCAATACCGGCCACCATAAATACGGAAAACAAACCATTGCCCAGGGATACTGCTGCCAGCGGCACCTTCCCGGTATGACCAATGATAATACTATCTGATAATGCTACTAACGTGTGCCCCAGCTGGGAAATAACTACGGGGTAAGCTAAACTGAAATTGTCTTTGTAATGACCTTTGTACTTTAAATACAGTTGTTTCATTGATTGTTCTGTTATGCGGATTTTGTCTTTACCAGGATTACGCTGATTATACTGATTACCTGGATTTTATTTTTTGGGATTTTTTAAGGATTTGGGTAGATGTAAGCGGAATATATCGCTTGTATCTACCCAAATCCTTAAAAAATCCCAAAAAATAAAATCCAGGTAATCAGTATAATCAGCGTAATCCTGAGTAAGACAACCTCCGCGTATAAAAAAAGCCGGCGATCATTTCGATGCCGGCTTTTAGCAATATCTTTTTATGCGCTAAAATGGTGCATCTTCAAATCCTTCATCGAAGTTCATGTCGTTCATTTTGGACCCCTTCTGTATGTACAGCTTCGCTTCATCGTTGCCGCCGCCACCTTGTTGCGGACGGTTCATGCCTGCGTAGGGATTGCCGCCACCGGGGTTCTCCAGGCTGCCATCATCTTCAAAGCGCTGATATTCCAGTACGGCTCTCAATTTGATGGTATCCAGCTGACCATTACGGTGCTTGGCTATACGAACGTGGGTTTCACCTTTATTGGATTCGCCCATTTCATTGGTGTTGATTTCATAATATTCAGGACGGTACAGGAACATTACCATGTCCGCATCCTGCTCGATGGCTCCGGATTCACGGAGATCACTCAGCTGCGGCATCTTGTTACCGTCTTTACGTTTTTCCACATCACGGCTCAACTGCGAGAGGGCGATTACCGGTACCTGTAGCTCTTTTGCCAGTCCTTTCAGGTCGCGGGAAATTTTACTGATTTCCTGCTCACGGTTGGAACCTTTACCATCGCTGCTGCCGCTCATGAGCTGGAGGTAGTCGATGATGATAACGCCTACGCCGTGGTTATGTACCAGCCTGCGGCATTTGGCGCGCAGTTCAAAGATGTTGAGGGCCGGGGTATCATCAATGAAGATGGGAGCTTTTGCCAGGCGTTCGATACCATGGGTCATCAGCTTCTTCATTTCATATTCTTCCAGCTTACCGCGGGAAATTTTTTCCAGCTTTATTTCTGACTCGGCCGAGAGGATACGTTGTACAATCTGGCCGGACGACATTTCCAAAGAAAATACTGCTGCTCCTTTCGGGAAGCGGGGGTGGAGGGCCGCGTTACGCGCGAGGTTCAGCGCAAAGGCGGTTTTACCCACAGATGGACGGGCAGCGATGATGATCAGATCCGTGGACTGCCAGCCATAGGTTACTTTGTCCAGTGAAGGGAACCCTGACGGTACCCCGGTAATATCATCTCCTTTATTCCGCAGGTCCTCGATGCGTTTCATGGTGTTCACCAGTACGCGGTCGATGGAATCGTAGTTTTTACGGAGGTGATTATTTGTTACTTCAAATAGCTTTGATTCGGCGCTGTCGAGCAGGTCAAACACATCCGCAGTGTCTTCATAAGACTCTGTGAGGATTTCCCCCGAAATGCGGATCAGCTCCCGCTGGATAAATTTCTGGAGGATGATGCGGGCATGCGCTTCGATATTTGCAGAAGACACCACCATGTTGGTGAGCTTCATCACGGTAAATGGTCCGCCGATTTGTTCCAGTGAGCCCATCGATTTCAGCTCTTCTGTTACGGTGAGGATATCCACCGGCATCGACTTACCCGCCAGGCGGGTCATGGCACTAAAAATAATCTGGTGAGCTTCTACATAGAAACACTCCCCTTTCAATATCTCGATAACGGTGTCAAATGCACCTTTTTCCAGCATTACGGCTCCCAAAACAGCTTCTTCCAATTCTTTAGCCTGTGGTGGTATCTTGCCATACACCAAGGATGACACATCAATGGACGGTTTTCTGCGCACATTGCGGTCCTTCTTAAGATTGAGATCCATTTATGGTTAGTGTATTAAAAAAAGTTAATAAAAGGTTACTGTCAATGGGCCTTTCCTGTTGTTTTTACAATCGATATCTGCATTTTCCCGCATTCTATAGGGGTCATAGCTACGTTAAGAAATTGTAAACTTTTTCAAGCCGTACAAACTAAGGTAAAGGCATTTTTCCGATTAATACCCTCTCCTTAGTTATTAAATTTATTAAGCCTCATACACAGGTTATCCACAAGCAAAATGTCAGTTATCCACTGACAGCGCCATGGTTATCCACCAAAACACAGGAAATTCCCTGGCAAAGGTCCGATTATTCACACACATTGTGTAAAAAGATTTTCCACATCCTGCAAAAATACAGCACTGTAGCGGTTTTGGGCTATTTTTAATTTCAAAGAATCAAAGCAGATAAGCCGCAAAGCCCGAAAATCAATTCTAGTTGTTAACTTTACGCCACTTATATAAACCGAGCAGATAAATGACGATTTCATACAACTGGCTATGTGATTATTTACCGGTGAAGCCTACACCGGAGGAACTGTCTACCATTTTAACCAGAATAGGCCTGGAGGTAGAAAGCCTGGAGAAATTTGAAGCAGTAAAGGGAAGTCTGGCTGGATTAGTAATCGGAGAAGTACTGACGGCAGAAAAACACCCCAACGCAGACAAGCTGAAACTCACCACCGTTAACATTGGCAACGGCGAGCCCCTGCACATCGTTTGCGGCGCTCCCAACGTGGCGCCCGGACAAAAAGTAGTAGTGGCGCCCATCGGCACCACCATTTACCCGCTGAGCGGCGAACCGCTGACCATGAAAAAAGCAAAGATCCGTGGAGAAGAAAGCCAGGGAATGATTTGCGCGGAAGACGAAATCGGGCTGGGTAGCAGTCACGACGGCATCCTGGTGCTGGACGCCTCCCTGCAGCCAGGCACTCCTGCCAGTAAAGTCTTTAAACCCGCACAGGATTGCATCTTCGAAATAGGTCTTACCCCCAACCGCATGGACGCCATGAGCCATATTGGTGTGGCCAAAGATGTTTGCGCATTCCTTAATAATTTAGAACATACGCATAAATACCAGGTACAGCTGCCTGAAATAAAGGCCCTGCCCAAAGCAGATGCTCCTTTAGCCATCAGCGTTACCATCGAAAATACAGATGCCTGCCCCCGGTACAGCGGTATTTCAATCACCGGCGTACAGGTGGCGCCATCCCCCGAATGGCTGAAAGCCAGGCTCACCGCCATTGGCGTTCGTCCTATCAATAACATTGTGGATATCACCAATTTCATCCTGCATGAAACCGGTCAGCCACTGCACGCATTTGATGCGGCAGCGGTAAAAGGCAATGCCATCGTGGTGAAGAACCTCCCGCAGGGAACGCCCTTTGTTACATTGGATGAGAAGGAAAGAAAACTGGATGCCACCGACCTGATGATCTGCAACGGCGCCGGCGAAGGCATGTGCATAGCAGGCGTATTCGGCGGATTGCACTCCGGCGTAACCGATACCACCCACAACATTTTCCTGGAAAGCGCCTTTTTCAGCGCCGGTGGCATCCGTACCACGTCGTTCCGTCATGGGTTACGCACCGATGCGGCCACCCGTTTTGAAAAAGGAGTGGATATCTCTAACGTTGTGTTCGCCCTGCAACGCGCCGCAGACCTGATCTGTGAGCTCAGCGGCGGAAAAGCAGCTTCTGAGATCATCGATGTATATCCGGCTGTAAAAGTAAAAACGCAGGTGGAAACTACGTATAGCTATATCCGTAAACTCAGCGGCGGCAACTATCCCGGCGATAAGATCAAAAACATCCTGCGCAGCCTGGGCTTCGATATCCTGTCGGAAACCACCGAAGGCCTCCGGGTAGCCGTGCCCTTTAGCAAACCGGATATCAGCCTGCCGGCCGACCTGGTGGAAGAGGTAATGCGCATCGATGGCCTCGATAATATAGAAATACCGGCTAAAATAGCGATTTCGCCTGCGCTCTCCGCCCAACCGGACGCTGAAAGGGTTAAGGAGAAGATTGCAGACTATCTCGCCGGCAACGGGTTCAACGAAATATTCACGAACTCCATCACTAACAGTAAATACTATACGCCGGAAGTACTGGAGCATGCGGTGAAGATGATGAACAGTCTTACCGTGGAACTGGACATCATGCGCCCGTCCATGCTGGAAACCGGCCTGGAAAGCATTGCTCATAACCTGAACCGCAAAAACGAAGACCTCCTGTTCTTCGAATTTGGTAAAACCTACCAGGTGCTGGAAAAAGGCTATGGCGAAAATAATCACCTGGTATTATATCTCACCGGTAAAAAAACAGCGGAAACCTGGATGCACAAATCCAGCCCGGTAGACTTTTACTTCCTGAAGGGTTTTGTGATCAATATCCTGCAGCAACTGGGTTATAAGCAGTTCACCTGGGTGGAAAGCACCGAAGCGGGCCTGCAGCCATCCTGGGATATCAAGGTAAAAAACCAGGTGGTGGTGACACTGGGAGGCGTTCCCACAGCTAAACTGAAGCAGTTTGATATCCGTCAGCCTGTATGGTTTGCTACCTTCAACTGGGATAAAATACTGGGACTCTTGCAAAAAAGTGATAACTTTTACAAGGAAATTCCGAAATTCCAGGCCGTTAGAAGGGATCTGGCACTGGTGCTCGACAAACAGGTTAAGTTTGCCGCCGTGGAAACAGCCGCACGCAGCGTGAAATCGGGCCTGTTACAACAGGTAAATCTGTTCGATGTATTTGAGAGCGAAAAACTGGGTACTGATAAGAAGTCTTACGCCGTGAGCTTTACCTTCCTGGACGCTCAGAAAACACTGACAGATAAAGAAATTGACAGTGTAATGGACAAACTTATCAAAACGTTTGAAACGCAGTTACAGGCGGAGATAAGAAAATAAGTAAATGAAATGGTGCTCGAGCAATACATTCAACGTGTAGAAGAAAAATTGCACCTGCTGGTAAAAAAGCTCCAGCAGGTGCAGGCTGAGAATGCATTGCTGAAAGAAGAAGTGAGCATACAGCAACGGGAGCTGCAACAGCAGCAACAGGCGGTACAGGGACTGGAGGAAAGACTGCAACTGATGAAAATTGCATCTACCGCCCAGGGAGGTACCACCATAGCAGCAGAAGACGAAGCGTTCAAAAAAGAGATCCGGGGCAAAATCAATGATTACATTAAAGAAATTGACCGTTGTATCGCTTTGCTGAACAGCTGAATTAAAAATCATACATCATGGAGCAACTCATTCCTGTTAATATTATCGTAGCAGACCGCTCTTACCGGATCAAGATAAAACCGGAAGAAGAAGCGGAAGTACGTCGTATTATGAAAGAAGTGAATGAGAAGATCGTCGATTTTAAAACTGCCTATGCAGGGAAAGACCTGCAGGACTATATCGCTATGGCCCTTATCATGTACGCCACGCATCCTGTAACCAGCGGCGGTAAAGCCCAGGCTAGTACTGCGCCTTTTTTGCAGGAGAAGCTGGAAAAGCTGGAGGAAATTATCAACCAGGCATTGGGTTGATCACGTTACCCATTGCTTAACAATGAATTAGCTAATTGGCTAATTATCACGTATCAAACACGCTTTAACTGCTATTTTTTTGTATTTTCGCGGGTCAGTTCTCGCCCCTGTCGTGTTTTAGCAGCGATATGGGTATGAGGATACTACATAAATCAAGTATAAATAATTCATATGGATGTTACACTTATCACGACAATAGCTGCAGTAGTGGCATTGATCATTGGGATTGTGCTAGGTAAGGTGATTTTTGCCAAAAATACGCAGCATAAGATAGACGAAGCTGAACTACAGGCTAAAAAAATCATTGCAGATGCGCAGATCAGTGCAGAAAATCTTAAAAAAGACAGACTGCTGGAAGCCAAAGAAAAATACCTGCAACTAAAAAGCGAATACGAAAAAGACGTATTGCAGCGCAACCAGAAACTGGGAGAATCGGAAAACCGCATCAAACAGAAGGAACAGGCATTAAACCTGAAAAACGAGCAAATCCAGAAGCAATTAAATGAAAATGAGGCGATCAAGGAAACCCTGAACCGCCAGATGGAACTGGTAACCATCAAACGTACCGAACTGGAAAAACACCAGGAAGAGCACATCCGCCGCCTCGAAAAAGTGGCTGGCTTAACCGCAGACGAAGCGAAACACCAGTTGGTAGAGAGTTTGAAAGAAGAAGCCCGCTCACAGGCCCTCTCTCATATCCAGGAAATCATTGAAGACGCTAAATTAAAAGCGAACAAGGAAGCAAAGAAAATCATTATCCAATCCATTCAACGTACTGCCGCAGAGCAAACCATTGAAAATACCATCACGGTATTTACCCTGGAAAGCGATGAAATCAAAGGCCAGATCATTGGCCGTGAAGGTCGTAACATCCGCGCCATTGAAGCGGCGACCGGTGTGGACCTGATTGTAGACGATACCCCTGAAGCCATCGTATTATCTTCCTTCGACCCGTTACGCCGTGAAATTGCCCGTTTATCCCTGCAACGCCTTGTTCAGGACGGACGTATCCACCCTGCACGTATCGAGGAAGTAGTAGAAAAAACCAAGAAACAACTGGAAGAACAGGTAATGGATATCGGTGAAAGAACCGTTATTGAACTGGGTATCCACGGCCTCCATAAAGAACTGGTACGCCTGGTAGGTAAGATGCGTTTCCGCTCTTCCTACGGCCAGAACCTGCTGATGCACTCCAAAGAAACCGCTAACCTTTGTGCGGTAATGGCAGCTGAACTGGGACTGAACCCTAAACTGGCCAAACGCGCCGGCTTACTGCACGATATCGGTAAAGTACCGGATGAAGAAACTGAACTGAGCCACGCCCTGCTCGGCGCCAAGCTCGCTGAAAAATACGGCGAACATGCCGCCGTGGTAAATGCTATCGGCGCCCACCACGATGAAATGGAAATGCAATATGTTATTTCTCCCATCGTTCAGGCCTGTGATGCTATCAGTGGTGCACGCCCCGGCGCACGCCGCGAAATCATGCAGAGCTACCTGCAACGTATTAAAGACCTGGAAAACCTGGCGCTTGCCCACGATGGTGTGGAAAAAGCCTATGCTATCCAGGCTGGCAGGGAACTGCGTATCATCGTAGAAAGTGATAAAGTTTCCGATGGAGACGCAGATCGCTTATCCTTTGAAATTGCCAATAAAATACAAACAGAAATGCAATATCCCGGCCAGATTAAAGTAACGGTAATCCGTGAAAAAAGAGCAGTGAATATAGCAAGATAGTTTTCTGATTTAATAATTCAGGAATTTGAACTTATATTGGAGTCCTCCGGTTTTACCGGGGGACTTTTTTTATAGATCAATGACTGATCTTCATTCACCTGAAAATCACTAAATCTTAGCAGTGTTATGAAAAAAACCTTTTTCAATTGTTTACTGGGAACCGCCCTGTTATTGGGCTCCGGCAGTGCATTCGCACAAAAAGCACAGTCTTTATTCAATGGTAAAAACCTCGATGGCTGGAAAGTATATGGTACAGAGAAGTGGTACGTGGAAAACGGAGAACTGATCTGCGAAAGCGGCCCGGATAAAGAATACGGCTACCTGGCCACCGATGGGCAGTACAAGGACTTTGAGCTGACCGTACAATTCAAACAGGAAGCCAATGGCAACAGCGGCGTGTTCTTCCACTCTTCATTAGATGGCACCAAAATCACCGGCTGGCAGGCAGAAGTAGCGCCGCCAGATATGCATACCGGCGGTATCTACGAATCTTATGGCCGTGGATGGCTCATTCAGCCCGATAAAGAGAAAGAAAAGTTCCTGAAAATGGGCGAATGGAATACCATGAAAGTAAAGGTGCAGGGCGATAATGTAACCACCTGGCTCAATGGTCATGAAATGATCACCCTGAAAGATGACAAGATTGGCGCGGCCAATGGCCAGATAGCCCTCCAAATTCATTCCGGCGGCGGTATCAAGGTAAGATGGAAAAACATCAAACTGGTGCCTTTAAAGTAAATACACCGTTGAATGTACTTTACGGATAAAGTAATATTAATTACAGGCGCCAGCTCGGGTATAGGCCACGAGCTGGCGCTTTTGCTGGCAAAGGAAAAAGCCCGGCTGATACTCGCAGCAAGGAATCAGCCCGCCCTGGAAGCAGTACGCAACCAATGCCTGCTGTACACACCCCATTGCGAAATATTGCTGATGGACGTAACCGATGAAGTCCAGGTAAATGAAGGCGCCCAACGCGCCCTTCAGTTTTTTGGGAAGATAGATATCCTTGTGAATAATGCCGGCGTTACGCAACGGTCCAAACTGATAGATACCTCCATAGCGGCTATCCGCCAACTGATGGAAGTGAATTTCTTTGGCGCGGTGATGCTCACCAAAGCCCTGCTGCCACATTTCAAAGAACAGGGCAGCGGCCAGATCGTGGTGATCAGCAGCATGGCCGGCCTTATGGGCTATCCCTGGCGCTCCGGCTATAACGCCGCCAAACACGCCCTGCAGGGATACTTCGAAACACTGCAAACCGAACAACCCATCCCCCGGTTATATACCACCATTGTTTGCCCGGGCCGCATACACACGCCCATTACCTATTCCGCCATCACTGCCAACGGCGAGCCTTACGGGAAAATGGACCCCGGCCAGGCGAATGGCATACCGGTTGACCGCTGCGCGCAGCAGATCCTCAGGGCCATGCATAAACGAAAAAAAATAGTGCTCATCGCCCGGGAAGAAAAGCTCCTGCTATGGATTAAAAGATATTTTCCACCACTGTTTTACGTGATTGCGCGCAAAGGGAATTAATTTGCAGCAAATTCAACAAACGTATGGACCTGTTACTGCAACAAATAGCTGCGGCTACCACCTATCTGCAATCCTTTTCCTTTGAACAGCCGCGTGTAGGCGTAGTATTGGGCACAGGCCTCGGGGAACTGGTAAATCATATTAAAATAGCCCATTCCATTCCCTACCAGCAAATCCCTCATTTCCCTGAATCTACCGTAGAATCACATAAAGGCCACCTGATCCTCGGGCATATCGGCGATACACCGGTGATCGCCATGCAGGGCCGCTTTCATTACTATGAAGGCTATACGATGCAACAGATCACGTTCCCCATCAGGGTGATGAAAGCGCTGGGCATCCAGCAGCTGCTGCTCAGCAATGCCGCCGGTGGCATGAATCCGGATTTTAAGAAAGGCGACCTCGTATTGCTGGATGATCATATCAATATGCAACCAGAAAACCCGCTGCGGGGGCTCAACTCACCGGCATACGGTCCACGCTTCCCGGATATGAGCTGCCCGTACCACCCGGAACTGGGCAACAAATTACAGGCGGCTGCCGCCTCACTGGGCACCACGTTAAAAAAGGGTATATACGTATCCGTTATGGGTCCCAATCTTGAAACACGGGCGGAATACCGCTTCCTCCGCATGATAGGCGCAGACCTGGTGGGA
The DNA here is from genome assembly GCF_051362515.1 of Chitinophaga sp. ARDCPP14. Lineage (NCBI taxonomy): Bacteria > Pseudomonadati > Bacteroidota > Chitinophagia > Chitinophagales > Chitinophagaceae > Chitinophaga > Chitinophaga sp. ARDCPP14. The sequence goes on along the minus strand of NZ_JBKIXB010000013.1, from coordinate 140,329 downwards.
ATGAGCACCGTGCCGGAAGTAATTGTGGCCAATCAGCTGCAATTGCCTTGTGCTGCGGTTTCCGTGGTAACGGATGAATGCGACCCGGATAACCTGCACGCCGTTTCCATAGAAGAAATTATTGCCGTAGCGGGTAAGGCGGATAAATTGCTGAGCGGACTTTTTGCGGGGGTGATTGCGGGATTGTAGCGTAGGTTGTCTTTCTCAGGATTACGCTGATTATACTGATTACTTTGAGTTTTTAAATAAAACAGCGGCTTCGATGAGCCGCTGTTTCTTTATTTTTTTCCGGAATTGTCGTTTTTTTCGTCATTATCGTCGTCTTCATCATCGTCGTCGTCTTCATCGTCTTCCTCTTCTTCCTCTTCTTCCTCCTCATCTTCCACACCGGGTCCGCTGACCACCAGCAGCTTCTCGCCTAAAATGGCATCTTCCATCATATCATCCGGATCTTTATCGCCATCGTCCTCATCATCATCTTCTTCAGTATCTTCTTCTTTCTCCTCTTCCACATCATCTTCTTTTTCTTCTTCTCCGGAGATGACATCTTCCACGATACCATCAGGATCTTCATTCTCTTCGTCGGGGCTATGAGTAGCGGTATCCTTTACGGCATAAGGGTCTTCGTCTTCTTCCTCCCCATCCTCTTCGGTGGTGCTGGTGTCGCTTTCACCTTCTTCTCCGCCGCTGAGTTCTTCATTTACTTCTTCAATAATATCATCAAAACGAACAATTTCATCGTCAGGTTCTACTTCCTCATCTTCTGAGGCGGGCGGCTCTTCTTCGGCGTCCGGGGCGGGGGGCGCCAGGTGATCCAGCTGGTGATCGGGGTCCAGGAGTTCTCCGTCTTCCGACACCATCAGGGAATGGACTGTTTCCGCTTCGGCGGTATGGGTGTTATGTTCTCCCCGGCCGAGGGTAGCGGTATCGTCGGTGATAAGAGTAGGTTGCACCATTTCCTCATCAAATAATTCTTTCAGTTTAGGCAAATCAGCTACGGAGCTGATGCCGAAGTAATCCATAAAGGAGCGGGAAACGGCGTACAGCAGCGGTTTACCGGGTTGGTCTTCGCTGCGGCCGGTAATCACGATCAGTTCCTTTTCCAGGAGTTTCTGGATAGAATAATCGGTGCTTACCCCGCGGATATATTCAATTTCGCCTTTGGAAATCGGCTGCCGGTAGGCGATGATGGCCAGGGTTTCCAGGGCGGCAGTGGAAAGGCGTTTCAGGAATTTATCCCCGTTAAGCTGCGCCACTGTCTGGTAATACTCTTTTTTGGTGAGGAACTGGTAGCCTCCCCCGCTGCTACGTACTTCGAAAGCATAAAATTCAGAGTTGTATTTCTCCCTGATCGCCTCCATAGCGGCTTCCACCTGATCCAGGTTGGTACGGTCTTCCAGAAAAGCCAGTGCATTGTTGAGCAGATCCACTATTTCCAGCAAAGGTAACGGCCGGTCGGCGGCGAAAATTAATGCTTCCACGTGCGGGATGATCTGTGATATTTCCATACGTTAACAGGAGATGTGGATTTACAAAAAAGGTCAAAGACCGAAAATACAGTCTTTGACCCTAATCTGAAAATATTAATTCAGTTGTTGACTTAGTGTTAATAACCCCTCTATCCTTAGTTCGCCAATGCAGCCGCACCACTCACGATTTCTGTGAGCTCGGTGGTAATAGCAGCCTGACGGGCACGGTTGTAAGAGATCTTCAGGGAACGGAGCAATTCGCTGGCGTTTTCTGTAGCCTTATCCATCGCGGTCATACGGGCGCCATGCTCGGAAGCGTGGGAATCCAGGATGGCTTTGAAGAACTGGGTGTTCAGGATCTTAGGCATCAGTTCAGCAATCAGGGTATCTTTTTCAGGTTCAAAGATGAAGTCCGCTTTCAGACCACTCTTTTCCTTATTTTCTACTTTCGCGATTGGCAGGAACTGCTCTGCTACAAAGATCTGCGTAGCAGCATTTTTGAATTCGCTGTAAACGATTTCAACGGCATCGTAAGTACCATCGGTAAAACCCTGCAGCGCTACTGCTGCCGCTTCTTTCACATGATCAAAAGTAAGACTGCCAAAAAGCTGCCAGAACTTATCATTTACTTTGTAACCGTTCTGTACAAAGTGATCATATCCTTTTTTACCAATTGGTAAGATTTCTACCTGGCCCTGTTCAAACTGTTCAGCATACTTTTCGCGGATCACACGTTTAGCTGTTTTGATCAGGTTGGAGTTAAAGGCGCCGCACAAACCCCTGTCTGAAGTGATGACCACAACCAGTACTTTTTCAACCTGACGCTGAGCTGCCAGTGGTGTATCGATATTGCCTTCGCTGTTGGAAACAATATTCTGCAACATTTCCTGGAGCTTTACGGCATACGGACGCATCAGCATGATGGCATCCTGTGCACGTCTTAATTTAGCAGCACTTACCATTTTCATGGCTTTGGTGATCTGCTGACCAGATTGAATAGATTTGATTCGGTTACGAACTTCTTTAAGCTGTCCGGACATATATAAAAATCAATTACGAATTACGAATTATCAATGACCAATGCAGGGATAGCCTCCTGAATTTGGCTGCAAAGGTAAGCAATGGCCGTTTAATTTGAAAATCCGTGGAAAGATAATTTAAACTTTCTTTCCTCTTCTGATAATCAACTATTTATACATACCTATCGGTTACAGGGTGATGCTGGTTCCCAGTACCTGAAGAAACGCTGCAATCCACTGCGGATGAGCCGGCCATGCGGGCGCCGTTACCAGCTTGCCATCTACCACCGCCTCGTAAACATTTACAGATACATAAGTACCTCCGGAAGCGGTTACTTCCGGCGCTACTGCCGGGTAAGCCGTCAGTTTCTTTCCACGTACCACGTCGGCAGCCGTCAGGATCTGGATACCATGACAAACAGCCGCCACCGGTTTATCTTCCAGGAAAAAATGCCTCACCAGCTCCAGCACATTTTTATTCAGCCGCAGGTATTCCGGGGCACGGCCGCCGGCTATTACCAGCGCATCGTAATCAGCACCGGCCACATCGTTAAAAGTGGCATTCAACACAAACCCATGACCCGGCTTTTCACTGTAAGTCTGGTCTCCTTCAAAATCATGGATGGCCGTTTTGATTTTATCTCCTGCCGCTTTATCCGGACAAACCGCATGTACATCATGACCAATCATCTGCAGCATCTGGAACGGAACCATTGTTTCATAATCTTCTGCGTAATCTCCTGTCAGTAATAATATCTTTTTCTGTGCCATAGAATTGAAAGTTTTATTGCGTTAAAAAAGGCTGATGAAGATACGCATTTAGCTTTTAGCAAAAATGCAGCAAACGATCATGGTGTGATCTCCTGCTGCATTTTTTTACTCCCGTAATAATTTTTGTTTAAATTCGGCTATGAATTTATAATTCAAGCCATTAAAGTTTTCATGTTAAGCTCATCATTACCCTATATCAAAGCAAATTCCAGATAGAAATGAAACAATTAACCTATTTTCTTACAAAGAAATTTTATCTGCCACTGTTATTTCTGGGTGCCGTAAGTTTCGGACCAGGGTGTCAGAAAGCAAAACACGCCGATCCCTGTGAAGACGTACTGAGCGAAGGCATGCCTACCCAGGTGGGGATAATGTTTATAGATGGACAAACAGGAGAGAATATTCTTTTGTCAAAAAATATTGATACTGCCACTATAACAATTACCCCGGAGCCGGCAGATCTTCCTTCAGAACGGGGAGTGATAGAAAAACGATCAGGAGCGCCTATGTATGGATCACTGATTTTTCATATTGCTGATACAAAAAAGGGCGCATTCAAATATAAAATAAACATTCCCTCTGTAGGAAGTGCTACCCTGTCTTATATTAATAAGGAAATAAAATCAGACAGTAAATGTAAACCGTTTTATATCAGTGTAACTGATCCTGTAATTGAGGACCATCAGTTTACAGTTTCCCGCACCACCTCCCGGCTGATATTTAAAATAACGCTTTAATTTTCATTTCATCATAACCGGTAACTGCTACTCATAAAATACAGTAGCAGATACCGGTTTATTTTATCTGCCGGCATTTATCCTTCCGCCAGCAATTTATCCAACAATGCCTGTAGCGCAGGATTGGACGGCCGCAGCGCATCAGCACTCACAATCTTCCCATCGGGCCCGATCAGTATAAAACGCGGAATGGCATTGATATTGAATTTCTGGATGAAATCAGATTGAAAATCTTTATCCGCCAGCAGCTGTATGCCTTTCAGGTTTCCTTTCTGCACAAAATCTATCCATTTTTGTTTGTCTGCACTTTTGTCTACCGACAGGCTTACAAACCGGATCTTTTTGTGTTCATACAGCGCTTCTATTTTCGACAAATGCGGGATTTCCATTTTACACGGACCACACCACGTTGCCCACACATCTATATAAACATACTCACCGCGTAAATCTTTCAGGGAAACTTTTTTGCCATTAACATCTTCATAAGAAAAATCGGGAGCAGGCGTATTGTCGCTGTAAGTATTGGCATTGCGGTAAATTTCCCGGATCTCTTTCAGGTAAGCAGGGTGCTTTGCACTAGCCACGTAACTGTTATACAAACTATCCCGCACCGGTTTATCCTTCAGCATTTTTAATGCATTCCGGGTGCCTGTATAAGTGTAATACCGGAGCATAAAAGAATCACTTATTTCACCCTTTGAAATATACAATCCCATCAGGGTCCGTATATTATTATCTTCTACAGATGCTTCAAATAGATGCCTGTACTTGTAGTACTGGATAGTAGAAAGATACTGATCCAGCACCTGTCTGTACCAGGCGGATTGTTGAAACAATGCAGCATCATTCTTATCCCAGTCGCTCATTGTCAGTTTATCCAGCTGCGCACGTTCTGTGCTGTCAAGCCTTTTCACATGCATGGCGCGGCCTGCTTCCTGCATGAGCCGCTGGTATGCTGTATCTTTCCTGTTACCGGTTTCCATCAGTTTATAAAATGCCTCCTGTTTCTTCAGGTCTGTTCCGTAATACAGGCTGTAATGGGCTAACACATATTTACCGTAGTAGGCCAGATCCTTACCGGCCATCTCCCGGAAAAATACGCTGGAGGATTGGTCAAACAAATGTTGTCCATCTTTCACGAAAGCATCCATCTTCCCGATAAATTCCGGAACAGGGGTATACAAAGCTTCCTGCCCAAGCATATGTTCGGGGTCGGTGGCTACATATTTGGATAATGCTTTCCGTGCGTCTGCAGTGGCATTGTTTTCAAAGCTGCCCTTGCCGCTGAAGCGGTAGGTACTATCCGGCGCCAGTGCCATCTGAAGCTGGTAGCCAGGCTCCAGGTATACCTGCCCCACGCCGGTGAGGGAATAAAATCCCTTTGCAGGCAGGGCTACTTTTGAATGAAAGGTGCCGTCTCCATTTACAGGAATCAGCAGGTCGGCGCCGGCCATATTTTTCAGGTGCAGCGGTGTGGTAATATCGTTGCCACTCAATTTTCCTGAAAGCGTAGTAGTCGTTTTCTGCGCAGCAGCGGTTGTAAACAGCAGTGTGCAGGATATCAGTGCGGGAATAATATTTTTCATATAAGATGATTAACGGTCATTTAATTGCATGTCTGGATTAAATTGTTGTACACGGGCGGGGATCTGGAAAACATACTTCTTGCTGCCTGGTTCCAGCGTGGCTTTCAAAGCGCCGGTGCTGTGCACGCTGCGCTCTACCAATGGCATCCGCCCTTCGCGGTCGAGGCGTTTCATATCCATCCAGCGTTGCCCGCGGAAAGCCAGTTCCCTTCTGCGTTCCTGCAACACTTTCGTTAACGCGTCTTCCTTTCCGGTAGCAGTCAGCGGCGTATAAGCGTCTGTTTTAAACCGGTATTTCCGCAGCTCATTCACGATGTTCATGGCGGCCTCGATTTGATTATCACGCGCCAGCATTTCTGCTTTTGTCAGGTACATTTCCTGGAACGTTGTGCCAAAATTGGCATAGCCGTTTGTGCCGGAAAAGTAATAGTCATCAGGAAAGTCGTCAAACGCATAAGTAAGCAACAGTTTCCGGAGATCACCGGGTTCGTATAAATCACTCAGCGCGTGTTGCATGCCCATCATAGAAGGGATCGTATAATCCAACGAACCGCGTTGCCATAGTACTTCCGGGCTCAGGTCCGTTTCCGGGAATGAGTAAGGATCTTCGTAATCATTATAATTAACCATGCTGTGCGGCGCCGTTAATGCCAGGTCGGTATACTTTTTCGTTTTTTCATAATCCTGCATGTAGAGATAGATCCTCGACAGCAAACTATACGCAGCGTACTTTGTGGGCCGGTACTTGTTGAGATTGGTGAGCGGCAGCGATGCGATGGCATCCGTTACATTGGTAAGGATCGTATCCAGTGTTGTTTGTACAGAAGACCGCGGCGGCGTTTTATCGGTCACATTCGTGCTTCTTACCAATGGTAAACCCGGATCATTGGCAGCGGTGGCCGGATTATAGGCTTTTGCAAACAGCGTCAGCAACATGAAGTAACAATCTGCACGGATCACCAGCGCTTCCGCCAGTGTGGAAGCACGGGCTGCCGGTGTACCATCTGTGGTAGCCATTACATTATTGATGATTACATTGGCATTGTAAATAGTGTTATACAGATCGCCCCACGCTGCGGGATTCTCTTTTTCATTCTGGTCAATGCCAGGGCGCCAGTAATAAGCATTGGCTGGCGGTACTGTGCTCAGGTCATCAAATTCCTCGTAATAATCGTCTGTACAATACAACAATGCAGGCGGAAAAGTAAGCGTCATTGACCTGGAATTCAGCATCAGTTGGTAGTCGCTCAGCTTCTCCGGAATTACGATCCCTTTTGGCTTCACTTCCAGGAACTTATCACAGCCGGAAAAAGCAGCGATGGCAAGTAAAAGGATAAAGACAATATTGATTGATCTCATAGATGAATGATTAGAAGTTAGTAAAAAGGGAAATGCTGTAAAGTGGCCGTTGCGGCAATTGGCGCACCCCACTGGTCCGGTCTATCGCTTCCGGATCAATGTCGTTCCCGCTAAACGTATAGTAGAACAGGTTCTGGCCCTGTAACCGGATCTGCGTTTGACTAAGTCCCATCCGTTTTATAAAATTAAACTTCGGGTTATAGGTAATGATCAGGTCACGCAACCGGATATAATCCGCCCGGCGTACGAACTGCGATGCATACTGGTAACCGTAACGGGCATACGAAGAAAAATAGAATGGATCCTGTGCAGCACCTGGTGTAAACCCGGGAATATTGGTATGCAGTTCATCTCCGGCTTTTTTCCAGTAATTGGCAGATCCTTCCAGTAATGATGTGCTGTAAGTACTCAGGTTTACAGGATTGGGCTGTTCTACCCGCATCACATGACCACCATAATACATGAAGAGAAATGACAGGTCAAAAGCGCCTACGGAGAACTGGTTATTCAGGCCCAGTACATATTTGGGAGTGGTAGTACCGTTGTAGATCAGGTCCTCAAATGCTACATCTACCTTTGCATTACCATAAAAATACAGGATATGCTGGCCTCCTTTCCGGTCATACACAAATGGTTTGCCCATGTTCGTTAGTCCGCCGTAATTATAGCTGAATAACGCATCCATCGGGTAACCCTGCCGGTTAATACGGCTACTGGTTATATCCTCTGTACTTTCATATTCACTGGCTTTTACCGCCAGTACTTTATTATTGTTTAATGAAGCGGTAAGACTTGTACGCCACCCGAACCGGCGGTTTTGTACATTCACGGTGGAAATCAGCAGATCCACGCCGCTATTCCGGATAGTAGCGGTATTGGCATTGTACTGGTTAAAACCGCTGGTGGGATCAGCATCGTATTGTCCGAACACATCTCCCGTTCTTTTATAATAATAATCCACAGAACCAAACAGGCGGTTGTTAAAGAATCCGTAGTCCAGGCGCAGGTTATAAGTGCGGGTGGTTTCCCAGCGCAATGACTGGTTCTCGGGTGTTATCACATAAAAGGATGGTTGGGGAACCACAAACACATTGTTCAGCTGCGAAGCCAGGATCAGGAAGGGGCCGTTGTTACTCACCGGCACATTACCATTGAAACCCGTAGTAGCATTCAGCTTCAGCTCACTGATCCAGGTGTTGTCTTTCAGAAAATCTTCCATGTGCAACCGCCAGGCGGCGCCGGCTGACCATAACGGACGATATTTATATTTGGGGTCCACACCAAACAGGTTGGACTGGTCGATACGGTAACTACCGGTAACAATATATTTACTGTTGTAGATATAGGTGCCTTGTGCATAGTAGGAAAGAAAGCGCCGGTCGGCACTGGTTTCATTGACATAATCCCTCATGGCAAGAGCGCCGCCGAACTGGGTTACATCCGGGAAGGCAGAATTGATATAAAGGCTCGCACGTTGCAGGTTAACGGGTCTGCTGATCAGCGATTGTCCGTCATACCCGAAGTAACTGTTAAGATAGCTGTCGTTAGTGGTTTTTCGCTGTTCTACGCCCAGGATACCCGACATTTCATGCCGGCTGTTGGCAGAACGTTTATCAAAATTCAGTTGTGCACGCAGTGTGTAGTTGATGGCTTTCTGATCTGTCCTCCGGAGAATATTACCCTGCGGAATGTCGATGAACATAGGTTTTCCACTGGGGTCTTTGGTGGCTTTAAGGTTCAGCAGCCTGCGTACGGTGTAAGATTGTTCATCCAGGAAGTTGTCCTGGATCCCTTGCTGCCGTTCATAATTACCGCCTACTTCGGCAGACATCCAGTCTGTGATCTTTCCTTCCAGGCGGGCTTGCACCCGAAACGCATTTGTGTTGACCTTAGTTGTATTGGCAGTGAGTTCCCGGTAAGGATAATAAAGCTGGTCATACAATCCCAGGGCGATCAGCCGGTTGTTCCTTGCGCGGTTTACACCAAAGTTGAGATAGTCCCTGTTCACTCCCTGAGCTACCGGCAGCGGGGTACCGTTGGCATCAGCCAGTTTTTCATACGGATAAAAATCATTCATGGGAGCGGTAGTACCTTTCTTCGATTCCGCATGCGAATACACGCCGCGAAAATCCATCTTCAGCCGGTTGGAAAGCTGGTAGGTATTGGCAAAATTCAGGATCAGCTGGTTGTTCTTCGATCCCACATTCACCGGTTGCTCCGCAATGTAATTCACCCCCAGCAGGTAAGTGCTTTTTTCATTTCCGCCGCTTACATCCAGGTTAAGATTGGTGGCCTGCCGTGTACGGAAGTAGAGGTCTTCGTATTCCCGTGTATTATCATAGCTCCCCAGCGAATCCAGTTTCTGCCTTGCTACCTCCGGGCTAATGCGTTTTTGCTGCTCGTCGAAGAGGATGGCAATGGCAGGAGCCATAGGCCGGTCATAAGCGGTATAGCCGATTTCATTCGGATTGGCACGTTTAAACTGTGCTTCCTGTAAGGTCACAAATTCCTTTGCCCCGGCAAACTTCAGGTAGCCAAAATCGGGCGACTGCTGCAACGCAGTGGTCGCGCGCAAACTAAATTTTGCCTTACCGGATTTCCCCCGCCTGGTTTCTACCACAATTACACCGTTGGAAGCGCGCACGCCATAAATGGCCGCGGCGGCGGCATCCCGCAGTACGGAAATAGAAACGATATCAATAGGATTGATAGTGTTAAGGTCTATTTCTGTTGGAAAGCCATCCACCACTATCAACGGCTTCTTTACCGCATCAAAGGTAGAAACGCCGCGGATAGATAACTCGCCGGACTGACTGTTATACACTAAACCAGGGACCTTGCCTTCCAGGCTTTCCAGGAAGTTACCGGTAACGGCTACACGCTGATCGTATTCTTTTTGCGTTATCACAGAAGCGGCGCCGGTCAGCTGATATTTAGGAATCTTTTTATATCCCGTGGAAATGGTTACGTTTTCCAGGTTCCGCACATCTGCCTGAAGGGCGATGCGGATATCGCTGCGGCCATTCACGGCAACTTCCTGCGGGGTATAGCCGATCATCTTTACCATCAGTGTTGCGCCGTCTTCTATATCGGCAGTGATCAGGAAAGCGCCGTCATCATCGGTAACGGTACCACGGGTAGTACCTTTCAACAGCACGGTCACACCAGGCAGGGGTTCCCCCTTTTCATTGACCACCGTTCCTTTTAACAGGACTGGCCGGGCAGCCGCCAGGCTGGTTTGTGCGGGGTTCGACGCCTGCTGCGGCCGGGGCCTCCCGGTTACAAGGATGGTATTGTTCCGGATCACATATTTCAGCGGTTGCTCCCTGAACGCAAGGTCCAGGAACGTTTCCAGTTGCATGTTATGCGCATCTACCGTCACCTTTCTGGCATCTTTCAACAGGTCAGCATTATACACCACCAGGTACCCGGTTTGCTCCCTGATGACGGAAAACGCTTTCTCAAGCGGTACATTTTTTCCGGAAAAGGTGATCTGTTGCGCATAGCTGCCCGCGGTTACATGCAGGAATGCAGCTGTAAGAAGAAGCATGGTCAGTTTCATGACTTTCAGTATTGGGATCCCCGTTCGGTAAAGGGATCCTTCGATTTTAGTTGACAACCGGGCGCTGCACATAGCTGGTGCTCCAGGGGCATGCGGACGTCGCATACCTTTCCCGGACCGGTTACAAAGAGCATTTAATTGCATAGCTTTGCAATGGTTTAGTTGATAAATAAGCAGTCTTGTGGGACTTGTTTTCTCAGTTAAGCCAATCTTTAACCGGAAGTGCTTCGAACCGCTTCCGGTTTTTTTGTGGCATATGACCTGGTTGATAAAAAAATTAAGGCATGACCGTCAGTTTTCTTCCCGATAATTTAAAATGAACCCCTGATTCCTGCAGGAATTCCAGCACGTCTTTCAGTTCAAGGTCCCGTCCCATTTCACCACCGAAAGTAATGGCCGGGATATTTTTTTCATATACTACTTCTACATCATACCAACGGGCGATTTGCCGCATTACCACTTCCAGCGGGGCTCGCTGGAAATTGAAGATGCCGTTTTTCCAGGCAATTGCCTGACTGGTATTGGCATGCGCATCTACCGTAATGGATCCGGCTACCACCGCCTGTTCACCGGGTAACAATACCTTGCTGGCGGTAGCGGATTTTACGAGTATCTTTCCCTGCAGCAGGGTAGCCCGTAATGCCGATTCATCCGTATAGGCGTTCACGTTAAAGCTGGTGCCCAGTACCTGGATGGCCGTGCCGTTGTCTGTTTCCACGGTAAAAGGTTTGCGGGCATCAGCGGCCACTTCCAAGTAGGCTTCTCCCGTAATCATCACATTCCTTTCTCCTGCGGGAAAAGCAACCGGATACCGGATAGAAGATGCGGCATTGAGCCAAACGGTGGTACCATCCGGCAGTATTACCTGGAACTGGCGGCCCCTTGGCGTAGCCACCGTGTTGTAGGCAAGTGAAGCGGATGAAGATCCATTCCGGCTGTTGTACAACAACTGTCCGTTCCGGAGCTGTACGTCGGTGCTTCCCTGCTGCGTGATCACGCCGTTTTTCAGGCTGTCCAGTACCACCTGCGAACCATCCGCAAGAGTAAGTATGGCGCCTTCCCTGCCTGGATGGATGATGTTGTTGGAGCGTTGCGCTATTTCCATATGTGCTTTCGGACGGGTAAGGAAATAAAGGCCCGTACCCAGCAATAATAAAACCGCTGCCGCCGCCCACCAGGTGCGCATGCCCACCACTCCTGCACGCGGGAGCGGAGCAGTGCGACGGTTCGCTTCTTCCAATATGTAACTAAATACTACCTGTTTATCTGCCGGCATTTCACCAGGGTAGCTACTTTTTTGCAACACCGCTTCTATTGCGGCTTCCTGCATATCTACGTCTCTTTCTTCCAGCACCCATTGCCGGAAGCGCTGCAATTCCTCTGTGGTAATGCTATCGTCCAGGAATTTTTGTACAAGGTGCTGAAATTCGGATGGCGACATAATGATGCGTTGTTAAAATGGTAATAGTACCTGCAACCCGAAGGTCATTCCAGGTAAAGACAACCAGATAAGCAGGGGTAAGACGTTTGGAAAAAAATATTTTTTATCTGTAGAGGAAAAAGATCACGATTCCCAGTTTACCGGCATTTTTGCCAAGATGCCTGCGAATCGCCAGGAGGCAGCGGACCATATAGGTTTTGGAAGAAACAACGGAAATATTCATGCGGCGGGCAATCTCTTCATGCGTTAACCCTTCCTGCCGGCTTAGCAGGAATACCGTTTGCATTTGTGGCGGCAGGTTTTTAATGGCCTGATGAACAGATGTTTCCAGCTCCTTATATTCTATCCGTTCCTGCGGCGTTAAATTATTGTCCCTGAAATAAGCATGCAGCATCTCCCCGTTCTCTACCGGCAGCACCTTTTTCTTTAGCTCATTGCGGATTACATTCCTGGCCACTGTAAACAGCCAGGCATCAAAGCGATCTACACCGGCCAGTTTTAACCGGTTCATCCATATCCGGATAAAGATTTCCTGTGTGAGGTCCTGCGCCAGTTCTGCTGATTTCGTAAAATGCAGCGCATTCATATACATCCTGTCCGAGTACCGGTCAAATAATACCCGGTACGCCTGCTCGTCTCCGGCAGCTACCTGCCGGAGCAGTTCCCGCTCGTTGTCTGAATTATTGGACATCCTGAAATATGCTACCCTCCTCAGCTATTGGTTGATTTCTGCTAAAAGTAGCAAAAAAGGTCAAAAAAGGGGCTGACCAATTTTACCTGGCCAGCCCCTTTTTGATTTTTTTTTAAAAAGAAAGAAGTATTAATATCCCGGGTTCTGCGGGAACTCATTCACTGTTCTATCGATCTGGTCCTGCGGAATAGGCCGCAGCATATGTGTAAGCTTGATGTTACTACGTGCTTCGTCGTTATGCAGCTTCACCCTTTCCACCAGTTTATGGGTGCGGGTGAGGTCAAACCAGCGCAATTGTTCACCTACCAGTTCCCGGCCTCTTTCATCCAGGATAAAATCGATGGTCATGTCTGCGGCGGTTACGGTCATCGCATCACGGTTAGCCTGTGTTTCGGCAGGTGTAGCGCCAATACGTGCAGATCTCCAGCGAACCACATTTACGAGGTCGGCGGCTTCCTGTTTTTTGCCATCCATCATCAGCGCTTCTGCTTCTATCAGGTAAGCTTCGGCAAGACGCATGGCGATAAAGGGTCTTACGCCGGAAGCCTGGTTATCCGGACGGAGCGCATCGGCAAATTTATTCAAAGAAGGATACAGCTTTTCAGTGTACAATCTTGGCGGCACCAGCATATAAGGTTTGGTGGCAATCACTGCGTCGGGTACGTCATAACCAGGCAGGAACACCGCGGTATCGCCCATTTTCAGGTTGTCAACCGGTGCATTGGTTCTCCACAGGGTGGTGTAGAATTTTTCATAACGTACATCGTGTACCCTGTCTTTATACAGTGTGTCGATCAGGAACTTTGTAGGTCTGAAACGCTTCCAGGGCGTGCCATTGGCCAAATCGCGCTTCATTCCTTTCAGCACATCGTACTGCATCAGGAAAAAGCGGCAGGCGTTGTTATCAGCGTAACCATACAGCGGGTCGGTGGTATACTGCGCTGCCCAGATAGTTTCATCGTTGTTTTCTTTTCCCTGTGCCCATACCTGTCCAACGTCGGTGAGTAATTTGAAACCATAGTTTTTAATGACCATGTCGGCGTATTTGGCGGCATTGGCATAGTCTCCTGCTTTTGCCTGCGGAGAGGAGGCGCGGGTCAGGTAAACCCTTGCCAGCAGGTGCTCTGCGGCGGGCTTGGTGGCACGGCCCCATTCTGCCTGTGTAGCCGGCAATTCAGCTTCTGCTGCAAGCAGGTCGTTGATCACGGCATCGTAGATGGCAGATACGGAGTCGCGGTGAGCTTCTCTTATAATTTCCGCATTTTCGTGCAGGCGTAAGGGTACGGCGCCAAACATCTGCATGAGTACAAAATGATAATGCGCCCGGCAGAACAGCGCTTCTGCCACGCCTTTTTTCTTTGTTGCTTCCTCGAGGTCGGGGACCTTGTCGGCCCGGTCTACCACCACGTTACAGGTGTTGATGGTTTGATAGAAACTGTTCCACACTTCCCTGATATGATCGTAGCGGGAATCCAACTGTGAAGTATACTGACTTGTAAATTTGAAGTTACCGTCGGAACCGTTGGTGATAATATCGGTACCGGTTTCCGTAAGCGTCATACCGCGTTCCGTGCTGTAGAAGTTGCGCATAGACACGTAAGAGCCATTCACGGCTGTTTGAAAGCCGGCTTTAGTATTATAGAAATCATCTGTTACGTTGGTGACAATCTCTTCATCCAGCATTTTATTGCAGGAGGCGGTACCAACGGCCAGCAGTATGATGAGAGGAACTATATATTTCATAACGTTTTCTTTTAAAGATGTTTAATCAGGATCCGTTGATTTAAAATTTGGCATTTATTCCGAACTGCAGCATCCAGGTGGCTGGTGCATCGATGCCGATCACATTTACGTCTTCAGGATCAACTCCTTTCCAGGTTTGGCGGTAAGGCGCCAGGATCATGGGATTTTTCACTCCTACGTTTACCCGGAGATCCTGCATGCGCATATGTTTCACCACTGCGTCCGAGAAGGCGTAGCTGAGTGTTATGCTCCTGATCTTAAAGAAGGAACCATCAAAGTAGCTCAGCGACTGGTAGTTGCTGGGTCTTTCCTGGTTGGCATTAGGCCGCGGGAAATCGTTGGTAGGATTGGCCGGTGTGTTATAGTCGATATTCAGGTTATTATAACGGCCAAACAGGGTGTTATAGTTCTGGTAGAAATCACTTTTGATCATGCTTCCCATACGGGCAAAGGCCACGATGGATAATTCAAATCCTTTATAGGAGAAGCGCTGGGTGGTACCTGCAGACCATTTAGGCTGCGGGGAGCCCAGGATCTGGCGGTCGTTCTTAGCATCAATGAGGGTATCTTTATTTACATCTTCCAGCCTGATTTCTCCTGGCTTCAGGTTGTAAAGTTTAGCCAGCTGGGCATCCTTTTCCTGCCATACGCCGACCTTCTTAAAATCATAGTATACATAGGTAGGCTGACCCACAAACCAGGCGTTTCCAATATCGGCTGTTCTGCCATCGCCGAGCGACAGGATCTTGGACCTGTTCAGGAACATGTTGGCGTCCATTTTCCAGCTGAACCCATTAGGGTTGTCGATAATGGTGGCGCCTATTCCGAATTCAAAACCGCGGTTCTGGGAAGTACCGAGGTTCATCAGCACTTCATTAAACCCATTGCTGAACGGGAGCGATTGTGGCATGAGCAGGTCGGTAGTGCGTTGGTTGTACCACTCCACCACACCGGTGATACGGCCGTTGAGGAATCCGAAATCAATACCAATATCGGTAGAGGTGGTAGATTCCCAGGTGAGATTAGGATTACGCAGATCGAGCGGTACAAAGCCCAGTACGCCTTTATTTCCGAAGGAATAAGGAATCCTGCTCAGGTTACCCTGTGTAGCATATGGATTAATACCGGTGTTACCGATACGGCCAAAGCTGGCGCGCAGTTTCAGGTTATCCAGGACTTTCTGTTCTTTCAGCCACTTTTCACTTACCATGTTCCAGGCTGCTGCAATGGAGGGGAAATAACCCCATTTTTTGCCGGGTGCAAACCTGGAAGATCCATCCGCGCGAAGGGTGAGGGTCAGGAGATAGCGATCATCATACCCGTAGTTCAAACGGCCCATATAGGAAAGGATGGTCCAGGAACTAAGGCTGCTGGTTACGCCGGTTACGTTGAGCGACTGACCCAGGTTGTAATATTGTTGTGTTTCTACCGGGATACCTCTCACGTTGGTAGTAGAAATATCTACATTCTGACGTTGCACGCTGTACAAACCGGTGAAGCCGATATTATGTTTTTTGATTTCTTTGTTGTAGGTAACGATGTTTTCAATGGTATACGCCATGGTAGCAGCGTTTCCTTTGGTAGCTGTAGCGTCGCCACCGCCGATCAGCAGGTTGGTATTGTTTTTACCCTGGAAAAGACCATAGTTATAGTTCTGCACATCCGGACCTACGTTGAGGCGGTATTTCAGACCATCTATGATTTCCACTTCTGCGAACAGGCTGGTGAAGATGCGGAAACGTTTCATTAATTCAACGCGGTTGCCGGGTACATAATCCAGTAACGGGTTAGGCTGCTGGCTATCGCCGGTGGGATAGGTGATCAGCTTTCCATTGTCGTCGTACGGAGCGGCGATGGGCAGCATTTTCAGGGCATTGTCTATCCCGTTGTAGGTTTCGCCGTTACGTTCACTGTAAGCGCCCAACAGGGTAGCTCCCACGCGAACGCGGTCGCCGATCATCTGGTCGATGCCCACATTGAAATTATAACGCTCGTAGTCCTGCAGTTTCAGTACGCCCTGGTCTTTGAAGTAGCCCAATCCCACGGTGTATTTTGTTCTTTCCGTACCGCCGGCTACGCTGAGGCCGTGATTGGTTTGATATCCGGGAGAGATCATCAGGTCCTGCCAGTCTACGTTTGTGCCTTTCTGGATATTCGCGTATTCAACGGTATTAAATATTTTCTTGTCGGAGGCATCGGGGTTGGCATCATCGTATTTACCGATGGTGCGGTTAGCTTCCCGGCGCATTTCTATGAAGCGGTTAGCGTCCATCATATCGGATTCGCCGAGCTGTTGTACATAACCGTAGGAGCCGGTATAGGAAACCACGGGTTTTCCTTCCTTGCCTTTCTGGGTAGTAATGAGTACTACGCCATTAGCGCCCCTGGAGCCATAGATAGCCGTTGCAGAGGCATCTTTCAAAATATCCATCGATTGTATTACTCCCGTACCGATATCGCTGAGTGTACCGGCGTAAGGGATCCCGTCTACTACATAGAGGGGGTCATTGCCGGCTCTGAGGGAGCGGCTGCCGCGGATACGCACAGTGGGTTCATCACCGGGTTTGCTGCTGTTGTTGAGTACTTCCACACCGGGAGCGCGGCCCTGTAGGGCTTGCTGCGGGTTGGTTACCGGTACGTCCTGGATAGCTTTGGTACCTACGGAGGAAATGGAACCTGTTACATCTTTTTTCTTCTGCTGGCCATATCCCACCACCACAATTTCTTCCAGTTTTTTGCGGTCTTCTGTTAAAACTACGGAAACGATTGCACGACCTTTTACAGGTTCTTCATAGGTGTTAAATCCGATGTAGGTAAATACGAGTACTGCGTTGGCGGCATCTGTAACTTTGAGCCGGAAATGTCCCTGGGCATCTGACTGGGTGCCTGCATTTTTCCCTTTGATAGAAACGGTTACGCCTACCAGTGGTTGCTTCTGGGCGTCGAGAACATTACCTTCTATGGTAATTGGGGTGCCTTGTGCCTGGGTGAGTTGGTAGAATAGCAAACATGCTATCATACAGATAAGACGTGAAAAAACTTTTTTCATAACGTAGTTTATAATGATTGTAGATAAAGAGTATTACTTTTTCGATTTTGGCTGTTGCTACGTGGATACTTTCGGAACCAAAATAAGATATTTTTACATTGCTGCAATCGTTTGCATGAATATTTTTATTTCTAATTCTGTAAAACCCCATATTGGTCAGATTATCATGTGGTTAAAAAATAAAAAATAAGATTAAAGTTTTGCAATCGGTTGTAAAAATCATTTTCATTGTTTATTTTGGTCACCTTATTCCGTTTAAGTTATGAAAAAGACGATCCTTTTATTTGGCACCCTGCTGTGTATGTATGGTGGCCTTTTCGCTCAGAAAGCCCAGTGGCAGCAGCTTTTCAATGGTAAAGATCTGAAAGGCTGGAAACAACTGGGGGGTGAAGCAAAATATAATGTGCAGAATGGCGAGATCGTGGGCACCACGGTGATGAATACGCCTAACTCTTTCCTTGCTACTGAGAAAGAGTACGGCGACTTTATCCTGGAGCTGGAATTCAAGCTGGGCAAGGAATTCAATTCCGGGATCCAGTTCCGCAGTCAAAGCAGGCCTGACTACCAGAATGGCCGTGTATTTGGCTACCAGATGGAGATTGACCCATCCGACCGTAAATGGAGCGGTGGTATTTATGAAGAAGGCCGCAGAGGCTGGCAGTACCCGATGGAACTGAACCCTGCCGGTCAGAATGCCTTTAAAAAAGACGGCTGGAACAAATACCGCATCGAGTGCCGCGGCAATGAAATGCGTACCTGGGTGAATGGCGTGCCTACTGCCCACCTGGTAGATACCGCATTACCAAAGGGTTTCATCGCTTTACAGGTGCATAGCATCGGCAAAAATGCGGCAGACGACAACAAAAATATCTACTGGAAAAATGTAAGGCTGATAGAAAACCCGGCTGCTTCCCAGTATTCTCCCTACGACAACATCTACGTTGTTAATAATGTGGATAACACTATTTCCGGCCAGGAAAAGAAAAACGGCTACCAGCTGTTGTGGGACGGAAAAACCAGCAAAGGCTGGAGGGGCGTGTATAAAAAGAATTTCCCCACTGCCGGCTGGACCATGCAGAATGGTGTGCTCACCATTGGTAATTCTACGGGAGATGAAGAAGGCAGCGGCGGCGACATTATTACGGAGAAACAATACGGTGCTTTTGAACTGGAATTTACCTTCAAACTCACGCCGGGCGCCAATAGCGGGGTAAAATACTTCGTGAGCGAGTCCTACGAAACAGGAGGCAAGTCGGCTATCGGGCTGGAGTACCAGGTACTGGACGACGAAAAGCACCCGGATGCCAAATTAGGACGCGATGGAAACCGTACTTTAGCAAGTCTTTACGACCTCATGACAAGAAAACAGGAAAAACGTGCCATCAACCCTATTGGAGAATGGAACAAAGGTCGTATTATTGTGTATCCAAATAATCACGTAGAACACTGGTTAAATGGATTTAAAGTGTTGGAATACGAGCGTGGCTCCCAGGCCTTCAAGGATCTGGTGGCGATCAGCAAGTATAAAAGCTGGAAGAATTTTGGTCTGTGGCCTGAAGGGCACATCCTTTTACAGGACCATGGTAATGAGGTTTCTTTCAAAAGTATTCGTATAAAAATTCTTAAATAATATTTTTTACCTTTTTTTTCATTGTTCACTGTTCTAAATAAGCATTCCGATTCTTCGGAATGCTTTTTTTCTTGGATAAAACGGTAAATTACTACCTGTTCACAACCCATCAATATGAAAATGTTACAACGAAAAGGCTACCTCCTCCTGTCGGGGGCTTTGCTGGCCGCGGCTTGTCAGCAACCGGGCAGTCATAGTAATCCGCAGGCCACGCAGGACTCCCTGCGTCAACTGGCCACGCGGTACTACAATGAAAGCATGGCCCTGAACCCGTTGCAGGCTACCCAGAACGGGGAAAACCAATACAACGACCAGTTGCCGATAGATATCAGTGAAGGCTACCGCGTAAAAGCCGATTCTTTCTATGCCAGCTACCAGCAGGCAATCAAAGGCATTGATACAGCGGTACTCTCCGGCAACGACCGTATTACCTATGACATGTTGCAACGGGAGTTCAGCATCAACCGCGAGGGGCTTACCTTTCACGATCACCTGATGCCAGTGCAGCAGTTCACCTGCCTACCCATCACACTGGCGCAACTGGGTTCCGGTTCTTCCGCCCAACCTTTTAAAACGCTAAAGGACTACCATAACTTCATGCATCGTATGGAGCGCTTTGCCATATGGACCGACACCGCCATCGCCAATATGCGCAGGGGAATGGCCACCGGCTATGTATTGCCGCAAAGCCTGGTGGTGAAAGTGATTCCGCAGGTAACAGACCTGGCAAAAAAAGATACTGCCAACAACGTATTCTATTCGCCGCTGAAAACGATCCCGGATTCGCTGGATGCAGCCACCAAAGCAACCCTGGTGAAAGAGTACAGCGCGGCCATTGAAACACACATCCTGCCTTCTTTTGCAAAGCTGCGCGACTTCATGCAGCAGGAATACCTCCCTAAGGCCCGCACCAGCAGCGGCATTGGCGCTATTCCTGATGGTAAGGCGTATTATGCTTTCCTGATAAAAAGCTGGACGACCACCGACCTTACCCCCGAAGAAATTTTTGCTTTGGGAGAAAAAGAAGTAGCACGGATCCGCGGTGAAATGGAAGCAGTGAAGAACAGCACTGGCTTCAAAGGCGATCTGCCGGCCTTTTTTGCATCGGTGCGTACTGATAAGAAGCTGCGCATCTTTAAAACACCTGCTGCTGTCCTGGATTCTTTCAAAGCCATCGAGGACAAGATCATGCCGGGTGTAAAAAAGATGTACGGTCATCTTCCCAAAACAAAATTTGAAATCCGCCAAACCGAAGCTTACCGGGCTGCTTCCGCTTCCGCAGAGTATATGCAGGGCAGCGCCGATGGTACAAGACCGGGCGTATTTTACGTGCCTATCCTTGATGCAGCGGACTTTTCATATACCGGTATGGAATGCCTTTTTTTACACGAGGCCATTCCAGGTCATCATTTCCAGATTTCCCTGCAACAGGAAAACGACTCCCTGCCTAAGTTCCGCCGTTTCTCGTGGATTGGCGCCTATGGCGAAGGTTATGCCCTGTATTGTGAAAGTTTAGGAAAAGAACTGGGATTATACACCGATCCATATATGTACTTTGGCCGTTTAACAGATGAAATACACCGGGCTATTCGTTTAGTCGTGGATGTTGGTTTGCATACCAAAGGCTGGACCCGTGAGCAGGCCATCAAGTATATGATGGATAATGAGCCGGTATCCACACAGGAAGCTACCGCTGAAATTGAGCGGTACATGGCCATTCCCGGCCAGGCGCTTTCCTATAAGATCGGGGAACTGAAGATCCGCGGACTGCGGAACCAGTATACAAAGTCGCTCGGCAGCCGG
Organism: Chitinophaga sp. ARDCPP14; assembly: GCF_051362515.1. Taxonomy (NCBI): domain Bacteria; kingdom Pseudomonadati; phylum Bacteroidota; class Chitinophagia; order Chitinophagales; family Chitinophagaceae; genus Chitinophaga; species Chitinophaga sp. ARDCPP14. The sequence goes on along the minus strand of NZ_JBKIXB010000013.1, from coordinate 119,469 downwards.
TTCAGCTTATCATCTTTTCATGATGAGTTGCTGAAAGATGGTTGTGTGCCACTGTCGGTGCTGGAACAAAAAATGGCGCGCTGGGCAGCTGCCCAACCTTAATAAAGGCTTATCCATATTGACTTTCGGCTTGTATTACACCCCTGGGGGTGATAGTACAAGCCGAAACTTTTTTGCCTGGAAGGGATTAAATTTCGATTAAGAAAAAAAACGATGTTCCCTTGAAATACCCGCTGGTACGGGGCAAAGGAATTTCCTGCCGGAAGGAAAGTTCATTTTAACATTCAGGATTGGTTTTTATTTCCTATTTTTATAGGGCAGTTTCATTCACTATTTACAGCTTAGATTTACGTTAACCACACATACTTCATATTTTAATATGTTAGTCTGTGCATGTAAACTATTGACACATGTCGTCCTTAAAAAACGGCCCTAAATAATATTCTTTTAAAACCTGCTGCTATGTTTGATCATACCCTTGATCTGTGCCGGTCACTTCCGGCTGTCATCACTGAACAAAAGTGGGACAACGAATTGCGCTTTTACGTAGGCGAAAAATTATTCTGCATGATATCCCTGGAGCCGCCTCACCGGGTATCGTTTAAGTGCAGTCAATCGCAGTTTCATGAATTGATTTCGAGACCTGGTATTGTACCGGCCCCTCACCTGGCGCGGTATCACTGGGTGCAGCTGAAACAGGAAGATATGCTGCCGGCTACCGAGCTGGAAACATTCCTGCAGAATGCCTACGAAATTATCGTGAGCAGCCTGCCCCCTTATGAGCAGGAAGCCATCCATAAGATGAAGGCGCATGCCTGATTACTTCCAGATAGTAAAGAAGATATCGTATACCCCAAATACGATAAGGGTAAGTGCAAATAATTTTTCGAGGACGGGCGTTTTCATTTTCACCGCCGTTTTGGCTCCCAGCCAGGAAGCAGGGAATGCAGTAAGCGACAGCAGCAGCGCTATATTCCAGTCTATATGACCCAGCCACCAGTGCGTTAAAGCGCCGGGTATGGATAAAACAGCCGATAACACTACCGCACAGGCCAGCGCCTGTTTAATGGGCATTTTTAATTTCTTTATAAAGAAAGAGCTGAACAATATCCCACCGGCATTTGCCAGCAGCCCTGATAAAAACCCGATAAACAAAGCGGCTACCACTAATTTACCCGCCGGCACATCTTCACTTACTACGGTTAATTCACCAGTTGATTTACTGCGCAGAAAGGAATACATGAGCGACATACCTGTGGCCATGATAAAGAGGGCTGTCATGATCATCAGCGTTTTGCCGGGCAGGTAACTGCTGAGCCAAGACCCAATGACAGTGGCCGGGACACCGAAAGCAGCCCCCAGCAGGATCACCCGTTTATTAAACAGTTTCTCCTTACTGTATACTGCCGTGGCAGATAAAGTACTGGTGATAGATGCCGGCAGCGGCGATGCCAGTGCAAAAAACGGGTTTACGCCTGCAAAGATCTGCAGGGCTGGTGTGCTGATGGCACTGCCCCCTTTCCCTAATAAACCGGACAAATAGCCTACTACTAAGCCTATCAGCAATACTGACAGGTACTGAGATTGTTGTAAAAACTCCATTCAAATCATCCCTCCGGGGAACGCGCAACTTTTGTGGTTGGTGTGGTTGGTTATAAAAATTACAGGTAGGTCAAAAGTAGGGGATCATTATTAATTACAACGATAACTAAAAGTTATGGGGGATAACAAGATATTATATTTATTGTTAGCCTATAAACCCAATAGGAGAAAGGGTTTATAACTTCGTAAAGATAGGAATTCCGGGTAATAGTACAAGCATTTTTTTACAAATTTTGTGCTTGCAGCACTATTACCCGGAACCCGTTTTACTGATTTATGCTTTCGGTGTCCAGCCTTTTTCATACTCCCTTTCCCACATTTTCATGGCTTCCTTATCGTTCAGGATATGGCCATTGGAAGGATCGGTATGAAGGATGCGGCCGGTGCGTTGCGCTATATTGCCTAGCAGGCAAAGCAGCGTACTGCGGTAACCGATATTGATTTCGGAGTTGAGGGTAGCGTTGCCGCGGATACTTTCCAGGAAGTTGTTGATATGCACAGCGTCATAAAACTCACCGGCGGGACTAACGGTATTGGTTACACTCTGGTTAGGATTGGCGGCCTGTTTTACTTCTTTGATCACTTTACCTTTGGTGTCGATCAGTTTGTAGCTGTCGCCGCCGGAATTATACAGGCTTCCGTTTTCGCCAAACAGGGTAAATCCGCGGCCGCTGCCTTCCAGGTTAAACGGGCTACAGCTGCGGCCTTCCCAGGCGATGGCTTTATTGCCTTCAAACTCGAAGTTCAGGGTTTGGGTATCCGGTGTTTCCCAGTCATCCTTGGCATAAGCATACCGCCCACCGGCAGAAGTGACTTTGGTAGGGAATTCCACATCCATAAACCAGCGGAGGCAATCCAATTCGTGGGTAGCGTTGTTGCAGGTTTCGGAGGTACCCCAATGCCAGCGCCAGTGCCAGTTGTAGTGTACAATGTTATCCAGGTAATCGCGGCGGGGAGCGGGTCCCTGCCACAGGTCCCAGTTGAGCGTACCTGGAACCGGGATCTTTTTCCCAATACCAATGGGTTCGCGGTTATTTACATACCACCCGCGGCCATAATACACTTTTCCCAATACGTTTTGCTCTTTCACTTCTTTTACTGCCTGCTGGAGATTAGGCCAGGAGCGGCGCTGGTTTCCCATCTGCACGAGGCGGTTGTGCTTTTTTGCCGCTGCCAGCAGTATTTCGCCTTCGCCCGGATTGTGTGCACAGGGTTTTTCCACGTACACATGCTTACCTGCCGCCGTGGCCATGATGGCCGCAGGAGCGTGCCAGTGGTCGGGCGTTGCCACGATGAGTGCATCAAAATCTTTCCGTTCCAGTAGTTTCCGGATGTCCTTAATTACTTCCGGTTTGCGGTCCTGAGCGCCCGCAATGGCCTTGAGCCCTTTGGCGATGGCGCCGTCTTCCACATCGCAGACATAGCCTATTTCAGCTCCGGGCAGTTTCGCTGCACACTGTGCCAGCCAGTTGCCCCTGGAATTAACACCCATTACGCCCAGTACCAATTTGTTGCTGGGGGCATTTTTTCCAAATACGGGGAAATTGAGGATGGTTAATCCTGCTCCCAATCCGGCCATGCTACCGGTTTTGAGAAAATCTCTTCTTTCCATAACGGTGATATTATTTATTCGTTTCAATCGGTTGCATGAATGTAGAAAAATAAATCAGTGATGGGGGAGTTTTTTTGATGAACGCGCGAACGCAAGTTTTGTCTTGAGCACTGATTACGCTGATTATACTGATTTAGTTTTTTGGATTTTTTGGAGATTTTTGGATTTTTTAGACGGTTTTTGGGAGATTTTTAAAGATAGAGCATGAATAGGCGTATGATACCTCTGATATGAAGCAAAGTTAGATAGGCGATGCTTTGGATATGCTTTGGAGATGCTTTGGTGATACTTAGGACATGGAGTAAATGTGCTCTTGATGCGGAGGTGAGGTGGACTTGATCGGTAACTGATTGTTTATCATTGGGTTATAGGCGGTTTTTTGAAGCTGCTTAGAACAGCCCTGTAGTCGTAACCAGATGGTTATGAATAAGTTAATACAACCGGAGGATTATTTACCTGCCGGCTGATTACTGGTCATTGCGGAGCCGTTATTTGCCTGTCAGCTGGTTCCAGATAACCCCGTACACGTCTGTTGCCTGTAGCTGCGACTTGGGAGCGGGTTGGGAACTGATGACCACCGGGTGATAGGCAGGGTTTTCTTCGATCCTGCCGTGAGAGCCTTTGATAAGGGTTGCATCGAGCGGGATGACGTTCATCAGGTAGCGGAAACCCAGTTTCTTTTTGAGCAATTTTCCTGCCGCTTTCAGCTTAATGAGCGGGTCTGCGGGGTCCATGAACATCTCTACAGGATCATAACCCGGTTTACGGAATATATCTACAATTCGGGCGAAATCGGGGGCTTTGTTGTCATCCATCCAATAGTAGTACGTGAACCAGCTGTTGGCATCGGCTACGGCAATGAGTTCGCCGCTGCGGCTGTGATGGAGATGATGTTGCCGTTTGCCTTCCCGGTCCAGCACCAGTTGTACACCCGGCACCTTTTCCAGGATGGAGCGTACTTTTTTATAACAGGAAGGATCATTGATATAGATATGCGCGATCTGGTGATCTGCTACTGCGAATGCTTTGGAGGCGCCTGCATCCAGCAGTTCGAGGCCATTTTCCACACGCAGGGCCAGCAGCCCTTCTGCCCTCAGAATCCTGTTAAGATGCACGGGGTTATTCACATTGGTAATGCCGTATTCCGACAGTACAATCGGATCACAATTCTTCTGCTGATAATAAGTAATCAGCTGTTTGCATACCGCATCAATTTCTGCCAGTTCCTTTGCATTTTTTACCGGGTCCTGTCCGAATTTCTGCAGGCAGTAATCGAGATGGGGAAGGTAAATAAAAGTAAGGGTAGGATCGTATAGTTTATCCGTGAGGATAGACGCATCAGCGATCCATTGGCTTGATTTTATGCTGGCGGTGGGACCCCAGTAATTAAACAGGGGGAACTTGCCGAGTTGTTCGGTGAGATAATCCCGGAGTGTAGATGGAGAAGTATAGCAATCGGGCACTTTACGGCCATCGGAAAGATAGTTGGGACGGGGTGTCAGTGAGTAGTCCACGTTCGCGTACATGTTGTACCACCAGCACATTTGTGAACAGGTAAAAGATGGATCCAGTTTGCGGGCACGGTCCCATATTTTGGGAGCGTCTACCAGCCGGTTGGATTGTTTCCAGAACTTAACTTCCGCATCGGTTCTGTCGTACCAGCCATTGCCTACTATTCCATGCTCACTGGGCCATTCGCCGGTAAGGTACGTGCTCTGTACAGCCGTAGTCACCGCAGGTAACATAGGCATTACGGTGGCCAGGTGCCGCTGTTGTGTATAGGCCTTTAAAAAAGGCAGGTACTCCAGCAAAGAAGAGGAGAGCCCTACTACATCAATTACTACTGTCTTTCTCATATATTCAATCGCCGTTACAATTCCGGCATAAAGCTATAATACCGGGGGGACAATTCCAAGATTGCGTGTTGCCGCCGGGGCTACCGGTGTTTATCCGGTGGCGCCGCGCGGCACTATGCAAAGATACTTATAACTGTTCCCTTATCCAGTTCAGCTCACGGGAAACGGATAAAGACATCTTCTGTTTAAGGGCGGGTGGTAACACGTCCCAGGTATATGTTTCCGCCTCCATGTGCTGTGTAAAAGGATGTTCCCTTTGTATGGCCAGTACTTGTTTTATATCTTCCTGCGTGGATTGCAATACACCGAATTTATCGAGGAACACAGGTACATGAAAATGGGAGCGCCATTCTGTAACGGCTGCATTATTTTCATCTGCCAGCGCTTCCGGTAAGTCGGGATAATGAATAAAAGTGCCGTCCTTTCTTTTCGCGATCACCTGGTGCAGATATACCGGTTCATCGAATTTACGGAAGGCGTCTGTTACTTCGTTGCGTGCGGTGGTATCTGCGGGCATATCGGCTTTCAGCGCCGCGCTGATCTGCAGTTTGCCGATCTTCAAACCATGATGCTGCATGCGTTCGATGACCCGCTGGGGTGCTTCGTATACAAGTGCAAAATGGCAAACATCGTAACACAGCTGAATATGCGTTTTGATGATATCGGCTGCTGCCTGGTCATCTTCTATATTAAATTTCTCTTTGATAAACGGGATGCCGGCAGGCAGTAAATTTTCGAAGTACCAGTTAATATACTCGCTGGTATTTTCCATCATGCCATCGGGTTCCGGCTCAATATCGAGGTGCATCAAAGGGCCGCCGCTGCGACGTGTGCGCACCAGCTGTTCCAGCACCAGCAACATATTCAGCGTAGCGCTTTCTGTGTAAGAATTCTTGTCTTCTTCGCAGCGGTTGCACCAGTGTTTATATCCGAGCGGATTGGTGGAAATACCTCCTTCCATACCTTCGGGCAGCAATGCTGCCAGGATCCTGAACAGGCGGATGGTATAGGCTACGCGGTCAGCGCTGGTCCAGTCGGGCGCATGTACCTGGTCTTTTACCACTACGTTGTGAAAGCCGCCATAAGGAAAACCGTTCATCGTAAACACATAGCAATCCTCTTCCCGGAGCCATTGCTGAAATGCCTTCAAGGGCGCTTCCTTGCTCAGTTCCAGGCTGGCGGTATTAGCCAGTCGCAATCCTATTCCAAAAGGTTTATCTGGTGATACCTGTTGTTTAATGGCAGGTATAAATTTTTTGAGTTGCGCAAAGTGGTCGTCCCAGTTTTCGCCGGGATGAATATTTGTGCAGTAGGTAAGATGTCCTGCAGCTGTTTTCATTACTGATTATTTTTGCAGATAGCTACTGCTTTATATAATAAGTTAAGGTCCATTTCATGCACTTCTTCTCCTTTTCCTACTGCGCGCAGCAGGGAAATTGTTAAGCGGCCACCGAGATGTTCACGGAATTCTTCCAGTCCTGCTACCACCGGGGAAGGCTTACCATCCTGCATTTCCAGCAAAGGATGCCATACCGGCAGTTTCATATTTTTTAATACCGTGAGAATGCGGTGCATATCTTTTTCGGAGAGCCATCCTAACAGGAACGAGTATACGCTGTCGACCGCAATACCGATAGATACTGCTTCACCATGACGTAATTCAAAGTTGGTGAGTTGCTCCAGTTTATGTGCGCTCCAGTGACCGAAGTCCAGCGGGCGGGAGGAGCCGCTTTCAAACGGATCGCCGGCGCCGCCGATATGTTGGATATGCAGTTCTGCGCAGCGGTAAATAAGTTCGTGCATAGCGGCCATATCACCGCCGGTTAGCGTCACTGCATTTTCTTCTATGCGGTTAAAGAAAGCGGCATCCTTAATAAGGGCTACTTTCACGGCTTCCACCATGCCGGAGCGCCAGTCGCGCGGGTCCAGGGTGGTTAAAAATACCGGGTCGTTGAACACGGCTGCGGGCGGCGCAAAGGAACCGAGGAAATTTTTCTTCCCCTTATAGTTTACGCCGTTTTTCACGCCAACGCCGGAATCGTTTTGCGACAGTACGGTCGTTGGAATCCTGATATGTTTCACACCGCGGTGTGAAATTGCGGCGGCAAACCCCACGAGATCCAGCAGGGAACCGCCGCCGATGCCTATCACATAGGAGTGGCGGTCGATGCTATATTTATCGATGGCATCGACCAGGCTGAAAAGCAGGGGCAGATCATTTTTCACGCCTTCGCCCCCGGCGATGGTGATGATTTCAGGGGCCAGCTGAAAGCCGCGCACCTGTTGAAAGTACTGATTGATCTGTTGGGTTAGTTCCGGGTGATGCGTTGCAACGCCACCATCCAGTATAACGAGTAATTTCTTAACGTATGCACTCTCCGCTTTTGATTCCAGGAAGGTAGCTAAACAGGTGTTGGCAGGATCGAATAAATTACTGCTAAAGAAAACACCGTAAGAGAAGTTGACATTGAAGTTTTGTTGAATATATTCCATGGCTAAATCCGCATCATCTGACTAAAAAAAACTATAGCCTTTAAAAGTACATAGAAAAACGTGATTTTTTACAAAGAAAAAGGCCCCGGGAACGGAGCCTGTTTTTTTGGGGTTAGTCTGTAGAATCAATTTATCGGTATGCAAAGAAATCTGTTTTACCCGGTTTTAGCTACGGTATAAACCATTATTTTATAAATTGCGTAGTTCTACTTATGTGCGCAGGGCACCCGCCAATGCCTTACCAGCAGGCAATCTACGTAGTTCTCCCGATCTCCTGATCCGCTCCTGCTTCCGTTCATCCCATACGCTGTTGCGTATTAAAACAGAAATACTGAACTTTAGGCCGCTGTAGAAATGAACGACGGTTTCACAGTCTGAGAATTAAATTGTTTGACCAAAAAAACATGGGACGCCCATGTTGTTAACCCTGTAACATCGGTTGTATTTCACATCTTTTGTTGCATGCTGAGCATTTGTCAACGCACTGCGCGATGGCGGGTAATAGCTTTCCGGCTGTTATCCGCCGGGGCATTCATTGTGCGTGATAACCGGTAACCTTGAATTATTAACAATAACAGCCTTCCGGGCTGTAAAAGTGAATCAGAAATGCTGAGAATATTACTTTTTGTTTGTTGTATTTCGATGGGCAGCGGCGGGGTGCTGCAGGCATCCCCGTTTCCTGCGGATGACAGTGTGTTGCAAACGATTAACCGGCAGCCGGCAGGTGCAAACCAGGTACAGGCGCTGATTGACTATGGCTGCCGGCTTTTTCCTTACCAGCTTGATAAGTCGGCTGCCGTCTTCATGCGTGCCTTGCGGATCAGCAGGCAATTGGGGTACCATAAAGGGGTAGCCGATTTTGCGTGTTACTATATGTATATCCAGGATATGCGGGGGCAGTATTTGCAGTCGCTGTACATGCTGAAGCAGGCGGTGATCATTTATGCTTCCCTAAAAGATACGCTTAGCCAGGTGAGGGCCATCAGCTATTGCGGGATGGAATACCAGCAGATGGCGAATTTCCCGGCAGCTGCGGCGGCTTACCTGGAAGCGCTGAAACTGGCCGATGCGGCGAAAGACAGTGCCAGCACGGGCATGATCATGAACTATTTATCGGATGTTTTTATTTCCCTGGGAGATTATAAGAAGGGGTTTAATTATGCGGTGCAGGCTTATGATCATGGGCGCCGGCTGGGCAGCAATTCGCGCATGGCGGCGGCCCTGCTCAACCTTGGAGAAAGTAAAAGCCGGGAGGGGAACTATACGGCTGCCGGCAGGTATTTCAACCGGGCGCTGGAGCTTGGTAAAAAAGCTGGCGACCAGCTGCTGGTACTGAATGCGCTTACTGCAACCGGGCGGGTATATACGGATCTTTCGCAACATGAGCAATCCTTGCGAACCTTTGAAAAAGCGCTGCTTATTTCCACTGATGATCCCGGGCTTGAAAACCGGATGCAGTTATACATGGGATATGCCAATGCCCTTTACCGGAGCGGGAAGCACCCCGCTGCCGGTATCTATCTACAGAAAACAATTACCCTGGCCAGGCAATATTATGCGGGCGATGAACTAAGGCGGGCTTACCTGGCGGCATCCGACAATGAAGCCGCGCAGCAGCATTACCAGCGGGCCTTTCAACTGCGGAAGGCTTATGAGCAGCTGAATGATTCACTGGTAGGGAATGCCACCAGGCTGAATGTACAGCAGCTGGAAATGCAGTACCAGTCTGAGAAAAAAGACAGGGACCTGGCGGAGAAAAAATTAGAGCTGATCCGGAAAGACCTGCTGTTACAGCGGAAGAACAGGTGGCTTGGTTTCATCTTTGCCGGCGTAATACTGATCCTGGTTGGTTCTTTCCTGATATGGCAGAAACTACTGCACCGGCACCGTTTACAAAAACAGCAGCTTCAAACGCTGGAAGTAGAAAAAACCGTACAGGTGCTGGAGGCGATGATGCAAGGCGAGGAAAAAGAGCGCACGCGCTTGTCGAAAGACCTGCACGACGGCGTTGGCGGGCTGTTATCCGCCGTGAAAATGCATTTCTGGGCGCTCAAATATGAACGTACTTTTCTGCAGCAGGACAAAGGCTTTAACCATGCGCTCAGCATGCTGGACGACGCCATTGGTGAAGTCCGGAAAACTGCCCATAACCTGATGCCTGAAATCCTTTCCAGGATGGGGCTTGCGGGTGCGCTGGAATTATTCTGCCATAATGTGAGTCACTCCCGGAAGCTGCAGATCACGTTCTATACTTCCGGCGACATGCAGCGGTTCAGGGGCAACTTTGAATTATCGGTATACCGGATTGTGCAGGAGCTGATCAACAATGTGATTAAGCATGCCCATGCTACCGAAGCCCTGGTTCAACTTACGCAACATGACCAGTTGCTTACCATTACCGTAGAGGACAATGGCGTTGGCTTTGAAGATATCGCGAAAAGCACGACCGGTATGGGATTAAAGAATCTTCATACGCGGATCAAATCATTAAACGGACACCTAACGCTGACGGCTATACCGGGTTGCGGCACAACGGCATATATAGAATTTAATATTGCCATTATGCAGCTGATGGAAGTGCAGTCATCGTTTTAATTTAAAAAGAAGATGAGTATCAAACTGGCTATCACGGATGATCACCTGCTGGTGATCAGTGGCATCAAGGCGATGCTTACGCCTTACCCGCACATTTCCGTTGTTTATGAAAGCAACCGGCCGGGCGCGCTGATGGAGGCTTTACCCGGTATACAACCCGACGTGTTATTACTGGATATCCAGATGCCTGAAATAGATGGCATAGCGCTTTGCAAGCAGGTGAAGAAAAAGCATCCGTCTGTAAAAGTGATTGCGATCAGCAGTTTTATGGAATCGCATTATGTGAAGCAAATGCTGCGTAATGGCGCCGCCGGCTACCTGTTAAAAGGCACTGATCCGGAAACGCTTATCCGCGCTATTGAGGAGGTGCATGCCGGCGGGCAGTTTCTCGACGACCTAATCAGGAATCAGATAGTGAATGAAGCCATTACCGGTCAAAAGCGCATTAATTACGAGATTCCGCTTACGCGCAGGGAAAAGGAAATACTGAAACTGATTGCGGACGAATATTCCAACCAGGAGATTGCAGACCTGTTGTTTATCAGTTTGCGTACGGTGGAAACACACCGGTTAAATCTTACGCAGAAGCTTGCGGTGAAGAATACCGCCGGGCTGGTAAAAGAAGCGATGAAGCGGGGAATAGCGGAATAGCTATCACCGGAATAATGGTGCCGGTACCCGGCTTGTGGCCGGACACCGGTAATGTGATCAGGTGACGGCAAATATTTTGCCCAGTACCAGGGATATCGGTAACAATAATATTACGGCAATTGCGAATGGTATAGTAGCAAAAGCGGCCACCCAGGCGGCATTCATGGCAATCAGTGCGATGATTCCTCCTTTCACTGCCTTTCCTATATTTGGCCCCGAAGGGTTTTTCATGGCTTTGAAAAGCGGCACATTGATCATAATAATAAACAGCGCGATAAAAGGCAGTGCCAGCCAGAAGCGGTGGTGCATATATGCCAGGATACCCATTGTAATATATACCAGTGCATAACATACAGCGGTAAAGCGCAGGCTTTTCACGCTTCCACCATGTACTTCTCCCCTGCTGATGTTGGTAACAGCGGCGATATAGAGAATGGGGATGAATCCCATCCACCAGTATATTTCCAGCATTTCCGGTACAATACTGATGCCCAGCAGGAGGTTAAGTCCGCGGCAAAGTCCCATGTTGAGGGGGCCGAGGAAGGAATGATGTTTCCCCCATTTATCATAAACGAGTGCGCTGGCAGCTACGCCGATGGCGAGCCAGCCGGCATAGCCGGTAAGGCGGCCTACGGAAAAAGCGGCCAGGATACCTACCAGGAGCAGGTAGCTGCCGAGGATAATGGCCTGTGTTTTTGAGATTACCCCGCTTGGGATGGGCCTTTCCGGCCGCTCTGTACTATCCAGTGTGGCATCAAATACATCATTGAATACCACGCCACCACCATAGAGCCCCATGGTAGCGAGGCACAGGCATACCACCGGCAGCGTAAGATCCAGTGTAACAGTACTGAACGTAACATTTATAAAATAGGCCGACACAGCGACGCCTGCCAATATATCTGCTATTGCAGTTACGATGTTGGCTGGTCGCATCAGGCGTAGGTATCCAAATAATTTGCTAACAATATAACTCACCGCGTAATTAGGTTTTCATGGTTCATTGCCAGCAGGGACGAAGCTGTCAGGCCGTTACCGGATGATGGTTGTGTTTTTATCAATTCGAGGCTGCTGTCCTCCACGTAGTATAGAGCTTCCGTTAAATTTCTCACTTTGATCAATATTTGCTGCTACATCAAAATCTGCTTCATTAATCTGGCCGCTCTGCGCAAAGGCTTTTACAGCATTGGTGTAAGTTACCAAATGAATGTCATTCAAGTCAATACCACTTTCGTGCATTAAAGCGGCGGTTTTGGGAACTGCCAGGGGATCGCTGATTCCCCAGTCGGCAGCGGAATTCACCATAATACGTTCACTTCCATACTGTTTAACCACGGCTACCATGCGTTCATTCCCCATTTTAGTGAATGGATAGATGGTAAACGCAGCCCAGAAGCCACGATCGAGCACTTCTTTGACTGTTTCCTCGTTATTATGGTCTACAATGATCATGTGAGGCTCCAAACCATGTTCCAGTGCAATATCCATACTGCGCTGGGTTCCTTTTTTCTTATCGCGGTGGGGGGTGTGAATTTGTACGGGGAGCCCTGCTTCTTTGGCCAGTTCCAGCTGGGCGCGGTAATATTTTTCTTCCAGGGGGGTTTGGTCATCGAAACCGATTTCGCCCACGCCTACTACGCCTTCTTTATAAATAAACTGCGGTAATATTTCCATTACTGCTTCTGCGAGCTTTTCGTTATTGGCTTCTTTGGAGTTGAGGCCAATGGTGCAATAGTGTTTGATGCCGAACTGGGAAGCGCGGAAACGCTCCCATCCCAGGAGGCTGCTGAAATAATCGCGGAAGGTATCTACGCCGGTGCGTGGTTGTCCTAACCAGAAAGCGGGTTCAATGATGGCTACTACGCCTGCATCGGCCATTGCCTGGTAGTCGTCGGTAGTACGGGCGGTCATGTGCACATGCGGATCAAAGAAGCGCATGCCTTTTATTTTATTAAGATAAGCGGGGCTATAGGTGAGTGGTTGAAGATCTTTTTCTGTTAAGTCATGAATTCCGCACATATCTGATCAGTTTTAATTTAATTATTTAATTATTTTTTGTGCCAGGGTATCCCAGGAGATAGTACCGGCGTGTATTTCTGCCTGCAGTGCCGGGTCTGTGGCCAGCAATGCTTTAGCGGGTTCGTAATGGCATTGGGCACAAACGAGTGCAGCGGCTTCTTTTTCAGCGCTGTTGACGGAGTGCCAGATGCGGGTAATGTCGGCAAAGTTACCTTCGTTTACAAAATTCACCAGCAGCCGCCACTGCATGGGATCGAGCGTTCTGCCGGCGGCCCATCTTTCATGGGCAAAGTCCACGAGAATGCCGGCCAGTGCAGCATTGGCTCTTTCATCCAGCCCGGTGATCCGGTGTAATGGTTTATCGGTAAAGATGGCTTTCATGACCAGCTGGTTCCAGGCGGGTTCCGGGAGATATTCGGCCGGGTAAGGATTGTGCAGCATAATGGCTTCCTGTACAATACCAATATTGGACCTGATCCCTTCCGACGTGCGGGCGATCCATTCTTCCGGCCAGGGCAACAGCGGGAGTCCGCTGTATAAAGCTGCCAGCTCATTCATTTCCGCGCCATTGAAGAGGTTTTCCAGCACCTCCAGGTATATGGCTTTGTTTGTTACCGGCAACCGGAGCAGCCACCATACCCGTACGAGGCGGTCTAACGTCCATCCATGTACGAATAATGACGGCCGCAGCGCTTGCAACTGTTCATTTTCCGTTGCGGAAAGATGGATCAATTCTTTACCTGTGAAGCGCGGAATAGCTGTGAAAGTTTGATTAAACTGCGGGATGGCACCGGTTTGCTGTTGTAGCTGCAAACGTTGTTGCAGCCAGGTATTCGCTTTTTCGTTTCCGTTGTTCCTGATGATCGTTCCAAGCAGCGTGCTCACTTTATCCTGATCGTATACATATTCAGCCACTGACATATCCTGTTTAAAATAATAATGCTGATTTCCCAATAAAATTAACCAGTAATAATGGGATTTTAAGAATCCGGCCACTTTTTTATGATAGATGGCAAAAAAAGAAGATTAAACCGTTCACATCAATGGTTGAACGATGGGATATGCCCCAAAATAAAAGAGAGGCATTACTGCCTCTCCTTCCGCCATTCTAAAACCTGATTATACATCAGGATATCTTTAGCCACGGTGCCTCTGACGACAGGCACAGCGCAATAAGGTATATGTTGGGAAAACGTTGATCAAGAACGATGGCACTTTAAAGATCTGTAATATATGAGTGCTCTTCCTATAAATTCAGATCCGGCAATAAAGCAAAAATCCATGCAGCAATAAATACGGCCGTAAGATACATATTTCTCCTTTCATTCCAAATAAACAAGTGATTTTTACGTTCCGTTTAATGCACAGCATTGTTCTGCAATACTATAAACGGCTGATACTCTTTCCAGTCAGGCTTATAATCATCAAGTATAATAAAACCCTGCGCATAGTTTCCTAGTACAATATCCTGATCGCCATCGTGATCATAATCTTTCACATCCATGCAGATCCACCTTCCTTCCTTCTCCAGTGGCGGTGAATGGGGAATAAACGTAAGTGGTTTATTTCCACCTTCAAAGAAAATAAATTTCTCTTCCGGGCGGTGTTTAAAATCAGCAAAAAAGGCGATGGAAGCAATATCCAGTTTACCATCACCGTTAAAATCCGCTGCCACTGCCTTTGTACAGCCATTCACCGGGTAATGCCATGCTTCTGTATACTTGTTATTTCCGTCATTCAGGTAGACGAATAATCCGTGATAAGGTTTAAGCACCATAGAAAAATCTGCATTGTCACCGCAGGTATATAAAATATCCAGCCTTCCATCTCCGTTAAAATCTGCCAGTTGAAACCCGGTAGAACCATTAACAGGAGGGAATTTCAGCAGGTTGGTAGATACAAAGCCACCTTTCCTGTCGTTTTCAAATAACCAGATCCCTTCATCACCAGCGGCGAACAATACCATAAAGTCCGTATAGCCGTCGTGGTTAAAATCGCCGGTTTCTGCATGGATAGCGCCGGGCACTTCCCATATGGGAAATTGCTGGTACTTGTGGTCTGGTAACTGTTTCAGCCAGTACAGGCCTCCCTGGTTATGTCCGAATGCGCATACCAGCAGGTCTGGCAGACCATCTTTATCAAAATCTGCCTGCAGGGTTTGTACCGGTCGTTTGAGGAAAGCCATGAGGTCGTGCTGCCTGCTTTCCGCGTCGTTGGGCCGGATGCTGGTAATAATGCCGGCAGGCGCGTCCAATGCGCGCATGTTGCCTATTTCTGTGAGTATGGCCTGTTGTTGTCCTGCAGTATCTTTTACAAAAAGTATATCAACAGCAGGGGAAGGTAAATTCCGGATGTTAACGACTTGTAAATTTTCGTCCCACTGTGTGAGTGTGTTGGTGAGACCATCGCTGGTCATGAGGTGGCCATTGTCCGGATTAAAGGCCACCATGGTGGTAGCTACGGGGACGGTATCTTTCAGTGCCGGGTGTTTCAGGGTAAAGAAGGACCAGTCGCGTTGCAACGGCTGCGGTATTTTTTCTGCCGGCAGTTTATCCGGGGCGGTATGTTCATAGTATGCCACCAGCAGTTCCCAATCCTGGATTGAAATAAGCCCTGGCTTTTCGCCGGGCATTGGCGGGTAATAAGAATGCTCTCCCCACACTTTAATGCCCAATTTGGGGGCCATAGCGGGCAATACATGCTTTGTCCAGGTTTCCTTATCCAAAAGGTCGGAAGACACCGGCAAATGGCAGCCGGAGCAATATTTATCTGCCAGGGCTTTTCCTTTTTCTTCCGGGGTAGGGGTATCACAGCTGCTGATGATGACAAGGCAATTGGTGATTAAAAATAAAACGGCGAGACAATACCGGTTCCTCATTGGTTGGTTGGTCATCAGTGAATATTTTAACGGGCATTGTAAAGTACTAAAATGTTATATAAAAACGAATGCAGCGAAAAAGATCGCTGCATTCGTTTTGTTTAAAAAGGGCGACAGATATAGCTATTAATAATTCGGGTTCTGATCGAGTACTCTTACTCCGCCCACCATTGTCAGATCGATCTGGCGTTGCGGGATGGGGAAATATTCATTTTTCCCTTTGGTGAAATGTCCGCCTTTCAGGTCGTTGGTGATGGCTGATTCGTATTGGATGAAGGCATTCAGCGCCACATCGGCAATGCCCCAGCGAACGAGATCGAAGAAGCGGTGGCCTTCTGTAGCCAGTTCCAGTTTGCGTTCAAAATAGATGGCTTTTAATGCCTGGTCCTTACTTGTAAAAGCAGCCGTGTACCTGCCTATTTTATAATTAGCTGCCATTACCGCAGGATCGAAACCTAACATTGGTTTTGTTGGGTCTTTGTATTTATGCAGCCAGTTTTCAGGGTGATTGATCATCCTGTCGCGGATCTGGTTTACCAGCGCGGTAGCGCCGCCGAGGTCGCCGGTTTGGGCATGGCATTCAGCGGCCATGAGGATAACGTCGGCAAAGCGGATCAGCAGTACGTTGATAGCAGATCCGGGCGCCCAGGAGTGTGCATCTTTGTATTTGTCCTGGTTAAACTGCCAGTACACCATTTTCTTTGGTGCATATGGACCGGCATAAGCTTGATCTCTGATCCAGTTGGCACCAGGGTGGTTACCCCAATCGTGATAAGGCAGTCCTCGGCGGCCAACAGTCCAGTCAAGGCGTGGATCCAGTGTACCTGTTTCCGGTGTGAATGGAGCGCTGGATAACGTATCCTGATCATTCTTTACCGGGTTTGCGTTCCAGTTATCCAGGTTAGGCAACCCGGTAGCGGGGTCTGTACGATATGAGTTTACAAGGTCCTGGGTAGGCTGATAGAATCCGCAGCAGCCGAAGGGGCTGTTGTACGGGAAGTTCAGCATTTCTCCCTGGTTTGCGTTTGCGATGGTGTTGGTACCATCATTTGCGGTCATTTGAATAGCAAATACGGACTCTGAGTTATTCTTTTTGGCGGCATCGAAGTTATCTTCGAATGCGTTGGTGAGTGCGTATTTAAGGCCATTGGAAGTAACGCCGGAGGCGATTGCCTGGTCGAACAGCGGCATTGCTTCTGTATACTTTTTCTGATAGAGATAAGTTTTGGCCAGGTAGATCTGTGCGGCCCATTTATTTGCTCTTGCCACGTCGCTTTGTGTTGGCGGCAGATTATCTGTTGCAAATTTAAAATCGGCTTCAATAAAAGGCCAGATATCCTTGTCATTCTTGATACGGACTTCCAACGTGGTATCTGTGATATATGGTACTTTATTGAACAATTTTTTCAGTTCAAAATAATAGTGACCACGAAGGAAACGGGCTTCTGCTTCCACTTGTGTTTTTTCGGCGGCACTCATATCTGTTGCCTTTGGAAGTGCTACCAGTACTGCATTGGAACGGATCACCCCTTCATAAACAGCTCTCCACTTGGTATTAAAGAAACCGTTGCTGGGATCTACCGTAAATTTTGCGATGGGATCGATACCTGGCTGGTCACCACTGAAGCTGCCTTTGTGTGCATCGCCACCGGCTACGCTGCCATAGATCCAGTTGGTAGGAGACGCTTCCCAGGGGCCGCCGCCGCCGAGTGCTGCCTGGGCGGTTTGCTGTCCGTCGAGTGAGGCATAGGCGCCTACGAGTAAATAACCGATACCGGATTTATTCGCTACAATTTCATCACTAAGGGAGCCGAGTGGTCCCCGTTCGAGGAAGCTCTTTTTACAAGCACTGATTCCTACTGCTGCCAACGCAAGAATTACACTTAAATATCGTAATGTTTTCATTTTTCTCAATTTTACTTTTCAGGAAAAAATTATCAGAATGTTACATTCACACCAAGCAGGTACTGACGCTGATTAGGATATGCTCCTTCATCCACACCAAAATTGCTGGTACCACCGGTAATTTCAGGATCTATACCTGAGTATTTTGTAATGGTAAACAGGTTTGCAGCCTGGCCATATACCCTGAATTTTGTAATACCCACTCTCTGGAGTATGTTACTGGGTATGGTGTATCCCAGCATGATATTTTTCGCACGCAGGTAAGAACCATTCTCAACAAAATAGGAGTTCGGCACATTGGAGGTACTGAAGGATGGAGATGTTTCCTGGATAGGTGCTGTTGCGTTCTGACGGGTTGGCAACCAGGAATCATACAGGGCGGTTTTGCTTTTCGCACCTTCGAAGGAAGGATAGAAGTCGGTCCACCATTTCACCTGGTTCCAGATCTTGTTGCCTTGTACTCCATACACGAACATGCTGAAATCCCATGCTTTATAAGTGAGGTTGATATTGAGGCCGTAGCTGAACTTCGGATTAGGGTTACCGAGGTAAGTACGGTCTGCTTCTGTGATCCTGCCGTCGCCATTCACATCTGCATATTTGAAACGGCCTGGTTTTGTATCTGTCTGGTATACCAGTGAATTGTCGTTATACTGTTTCCTGGTAGCTTCGTTTGCAGCATCTATCTGTGCCTGGCTGTTCCAGAATCCATCTACTTTATAACCAAAAAATTCGCTGATGGACTGGCCCACAGCATTACGGATAATGAATGTACCGTTAAACCGGCGTTGTTCCTGGTCGAAGTAAGGAGCAGCGTCTGATATTTTAACGATTTCATTATTATAGGTAGTGATGTTACCGTTCACTTCCAGCTTGAGGTCTTTAGTAAGATTCAGGTTGGCGGTAGCAGAAAAGTCGAATCCTTTATTTTTCATTTGTGCCACGTTCACATAAGGAGCGTTAGCTATACCATAAACACCGGGTAATTCGGGGTTATACAGCAGGTCTTTTACATCTTTACGGTAGTAGTCTGCGGTAACTTCCAGTGCGCCTTTGAACAGGGTCGCGTCGATACCGATGTTAGCGTTTACGTTACTTTCCCATTTTGCATTGGGGTTACCGATACGTGTGCGGTAGAAGCCCTGCATGATGGAGTTACCGGTGCCTTTCAGGTCATAGAAGGAGTTTCCTTTTTCAAATCCGTAAGCGGTGAAGGAGTTCTGAGGATCTACGTTGATCTGGTTACCCATGATACCATATCCTCCGCGGATTTTCAGATCTGAGATCCAGCTGACACCTTTCATGAATCCTTCCTGCGACATACGCCAGGCGGCGCTTACAGCGGGGAAGTTACCATACCTGTTGGATGAACCGAACCGGGAAGATCCGTCACGGCGAATCAGGGCGCCCAGGAGGTAACGGTCTTTATAAGAATAGTCTACCCTTGCGAACAGTGAGAATAGTCCATCAGAGAAACGGCCGCTATAATTGGTTGGCGTACCGCTACCTGTGCTAAGGTTGGTGAAGTCGGGATCAAAAGTAAAATAATCGAGGTTGCTTCCACCAACGGTGCGTCCCTGGTTATCGAATGCCTCTGTACCCAGCAGTACTTTCAGGTCATGTACCTGGTTAAAGTTCTGATGGTAAGTGAGGGTGTTGGTCCAGGTCCAGTCGTAACCATTTCCTGCGTTTTCTGTGTACGAGTTCACCTTATTGTTCTCGGCGTTTTCGTATTCAGGCAGCGTAAAGCTGTGGTTATTGAATGAATAGATTTCACCGCCAAAGCTGGTGCGGAGGGTGAAATGTTTCAGGATGTCTGCTTCTGCAAACACGTTACCCAACAGGCGGTTGGCCAGTGTTTTGGTAGTACCGAAGCGGTCCTGGATGGCTACGGGGTTACGGGCATTACCCAAACCTTTACCGAAGCTGCCTGCATAGTTGCCCTTGATGTCGTGTACCGGGATGATAGGCATTTCGCGGAAAGCCATACCGATACCGCTACCTTCTGTAAGTGCGCCGATCTGCGGGTTATTGATCAGGGAATATTCCATATTCTGCCCTACACGGATATGATCCGTAACGTTATAAGTGCTGTTAGCACGAACTGCATAACGTTTGTTATAGGTATTGGTTAATGTACCCTGCTGGTTAAAGTAATAGAAAGAGAAAAAGTAGCTGCCGATATCGCCGCCACCTGCTACTGATATATTGTGGCTGGTGATAGGCGCCGGGTTAAATATTTCGTGGAACCAGTCGGTACCTGACTTGTTGGCTTTTACGATACGGTGAAAAGCATCTACATCACTGGCTACCTTGTAGTTTGGATTTACGAAATAAGTAGATGGATCTGTGCCGGGATCTCCTTCCATTGCGCCCTGCGGTGCGATATAATCCGGCAGGCGTGGTGTGGCACCGGAACCATATTGTTCATCTTTGTATACCGGATTGGGCGTTGTGTTGGCGATGGCCATCCATTTCAGGTTTGCCTGTTCCTGCGGGCTGAGGATATTCCATACATTGCCGCCTTTGGGACGCTGTGTTCCATAATACCCATCATAAGAAACCTTTACTTTTCCGGTTCCTCTTTTGGTGGTGATAATGATAACGCCGTTGGCTGCACGGGCACCGTAGATAGAGGCAGCGCCTGCATCTTTCAGTACCTGCATGGTTTGCACATCGTTGGGGTTTATGTCTGTGATGTTAGAGATGGGTACTCCATCTACTACATACAGTGGTGTATTATTTCCGAAGGTATTTACGCCACGGATCTTCACTTGTGGTTCCTGGCCGGGCTGACCGGAGCCGAGGATGGTAACGCCGGAAACCTGTCCCTGTAGCTGGTTAGCTATCTGGGAAGTGGGTTGTTTGGTGAGATTTTCCACTTTTACAATGGACACTGCACCGGTAAGGTCTTTCTTTTTCTGGCTGGCATAACCGGTTACTACTACTTCTTCCAGTGATCCTACTTTCTCGGTGAGAGAAACGTTTACTGGTCCGGTTCCCACTACTGTTTCCTGCGGATCATATCCCACAAAGGAGAATACAAGTGTTTCGCCTGATTTGGCCATAAGGGAAAATGCACCGGAGGGATCTGTGGCAGTACCCCGGTTGGTACCTTTCACAAACACCGTAACGCCTGGCAGCGCATTGCCGGAGGCTTTGTCTGTTACTTTACCCGAGATTTTTGTTTGTGCTGATACAGTGTTGCCGGCCAATAGCAACAAGAGGCCGCATAGAACGGCGAGTGCCTGGTAAAATTGCTTTTTCATAACGTGATTTAAGGGAAACGTTTAAGAAAAAAAATTGTTAGTAAATAAGGATTCCTATCTATTCTATATATGTCACCTTATTGAACAGTCACAACTTTGCATACAGATTCCTTACCCGCTGCATTTATTTTTTGCGGCAGGTCAATTTTCAATAAATACAAAGCATTAGTTTTTCATCACTGTGCATGATGCGCTACACGGTGTCAAAAAAGAAACAAGTGTCTGTTCAACAGTTAAACGATAACTACTAGTGAATGATGAATTATACTATAAAACAAACACTGATAATCAAGCTGATTCAGGTCATTTGACTTTGTTTAATTGTTTAATCCGATACGATAACTTAATTAATAATAATGTGAGAATCTTTTGCTCTAGTAACAAACATTTCTAATCTCAGATTTTGGTTCTCACGTGGAACGATGTAATGAACCGAATATATAACATTATTTTAGCCCAAACAAGTAGTCTTTTAACATTTTCTTTAAAAGTGACAAAATTGCAGACTGTCATTCCACTATTCCACACTGCCGGGATAAAATAATACAAGGAATATAGTTTTGAAATTCTTTTGTGTATGTTTAAGTCCTAATTTTTGTGTCATGAAAATATTGAATATTGTGTTTTGCCTGATGTTCGTTTTGTTTGCAGGTTTACAGTACAATGATCCCGATCCTTATATATGGATGCCCATTTATCTTTATTCTGCCTTGTTTTGCTGGTTTGCCGCCCGTAACCGCTTTTACCCGAAGTGGTACATTGCTGGTATACTGGTATACCTGGCTTATGCCATTTATAAGTTTTTTGATCAGAACGGGGTGGAGGACTGGTTCACCAAACACAACGCAGAGAACCTTGCCGAAACCATGAAAGCAACCAAGCCCTGGATTGAAGAAACACGCGAATTCTTTGGATTGTTCATTTGTATCGGCGCATTGGGGATAAATTATTTTTACTCGCGAAGAAAACGCGCGTAACGCGGATGTTGTCTTGGCTCAGGATTACGCTGATTTTACTGATTAGCTGGATTTTTACTTTTGGATTTTTTTGATTTCTTAGATTTTTTAATAATAATTAAGGGAGATAGAAGCGAAAATATCCGCTTTTATCTCCCTTATTATTAATCTGAAAATCCAAAAAAATCCAAAAGTAAAAATCCAGCTAATCAGTAAAATCAGCGTAATCCTGAGCCAAGACAAAATCCGCGTTACAAAGCGATTTCCTGCGGCCCACCGTGCAGCGTGATCTCCTTTCCGCGCCAGCGGAATTTGCCAGTGATACCGAACGGGACCCTAACGGTGCCGGTTACACGATTATTTTTAAATGCAAGGTCTACTTCTATTAAGCCATCAGGATGTACCATAGTGGCTTTTACCTGCGGCGAGGCGCCGGGATCCGGCGCTATTAATACGGTTCTGAAGCCATAGGAGGAGGATTGGATACCGGCCGTAATGCCCAGCAGGAAAAGATTGGCCACTGAGGCCGTTGCCTGGTAAGCGGCTGCATTGTTCTGTTCCAGCAGCACGGTGAGCGGCTGCAGTTCTGCCGGGAAGGTTTCTGTGATGCCGGTTTCCTGCATTGCTTTGAAGATGTAATACTTTTCACGCAGCGATTCGCCTGGCGCCGGCTTTTCTGCTAATAACCGCTGCATCACGTTTTTTACCTGCCGGGGTGGCACCGCCTGTGCCAGTACAGCCAGGGCATTGGTATAGCGCGAAAAAGTTTTCTTTGCGGCGGTTTCCGCGTACAACCCTTTCCCCGCATCATAACATTGCTGATACCATACTTCCCTTGCTTTATCTGCCGTGCGGGTATAGGCGAGAGAGTCTGCCGGCTTGTCGCAATAGCCCGCAATAACAGCTGCCTGCCGCAGGGCATACAGGTACTGACCTGTGGCGGGCGACAACGCCACGCTATCGTTGTAAGGCATAGTGCCGGGTAAACCGGTAACGGGGTCCTGGTAGCGATCCACCCAATCGAGGATACTGCGTACTCCCGGGAAACATTGTTTCGTCAGTTCTTTATCTGCTTTATAGCACAAATAATCGTGGATAGCGCCTATCCATACCAGCGCATCTGTTACCGATACCAGCCGGTCGTCCGACGGATAACGGGAACGGACAAGGCCCTCTGGAATGCGCGACTGGTCTGTTTGTACCAGCGCATTTCTGAGCAGTTGATCATCTCCCGAAAAAAAACTGATGGCAAGCCCCTGTATGCGGGCATCCTGTATATACTGAAGCTGCTCATTGAACGGATCATTGTACAGGTTATCCTGCGCGCCTGTGAGTGCAGCCCTTTTACCAGCGGCCCAGAGCGAATCCGCTGCCGCGCCGGCGGTGAAGGTTGATTTATCATTCAGCAGGTACTGTGTATATACGTTATAATAGTCGTGTAATGTAACAGGCGATTTGCCGGTTTCAATATCCAGTTGCACATACCGGAAGCTGCGATACCCGGAAGAGATGAACTTACGGCGGGCGCCGCCATCGGGATGAATAACATCCTGTATCACGGTGCTGCTGGTATACGCCGGCTGATAAGTAATTTTGATAGCAGCATCCAGTCCGCCGCTGATCAGCATTTCAGGGAAGCCGATGGTTTGTTGTCCTGCGTCCAGCAGCAGCCTTACTTTTCGTTTAGCCGGAATCGTTAATGGCGCGGTGCCTTTCAGCAGGGCTGCTTCTGCAGTAATTCCCTGTTGTGAAGTAATGCCGGCGAACGACTGCCGTTCCTGGTACAAGCGGCCTATGGGAGATGGTGCAAGCAGCGGCCAGTTATCCGCGCTATTGCCTTGCAGTGCTACGCCATGCCCTGCTGCTGCGGATTCCCAGTCACTGTCGTTATATGCAGGCTGTTCCCAGCCCCAGGGATGGTATTGCGCAATTATGCTATCGCCCGGGAAGGCGCCGTAGAAAGCGTTACCGGTGGTTTTTACGGCAGCCGGATGTACCGACTCATCTTCCATTACTTTCCACGAAGCAGAACCGGTGTTGATAATAGCGGCTTCGCGTGGTGTATGTCCCTGTATGACCAGGCCGGTGCTATTGGTGAACTGGCCGCGCGGCTTACAGGGGCCGAAGTTGATCACTTCTGCGGCAATTACGTTGACTCCATATTTCAGGTAAGGGCTGATATCTATTGTTTCATAGTACCAGTTGGCAGCGTCGGAGCGTGCAGGTCCCATTCCGGCAAAGCGTCCATTTACATACAAACGGTAACGGTTATCCGCAGAAAGGTGGATGATAAAGGGACCGGAATAATTGAGCAGCTGGAACTGCTTCCTGAAAAGATACACCCCATAGGCGGCCGGGGTGGCATTATTGCCGGAAATCCACCTGGCGTCCCATTGAAAGGGGCTATCAGGGCTCTTCTCCTGCGCGTGCAGGGTGGTGGCAAATCCGATGAGCGCCTGCAGCAGCAGGCCCCGTAACAGATATTTCATAGAAAGAGATTGTAGGTAGTCAGGATATATTACTTACAAATATATTAAATATATTATTAAGATGATATAATAAGGGGAAACGGTCTGCTGCCAGGGGAAAATGTTCGTATATTCAGTTTCCTTTAAAACTCACCAGATGAAAAAAAATGCCATCCACCCTGACTCGGGATATTACTCCACCTATACTAACCTGGTACCAGACGTAGATATCAAAACTGCCCTGGAGCAGTCGTTACACGCACTGAATGAACTTGATGCCGCGCAGCTGGAGCCATTGGGGAACTATGCCTATGGTCCCGGCAAATGGACTATAAAGAATGTACTTCAGCATATTACGGATACCGAGCGGGTGTTTTCTTTCCGCGCCCTGTTATTTGCCCGGAAAGATGCCCAGATACCGCCCACGATGGAACAGGACGACTACGCAGCGAATGCAGAAATAGATGAGCGGAGCGTATCAGAAATCCTTGCGGAACTGAAAGCCGTACGTGCGGCCAGCATTATGCAGTTCAATAATTTCTCTGAAGCGGCGCTGTTACGGACAGGGATGTGCTGGAAAACGGAAATGTCGGTACTTGCCCTGGGCTTTGCCATTGCCGGGCATCAGACACACCACCTGAATATACTCCGTGAGAAGTACCTCCAGCCCAATTCTAACATGAAGGTTAGTAGTTAACAATTAGTACTCCTCTTCTTTACACCGGTTAGCCGGGCTAGTTTTGCCAGCATAAAATCATTTATTTATGAAACGTCTGGAGAATAAGATAGCCCTGGTAACAGGAGGTAGTCGTGGTATGGGCGCCGCCATTGTAAAGCGTTTAGCCGGAGAGGGCGCCACCGTGGTGTTCACCTATGTAAAGGGCGCAGCGCCGGCAGCAGCGCTGGTGGAAGAATTAACCGCAAAAGGACAGCAAGCTACTGCTGTGGCAGCAGACAGCGCTGATGTGAATGCAGTGCTGGCCGCTGTGGAGCATACGGTTAATAGTTATGGCCGTATAGACATACTCGTTAATAACGCCGGTACCGCCGTAATGAAACCGTTTTCCGATTATACGCTGGAAGACTATGAGCATACCATGGCAGTAAACACCCGTGCCGTATTTGTAGCCACACAGGCAGCCACGCGGCATATGGGCAGCGGCGGCAGGATCATTACTATTGGCAGTTGCATGGCCGACCGTGTGGTTGGTCCGCAGGGTACCCTGTACAGCATGAGCAAATCTGCACTTACCGCTTTCAACAAAGGATTGGCGCGCGACCTGGGTTCCAGGGGTATTACCACCAACCTGGTACAACCTGGACCAGTAGATACCGATATGAATCCGGCCGATGGCCCTCATGCCGATTATCAACGCCAGCACATTGCACTGGGTCATTACGGTACGGCCACTGATGTAGCCGGCCTGGTGAGCTTCCTGGCAGGTCCTGAAAGCGGTTTTATCAACGGTTCCGCGCTGACGATCGATGGCGGGCTGAATAGCTAGTCCAGCGGATTTTGTCTTGGCTCAGGATTACGCTGATTTTACTGATTACCTGGATTTTTACATTTGGATTTATAAAGGATTAAGGGAGATAGCAGCGGTGATATTCGCTGCTATCTCCCTTACTTATTATATTATTAATCTGAAAATCCAAAAAAATCCCAAAGTAAAAATCCAGGTAATCAGTAAAATCAGCGTAATCCTGAGCCAAGACAAAATCCGCATAAAATTTGGCAATATGAAAAATACACTTACCTTTGTTGTATAAACAACAGTTGTAAATGTAATTATGAAACTGGAAGAGGAACTGAAGCAAACCCGATTTAAGGACGAATACCAAAAAGCTATTCTCAATATCATCTTTACTGGTAACTGGCTGGAGGTGGGCGCTTCTCATATGCTAAAGCAGTATGATTTGTCCAGCCAGCAATACAATGTATTACGTATACTTCGTGGAAGCAGTCCTAATCCGTTGAACCTGCTGGATATCCAGGAGCGGATGATGGATAAGATGAGTAATGCCACCCGGCTGGTAGAAAAGTTACGCCAGAAGGGATTATTAACGCGGCAGCAGTGCGACAGCAACCGCCGGAAAGTGGAAATTGAGATCACTGACAAAGGACTGGCTTTATTAAAGGAACTGGATCCGGTGATAGAAAATAACCACCAGGAAGTGACCATGAAACTGACCAAAGAAGAGGTGAATACCCTCAACAATTTGCTGGATAAACTACGTAGTTGATTTTTTTTGCCCTAATACTTGTATATACAATAAAAGTTCAAACGCTAATAATTATACCCTTATGTTTAAAAGATTACTTCGCACAGACGATCACCTCACTTCCTTTATTATCCGTATTACCGTAGCACTGGTAATGTTGCCACACGGCGCACAAAAACTACTTGGCATGTTTGGCGGTTATGGATTCAAGGCCACTATGGGTTACTTCACTTCACAGGGTACTCCTTCTATCCTTGCTTTCCTGGTAATATTTACCGAAAGCATCGGTTCACTGTTAATCCTTTTTGGATTCACCACCAGGATATGGGCAGCCATGCTAACTATTATCATGCTGGTAGCTACGAACATACATTCTGCTAATGGCTTTTTTATGAACTGGGGCGGCACGCAGGCAGGTGAAGGCTTTGAGTATCATTTACTCGTAATTGGAATCAACATTGCATTGATCATCAAGGGCGCCGGACGCTGGTCCGTTGACCGTCAGCTTTCTAAATAAATAACTATCACACTCAATAAAAAAACAATCATGAAGAAAAGTTTCTTTTTTACTACCCTCCTGGTATTAGCCAGCATCGCCACCTTTGCCCAGGTAAAATGGAATGCAGATCCTGCACATACCAGCATCATCTTTGGCGTAAAACACTTAGGCCTGAGCTACGTACAAGGTCATTTCACCAAATTCAATGGCACCATTGAAACGGCCGACAGCACCAACTTTCAGAATGCAAAAGTAGATTTCACGGTAGATGCCACCAGCATTTCCACTGGCGTAGATCAACGTGATGGCCACCTGAAAACAGATGATTTCTTCAACGTTGCGGAATATCCTTCTATTACCCTGAAAAGCGTTTCCTTAAAGAAAGTGACAGGCGATAAATATGTTTTGCTGGCAGATCTCACCATCCGCAATACAACAAAACGTGTAACCTTCGACGTTACATACAACGGTGTGATTAAAGATCCGTGGGGTTTGAGAAGAGCAGGGTTCACTGCTAAGACTACCATCAATCGCCTTGATTTTGGAGTAAAGTATGCAGACAAATTACCTTCCGGTGTATGGGCAGTAGCACCTACTGTTGACATCACTGTAAACGTAGAGGCAGTAAAGCAATAGTTACAGATTTAGATAGTGTTTTTGAGTAGCGGTCCCGGTGTAAGCCGGGACCGTTTTTTAGTTGATGATACTAAATATGGACATTCAGTTTATTCTGTACAAACTGCTTTTCCTTCTTCCTGATAGATTTATCTGTTTTAATAAAATGTTCTTTTTTCTTTTCCACTAGCCGATACCAGTAATCGGCGGGAATGGCCCGGTTAGAGTGCAATTCCAATCTTACTGTCACATAATCAGGCGGATCCCTTTTCAAATTGATTAACTGGCTCAACAAGGTTTCATCAATACTGATTTCTTCTGCAAATACCTTCCGTTTCTTCTCTAACAAGCCAACATATTCACCAAGGAAATATCCGAATGACAAATCAGGATTAAAAGTATTGCCATTTATATAATCTTCGAGCTGAAAACGCAGACTTAATAAGCCGCTGATAAGCTTATCCTTATCTGTTGCAGCCGCCCGTCTTTTTTCCCTGGCCATTGCCAGCTGTACTGCCGCTTCCTTTCTTTGCTTTTCAGAGAGCTTAACCGGGAAGACAAAAGAAGATGCCAACTCATCTGGAGATTTTTCGTTTCTTGATTTCTTCTGTCTCATAAAGTATATTTTGCAACAATGTTATTTAATGCGTCCATATCGAGATAAAGTTGCCAGCCGGCATCGAGCATACCATATTTTTTCATATAGTGTTTTTTCAATGCAGTTTTTGGAACCAGCGAAACACAAGCATAAGGTCCATACTTAGCGAGTGCTGTGCGGCCGGCAAAGGCTATCATACAACCCGCAATTCCTTCATACGGGCCATTTTTTCCTACATATTGTCTGGAAACTTCCAATAATTTTATTTCTACCCGTTCTTCCACGGCATAACATATCAAACATACCAATCCCAGAATGTTATGATCTGGCAAAACCAGTTTATAAACTTCGCCACCCTTAACCACCTTCTTCCAATCAAATAAAAACCGTTCCCGTGATATCGTTTTAAAATCTTCTTTTTCAATCAATTGAATCAAAACATCTATAGATATCCCGGATGATTTTTCTATGATCTTCATCCTTGAAATTACAGAAAAATTGACAAAATATGCCAACTTAAGCTCAGAAAAAAAGCTATTCCTTCCGGAATAGCTTTTTTCTGAGCTTTTTAAGATCGTTTTATTTCTTCTTCGCTTTTTTCTTCACATTCGCCGCCGCTCTCTTCTTCACTTTTTTCTGCACTTCCTCCATTTCCTTGTTGTGCTCATCCAGCAGGAGTTGCCAGTTGTCATTGGGAATATCTTCAGAGAAGCTGATGGTTTCGCGGTAATCGTCCTTATTGATCTTCATTTCAGTGATTTCCTTACCGAGGAATTTCTGAATTTCATCCAGGATCGGTTTCTCTTCTGTGCTGCAGAAGGAAACGGCCTGACCTTTCTGCACACCACGGCCGGTACGGCCTACACGGTGTACATAATTTTCCGGGACATCAGGCAGGTCGTAGTTTACCACATAGTCGACATTGGGGATATCGATGCCGCGGGCGTTTACATCTGTGGTAACGAGTACTTTTATATCGCCATTTTTGAACTCTGCCATTACATCGAGCCGGTCGCCCTGCTCTTTGCCACCGTGCATGGTGAGGGATTTGATCCCGATACGTGCCATAGCGGCCATTACGCGTTCTGCCCGTACTTTGGTACGAACAAATACAAGGATTTTGCTTTCAGGAAATTCCTTGATCAGTCTTTCCAGGAAGAAACGTTTATCATCCATTTCCACAAAGGCTACTGCGTGGCTCACATTTTTGGCAACGGGATCTTTGGGAGATATTTGTATGCGGATGGGATTATTTACGACAGAATATGCCAGGTCCTTAATGTCTTTATTCAGCGTAGCGGAGAAAAACAGGGTCTGGTGTTCGCGGGGAATGTGTTTGATTACATCGCGGATATCACGGATAAAGCCCAAATCAAGCATATGATCGGCTTCATCGAGTACCAGGGTTTGCACCTGGCTCAGGTCAATATGTCCCTGGTTAATCTGGTCAAACATCCGGCCGGGAGTGGCAATGAGTACATCCACGCCCTTTTCCAGCACCCTGATCTGGGGAGCTTGCTCAACCCCGCCTACAAGGGCCAGGATGCTGAGTTCTGTATATTGGGCGATAGATTGGAAAACTTCTGCTATCTGGATGGCGAGTTCCCGTGTGGGCACCATTACCAGGCACTTCACTTCGTACTTATTTTTCCGGGAGCGGCGGTCCTGCTGTTGCAGGCGGTGCAGGATAGGGATGGCAAAAGCCGCTGTTTTACCGGTACCGGTTTGTGCGATCGCCATTACATCATCCCCGTTGAGGATGGAAGGAATGGCCTTAAACTGTATATCTGTAGGCTTTTTAAAGCCCATTTCTTCTAAACTTTCCTTTATTTCTGAGGAGATATTATATTGTTCAAATTTCATGTGACATCATTGGAAAGCACAAAGATAGCCAATAGCTGTTAGCTTTCCTTTTTTAACAAAATGGCGTGGAGAAGAAGGGAAATCCCTTCTTCTCCACGCCATTATACGTTGCAGGGAAAGCTATTCTTTCACCAGTTGTATTTCCATGTTGAGTTTCACTTCGTCGCTGAGCACAATCCCCCCGGCTTCGGTGGTGGCATTCCAGCGCAGACCATAGTCGGCCCTGTGCAGGCGGCCCTTGAGTGCAAAACCGGCTTTGGTCTGACCGTAAGGATCTACGGTTACGCCCGCATGCACCACATCCAGTTCAATAGGATGTGTTTCGCCTTTAATAGTGAGATCGCCGAGCAGTTTGTATTTCTCGTCATCAATTTTCTTCACTTTCTTAGAAACGAAGCTGATCTTGGGGTGATTGGAGGCGTCAAAAAATTCGCCGTTGCGCAGGTGCTCATCCCGTTGATGGTTTTGCGTGTCAATACTATCTGCTGCCGCTTCGAAAGAGATCGTAGCATCACGAAAATCATCGCTCTCTGTTTGAATTTTCCCGGTAAACCGTGTAAAATATCCACTCACGTTCGTAATCATGAGATGCTTAACTTTGAATCCTATTTCGCTGTGTGATTCATCAATTTTCCAGTTTGTCATAGCACATTGTTTTTTATGTTTTCAAAGACTCAATAAAAATAAGTGTAAATCACAGCAATGACGTTGGACATTTTACCGGAAATGGTGGACGATTATAACATTAACATTTCCTTACCAGATTTATTAAAATTCAATTAAATTTATTAGACAATTCCCGAAAATGCCATTTACGATATCACATGCAGCGATAGTTGTCCCCTTTGTAAATACCTCCCGCAAATACCTGTCAGCAACCGGTTTAATCATCGGCAGTATGGTACCCGACTTTCTTTACTTCATTTTACTGAATCCGTACTTCAGTGGCGGACATCAGTGGTGGGGAATTTTCGTATATGATATACCGTTAGCCCTACTGCTCGCGTATGTTTATCATCTTATCGTAAAACCGGTAGTGCTTCCTTACCTGCCGGCGTGGGCCAGCGACCGACTGCATCTGTTCAGGCCGTTTAACTGGGATACCTACTTCCGCGAACATTACGGCGTAGTGATCTATTCTGTTATACTGGGCATACTCACGCATTTCTTCCTCGATGCGTTTACGCATGAAGAAGGCGGATTTGTGTCATACATATCTTTTTTACAAAAAGATGTAACGGTATGGCATCATCCCATGAAAATGTGGTACCTGATGCAATACCTCAGTTCTGTAGCAGGGCTGTTGGTGATGTTATATTTCTTTCTGAAACTTCCGCGGGTGAATAATCTCCCGAAAGTATCACTGCAGCTGAAAGCACGCTTCTGGATTACCGTGGCCGTAATAAGCGGATTAATGTTACTGGTGAATGAGTACTTTCATCATATCGACTGTAAAGGCATGGATTACCTGGCCACCGCGCTGGGCGGCGTTTTCTACGGCATCCTGTTTACCGTGGGATGGTATTGGTGGGTTACTTATTCATCACGGTCTATGCGGTAACTCCATTCCATGTGGAGCGTATCCATAATAGCTTTATACTTTTCTTTCCGGCTGGTACCAATATACGCACCATTCGCCTGCCCGTTCTGCTCGGTGGTAAGCACAAGGATATCTTCATAATCATTGGTAAAGAAACGTAGCAGCTGGTTAGAAATACCGGTTTGCTCCTGCCAGTTTGTAGTAACGGCGGCGATGTGTTCCGGCGTGAGGTCTTCTTCCAGGTCAGTGAAGGCCGTGTATGGAAGTCCACCCAGCGCGCCATTCCACCAGGCCATCGATAACAGGAAATGTTCCGTTGTATCGGCGTCGGTAAACCACTCCTGCCGGGCACTGTCGTAGGTACCAAATACCGGCGGATCCGGCAACGCGAGATCTGCTTTGGCAATGCCCCACAGTACCACCGCCTGATTCTCTTCATAAAAAATCAGGTGATCATCTTCCGAAAAACCAATTTCTCCCAGGGAAGTTAAACGGTTAAAACTATCGTTCACCATTTTGTTTTTACCTATAGCAAGATAGTATTGCCGCAATGCTGCCGGTAATTGAAGCTGTAAGCGGGCTTCCAGCGCGGCTATTTCTGCGGCTGTATAACCGTGATTGGCATCTTCCGGTAAGTTGTATAATTTGTGGATGATTTGTAGATAGTGCATGATAAAACAAACATACAAAGTAAAGTTGAAAACCACATGGCCAGATACGTTGCATTTTTAAGAGCAGTAAACGTTGGGAAACGAACCGTTAAAATGGAAGATCTGCGCCGGCAGCTGGATACCGCAGGCTTCAAAAATGTAAGCACCTATATCCAGAGTGGCAATGTGATGTTTGAATCCGGCAGCAATAATGCGGCGGCGCTGTCTGCAAAAATAGAAAAGCTGCTGCTCACTACTTATGGTTTTGAAGTGCCCACTATTATCCGGTCGGTGCCCGAACTGGAAAACGTGGTGAAACTCACCCCGTTCCCCGGCGTTATCCCGGATAAAACCACGCAGGTGTACATCACCTTCCTTTCTGCCGACGCCGGCGCACATGCCGCATCCGTGATCGCCTCGCTGCAGTCGGCCGCGGAAACCCTGCATATGAACGGCCGCGAAGTGTATACCCTTATACGGAAAGACCTGGAAACCAAACCCCTCGATGTCATTACGCGACTGGAAAAAAAGCTCGGGCTTCCCTGTACTACCCGCAACTGGGCTACGGTGAACAAGGTGATCTGGTAACGGATCAATAATTTCTTTGTGAAAGTGTAAGTTTTTTCCGCATCCTGCAACTAACCCTGATAAATACCCTGCATGGACAAACCCGCATTTCTCGATACCATACAGCAGCACCAGGGCATCCTGCATAAGTTGTGCCGCCTGTACCGCGATAGCCGGGAAGACAGGGAAGACCTGTTCCAGGAGATGATCTACCAGCTTTGGAAATCATATCCTTCTTTTGAAGGCAATGCCCGCATCAGCACCTGGATTTACCGGGTGGCACTCAATACCGCGCTGGCCGACTTCCGCCGGAAGAAACCCGATATTACCTATACCGATAGTTTGCCGGAACTGCCCGACAGCGCTAACAATGCGGCGGCATCAGTACAACAGGAACAGCTTTTTGCCGCACTCAAACAACTGAGTGATGCAGAAAAAGCCATCATTGCACTGTATCTCGGTGATATGAGCTACCAGGAAATTGCAGATATTATTGGCATAGATGAAAATTATGTGGGCGTAAAACTTAACAGGATTAAAAGCAAGATCAAAAATATTCTAAAATTATAAACACATGGATCCTTTAAAATCAGCATGGGACAACGCTCCCACCCCTGACCGGGACATTTCCGCTATCATTGGCAAACACACTTCTCCCGTATTAAAAGATATTAGAAAACAGGTGATACTGGAAGCCATCGGATACAGTATTTTCCTGATCGTATACTATGATTTTTTTGACGGCGACAAAAAACCATATTACCTGAACCTGCTGTTGGTGGTATCGGTATTATGTATGCTGGCACAAAGTGTTACAGGGTATGTATTGGCCCGCAGTCCTGCGGTGGAATACAACCTGCTGGAGAGCATGCGAAAAAAATTGTACAATATCAGGAAGTACGCGCTGATTACCATCTTCACAAAAATCCTTGCCTTTGCGGGCATCTTTGCATTCTTTCTTGCCAGCATTCGCTGGACGCAGCAAAAGTACCTGACATTGATCCCGCTCGTTATCATTGTTGGTGTACAGGCCTATTTCCAGTGGAAAATATGGAAAGGAAGAATTTACCGGGTAAAGCAAACAGTAGAAGAGTTAAATCAGTAAGAAGATTGATGGTGGTAATCTCTGGCAGAAATAATAGCTTTATGGCTGTTAAAATGAGCCTATGCACCATGTGAGGAAATTTTGTTTTATTTTATTACTGTTAGGAATGGTAACGGGAGATAGCTTCGCTATTGGTTACCCCATCAGATACCTGGGTATAGAGGACGGTCTTTCCAACAATGCCGTTACCAGTGTATACCAGGACCACAAAGGCTTTATGTGGTTTGGTACTTACGACGGACTAAACAGGTTTGACGGCTATAAATTCAGGATCTACCGGAATAAAATTAATGACAGCAGTTCCCTCGTGGATAATGGTGTATACACCCTGGCCGATGACATCCATCACCAGTTATGGGTAGGCGGGCGAAGAGGCGTTTGTGTTTTCAACCCGGTGAGCGAAAAATTCACACTGCCGCGCTACCTGCCCCTTCACAGCAACACTTCCCGGATCATCAGCGAAAATACGCATACCATAAAATCAGATGAAACCGGCAATATTTTAATCGGCACCGAAAAAAGCGGGTTATTGCTGTTTAACAGCCGGCAATCTGCCGGTAAACAGATTCCCTTAACAATGTACCACGGCGATGTTACCGATTATGAAGTAACCGCCATTGAATTCAGCGGAACTGCAGCCTGGGTATTTGTACAACATGTAGGTTTGTGCAAATATGATATTGCGAGACAGCAGTTGACCATCATCAACAGGGATATCAGCAGGGGCAATTGCCTTACGGCAGATGGAGCCGGCAACATCTGGCTGGGTACAGATGCCGGGGTATTCCGCTACGTTCCTGCCACCGGCAAATATTCAGAAAATGTACTACCCGTAAACAGCAAGATCGTTAGCCTGTACATCGATAAGGACGGGACCATGTGGAGCGCCTCGGATGGTAATGGTATTTACCTGGTGAATACCGCCAACAGTACCGCCAAATCCTTTACCACCGCTGACGAACAACAACTGAGCAGCAATGCCGTGTATTCCATTTATGAAGACCGTCAGGGCCGCAAATGGATTGGCACCCTGCGTGGCGGCATCAACATTGTAGAACCCAAACGCAACCCGTTTGAATTTAATATGCCCAACAGGGACCCGGTGGCCCGCGTAGTGGACAATTTTATCTTCTCTTTTTGTGAAGACAACCACAAAAATATCTGGATAGGTACTGATGGCGGAGGGCTTAAATACTGGAACAGGGAAAACAATACCTGGACCACCTATAAACATACCGGCAACAGTAATACGGATATCAGCAGCAACTTTATTACCTCCATTATCCAGGACGCCCGGCAGAACCTGTGGATTTCCACCTGGTTTGGCGGCGTAAACAGGTATAACGCTGCCACCGGCACTTTTGAACACTTTGTATGTTTTAATCCTTACACCCGCACTGCCGAAAACAATGTGTGGACCGTGTATGAAGACCGGCAGCAACAACTTTGGGCCAGCACCACCAACAACGGCACCCTGTACCTGTTTAACCGGCAGCAAAACCGTTTTGAACTTTTCGACAGCAGTCTGGTAAACCTGCAATGCCTGGCAGAAGACAGGGATGGCCAGCTGTGGGGAGGCAATTATTCCACCCTTATCCGGATAGACCGTGACCGGAAACAGCACCGGCGTTTCAACATTGGCTACACGGTGCGCTCCATCCACCAGGACCAGAACGGAACGTTTTGGGTGGGCACCGATGGTGGCGGATTATTG
The DNA here is from genome assembly GCF_051362515.1 of Chitinophaga sp. ARDCPP14. Lineage (NCBI taxonomy): Bacteria > Pseudomonadati > Bacteroidota > Chitinophagia > Chitinophagales > Chitinophagaceae > Chitinophaga > Chitinophaga sp. ARDCPP14. The sequence continues at coordinate 83,791 of NZ_JBKIXB010000013.1, read as the reverse complement.
AACTTTGACCGCAAAAACGGAAATTATACACGATTTACCACCTCAGAAGGACTTCCCAGTAACTCTATACTGCGGATGCTGGAAGATAAAACCGGCAATCTTTGGCTTAGCACATTTAATGGTTTATCGCGGTTTGACCCGAAGAAAAAGAGTTTCCGCAACTTCTCTGCTTCCGATGGACTGCAGAGCAACCAGTTCAGTTTTAATGCCGCCCTGAAATTACAATCCGGGGAATTCCTGTTTGGTGGCATCAAAGGATTCAATATTTTTTACCCGGATAGTATTTATTCTCAAACCACAATTCCCCCGGTTTTATTAACCGCCGTGAGAATTAATAATACTTCCGTGACGGAGCTGGATCAATATGTATCCAAACGAAGCCAGGAAGAGATCCGGGAAATTACCGTGCCTTATGATAAGGCCACCATTGCATTTGACTTTGTAGCACTGGAATATACCTTACCGGATAAAATCAGCTATGCGTACCGCCTGCAGGGGTGGGATAATAACTGGAACTATGTGGGGCAAACCAGAACCGCCAACTATACGCATCTGCAGGAAGGCAGCTATGTTTTTGAGATCAAAGCCAGCAATGCCGACGGCGTGTGGAGCAATGCCATTCACACGGTATCAGTGGTGGTATTGCCGCCCTGGTACCGGACCTGGTGGGCTTATCTCCTGTACATTAGCAGCATTATGGCCGCTATTTATGCCTACACCCGGTATAAGGCGCGGGAAGAAAGGCTGAAATATGAGATCAAGCTGGCGCATCTTGAAAATGAAAAAGAAAAAGAGTTGAATGAGAAGAAATTATCCTTCTTCACCAATATTTCCCATGAGTTCCGGACGCCGCTCACGCTGATCATTACCCCGCTGAAGGAACTCCTGCAAAATAAAGAATATCCTGATCTCAGCGTGGTATACCGCAATGCCCGGCGTCTGCTTAGCCTGGTGGACCAGCTCCTGTTGTTCCGCAAAGCCGACCGGGAGGGCGATCAGCTGAACATCTCCCGGCTGGATATTGTGCACTTGTGCAACGAAGTATACCAGTGCTTTTCCCAGCAGGCCAGGATGAAACAGATCGACTACCGTTTTGAATGCCGGGATACGCAACTGGAAATATATGGCGATAGTGAGAAACTGGAAATCGCTGTATTTAATCTTCTTTCCAATGCGTTTAAATTCACCCCCGAAAACGGCAGTATCATTTTTGAAGTAACCAGTGATGACGCACGGGTTACGATTGTCATAAAAGACAGTGGCTGTGGTATTGAAGGAAGCGCCGGTAACCGGATCTTCGAAAAATTCCAGCGGGCGCAGGACCGGAAGGAGTCGCTGCAAACAGGCTTTGGTATTGGCCTTTACCTGGTAAAGCGTTTCATCGACAGTCATCATGGCAGTATTGCCTACCAAAGTGAGGTCAACAAAGGCACCGCTTTCCATATCACCCTGAAAAAGGGAAGCGGACATTTTGCCGGTGTGCTGCTAAGGGAAAATGCACCTCAGAAATCTGCTTTCCTCGAAGAACTCACCACTGTTGCGGCCTTGCCTCAACCGGAAGTTCCCGAGGCAGAAGGGACGACTACCACGATTACCGAAAAGAAATCGATCCTGCTGATTGATGATCATGATGAAATACGGCAATATCTCCGGCAGCTATTCAAAGACAAATTTATTGTATATGAAGCTGACAATGGTACCAGCGGGTTTGCCGCGGTTCAGAAATTTATGCCCGACCTGGTGATCAGCGACATCCAGATGCAGGGTATGGACGGGGTGGAGCTATGCAGTAAAATCAAACAAACGGACACTGTAAGTCATATCCCTGTGATCCTGCTTACCGGGTCTTCCGCATCGGATACACGGCTCCGCGGCCTGGAAGGCGGGGCAGATGATTATATTACCAAGCCATTTGACAAGGACCTGCTGATGGCCAAGGTGAATAACATCATCAAGAACCGAAACCTGCTGCAGCAGTACTTCTTCGACCGCATCACCCTCAAAAACAGCAATATTAAGGTACCTGCCGAATACCAGGACTTCCTGAAACGGTGCATAGAGATCATTGAAGACAACCTCGAAAACGAGGAGTTCTCCATTAAAAAGTTCACCCTGGAAATCGGGATGAGCCACTCCAGTTTGTATAAAAAGGTAAAATCCATTTCCGGTCAAACCATCAATTCCTTTATCCGGTCCATCCGCCTCCGGAAGGCAGCCGTTTTGCTGCTCAAGGAAAACTACACCATTACGCAGGCAGCCATGCAGGTGGGCATTGGTGATGTCAAATATTTCCGTGAACAGTTTGTAAAACTGTTTGGGATGAACCCTTCCGATTATGTAAAAAAATACCGCCATTCCTTTAACCGGGACTTCAATGTCACCGAAACAGAGGGGTAAATCCCTATAAATAGCCGTGGTTGGCGCTTTCGATATCTTCCGGGCAAGACGCCCGGGGGAAATACCCCTGTAATATTTTACGATTTTACCCCCTTTTTTAAATGATTTACCCCCTCTATGATGTCTGCCCGGCATAGTACATTGCGGGTATCATGAAAAGATGCGCACATCTTCCATGCAACCAAAATGGGTATTCCACTCTTCCAATTTAAATTATTGCGTTATGAAACAACTTCAATCCGGAACGGACCATCAGGTGTTTGTCCTATTACGGCGCCAACCTTTCTTTCAACTTATGCTGGCAATCACCTTATTATTGATGGGAATGAACGTGCAGGCACAACAAACCCCCATTACGGGAAAAGTAACCGATGCCAGTGAGCCTGTTCCCGGTGTTACAGTACGTGTAAAAAATAAAGCTACTGGTACGCTGACAGATGCGGAGGGCAAATTTTCCCTTAACGCCGCACCGGGTGATACCCTGATATTTAACCACATCGCCTATGAAGCGATGACGGTGCCTGTAAAGAACCTGTCTCCCTTAAAAATAGCATTGACATCCCTGAGCAAAAGTGTAAATGAAGTAGTGGTAGTGGGATATGGCACTCAAAAGAAAGCTACGCTGACCGGATCTATTTCCGTGGTAAAAGGAGCTGATATTTTGCAGAGTCCACAGCCGAACGTGTCCAATGCTCTCACCGGCCGCTTTTCCGGGGTTATTGCCAACAACCGCTCCGGCGAGCCGGGAAAGGATGGTTCCCGCATTACTATCCGCGGACTAGCCACTACCGGCAACAATGATGTGCTGATGGTAGTAGATGGCGTACCCGGACAAATAGGTGGTTTGGAACGGCTGGACCCCAATGATATTGAAAGCATATCGATATTGAAGGATGCATCTGCCGCGGTATATGGTAGCAGGGCCGCCAACGGCGTAATGCTGATCACTACTAAACGGGGTAAAACCGGCAAACCGGTGATCAATTACAGCTTTAACCAGGGATTTTCATCTCCCAGCCGCTTGCCCAAAATGGCCGATGCTGCCACTTATGCGCAGATCAGGAATGAAATCCAATATTATAATAATCCTGCTGGTGGTATGAACCAGTTTTATACTGACGAGCAACTCCAGAAATTCCGTGACGGGTCAGACCCGGTGAATTTCCCGAATACCGACTGGCAGGAAGCTACTTTAAAGAAAGTGGCCACCCAAAACCAACATAGTCTTTCCGTAAATGGTGGCAGTGAAAATGTGCGTTATTATGTTTCACTTGGCATGATCAGCCAGGATGGATTGTATAAAAGCGGGGTGACCAAATATAACCAGTATAATTTCCGGTCAAATATTGATGCAGATGTAACGAAGAGATTAAAGGTAAGCCTGTATTTATCGGGCAGGGAGGAAGACCGCCTTTACCCTACTACCAGTGCAGATGACATTTTCCGGGGTATTTACCGTGCTTATCCTACCGTGTTGGACAGGTATCCGAACGGATTGCCTACCACCGGTATTGAAAACAATAACCCGGTGATGCAGGTAACTGACGCCGGTGGTACTGCGCGCAATCCTACACAGGTATTTAATGGTATCCTGAAAGGATCGTATGCCATACCGGGTGTAGAAGGGTTGTCGCTGGACGGATACTTATCGGCTGATAAATCCTGGAGTTCCAATAAAAGCTTCGCCACTCCTTATAAGGAATACACTTATAACCAGACTACACAATCGTACGATAAAACAGTGGTAGGCGGTTCCAACGGACTGGCTTCACTTGCCCAGCAGCAGCGGAACATGACGCTGATCACCAGCAATATTAAGCTGAACTTTGCCCGTCGTTTTGGCCAGCATAATATCACGGCCCTTGTTGGCTATGAGCAAAGCAAAACTGACCAGGATACCTTAGGTGCGATCCGCTTGAACTTCCCAACGCCGCAAACGCCTGAGATGTCGCAGGGAGGATCTGCTGCCACGGATAAAAACAATTCCGGCACCAGTTACAGTTTTACGAGAAAAAGTTATTTCGGCAGAATTGCCTATGACTATATGGAAAAATACCTGCTGGAAGTACAGGCCCGTTACGACGGTTCTTCTATTTTCCCGAAAGGCGAGCAGTATGGCTTTTTCCCTTCCGTATCTGCCGGCTGGCGCGTTTCAAAAGAAGAGTGGTTTAAAAACGTAAGTTTTATTAATGATCTGAAGCTGCGCGGCTCTTATGGTACCCTGGGAAATGACAATGTGGGTTTATTCCAGTATTTCGATAACTACTCCATCGTAAACCAATACGTAACCGGTGGCCAGATCCTTTCTGGCATTGATCTTACCAAACTGGGCAACCCGTATATCACCTGGGAGATTGCGCGGAAAATGGACCTGGGTTTTAATATGGCTTTCCTGCAACATTTCAACCTGGAGTTCATTTACTTCCAGCAGAAGCGTTCCAAGATCCTTACCCAACGGAATGCGTCGCTGCCGCAGACTTCCGGCATTGTGAATCCATTCGATCCTGCTTTCCCGCTGGTACCTGCTGAAAATATCGGTAAGGTAAACAGCAATGGTATAGAAGCGACCCTGGGTTACGACAACACTACCAGCGGCGGTTTTCACTATAACATTTCCGGTAACATCACCTATGCAAAGAACGAAATCAAATTTATAGATGAAGCCCCCGGCACACTGTCTTATCAACGGAAAACCGGTGGTCCTATGAACAATTACCTGCTGTATGACGTGATCGGTATATTCCGGACTGCGGATGACCTGAATAAGAACGTACACCTGTCGGGTGCGCAACTGGGAGACCTGATCTACCGCGATGTGAATAATGACGGACAAATTAATGCAGATGACCAGGTAAGAACAAAGTATGGCAACATTCCTGAAATCACCTATGGTATTATACTTGGCGGTGATTACAAAGGATTTGATTTGTCGGTGTTATTAGCCGGACAGTCGCATGTAAGTCAATATGTATTACCTGAATCCGGTACCATTGGTAACTATTACAGCAGCTGGGCAGATAACCGCTGGAGTCCCACCAATACCGGCGGCTCGTATCCAAGAGTAGATGAACGCGCTTCTAATTCTGTAAATGGCGGCCGTTTCCAAAATAATTTCTGGCTCAACAACGCTGCTTTCCTGCGGTTGAAAAATGTATCGCTCGGTTATACGTTCAAATCGGACATTCTGTCCCGCATAAATATTGGCAGTCTGAGAGTGTATGCCAACGCATTTAACCTTTTCACCATTACCAAGGTAAAAGACTACGATCCTGAAGGAAATAATGAAAGGGGACAGTTTTACCCACAGCAGCGGATCATCAATGTGGGTGTAAATGTTAGATTCTAAACCAGAAAAAAAGCAGTCATGAAAACAACACACTTTATATACAGTTTAACTTTAGTTGCCGCAGGATTATTTTCCTCCTGCAAACAGGACTTTCTGAATATTACGCCTACCGACCGTATCCTGGCCGACGCCGTACTGGGCGATTCCGCTTTGTTTCAGAATTACGTGATCAACCGGTACACGAGCATCAAATTACAGGATAAAGAAGGAGAAGGTACTAATCCGGGTTTTGGCAGAGGCTTTGAATACGGCCTTTGGAGCTCTATCACCGACGAATCCATTTATAACAATGACGATAATACCTGGGTGATCCAACAAGGGCAGATTGCACCGGAAAATACCGGCATTGCAGGTACTATCTGGGGAAGAAGCTATCGCAGTATCCGGGAATGTAATTACGCACTGAATAACATTGACAGCGTGGAAATGAGCGCCTCTCTCCGTAAAAAGCTGACCGCAGAGTTGCGCTTTATCCGGGCGTTCCGGTACCATGACCTGATCCGCAACTATGGCGGCGTGGTGCTGATGGGTGATAAAGAGTACCAGCTCACCAGCGACCTTACAGATCCGGCTTTATTTAAAAGGGCCACCCTGCAGGAATCCATGAATTATGCCGTGAGCGAACTCACTGCCGCAGCAGCAGACCTGCCGGTTGACAACGACGGCAGCTGGCAGACCGGCAGGGCTACCCAGGCCGTTGCCATGGCGCTGAAAGCACGCTTATTATTATATGCAGCAAGTCCGTTGTACAACGTTGGCACCTGGCAAGCCGCCGCCGATGCTGCCAAAGCAGTGATGAACCTGTCGAAGTTTTCCCTGGCAGCAGACTACAGCCAGTTGTTCCTGAAAGCAGATAATAATGAAATCATTTTTGCACGGCAATACGCCGTAGGCGCCCGCCACGTGTGCCTGGAAATATCCAACGGACCAAACGGTTACGGCGGATGGGCAGGTAATACGCCGCTGCAGAACATGGTAGATGCTTATGAAATGAAAAATGGTAAACTGATCACCGATCCAACATCCGGCTATAACGCCCAACAGCCGTATGCGAACAGGGATGCCCGTTTTTACGCCACTATCCTTTATAATGGCGCACCATACAGGGGATCTACGGTACAACCATTTTCTCCCGGTGGAAAAGATGGAAAGGATGGCCCTTCCAACTGGAACTCCACTAAAACTGGCTACTATCTTAAAAAATTCATGGACGATAAAAACCCGATCGATAATCCCTGGGACGTAGCCGGATTACAGCCCTGGATCTATTTACGTTATGCAGAAGTATTGCTGAACTATGCAGAGGCACAAAATGAAGCAGCAGGGCCTGATGCCAGCGTATACGCCGCGGTTAACCAGATCCGGCAGCGTGCCAGTGTACAGCAACCGGTGCTTCCGGTTGGCCTGAGTAAAGACCAGATGCGCGAGGCTATTCATCATGAAAGACAGGTAGAACTGGCATTTGAGGAACATCGCTTTTATGATGTACGGCGCTGGAGAACAGCTATTGTAACAGAAAATGTTCCTGCTTACGGCATCAACATCAGCGTTAATAACAGTGGCGTATATACGTATACTAGAAAAGTAGCGCTTGCCGGCCGGTTGTTCGCTGAAAAAAATTACTGGCTGCCGATTCCGAGAACAGAAATTCTGTCTTCCAATGGCCTGTTGGAGCAGAACAAGGGTTATTAAACACTCATCCGCTTCACACAAAGCTGCTATGTTAGCCTGCCGGTTATCATAATTGAAAAATATTTAACGGGCATTTTGCTATTTTCCGGCGGCTTTGTGTGAAGCAAAGCGTTTTAGGAACATGAAAAAAATCATTTGCTCACTGCCGCTGTGCTTTGCGCTACATACTGCATTATCGCAACAAAGCAACAGTAACGTTATCCAGGTAAACATCGACCTACATAAAACGGCGCAAACGATCCGCAACTTCGCGGCTTCGGATGCGTGGGCGGGTCAGTTTACCGGCAACTGGCCGGATAGCAAACGTAACCAGATAGCCGACTGGCTGTTTAGCACCGATACCACCGCCAACGGCCAGCCCAAAGGCATTGGCCTGTCGATGTGGCGTTTTAACATCGGCGCCGGCAGTGCGGAACAAGGCGATAACAGTGGCATCAAAGACGAATGGCGCCGCGCGGAATCCTTTCTGCAGGCGGATCATACCTACAACTGGAAGAAACAATCCGGCCAGTTGTGGTTTTTACAGGCGGCAAAACAACGCGGCGTTACGGATTTCCTGGGTTTCCTGAATAGCCCGCCGGCAGCGTTTACCAGCAACGGCAAAGCCTTTGCTGACAAGGGACAATGCAATCTCTCCCCGGATAAGTACGCTGCTGCCGCTGTTTTCCTGAAAGAGGTAGTGCAGGGAATACGTGTAGCCACGGGCGTTAGTATTAACTATATCAGCCCGGTAAATGAACCGCAGTGGGACTGGAGCGATGGCGGACAGGAAGGCTGCCCTTATAATAATGAACAGATTGCCGGCTTTACCAAAGCCATCAGTAAAACTTTCAGCGAAGCAAAACTGCCGGTTAACATACTGATTACAGAAGCAGGAAAAATCAATTACCTCTATGCCCCGGAAGACAAACCGGACAAAGGCTCACAGATAAATGCCTTCTTTGATCCGCAGAGCCGGACTTACGTGGGCAACCTCCTTAATGTATACAAAGGCATCGCCGCACATAGTTATTTCACTACTTCCCCGGAAGACACGGCCACCACTATACGAAAACGGCTGCATACCGCCCTGAACGGGCTGGAATTCTGGCAATCGGAATATTGCATACTGGGAGATAACGCGGGAGAAATAAATGGCGCCGGTGTAGACCTGGGCATGGATGCAGCGCTTTATATGGCGCGTGTAATCCACTCCGATCTTACTATTGCAAATGCCGCTGCCTGGCAATGGTGGCTGGCCATTTCGCCGTATAATTATAAAGACGGATTGATTTATATCGATAAAAATAAAACAGACGGGCAACTGCGTGATACCAAAATGATGTGGGTATTAGGTAACTACAGCCGGTTTATAAGACCCGGCGCTACCAGGGTGCAGGCCGTTATGAGCGATAGCGCAGCGTCGAAAAATCTCTATCTGTCTGCTTATAAAAACAAAGATAATACCCTCCGGATAGTAGTTATTAACAACGGCAGCACTGCCGCCAACGCCAACATACACTGCAGGGAGCTAAAAGCAGGCAGTATGCGCAGCTATACCACCAGCGCAAAGGAAAACCTAAAGCCAGGCTATATTTCCGGTAACATTATTCACATTCCGCCACAGTCAGTAGTTACATTGACAGGTAACCTAAGCAATAAACAGTAGATAATGAAAAAACTAAGCGTTGTAATTTTAATGGTATTGTGCAGCATACAGTTGTTTGCACAACACACTTTCCAGCTCGGCGACTCCGCCTTCCTGCTGGACGGCAAACCTTTCCAGATGATTTCAGGAGAGATCCATTACCTGCGCGTGCCGCGTGAAAGCTGGCGTGACCGCCTGAAAATGGCAAAGGCAATGGGACTGAATACCGTAGGCACCTATGTGTTCTGGAACATGCACGAGCCAGAAAAAGGACATTATGATTTTTCCGGCAACAACGATGTAGCCGCCTTTGTAAAAATAGCACAGGAAGAAGGGTTGTGGGTGGTGTTACGCCCTAGTCCGTATGCCTGCGCCGAATGGGAATTTGGCGGATATCCATACTGGCTGCAGAACATAAAGGGTCTCGAAGTACGTAGTAAAGAACCGCAATACCTCGCCGCTTATAATAATTACATCAAGGCAGTTGGAAAACAACTATCGGGCTTGCAGATAAATCACGGCGGCAACATCCTGATGGTGCAGATAGAAAATGAATATGGTTCTTATTCCAATGATAAAAGCTACCTCGACATTAACCGGAAGATGTTTATTGACGCAGGTTTCGACGGGCTGCTTTACACCTGCGATCCCGCAGCCGATGTAGCCAAAGGGCATTTGCCTGGTTTGCTGCCGGCTGTAAACGGCATCGATGATCCGCAAAAAGTAAAGCAGCTGGTGAGAGAAAACCACAATGGCAAAGGGCCGTTTTATATTGCAGAATGGTACCCTGCCTGGTTTGATTCCTGGGGACAAAAGCACCATACCATTCCTTATGAAAACTTCCTCGACCGCCTGGATCGTGTACTCGCAGCCGGCATTTCCATTAACATGTACATGTTTCACGGTGGCACTACCCGTGGCTATATGAATGGCGCAAACTATAATGATAAGAGCCCTTATGAGCCGCAGATCAGCAGTTACGACTATGATGCACCACTGGATGAAGCAGGAAATGCCACGCCAAAATTCATGAAGTTTCGCGAAGTGATAGCCAGGCATCTGCCGGCAGGTGTAACTTTACCGGAAGTTCCCGCAAAGAAACCGGTGATCACCACCCCACAGATCACCTTTGAACGCAGCGCAGCAGTTTTCAGCAAATTGCCAGCGGCCATTAAAAGCGTAGATCCGTTAACGTTTGAAGACCTTAACCAGGCTTATGGATTTGTGCTGTATCGCACTACCGTTCCCGGTGGGCATAGTGGCCTGCTGAAAATAAAAGATCTACGTGATTACGGTATTGTGTTCGTGAACGGCAAAAGAGTGGCTATACTGGACCGCCGTTTGGCGCAGGACAGTGTGGAGGTAATGCTTCCAGCCGGTACTGTTACCCTGGATATCCTGGTAGAAAATCTTGGGCGTATCAATTTTGGCCCCTATCTTCTTAAAAATAAAAAAGGTATTGCCGGCCAGGTATTATTTAATGGCCAGGCTATTCATCAGTGGCTGCAATTTAAACTGCCCTTTGATGTTCAGCCGGCTGTAAAGCCTTCCGCTGCCGGTACGGACGCACCGGTGTTGAAAGAAGGCAGCTTTACGCTTTCCTCTACCGGCGACACCTACCTGGATATGACGCAGTGGGGTAAAGGAGCCGTATGGATCAATGGACACCACCTGGGCAGATACTGGCAGGTAGGCCCGCAACAAACCTTGTATGTACCTGCTGAATGGCTGAAAAAAGGCAGCAATAAAATTACTGTGCTGGAACTGATCAAGCCCGCTGCAAACACCTTGCAGGGCATCGATCATCCGATACTGGACGTATTACAATAACACAAGAGAAGTTTGTAAAAAGCTATTGGGGCGGGTTTCCGTTTCAATAGCTTTTTACTTTACCTTTATACGGTACCTCTAATCCCACTGCTGCCGTATGAAAAAAATTGTTCTGTTAGCAATTGCCTGTATGGCCGGGTTACCGGTTTTCTCTCAACGCTTTGTACACGGCATAGGGTTTTCCACATTTATTGATCATACGTCCAGGTACGGCAGCATCGCCAGCTTCGGCCTTTCCTATGCCATCCGTTATAATGTGATGGAAACAGATAAGATGACTGTTTCGGTGGGCATTCCATTATCAGTTGGCGGGTCGGGGGAATCTGACAGCAACATGGAATCGTATTATGATGCGGAAGGTAATATTGTGTATTACTACACCCGCAATGAGGATGATGGTCCCAGGACAAAGCCCAGGGGTATGGTGGATATCCCGCTAATCATTAACCTGAACTTCGCCGGATTTTCGTCTCTGGATAATAAAAACTCCGTAGGTTTCTTTGTGGGAGGCGGACTGGCCTACCATTACGGTCCTGTAAATGTAAAGTACAAAGACCGTAACGGCGGCAGCTTTACAGATTCTACTACCCAGCATGCTGTGGGGCCGATAGGTAACCTGGGGATGCGGATCGGGCTTGGCAAAAAGAAGAACGGCGCTATTGAAATCAGGGGCTCCTATATGAAGAGCTTAACAAAGCGACAGCCCGACATTTACGGCATCAGCTTATTATATATACTTCCTAAAACAGGCAAATACGCTAATTCCGGCGGTTTATATTAATTCCCACCCTTGCAAAATAAAATGATCCGAGTGTGCCCATCTGCACCGACGCATATTTAAACACGCCGAAATAACTGTTGCCATATACCTGTTCGTCCGGGAAAACATCGAGGATGTTATTGGCGCCCACTGTTATGGTAACGGGTTTCAGGTTATAGCTGAAAGACAGGTCCGTTACTACTTTTCCTTTGTGCACCTGCACTTCTCCAAAGGGGAAACTGTTGCGGGATACTTCTCCGAAATATACATTGCGCAGTAACACACTGAATTTTTTATAACCATAGGTAAGCGATAAATTAGCCTTTACGCGTGGTGTACCATCCGTGATAAGAATACTGTCGTTGGGAGAAAAGAAGATCTGTTCCTGTCCTTTTAAACCGTCGGGAATATGCAGGTTGCCGGTGATCTTATTTTTATTGTAGTTGAATCCCAACGAAGCATTGAAACTATGGGAACCGGAACGGAGATTATAGTCGGCTACCACATCGATGCCCGCGGTACGGGTATCAATACCATTGCTGAAAAAGCGTGCAGAACTGGCGCCCAGCGGATTGATAATCTGCTGGATGGCATCCACCGGATCGCCGTTGGCATCGAAGCCGAAGCTGCCGGTTAACACGATCCTGTTTTTGATGTTGGTAAGATAACCATCTACAGAGATGCTGAAATTATGGGCGGCCTGTGCGGTAAAGCCCAGGCTGTAGTTTACAGATGTTTCCTGTTTCAGCTTTGGGATACCCAATGCTTTTGCCACGGCGCTCTGGTTGGTAAAGAAACCGGATTGACCGAGCGTGTTATCCGGTAAGATATCCGTGCTCACATAACTGAAATACTGCTGATGCAGGGAGGGCGCCCGGAAACCATTGCTCACGGCGCCACGCACGTTGAGCACATCAGAAATCTTATACCTCGTCGCAAATTTACCACTCAGCGCTGTTCCGAAATCGCTGTAGTGTTCCAGTCGCGCTGCCGCGCTGATCAGCCACCTGGAGGTAACATCCAGTTCACCATCTATATAAACACCGGTGTTATTCCTGTTTTTATGGATGGCATTATCCGGTGAAAACCCGGTAAACGACTGCGATCCGCCTGCCAGCCCGGAGGGGTTAGACACGGTACCATCCGGGTTTTCCACTAATGCGTAATTTTTCCAGGAGGCTTCTTCCCCGGTGCGGATGCGGTAATCATCTACCCTGAACTCTGCGCCAAAGGCCAGGTTAAAGCCGGCAGCCACGCCTGCAAATCGACGGCTGAAATCCAGGTTGGTAGTGTTCTGTAAAAATTCATGTCCGCCGGCTTTGAAGCTGGTGGGAGATGCATTCTGCAACGAGGCATTTACGGTATGATCTACCTCATAGTCGAAACGGTTATCGCCTAGTGTATTGCTCAGGTCGGCCTGCCATTCACCAAATTTATGTTTTAGTCCTACGGCGATGGAACGGTCGTGGATACGTGAATCAGTAGTAGGCTGAAACCCATCCGGATAAATCGTATATACGTTTACGGTAGGATCGCTTGGTAAGCGTCTGAAGCCGAAGCCTTCGCCCTGGCGGTAACTGTAGCCGCCAAAAGAATAGAATTCACTTTTGCTGTTGTTAAAAGGAAGCGATAAATTATAGAATACGCCGCCATTCTTTATTTGTGCATCGCCGATCTGGAAATTAAAATCATCTCTTTTTAGTCCTTTCTGCTTCAGCATATCGTCGTCGTATTTCCGGGAAGCGGCGGGATCATTGGTAAAGTCGTACGCGAAATAATTGTCGAGAGACGACTGATCGAAGATGATCAGGTTATTATTTTGTGCGCGGGTAGTTTTACCTCTCTGGTAAGCTTCCCCGGTGATATTGATATAACCGCCCTGTTTGCCGAGACCAGCGCCGTAGTTGAGGCTCAGCTGACCAAGGCCACCATCGCCGCGGGAGGTAACGCCGCCGGTTAATGCAGCAAACAGCTGCTGCGTGTTTTGCTTCAGGATGATATTAATCACGCCTGCAATGGCATCGGAGCCGTATTGCGCAGAGGCGCCGTCGCGCAGCACTTCTATGCGTTCGATGGCAGCAGCAGGGATGGCATTGAGATCTGTTCCTACAGAACCATTACCAACGGTGCCCTGGTTATTGACCAGCGAGGTTGTATGGCGGCGTTTGCCGTTAATCAATACCAGCAGCTGATCGGGGCCGAGCCCGCGGATGCTGGCGGGATCAATATGCTCGCTTCCATCTGAAGAGGATTGCCGGTTGGAGTTAAAAGACGGGGAAATATATTGCAGGATCTGGTTCAGATCATTTTGCGGTGTGAGTATTTGTATTTTGGAGAGATGAAAAACATCTACGGGCGCCACGGTGTTTAGTCGTGTGCGGCCACTGCTGCGGGTACCTACTGTTACCACTTCATTCAAAGTACGTATAGCCGGGGCCGGTATAGTATCTGCTGCGTTTTGCGCAGTGGCGGCGCTGCTGATCAATACAAGCATAAAGGCAGGGTATAAAGATCTTATCATCAGTAGCGATTTATTTTTTAGGAGATAAAGTTACTTCCACGCTCCACTCACTACCGCTTCCGATGTGATAGGCAGCGGCAAAGTTGCCCTGGTTGAGGGCAAAAGACAGTTGCAGTAAGCTGTTCAGGTAGCTCAATGGTTTTCCTTCCGGTACGGCGCCAAAAGTTTGACTGTACGGCGCCGCTGTTTGATGTACTTTTTTCCCGTTATGGAGAAATGTTACCTGCAGTACATCGCCGTATTGAGGATGCAGCTGGTTGAGGAGATCGGCGGTGATGTTGGTCCACACATTACCATATTGCACATCCAGGATGGAGATGTTGCCTTTCAGTTTTCCGCCTTCCAGCACGGCCGCCTGGTAAGGTATTTTTACTACCTCTTTGGGCAATACCGGTCCTACCTCTTCAAAGGTGATAGCGCCTGCTGCCAGTCGCGCGCCGGTATAGGCATATACATCCCTGCCGTGGAAAGTGTAGGATTTCTGCGAATCCTTGCGGCGGTTCACGGCCTCATTGATTTCACGTATTTCCGCGATGCCTTCGGAGGCCGCAATGAGGGTGAGGGTGCCGTTGTCTGGTGTTACAATAAAGTGACCATTGTTTGTTTTGAGCACTACCGATTTACGGCTGGTGCCTACGCCGGGGTCTATTACCGATACGAACACGGTACCTGTGGGCCAGTAGGGAACTGTTTGTTCCAGCCGGTAGGCGGCTTCCCATATATTGTATGCGGGTATTTCGTGGGTGAGGTCATATAGTTTCAGGTCGGGCGATACGCCGGAGGCTACTCCTTTCATGGCAGAAACGGCGCCATCTTTCAAACCGAAATCCGACTGGAAAACAACTATTTTATTTTGTGCAAATCCAATGCTGGTAGCTAATAATAATGCCAGGCTGGCGATGAAACGGTGTGTTGCAATGTTCATGGGGGAATGTAATTAGTCTACAAATCTAGTAGATTATTATGAAATCATTAAAAATTATTACCTTGAATATAATTCATCTGCTATTAAAATGAAGTACCAGGAATTACCACCGCCGGCATATCTTAAAAACCACGTCCGTTATTTCTGGACGCTGGAGAGTAATGATGTTGCCCACGTGCCTAAAATTTTCGGGCCAATGGCAGATGGTTGTCCCGGTTTAATTTTCCAGCAGTCGGACAGCGGTACCTTTTACCAGGAAAACAAAGAGTTGCCTGATTTGTTGTTGTACGGCCAAACCACGAAATATACGGAGCTGCATGTAACCGGCACTATCTGTTCCATTGGGGTGTGCTGTTATCCGCATGCGTTGAAATCTGTTTTTGGTTTGAATGCCGATGAGTTAACCAATTCCTGTTTAGACCTTGATATACTGTCGGCTAGCAGGGATTTTTACCTGGCAGAAAGGCTTGGCAACACGCCTTCATTAACAGAGAAGATAGCCGTTATTGCTGCCTTTTTATTTAAGCAGATAAATGAAAACAGCACGCCTGCCGATGAGGTGACGCACTTCGCCTTATCGCAGATCATTGCATCCGGCGGCAGTATTCCGTTAAAGGACTTACAGCAGCAGTTGCAGTTAACGGAAAGAAGTTTCGAGCGCCGGTTTAAACAGGGCGTTGGCATCTCTCCGAAATTATTTTCCCGGATATGCCGTTTTCAAAATTCCCTGAAGCAATTAAAAAGCAACAACTACAGCAAGTTGTCTGATATTGCCTTTGAGCATGATTATGCTGACCAATCCCATTACATCAGGGCCTTCAAAGAGTTTGCAGGCTTCTCTCCTTACCAGTACCAGAAAAAATCGACTGAAGCAGAAGCAGGAAGTAATTTCCTGTTGATGACCAGGTAAGTACTCCCAATTTTTGTTCTTATAGATAGTTCCTTTAAATTGGGCGGCAAATGACACGTGTATGGAGATTTTCGCATCTACCCCCCGGTTGATTTTAAGGGAACTGATACCTGCTGATGCCGCCGGCATGTTTGAACTGGATTCAGATGAAGCGGTACATTTATACCTGGGTAACAAACCCGTAAGCACCATAGCAGAATCGCGGGAGGCCATTCAGTTTATCCGGCAGCAATACCGGGAGAACGGTATTGGCAGATGGGCGGTGATAGAAAAAGACACCAACCAGTTTGTGGGATGGGCGGGATTAAAACTGATAAAAGAACCTACCAACGGCCATGTTAACTACTACGACCTCGGCTATCGTTTTATAAAAAAATACTGGGGAAAGGGATATGCTACGGAATGTGCGCGGGCCTGCCTGGAATATGGCTTTAACCGGCTCGGGCTGGAAAATATTTATGCCATTGCCGATGTAAACAACGATGCGTCGAAGCGCGTTTTAGAGAAGGTGGGCCTGAGCCTGGACGGCACTTTTCACGACGGCGAAACGATGCTTAACTGGTTTACAATCAGCCGGGAAGCATGGAACAGATCGCGTAACTGACAGGAGGATACTGACTGAAGTGTAATTACAGCAGCCCGGTTTAACTTGCTTTACACAAAAGTGACCGGTGTTGCCATCCTTTACCCTCAATCAGTATCCCTTTTTATGAAGATTAACAGCATACAGTTATTAAGGGCAGTAGCAGTTATCCTCGTGGTACATGTACACGCCATCGACTTACAGGAAGCATTCACCGTTTCCCATCAGCAAAAATTTTATTTCCTCGAAAACTTTGGTGCTATTGGCGTAGATCTCTTTTTTGGGATATCGGGGTTTATCATTAGTTATGTAGCCAGTAACTATTTTGGTGCGCGTGACGGGGTGGACTTCCTGAAGAAGCGGTTCCTGCGGATCAACCCTATTTATTATGTAGCCAGTGTGTGTTACATGGTATTCTTTTGTTTTTTTGACCAGATGTACCCCATCACGGCTATCCTTTACGGGTGGAGGGATACGATCTTTATGCTGCCTGTATTGAACTCGCAGAAGTGGCTGGCGCCTATCCTGGTGGTGGGCTGGTCGCTGAGTTTTGAGTGGTGGTTCTATTTCCTTTTCTTCTTCCTGATCCTGTTCCGTACAAAATACAAAACCTTATTGCTGTTACTTGTTATTCCTGCGCTTGTGGCGGTGGGCCAGTTGCTGAAGCCAGCTGATTTCCGGCTGATATTTTACACTAACCCTATCATGCTGGAGTTTCTCTTTGGGGTGATCATTTTCTGGTTGTACCGGCATGTAAAAGTGGCTGCCGGCGTAGCCGGGCTGTTGCTCCTGCTGGGCGTGGGCGGTTATATTTATAACATTGTGTATGGCTTTGGAAATATTTCTGAACTGGGCAGTGTGACCGGTGGCACCGGCAGTTTGAAAAGGGTGTTATTGTGGGGTTTGCCCAGTGCGTGTATCCTGGCGGGTTGTATTTTCCTGGAGAAGCAGGGTGTATGGACAAAGCTGTGGAATAACAAATGGGGTTTACTGATAGGCGATGCTTCTTATTCTATTTACCTGACCCACTATACTTTTTATTATTTCATCGCGCAGATATATGCCGCCACCGGCTACTTCCTGAATGCCGATCTTTCCGTTATCGTACATATGGTGCTGGCGGTGGCGGTAGGGGTTTTCTTCTACTACAAGGTAGAGCGGCCGCTGATAAAGCTGCTGCATTCCAGGCCCGCTGCGCGACCTGTTCATACGGCTATGCCATGATTTATATCAGATCAGGGGGTGTTGGGAATCCAGCCCCCTCTTTTCATCCACCACACCATGGGGTCCAGCCATTCGTTTACGGGTAACCGTTGGGTGAAGCCGTGGTTGCCGGTGGGATAGAGATGCAGTTCAGCGGGAATGCCTCCTCTCAGCATGGCCTGGTAAAAGGCGATGCTGTTATTTACATTCACCACGGCATCATCGCTGGTATGCGTGATATAGGCCGGTGGTGTATTATTGTTCACCCACTCTTCGTTGGAAAAGAAGGCAATTTTTTCTTTGGAAGGATCATTTCCTATCAGGTTGATGCTTGATCCCTGGTGTGCCAGGTCCTTGTTCATGCTTATTACGGGGTATACGAGGATCATGAAATCCGGGCGCAGATCGGTGTTTTCCTTATTGGGCACATAGCTCCTGGCGCTGTGGGTGCCCAGCGTGGAGGCCACGTGTCCGCCGGCGGAATAGCCTGCAATCCCAATTTTATGCGGGTCCAGCCCCCATTCCGCGGCATTCATGCGTACCAGTTTAATGGCCTGCTGTGCGTCCTGAAGCGGTCCTATGCTTTTATCGCGCATGGTGGCATCTGAGGGCAGCCGGTATTTTACCACGAAGGCGGTGACTCCTTTTGTAATGAATGCTTCTGCGATTTTGGTGCCTTCCTCTGCGAAGGCCAGGAAGGCGTATGCACCGCCGGGGAAGATGATCACTGCCGCCCCGTTGGGCTTTTCCGGCTTATAGATGGTGATGGTGGGGGCATCTGCCGGTGCAGTTTTCCCGATACTGTTGGGAATGGAATCTTTGTACAAAGGTCTTATTTCCTGGGCCTTTACGGATATAGCGGTAAATGGCAGCACAAAAACAAGGAGGGCCAGCATTTTCCCGATGCGGGGATAATTGTGTTGAATCATCCGTCAAAAGAAAAAATTCCGGCCCGCCGGAGTGTTTTACAATTGTAAAAACGAGGTGATTAACAAATGACTCACCGGAATGGTAGCGTGGTAGTTTGCGTGTTTTTCTGCAAAGGCATAAGAAAAATGGGGACCAATGGTTCTTCTTTACCGGACACATGCTTGAATATCCTTTACCCATCTGCCTAAAAAATATTTTAAAAAAATTTCCGGAAGATGTCCAATTTCCTTTTTCCCGATCCTTATTGGTGTATAAACGAACAAATTCATCACCAATAAAAATTTAAAACCATGAAACAGAGAATCAATCTGCTGACAAAAGGAGCTAACGCAGTAAAAGCATTATATGGCGTAGGTGCATATCTTGCAAAATCATCCATTGAAAAATCCCTGCAGCATTTAATTTATTTCCGGGTATCCCAGATGAATGGCTGCGCATTTTGCCTGGATATGCACTCCAAAGATGCACGTGCAGAAGGGGAAACGGAGCAGCGCATTTATATGCTGGCGGGCTGGAAAGAAGCTACTGTGTATACCGACCGTGAGCGGGCTGCCTTTGCCTGGGCAGAAGCAGTTACCAGGCTTACCAACGGCGATGTGCCCGATGAAGTATATGACGTAGTTCGTCAGCAGTTTTCAGAGGAAGAGATTGTAGACCTGACCATAGCAGTTACTACCATTAACAGCTATAACCGTCTTAATGTAGCTTTCCGTACCTCAGCAGGAAGTTATACGCCGGGGATGTTTGCCGCCAAAGCAAATTAATTCATATATTTCATCCGTGATTTAAATTATAAAAAGATGAAAGAATTCTTATTGTTATTTCGCCAGTCGGAATATGCGTACCGCGAATTATCGCCGGATGACTTCCAGTCGCTGATGAAGAAGTGGCAGGATTGGGCGGGCGGTATTGCTGCACAGGGCAAACTGGTGAGTAACGGCCGTCGCCTTTCTACGGAAGGGAAAGTATTAAAACCAGGAGGCGTTATTACCGATGGTCCGTTTGTGGAAATCAGGGAACGGCTTGGCGGCTTCTTGGTAGTGCAGGCCGATACGCTGGAAGAAGCTACTACATTGGCTCATGGCTGCCCGGTGCTGGATGCCCAGGGCTGTGTGGAAGTAAGGGAAATAGTTTCGTAACCAGTATCAGGGGAAATAAAGAAAACCACTCTTTCGTTAGAGTGGTTTTTACTGTTTTAGTATGGAAAAGGAACACGAATCACTGAAGCATTTATTTAAGCAGGAATTCTCAAAGATGGTAGCTGTGATCAGCAAACTTTTTGGGTTGCAGCATATTGAGATAGCAGAAGATATTGTGAGTGAAACATTTTTACTCGCGTCGGAAACATGGGGCGTGAAAGGACTCCCTCCCAATCCTGCTGCCTGGCTTTATACCGTAGCCAAACAAAAAGCCATACATCATTTCAGAAGAAATAAAATATTCGACAAAAAAGTACTGCCTGAAATAGTGGCCAGACAGGAACTGGTGGATGATGCCGAAGCGCTGAGTTTCTCGCAGGAGAATATCAAAGACAGCCAGCTGCAAATGCTTTTCGCCATCTGTAATCCGTCTATTGCCAGCGAAGCGCAGATAGGGCTGGCGCTGCGCATCCTTTGCGGTTTCGGGATAGATGAAATTGCAGAAGCTTTTTTGTCCAATAAAGAAACCATTAATAAAAGATTGTTCCGGGCGAAAGAAAAACTGCGCGAAGAAAAGATCAGGATGGAGTTGCCCCCGGAAAATGAAATTCCGCAGCGGCTGGATAATGTCTTGCATATTATCTACCTGCTTTTCAGTGAAGGATATTACTCCCAGACACAGAACCAGATCCTGCAACAGGATCTTTGCCTGGAAGCGCTCCGCCTGGGATTAATGCTGACGGCTTACGACAAAACCAACCGGCCCAAAACAAATGCGCTCATTGCCCTCATGTGTTTCCACGCTTCCCGCTTCAATGCCAGGCAGGCCGGCGAAGGCGAGGTGGTGCTGTATGAAGCGCAAAACGAAGCGCTGTGGGACCAGGCATTGATCAACCAGGGCATTTATTTCCTGCAGCTTTCTGCTGAAGGCAATGAGATCAGTTCCTATCACCTGGAAGCCAGGATCGCTTACTGGCATTGCATGAAAGAGGATACGCCGGAAAAATGGGAAGAGATCCTGCAGCTATACAACGCGCTGCTGATGATCAATTACTCCCCCAGTGTAGCACTAAACCGTACTTTTGCCCTGTATAAAGCAAACGGGCAGCAGGAAGCGCTGGCAGAAGCAGAAAAGTTGAAGCTGGAGAATAATCATTTCTATTATGTGCTGCTGGGAGAACTGTATAAGAATATTGACAATGATAAAGCGAAAGCGAGCTTTCATAGAGCCTGGCAGTTGGCAAAAACAGACACCGAAAAACAAGGCATACAGGTACAAATAAACCGGCTTACCGATGAGCATACACACTAATCTGATCAGGGCTATGGAACATTTCATCCGTATGGATGAAGCCGAGAAGCTATTCATTTCCTCGTTGTTTGTGAGCCGGGAATACCAGAAGAATGATTATTTTCTGCGGGAAGGACAGGTTTGCCGGGAAGCGGGTTTTATTGAGAAGGGATTGATCCGGTACTACAGCATCAAAGATTCCGGGGAGGAGCTGACATTTGACTTTGGAAAGGAAAATGAATTTACCTGTAATTACGAAAGTTTTCTCGATCATTCTGCTTCGCAGCGCAGCATCCAGTGTATTGAGCCAACCACAATACTGGCGATTTCCTATGAAAATCTTCAATTGCTTTACAGCAAAATAAAAGAAGGGGAAAAATTTGGCCGGTTGATTTGTGAGTACCTGTATTTGAATGCCATAAAAAAAATCACTTCTATTTATAGCGATCAGCCGGAGCAACGTTATCTGCAATTCGTCAACAACTATCCCGACCTGCAGCAGCGCATCCCGCAGTATTATATTTCTTCCTTTGTAGGCGTAAAGCCTCCGTCTTTAAGCCGGATCAGGAAAAGGCTGGCGATGTAGATTTATTAACCTGGGTGAACGAACCCGCGGAAAGCTGTTTTTACCTTTGTTGCATCATCATAAAATAATGCGACAAATGAAAAACACATCTGAAAAAATCGCCTTTTACGCCACCGTATCTATGGGGATATTGCTGGTATTTATCGGGCTTCGCTTCCTCCTCTCCCCGCTGGTGGCGGAAGCTGCTTTTGGCATCCACGTACCTGTAAACGGTAATTTCTCTTTTCATTATATCAAAGGCATCCGCGATCTGTTTACCGGCATTGCTATACTTGGCGTACTATGGACCGGCGAGCGCCGTGCATTGGGAGTGCTATTGCTGGCAGGAGCCATTATCCCGGTGGTGGATTTCAGCCTGGTGTTGCAAAATCCCGTATATGAAACCGGCAAACTGATTCCGCACGTGGTAGCTATTGTAATGGCGCTGGTGCTGGGAGGTTATTATCTTTCTTCCACCGCCCAAAAAACATCCCATGCTCTTTAATATTGTGTTGCTTCTGCACTTCGGATGCTTTTTAGGATATCTCGCTATATTGGTGGCGCAGCGGACCGATTACCATACAAAAGTGCGCGACCATAAAGGACTGATACTGGGCATTGTGCTGCTGGTAACCGGTATCATACTGGTGGCGCTGAAATATCCGCATGTCAATTATTACAAAGTGATACCCAAAACCGGCCTGTTCGCAGTGGTAACGTTCATCAATATACGTTTCACAAACAAAGTATTTACAAAGCCGGCTTACTATGCGTTACTGGCGTCAACGCTGGCAGCCGCCTGCATAGCGGTATGGCATTAAAAAAGGGAGCTAACCAATATGGTCAGCTCCCCATCGACATCATTGCTCTCTGCTATTGATAATTATAATTATCCCAGTAAGGATTTTTTGCTCTTGCTGCAGCAGGCACCCAGAAAATCGGGCTGGTTAAATTATTTTCTCCTGCTACTTTCTTGAAGTTATCCGGGTTATTGGTCAGCTCAATAGTTGGATAACGTACTCTTTCAGGCATTGGTTTCCATACGGAAGTATGCCAGGTGAAGGGTTCCAACTTCGGGTGACGGGTCCTTCTCAGTTCTGCCCACAGTTCGTAAGGCTGGTAGAGGTTCAGGTGAATATACTTTTGCTGCATCAGGATTTCCATTTTGTCGTCCAGTGTAGCGGCCAGTGTAAATTTGGCTTTAACCACATCGCCCCATGCGCTCACTACTGCTGCAGATGGTTTCGTAGGGTATACCATGGCTGTTTGCTGAGGTGTCATCTGAGTTTTAGCGTAGCTGCTCAGTTGATTAATGGTGTACCAGAAATCTATCGAGTGTGTTACTTCGTCTTTAATGTGTTCTTCAGCGGATTTGCCGGTATTCGCTAATCCTTTCAGCGCTATTTCCGCCAGCAGCAGATCCAGCTCTCCCAATGAACTCATATAAACCGGCATCTTCGCATTCTGGTGGAAGGTAGCATGGTTGTAAGTAGATTTGGCATTGGTAGAAAAAGTAGAAGCGATATTATCTGCATACGGATAATACCTTTCTCCGCTGTTATACAATGCAGATTGTTCTTCAATATTAGCAGATACACCACGGTAATCCAGGTATTTGGTAGGCATAGCCAGCACGGGCAGGCGCGGATCATCAATCCCTTCCTGGTAAGCAGGTGTGCCGTAGTTCATCCTTTTCATGATGATGTTCGGGATAAAGGAGGCGAAGGTATTTTCATACACCCCACGAATCCATGTTCCGCCACCGGTGGGATCAATATCAAACCAGTAGAACCAGTAAAGATCCGTTTGTGGCAAAGGCTTAGCCAGTGCTGCCTGGATCAGCGGTTTGGCATATGCTTCTTCCACTCCGGCGATTCTTACCAGCAATTTCAGGCGGGTAAAATTGATCAGGGATACCCACTTATTGATATCACCGTGGAAGGCTATATCCTGCTCCGTAAATACGGTTTTGGCATCAGCCGACATCTGTGAATAGGCAGCGGGCAGTTCATCCACAATAGCTCCCAGTTCCTGTATGATAGACTGGTAGATCTCTTTTGGATCATCATATTTAGGGAAGAGGTATTTAGGTTCTTTTTTTGCTCCCTGGAAAGCATCTGAATAAGGAACCGAATTAAAGAAATCTACCAGCTTGGCGCTTTGGTAACATTTTATAAAGCTAACCAGTTTCAGGTATACATCTCCATCCTGTTTCAATTGCCCGGTACGTGCATTCACAGAATCCCTGATCACTTCATAATTCTTCAACCGGGTATAACTGTGTTGAAAGAAAGATTGCCCGTTGATGGGAGAATCATCAAATCCGTTACCGGTGGTTAAATCATTGTATGTGGAGAACCAGTCGTAGCGATAAGATACAAACCGTTGCACCACTTGCTCATAGCCGGTGATACTGGTACCTCCGTTGAGCAGGTAATACCACTCGCCGTAGTCCTGTGCAAATATTTTATTATTTGTAAGCACGCCGGTAAATAAGCCGGGCACCACATCTATAGTACTACCGGTGGAGAGCTTGTCTTTGTCGTAGAACCGGTCTTCCAGGTCTTTTTTACAAGCTCCCAGGACGGAAGCAGAAAGCAGGAAAATATATAAGTAAGCTTTTTTCATTTTTTTCAGTTTATACATTAGAAAGCAACATTTAACCCCAGGGAGTAAGTCCTTTGGGAAGGGTAGATGGTATTTTCCACGAAAACATCTGCACCCAGCGCTCCTTCCGGATCAATATTGGGAATAGATTTGTAGAGATAGAACAGGTTACGGGCAGCTGCGGTGACAGTGAGCCTTTGCATTCTTATCCTTTTGGAAATTTCCGCGGGTAATGTATAGGAAAGCGCTACTTCCCTCACTTTGATGTAATTGTTTTTGAATACGCGATCCGGTGGGAAAGAGGTAGCCAGGTCGTTTGCATAGCTTCCATAATAAGAAGAAGCACTGGTGATGATATCATTGGTTACATACTTCCCATTATCATCAATTTTCACACCAGGCAGGACCAGACCATCGTGATACACCTTACCATCCGCAGACTGAGCAGGCGCTGGCTGTGAATGCTGCCACGGCACGTTCTGTTCGTTAGAATTAATATAATAGGCCAAACCGCCGTTTTCTTCATCGCGGTATTTCATGGTATTTTCTAACTGCCCAACACCTGTTAAACGGTTGTTGGTGTAGCTGAAAATAGTACCGCCGTATTTGTAATCCAGCCCGATACGGAAGTTGAAGTTCTTATACTGGAAGTCGGAAATAAACCCGCCGTATACTTTTGGCATTACATTGCCGGCTACGGTTGATTTCTGATCATCGAGTATATAGATACCCTGGTTGTTGACTACTTTATTGCCAGCTTCATCACGTTTATAATCGTTCATTACAATTTCACCATACGGGCGACCTTCATCTGCATGAATAGATGCAGCAGCGCCATTAATCAGGTTACTGAAAGGATAATTGGTAACGCCCGGATACAGGTCTATTACTTTTGATGCCTGGCTGGCGGCATTCAGGGTGAGGCTCCAGCGGTAGTTTTTACCTACCAGTGGTACGCCTGTTAATGCCAGTTCAAAACCCCAGGCCTTTACATCACCCGCATTCACGATCAGACCAGTGGAACTGGAGGCTGAAGAAATAGGTAAGCTGATGATCTGGTTGTAGCGGTGGTTGGTATAGAAAGAGAAATCGAGGATCACCCTATCCTGTGGCAGGAAGGTGTTGTTGATCCCAATTTCAAATTCCCTTTTACGCTCTGGTTTCAGGGCGCCCGGTAACAATTTGTCGGGAGGAGAAACGGAGTTGGCGCCTGTACTTGGCAGACGAGTGTATCCATACAGGTTATTGGCGAAATAACGGGTAGTGCCGTTACCTACATCCGCCCAGGACAATCTCAGCTGTCCACTGTTTACGCCGGCAAGCCGGTAACGTTCTGTATAATTCCAGGTAAGTGCAGCGCCCGGATAAAAATACTTGTTGTTTTCCGGAGGAAGAGTAGAGTTCCAGTCCTGGCGACCCTGCAATTCCAATGTAAATTCATTCTTCCAGGACAGTGCTGCTGAGGCCAGCAAGCTATATAATACGTCAGAACCTCTTGTATAGTTTCTGAGCAGGTGTGCATTGTCGGCACTGGGTGTTCCCAGCTGATTGGAGAAAGAATACCAATCGGGGAAGGTAAGTCCACCAACGGTGCTGGTGGCCAGGTAATCCACATTACGCAGGCGGTACACACCGCCTCCAAATGCGAACAAACGGAGATCGTTGTTCAGGAATGATTTATTATAGTTCAGTAACGCCTGGTAAGTTTGGGTGGTAGCGTTTTCCTTTGCTACGCCAAAACTTCCTTTGTCTACCGTGGGAAGCAACCTGGTTATACTTACCTCTGTATTATAATTGGTATTATCATAATCCAACCCCGCCTGTCCTACGAGGAAAATATTCTTCGTAAAGTTTAATGTTACTTTGGCAGAGGTAATCATGTGGATGTTTTCATCCTTGTAGCGGTTCTTTTTGTTATTCCAGATATAGTTGCCAAGTAAGTTAAAGGCATCGGATACACGTGCATTGGAAAGATCCCTTTTATAGCCGGTGGCATCTGTATAATAAGGATATACCAGGTTATAATCATAATCAACCGGGTATCCCCATGCTACCGGTCCATCGTTCTGGGAACGGCGGTTTTGGGTAGAGATGCTGTAAATGTTGGAGATCACTTCAAAGGAAGCCAGTTCGGATGCTTTGATATTACCATTGAAGCTAAAGGAGTTCCTTTTCTGCCAGGAATTATCACCGGCAATATCCTGGTAATTATAGTTGGTATAAGAAGCCCTGATACTACCCTTTTCATTACTGCCTGCAATTGCTACGTTGGCAGAAGTAGAGTGACCGTTCTGGAAGAGTGACATAAAGTTATTCGCATGCGGCGAATTCTTCACCATGGAACTATCGTAGAACATCACATTGGCACCATCGAAAGCAGGACCGAAGCTGAAGCGCTTATTGGGCAGCATCCTGGTTTTTACGCCATTGATGGTTTCATAGGTCGTATCATAAAGGTTGTCACCCAGCCCATATTTGGTTTGCAGCTTCAGGTAAGATACCGGTTGTTCTATGGTGTGTTGTATGTTACCGGTCATACCAAATCCTTTCACATTACGGCCGTTTTTGGTAGTAATGATCATTACACCGTTGGCGGCATCGCTACCATACAATACAGTCGCTTTAGCGCCTTTCAGGATATCGATTGATTCGATATCGTCCGGGTTAATATCATTGATACCGGCGCCATAGTCGAATCCCTGCCCCACGTCACCGCCTATCTGTGTTTTACGGTCGCTCAGGATTACGCCGTCTACCACAAACAGGGGTCTTACGTTCTGATCGGGGTTCATACTGGCTGCGCCGCGGATGTTAATCCTAACGCCGCCCTGCGGACCGGATGCGCCAACGTTTACGCCTACACCGGCTGCTTTACCATACAGGGCAAGGAATGGGTTCATGGTTGAACCGGCCTTGGTAAGTTCATCGCCTTTAATGGTGCTGATCGCGTATCCGAGTGTTCCCTTCGGGCGTTTGATACCGAGAGCGGTAACCACCATTTCATTCAACCCGCTGGAGGCAATGGAAAGTGTTACGTTCAGGAATGTGGAGGTGCCGAGGGTAACTGATTTTGATTCATATCCTACAGAGGTGAATACCAGTACTACATTGCCTTCCGGCACATCAAGACTGAACCGGCCCTGTACATCTGTGGTGGCACCGTTTTTAGTGCCTTTGATGAGAATGGTGACGCCGGGGATGGGTGTTCCGGTGCTGTCTTTTACCGTACCGCTTATTTTACGGAGTACTACTTCCGGTATGGCGATGAAGGGAGTGGCATTTTCCAGCCTGATATCTTTCTCTTTTACAGCGATGATTTTGCCGATCACTTCATAACTGAAGGGTTGGTTTCTGAAAAGCAGTGCCAGTACGTCTTCCAGCGAACCATTCCGGATGGAGATATCTACCGGCTTACTTTTCGTGAGCATAGCATCTTCATACCAGAACTTATAGCCGGATTGCTTTTTTATTTCTTCAAATACCTTTTGGATCGGTGCGTTCTTTTGCGACAAGGTTATCTGTTGCGACAGAGATTTGGCGCTGATCTGCAAACAAACTACCGTTAAGAGGATAGCCGTAATCTTCATTTGCTTAATCAGTTGTTTTTTTATCCTCAGATGGGCACCTGATTTTCTGAATGTCAGGACGCGATCTTTGATGGTTGATAATAGCCCAGGTACAAAGACGGGCTTTGCATGACAATTAGATTGCATACATTTGTGGTGTTTGGGTTGAGATAAATCTTGATTTCTGATAAGTATTGATGTCAGGTACCAGACCCAGGCTCTTTTCCAGGGGCGGGTGAGATCGCTCCTGGTTTTTTATGCCGGTTCTTACCACACGTCATTCAGGGACCTTTGTTCATGGTAATAGCAATTTGGTTGATATAATGAATAAGATACTTACGGCATAACGATCAGCCTGCGTTGTTCCATTTTAAAATGGATCCTGCTGATTTCCAGTAATCGCAATAATTCTGACAAGTTCGCGTCTCTCGGAATATCTCCTGTGAAGCTGCGGACGGGTATTGCGCCGCTATATACTACTTCCACATCGTACCATCTTTCCACCTGCCGCATGATTGTTTTGATGTCTGCACTTTTAAAAGAAGTAAGTCCGTTTTTCCATGCTACCGCCAGGCTTACGTCAGCATTTTCTATTACTTTCATTTTGCCGTTTGGTTCCAGCAGTGATTGTTCTCCCGGCTTTAATACACTGGAAGCATTTGCCTGGCTTACCTTTACGGCGCCTTCCAGCAGGGTAGTTCTCATGGCTGCTTCATCGGCGTAAGCCATTACATTGAAGCTGGTGCCCAATACCGCGATACTGGCGTTATTAACGGATACAAAAAATGGCTGGCTGGCATTCCTGGCTACTTCAAAGTAGGCTTCCCCGTTTAGTTCCACCCGGCGTTCCTTTCCAACAAAGGCAGTTGGAAATTTCAGGGAAGAGGCGGCATTCAGCCACACTTTTGAGCCATCCGGCAGTTCCAGCTGATACTGTCCCCCTTTGGGGGTTTTTAATATGTTATAGGCTATACTATTAGCAGCTGTCTGCTTGTTTTGGTCGTATTTCAGCATTCCCGGGCTCACATGTAAATTCACATTCCCTTGTTTCGCCAGTGTGCCCTTCAGTGAGCTATCCAGCGCTATCACATTCCCGTTTGCCAGTGTGAGCATGGCTTTTGTTCCGCCCGGTTTCACATCTTTTTTTATATTTTCTGTTACCACAGCTGGTAACTTATCTGCTTTCCGTGTTTTGGTGACCAGCAGCAAGATGCTGGTGGCGACGATCAATAATAATACAGCAGCGGCCCAACGCTGCCAGTAAACCCATTTAAGCGGCTGCCGCGCCGGTTCCTGGTTCAGCTGGGGCGAGGGAAAAAACATTTCATCTTCCTCACCGGACTGTATCCAGGCTTCTTCGATCAGCAATTCCAGCTGCGTTTGATTATCTGCCGCATTTAAAAAATCACTTAACTCGGATTGTTCCGCCTGGGTGATTGTTTTACCCGCATATCGGCTAAGCAGGTAGCGCAACCTGGTATTATCCATCAGCATAGATTGATTCTACCCTATAAGACAGCAACAAGTATAAAAAAGAGGTAATGGTGTAAGAAAAAAAATTTACCCCCTGAAAGGTGTGGCCAGAATAAGCATCAGCAAATTGATTTCCGGATGGGTCATTGCATAACTCCGGATGGAACGCAGGGCCAGTACCATGTGCTTCTTAACTGTTTCCAGTGAGATGGCCATGCGCTCGGCAATTTCAGCCTGGCGGAGACCTTCATCCCGGCTTAAAAGATATACTTTCTGACGCTGGGCCGGCAGTTCTGAAATGGCCTGGTCTATGATGCGGCGGTAATTCCGGATAACAGTATCATCTTCCTGGTCGTGGGTAGCCGCTATACTGGTTTCCCATGCCTGTTTCCTGGCCAGTTCCCGGCCAAGCTTTTTCAGGAAGGATATGCTATAGTTCCTGGCTACTGCATACAGGTAAGGATGAAAATGTTCTACCTGCCTTAACTTCTCCCGTTTTTCCCAAATCCGGATAAATATTTCCTGTACAATCTCTTCGGCCAGCGGTTTGGACCCCGTCAGCTGCATAACAAATGCTCCCAGCCTGTTTTGGTAGGTATGAAATAAATGTGCAAAGGCAGCCTCATCGCCCTGCGACACCCTGAATAGTAAATCTGGTTCACTATTTAATTGCACGGTATTCAAAATAAATGTAAGTGCTTCCCCCGAAGCTAATCTGGTTGATATAACGTAAAGGTATGCATTCCTGTGCTGATAAAAAATCACACCTTTCGACCACCTGCCGGAAATGTTAATTCCACATCACGGATTGTTAACCAACAATTAATTTCCACTGCAATGAACCAAACAGTATTCTCCTGTATTTTTAATATAAATACTTCCATTATGAACCTGAAAACCCTTTTGGTGGCCCTGGCCATCCTTTCTCTTTTTGGCTGTAAAAAAGACCTGGCAATTCCTGATGCTGCAGCCGGCGGTGAAGCAATGACAAAAAACGCTGTAACCGGCGCTTTAAGCGTAACTCTTACCGGCTGGATGAGCGCCATTGCAGACAATACCAGTCTCACGGCCCTGTCTATTCCCGGCACACACGACAGCGGCGCCCGTGTGGAACCGGTTAGCGGCACCGCCAAATGTCAAAACCTCAGCATCCGCGAACAACTGGATGCCGGTACACGCTTCCTTGATATCCGTTGCCGGCACATCGGCGATGCTTTCGCCATTCACCACGGTTCTATTTACCAGAACCTCAATTTTACGGACGTACTTACCGCCTGTTATGATTTCCTGGCAGCAAATCCTTCAGAAACGATTGTAATGTGCGTAAAAGAAGAGTATGATCCTACCAACAACACCCGCTCCTTTGAGCAAACTTTCGACAGCTATACGCAGCTGCAACCTTCCAAATGGTATCTAAGCGATGCGGTTCCCAACCTCGGCCAGGTAAGGGGCAAAATTGTGCTGCTGAGGAGATTTGGCGCCACCAGTACCCCAAAAGGTATTGAAGCCACCAACTGGGCCGATAATACCACGTTTTCTATCAATAACACCAACTCCTCCCTGCGGGTGCAGGACCAGTATGTAGTACCCGATAATAACGCGAAATGGACAGGCATTACCAACCTGCTCACAGAGGCAAAGAACGGCAGCCAGTCGGTACTATATATCAATTTCACCAGTGGGTATAAATCCCTGATCTTTGGTATTCCCAGCATTACTACCGTTTCAAATGCCATTAATCCACAGATCAACACTTACTTTACCAGTAACACGCATGGCAGATATGGTATTATCCCGATGGATTTTGCAGCGGCCGACCGGAACACGCTGATCATTAATACCAATTTCTAAAGATATATGGTCAATAAATGAAAGGAGGCCGCTTCATCGGGGATGAAGCGGCCTCCTTTTTCCCGGTTTTTAAAATGCCGGGAAGTTGTTATCTTTAGATAACTCCAAAAAAGATTCATCAGACAGCTATCCCATAACAGTATAAAACCATTGTGAAATAATATTCTTACCCCAAATTTTAAAAATCAATTGTTATGAATTACCCCAACAAAGTAATTAAGGCTGGCGAAACAAACAGCCAGATTGTAAAAGCCATTCAACAAAGACTGATTGAACTCGGTATCGGTACTCTACAGGGCACAGGCACCTTTGGCCCTAAAACTGTGTCTGCCGTAAAACAATTCCAGGCGCTGCACCGCGACCGGTTTGGTAATCCGCTTATTGTGGATGGTGAAGTGGGCGCCATTACCTGGGAAGTATTGTTTGACGATGGTGTACCGGAAGAAACAAATGCGCCCAATACGCTACTTGCCAAAGCGATTGAAGTTGCCGAAAGCCAGATTGGCGTGATGGAAGTACCTCCTGGCAGCAACCGGGGACCACAGGTAGAAGCCTATCTGGCCAGTACCAATACCCCTCCCGGCAACTACTGGTGCGCGGCCTTTGTGTACTGGTGCTTCAAAAAAGCCGCAGCAGACCTGGGTATTGCTAATCCCGTTGTTAAAACTGCCGGCTGCCTGGACCACTGGAACAAAACAAAAGCGCTGAAAATCACCACCGCAAAGGCTATCAACAACCCCTCCCTGATAGTTCCGGGCAGCATCTTCATTAAAAGCCATGGTGGCGGCTTCGGTCATACCGGTATTGTAACCGCTGTAAATGGTGGCTTTATTGAAACCATTGAAGGCAATAGCAACCCCAACGGCAGCAGTAACGGGATTGGCGTGTTCCGTATTAAATTCCGGAAGATAAATTCCATTGAAAAAGGGTTCATTATTTACGGATAAATCTCCTGCTTCCGGGCCGCCAACCTGTTGCCCGGAAGTATTACTTCATTACAAATGCCGCTCTTTTCATTTTATAATAAAAAAGATATTTCAAATGACCTTTTATTCCCTTCTTTTTTGATTAAATTCATTAGCGAAAACCTAAGTGTACTACCCCAAATAAACACCCTCAATAAATGATACCTCATTGGAAAGTTATCCAGGAAGTAGCAAATCGTTTTGGTGACCGTCAGCCACAGTTTGAAGCTGCCGAAAGAAAGCTGTGTGCCTTACGGGAAGCCAATCAGCCTTTAGTACAACTGGAAGATAATCCCACACGGGTGCAATATCGTGTGGCCCGCGAAAACACGCCCCTGGTGGCAACTGCGCTGGAGCGGATTACAGGCACGGCCGACTTCCAGGACAAATATGTACTGGACAGGTTATCTGAAATGTCGAGGGCCGTGTGCCGTATCCTGAAAGGCGGGACGCCCATTGGCACCGGTTTCCTCGTAACAGAAGACATCCTGCTAACCAACCACCATGTGATTGAATCGGCTGATGATGCAGAAGACATGATTGCAGAATTCAACTATGAAGTGGACGCTACTACAAAAGCGCTGAAAAGAAGCGCTTCCTTCAAACTGGATGCCCGCAAGTTTTTTATGACATCGAGCCTGGAAGTAAGTAAAACTACGCTGAACAGCGGTCTCGATTTCACCCTGATAGGTGTAAGCCTGACCGGCACTTTCGGTGAATTACTGTCGCAGTTTCCGCCTATCCGTCTTGACGGCAACCTCGGCAAAATCATTAAAGGCGAATCCTGTGTAATTGTGCAGCACCCCAACGGCCTGCCTAAAAAAGTGGTACTGAAAGATATCCGCTTCTTCTCTGAAACAGGTACCCGCCTGGTATATGAATCGGATACACTCCCCGGTAGCAGCGGCTCCCCGGTGTTCGGAATGGGTACCTGCGAGATCATTGCCCTCCATCACAGCGGGCTTTCCCGCACGGATGATCAAAACCGCGTACTTACCCGGAGTGGGCAACTGGCCACCCCTGAAACACCGGACGACGAGATTGACTGGATCGGCAATGAAGGAATTAAAGTGAGTGTAATTGTCAGCGCCGTGCGGGAAGCCACGTTAAGTCCGGATATGGAAAAGGGCCGCCGCGCTTTATTAAAAGATACCGACAATATTGCACCGCAGCTGAAGCAGGCCTTACCCGACCAGGCCAGCGTCCGTAGCGGTGTAAACAATGTAGTAACAGCTGCCACTATGAGCAATAACAGCGCTCCATCCAATGTTCCCGATATTCCTTCATCTCCCAAAGAAAATACTATGGATGTTCCTTCATCTGCCAATATTAGTACTCCCACCGCATTTATAATCTCTGCATTGAATAAACCGGAAACGGTGTCGCAGATAGAAGCGGTATTATCTGTAAAATATCCGCCGGGCATTAAGCTGTCGTTGCTTACACCCGCCACCGCCGTTGCCGGCAAAGAAGAGTTGTTTACGTTTACCACCAACTTCAGTGGCAACGCACATGAAGAAGCCGGAAAACTGGCACAGGTACCAGGCATCTTTTATGCAGAAGCAGATCTGCCTTTATACCTGAATGCCGATACCGTTAATATTATCAGGAAGGGTGGCGGTCCTGCCGAATCCGGCTTTCTGTTTGACGACGGTTATGGCACGCCCAACGAAGATGCTTTCCTGAAAAATTATACGGTAACGGCTGTGAGCAAATTTGTTGCCGGCCGGAAAGCAGAAGAGTACCGGCGTTGGAACTGGTACGCCACCGGGTTCGATAAGATACTGCTGACACAACAAACACCTGCATCGCCTCATGAAAAAGGCATCCGTGTCGTACAGTTTGACACCGGTTATACCGACCATTCCAAAGTAGCCGGTGCATTTGACACCGACAACGATTATAACTTCCTCGATAATACCAATGACGCGCTGGACTTGCGCACCATTTCGCTGGGAAAGCAACCCGGTCATGGCACCCGTACCGGCAGCCTGTTAATTGGCCACGACTTTTCACCTGCGGCAGGTAACGGCAACTGCGGCTTACTGGCTCCCGATAATTACAAACTGGTTCCCTTTCGTATAGCCGAAACAGTAGTCATCATCAACAGGCAGCAGCAACTGGCAGCAGCATTGGATGCAGCCATTGCCCAGGGTTTTGATATCATTACCATGAGCATGGGCATTCCCCCTACGCTCACCACTGCACGGCTGGCAAAAAAGGCATATGAAAGTGGCGTTATCTGGTGCTGTGCAGCCGGTAACAGCGTGCAGGCGGTAGTAGCGCCCGCTGTGTTCCCCGGCACTATTGCGGTGGCAGCATCCAATCCGCTGGACAGGGAATGGACCGGATCTTCGAGAGGAGATACAGTAGATATTACTGCGCCGGGAGAAGATGTGCTGGTACCCATCTGGCAGGCGGCAGGCGACCACCTGGAAGGTTTTGCATATGGCGATGGCACCAGCTACGCCACACCGCATGTTGCCGCCGCAGCAGCCTACTGGTTGGCAAAATACCAGGACCAGCTCAGGGCGCCGGAATATGCCGGCTGGAAAAGAGTAGAAGCTTTCCGCCAGGCGCTGAAAGACTCTGCCCGCAAAAGCGATCAACTACCCACGAAAGGTTTTGGAAGTGGTATTCTCAACGCAGAAAAACTTCTAAACACTCCCCCTAAACCTGCCGGCAAATTAAACAACCAATACAACGGCTGGAACGAAAGCGCTTTCCTGAACTCGCTGCAGGGCTATGGCGAAATAGTAAAAACTTACTGGAACAAACTTCACAATGCCATTTTTGGTACGAGAAGAGGCAACCAGGAATCGCTCACCGCTATTTCCACTCCAATGTCCGACAGCGCGCGGATGCTGGAAAGCGCCACCTTTGGAAAAAGCAGAAGCGCCTATGAAAGCACCACTCCTGCCACCTATCCGGATCTGCTTCAACGGTTTAACACCGTTCAGTCTATTATTGAAAATGCCGCTAAATAAGTGACCCCATGACAAACAAGATATTCGACTTTCATTTTCATCTGCTGTTTAAACATTATCTCAGCAATGGTACCCCTATAAATGAGCAGGTGAAAACCACCGGCCTGGCCAGTTTGCTGAACGATCTTTTCGGCGGACCGTTTAATAGCCAGTCGTCACCCGACCAGGTGAAAGACAGCCAGCTCTATCTGGGAGTGGCTTCTATTATCAGCCTGGAACATGCTTTTGCCCGTAGAATTTTGCATGTGCTCGGCATCGACTTCTCCCATATATTACCTTTAAACAAAGACATCGTAAATAAAACCAGGGATGGTAAAACCAGCTACTACGCCGAGTTTCAGCAACAGGTAAAAATGTACCTGGATAGTAAGGCCATCCTGGAACAGGCGCCCTATCATATAAAATATACGGGGAGGAAAGATTGGGAAGGTAAAACGGCGCAACAAATAGCAGATGTGCTGAAAGATGATAGCACACAACGCTACCTCATCTTTTCTATAGAAGGCGGTCATAATTTATCCGACGTACCTATCCGGGGCGCTGCGTTATCCAGGACGCCGGAGCTAAACCTGAAAGATATCCAGGATAACAGCGAACTGGATTTTATCAGTATTAATCTCTGTCACCTCAGTTATATCCCGGAGCAGCCGCTGGGCGGGTTTGCGCAGGGACTTAACAAGCAGGCGCAAATAGCTTTCAGCAGCGAGGACTTCATGCCTAAAGCCGGTCTCGGGCTTACACAGCTGGGAAAAAAGGTAATACGCCAGGCGCTGCTGCATGAAAAGAGACCGGTGCTCATCGATCTGAAACATATGAGCGTATACACGCGGTTTCATTATTACCGTTACCGCGAATCGCTGATCAATGAATCGCCAGCCGTCAACAGGCTGCCGATCATCACCTCTCACACTGGTTTCACATTCACTTCATTGAATAACTATCTCGCTAAAAAACAATTCAGATCCACCACTGGTCAGCAGGATGGCGTATTGGTGAGTATAGTGGAATCGGAAAACCGGAAAATCGGAAAAACAAACGACAGCATTAATAGCGGTCTTTATGGCAATCCCTGGACTATCAATTTATTCGATGAAGAAATTATAGAGATCATGAGCTCGCGGGGAATGATCGGTATCAGTCTTGACCAGCGCATCCTGGGTGCAGAAAAAATGGTTGACAGTAACCGGCCTGAATATTTTGATCCCGAATACATTGCCCGGGAAGAATGGGAAAAGCTTTTCAGGGATGGTCAACTTCCAGGCGCAGAGAAATTATTTGATTTCCTGAGCATTCCTTCGAGGGCGGAGCGGCACCTGATGCTGTTGTGTCTTCACATTATTTATGCCGTAAGGATCGGGAATGCCGGCATGGGATGGGAGCCTGGTACTTCACCGTGGGATCATATCTGTATTGGCTCTGATTTCGATGGACTGATTAATCCTATCAACCGGATAGATAATATCCTGAAATTATCCGACCTGGCTGCCGGGTTAAAAAAATATTTACCCGTTGCCGATAAATATCTGAATACGGGAGATGGTATCAATGCGCGCTCACTTCGCTACAATCCTGCAGACGGATCACTGGATATGAATTACCTGGAGGAAGTGATTGGGAAGTTTATGTATACCAATGGGCTGAATTTTACCGCGAGGTACCTGAGTAACTGGCAGGAATAGCGCCGATTTCAAATATCTGTATCGTAGTATAAGATCATTGTTTAACAACCACACTGCGCACAGGTGATGCTCCTCTATGCGCCGCATACACTTCATATTATAATTTAAGATGATTATTCCATTTTGTATATAAGAATCATAGTCGTAAATTGATAACATAATTATCACCAGCAAGCGCGAAATCACCTCATGGAGCAAGTACAAATTGGTAAGTGTGTGTACATTCTGAACACGGGTAAAAACCTGTATAAGATCGGTAAAACGCAGGACCTGCATAAGCGTCTGGCGGCTTATCATACACACCTGCCCGTAATGTTCCGTGTTATCAGGCAATATGCAGCGTTGAATATGACAGACCTGGAAGAGAGTCTGCATATTGTTTTTCAGCATAAACGTGTAAAAGGCGAATGGTTTGAGCTCAGCAAGAGCGACCTCATCATCTGCGATAATATTGCCCGGAACTATGCTTTGCAGGCCTTACAGAAGCAGCACCGGAAGTATACTGACATTGCTTTCAGCGATAATCCCCTGTTACAGGTAATGGAAGCCAATGAAAAATACCTGCAGGATTATTCCAGGATTGCTGATGACATTAAGCTGGGACTTAATAATGACGAGGTATTTGAGCTTCATGAAGGCACAGTGAATAAATCCATTATTGAAACGGTGAGGCGATTAATGCGGTACCGTACTCCCAATTCAGAATTCCTTGGCAAATGGCTGCGGGTAGTAAACGAGCTGAGTGATGGCGTTAGTGAAAGTACTATTCTCCAAAAATACAAAGGCCAGATCAGCCGTTCCACTATACAAATGATCAAAAGAATTTTACGTAATCAGTTGTATTGAGACCGGCGGCTCATTCCACTTTCTCTGCGACAGCTACACCATTTTGAATTTTTGTTAATCCGGTAACGGTTCCATTTTTATCCAGGATGAACACCAGCTGCGCATCTAAATTTCTTGCAAAAAACCCGCAGGTGTCATAGGGAACTATTTCCTGCCTGATTTGCCTGCGACCGGGGCCTGTGCCATATAACCGGTTACCATCCCGGGTAATGGCAAGAATAAAGTTATCCGGAAACTGATATTTCCCAATATATCTTTTCAGCGCTTCAGGGGGAATATTTATCGCGTACAGGTTGTTCAGTTTAATACCTGTCCGGATGAATGTAACCGCTTTCCCTGCCGTTTCAGAAACGAGCCCGCCGACACTTCCGTCTTTCTTCTTCAAAAATTCTATGATGACCAGGTTGTTCTCAAAATAAAATTTGTCATTCCCAAAGGGGATCAGCTGTTCTTTCGGTCCTCCTTTTACAAAGTACAGGAGTCGTCCATCTTCATAAGATACGGTTCTTTGTCCCTCTGTTGCTGATTCATAGATGGCTGCATATGATTTAAGTTGCGCTATGGGCAACCCGATTTCGTTGGTGTGATAAGGTTTACCGATAGCGATGCCCGCAATTTTTGATCCGATGACTTCAGGGTTATTGTTTTCACAGTTGGTAAAAACAGCCACAAATACTTTCTCCTGCGGAAGATAAACAGCGAATGTTGAGAATCCATTGATCAGGCCATCGTGTTTAATATCCAGGCTTCCCTGGATATTTCCCAGCCACCAACCGTATCCGTAACCAGTGGAATTTCCATTGTTCAGTTGATGGGAGGTATGTGCTTTTTCCAGGCTTTTTCTACTGATCACTTTCCCATCCATCAGGGCTTTATTCCAGATGTACAGATCTTCAACGGTAGAAAGAATGGAACCTGCTGAATAGGGTTGTGTCATACTTAGGAAATCGGCATTTTTATATGCGTCGTTGTCTTTCTGATAGCCACTGATGCGGCGGGGAATTATAGACGCAGTATTGTCGTAGCCGGAATTTTTCATTCCTAAAGGTTTAAAGAAATTTTCACTGATATATGCTTCATAGGGCATACCCGAAATGCGTTCAATAATATAGCCCAACAGCACATATCCGTTATTATTATAGCGGAAACTTTCGCCGGGCAAAAAGTCTGACGGCTGGTATTTAAAGGAATCAATCAGCGCCTGCAGAGTAAAATCGCGCTTTCTTGTTTCAGCTGTCCATGCGCCTGCACCGGTATTTATTCCCGAAGTGTGCGTAAGCAGCTGTTCAATGGTAACATCCGGCACAGGATAATCACTGATAAATTTAGTGATCTCATCCTGCAACGATAATTTTCTTTCCTCTGCCAGCTTTAAAATTGCGCAGGCGGTAAATTGTTTGGTAATAGAACCTATCCGGAATACATGATCAGACTTCAATTGTACATTCAGCTCCAGATTAGCTTTCCCAAATGCTTTTTTGTAAACAATTTTATTTGCTTTAGCCACCAGCACGGCAGCTCCCGGGCCTGCGGATGGAAACGTCCGGGCTAACATGGCATCCAGCTCTTTTTCCAGGTGCTGACCAAAGGATATAAGTGGCAGATATATCAACATGGAATACAGCGCTATTATCAATAATTTTCTCATGGTGTTTATGTTTAATCCTTAAAAAAGAGCAAAGGCTTCCCCTAGCGGGTTTAACCCGCCAGTTCTGGCTGCAATAAATGAAGCAGGAAGTATTACTTTTTCTTATCTATGCTCTTTAGTACAAAATAGGAGATTATCAAACTAATTCCCAAAAACAGGAATATGGTAGCCGGCAGTATAAAATCTCGTATTCCATCAATATTTAATGATCTCAAAAAAGTTCCGAGTACAACTCCCAGGGATATGCCAATACTCACAATGCCAAGAAGCAATATAAATAACAGGTAGTTGGTACCTCCTTTAAAATAGTCAGGAGGGAGTCCTTTTTCAATAATGGTCATTCGCTCTTTATACCTTGTTGTGAAATAGTAATAACTTATCCCGAAAACGACAAGTGCAAGCGAAATGATTAAAGATGCGGACGTTATTTGCATGACTATATTTTTAGATATTTTTGAGTTCCTAATAATAAGACTGCTAAAAAGCCAAAGTGGTCACAATGTGACCACTTTGCCCCCCAGGTAGTCTAAATCATGAGATGGCAACCCACAGAGAAAATAAACAGGAAAATGAAATATGGAATAAAGCCATAAATGGCGATATAAATAGTATTGCCGATTTGGTAAATACCTATAAGGACTTTTCTTTTACAATTGCAAAATCTGTTGTTACCAATAATGAGGACGCGGAAGAGGTAGTACAGGATGCTTTTATGAAGGCATTTGCAGCGCTGGGTAAGTTCAAACAGGCGTCCAGATTTTCTACCTGGCTATACCGTATTGTTTATAATACGGCGTTGACAAAACTTAAAAACAGGAAAACGCCTACTGTCAGTATAGACCAACAACCCGAAACCGAACAGGATGAGGCTACAGAAAATCATGGATGGAATCTGGTAAAGGACGCGGAAAGAAAAAGATACGTCACCTTAGCGCTTAACAGGCTATCGAAGGAAGACCGGCTGGTGCTGATCCTCCACTATATCGAGGAAAAGAATATTGCTGAAATCTGTGAGATCCTTGGCGCCGGAAAGTCTGCCATAAAGATGCGTTTATTAAGAGGAAGGAAACAGCTGGAAGCCGAATTAGGGTTATTGTTAAACCATGAAACAAGAAATTTACTATGAAAAATAATAATGTGTCAGAAGATAAGCTCCCGGCTATCCTGAAAGAAGACGGCATAGAAAAGCCGTCGGAATTCTTCTCCCATCGTTTAATGCAGGCCATTGTACAGCAACAAAAGGAAAAAGCAGCTGCAGTTTTTAAACCTGTCAATTGGATAGGAAAATTCATTTTGGGTATCCTCCTATCATTTAACCTCCTGTTACTTTATTATTTGAACCCCTTACGGGAGCAATCTGTACTATTCATTGCCATAGCTGCGTTCTTAGCGGGTACATGGGGCGTAATTGCGGTGATGAAGAGATTCCGGGTATCAAGTTAAACTATCTGTGTCTGATGAATTAGGGGATATGCGTACCGCAGCCCCTCCCTGGAGTTGATGGCTATGCAATCCCTGGCTGCTGGTTGATATCTGAGCCATGATTATTCGTGAAATTATCTGCGGAAGCCGGCGCGATCAGTTTAAAAAGTCAGATTACATTGTTTGCCCGTTTTTCTCTACTCAATTGTTTTTTAAATATATTTTGTACTAATTGGTAAAGTATATATCTTTACGGCAGCAAATTACTTCTATATGACACACTTCACGCAATAATCATAAACAAACACCCACCACAAACGATATTTTTTTAACTAATAATGTACCAAATAGTACAAAAACAACATTCAGATGCAAACACTCACTACTACCCCCGTTCTCCACAAAACAGTTACTGTCAATCATCTCAATATTTTCTACCGCGAAGCCGGTCCGGCAGACGCGCCCGTGATATTGCTGCTCCACGGCTTTCCATCCACCTCGCACATGTACCGTGATCTGATCCATGACCTGGCCGGCAGGTATCATGTAATAGCCCCGGATTACCCGGGATTTGGTCAAAGCAGTATTCCCCCGCAATCAGCATTCGATTATACCTTCGATAACCTGGCCCTGGTAATAGAACAGTTTATCGACAAGCTGGGATTAACAAAATTCAGCTGGTACCTGCAGGACTATGGCGGTCCCGTTGCCTTCCGCATCATTAGTAAAAGACCAGAACTGGTGGAAGCGCTGATCATTCAAAACGCTAATGTATATAACGAAGGATTGGGCCCGGATGTACAGGAAATTGGCGCATTGCAGCAGGCCGGAGATGAGAAAGCATTACTGGCAGCTATTGTGCATAAATTAAGCCTGGAAAAAATCAAGGAAGAACATCTCCTGGGCGCGGCCAACCCCGAAAGTGTGAGCCCCGACAGTTATGAACTGGCACATGCCTATATGTCGAGGCCCGGCGTGGAAGCAGTACAGGTAGCCTTGTTTCAGAATTATGGCACCAACTTCCCCAGGTACCCTGAATGGCAGCAATACCTGCGTACCCACCAGCCACGCCTGCTGGTAGTATGGGGCAAACACGACCGCATCTTTACCTGGCCCGGCGCAGAAGCTTATAAAAAAGACGTACCCAATGCAGAAGTTCACTTACTGGAAGGCAGCCACTTCGCACTGGAAGAATACCATGAGGAAATAGCTGCCCTGATACATGATTTCTTAAAAAGATAATTACTAAAAAATATTTTATGTCGCACAAAAAAATTGCCATCAACGGATTTGAAGAGTACACAGCGACATCATCGGCAGCCGCTACGGCTCCCTCTTTGATGCCACTCAAACAAAAGTTTTACCTGCAGGGGAGCAACAGATTGTAAGAGTGGTGAGTTGGTACGATAATGAGATGAGTTATGTATCACAGTTGGCTCGTACCGTCATCTATTTTGCCCGGTTACAACAGTAGTAATTTGCTCATAAAAAATGCGTCCCGGAAATCCCGGAACGCATTTTTTATGAGCATCTCTTTTTCTACTTCACTACCTCTACCCACTTGCCTGGTGCGAAAGCATGTATGGTATTATCATACATCGCCTCGCAAGAGGTTGCCGGCAGATAATACCTGCCGAGATAGGCAGCGTTCAGCAAAACATTATAAGTACGTTTCTTGCTTTCTTCTATATTGAAATAAGTGTATACCCGGTCGTCACGTATATCCATATACGTAGCTGGTGAAGAATGGAACGCGCTGTCGTTTTCCATCAAACGGGTGTTTAT
Source organism: Chitinophaga sp. ARDCPP14 (assembly GCF_051362515.1). Lineage (NCBI taxonomy): Bacteria > Pseudomonadati > Bacteroidota > Chitinophagia > Chitinophagales > Chitinophagaceae > Chitinophaga > Chitinophaga sp. ARDCPP14. Next base: position 41,243 of record NZ_JBKIXB010000013.1, on the reverse strand, counting down.
TATTTCCCAGCCGGAAGGGAAGACCTGCGACAGGGCCATTTGTTCGTAGTACCCTCTTTTACCAGGGTTATTGACGGTAACGGTGGCCATAAAATCGCTTCCCTGGCGCAATGTAGCCGGGTCTAGCGGTTTGCCATCGCGGGTACTGAAGCTTACCTGCATGCCCAATATATCCGGGTTATTGGTAGCCACGGGTTCCTGACCAGCATCCGGCTGGCCCTGGAGGATAAGGCGCACGTACAACACATTTTGCCCGTTATTCTGGATGCTGATATTGCCCGCACTGCCGTTGACCGCAACAGGTATTTGCGTAACAAAAGATTGCCCGTTTACACTGCCTTTGGTACCGTTAATAGTATACGCAAAACTCATCTTGCTGCCGCCCTTGTTGTTGCCGCAATATTTGGCAACGGCAATCAGTGAATAAGCAGTTGTTTGTGTGCTGTACCACTGATCGTTTTGCGATAGTTGCGCAGCAATTTGTTTCACGAGTTCATTAGCGCGGTTACGTTGTCCCATGATGGTGAGCGTTTCCAGGATCATAGCTTTGTCGCGCAGATCAGAACCAAAGGTGCCGCCCAACTGTGTATACGCTTTCACCTCGGTGGTAAGTCCCTGGATAAGGGAATTGGCTACTTCCGGCTGACCGGAAAGCTTATAAGCCGCAGCAAGCCGCCATTTGGCCGGAACGGACAGATATTTGAATTCTTTTAACCGGTTCATTGCACCCAGTTCCGGTGATTTGGCCAGTGCCAGCAGGTACAGGCGGTACGACTGTGTAAGATCTCCACCATAGAAATTAAGGGTGCTGGGCGCCCAGGTACCGGCCTTATTACGCTGGTACTTCTTCCACTGATCCAATAATCCCGCTGGCAACGTATAACCTTGTGCCTGTGCTTCTATAAGGAAATGACCGCCATAGTTGGTACCCCACTCATCAGAGTTTCCTTCACCCGGCCAGTAGCTGAAACCACCGTCGGAAGTCTGGAAACTTTTCAGCCTGTTGATACCCGCTTTCACGTTACGGTCTACTTCTGCCCGCTGACTTTCTTTCAGATCCATCAACTGGTTCAGCACCAGTTGCGGGAATACGCCCGAAGTGGTTTGTTCAATACAGCCATGTGGATACTCTATCAGGAATCGCAGGCGTTTGCCCAGGTTGAGCGACGGAATGGTAGATACTTCCAGCACACCGGAGTTGGTGCCTGTCATGCCCACCGGGCTGAAAGCAGATTGCCAGCTCTTATTTCCCTCCAGCGTATTTTCAATAATGTTGGTGATCACCGGGTTGGGATTACGAACATTCAGCTCAATGTTTTCTTCTGCCTTTTCTGCACCACTGGTGGCTGTTACTTTTATTTTAGCTACGCCCGTTTGCGGACGCACTTTTACGTCGAAGTATACAATTTGTTCCCCAGGTTGAGAGAAGGTCACCGTTTTAGTTTGTTCACCTACAACTTCCAGTAATGAGCTGGTAGATAAACTAACGTTCACGTTGCGGATATTAGGCTCCAGGCCAAACACGGTTACCGGTACCTGGATGGTTTCTGACGGACCAAGTACACGTGGTGCGGTGGTGAGCAGCATCAAAGGTTTCTTTACTGCTACCGCTTTTTCAGCAAAGCCATAGGCGCCGTCCTGCCCGGCTACCACCATTGCTTTTACTGATCCTATGTATGGCGGCAGCTTAAATTTATGTGTTTGTTTTTGTCCTGTTTTCAGGTAGAAGGGACCCATGTATTTTACCACGGGCTTAAAGCGGTTGGCTTTAGCGCCACCGGCATTTTTATCCAATCCTTCATCACCGCCTATACTCAGGATACGGTCCATATCCGCTCCCCAGGCGCCTATTACGTAGTCGAACAGATCCCAGGTTTTTACGCCGAGTGCTTCCCTTGCATAAAATGCATTATGAGGGTCTGGTGTTTTGAAACGGGTAAGATCGAGCAGGCCTTCATCTACAATAGCGATGGTATAGGTCATTGGCTTCCCATTACCTTCACTTACGGTGATGCTGGCTTCTGTTTCGGGTTTCAGCTTGTCGGCCATGGTGATTACCGGTTTCAGGATAGTGCCCGGATCCTCAATGGAAATCGGAATAGTCCCATACATACGGATTGGCAAATCGTTGAGGGTTTGTGCATGTGGTTGCAGCAAACTAACGTTCACGTATATATTGGGCGTCATCGATTTTTCTGCCTTGAATTTAAAAGTAGTCTGTCCCTGTTTGGTAGTGATCCAGTATGTTTTCAGCACTTTGCTGCCGGATTCAATGCTTACCAGTCCGCGGCCGCCTTCACTGCTTGGAATGGTGAGGTTAATATCATCGCCGGTTTTGTAGGTTTGTTTATCGGAGGTAAACACCAGCATGGAGGCCTCAGCAGGATTATCCTTCTGCATCCTTTCCGCCCAGCCGGGCCAGTCGATATACACCGCCTTACCTGCGGTATGACCGCTTTGCAGGTCTTTTACCCTGATCAGGTACCGGCCCCAGTCCGGCGAGTTTACGCGCAGTTCCCATTTACCTTTACCATTCTGCAGGGTAACGGTTTCTTTACTGAGTAACTGGTTATAGCTGTCTTGTGTGAAGTTGGAATAGTCGTCCTGTTCACCTTCATCCCACCACCATCTCCATTTGATCTTGTATAATTCTACCTGCACTTCACGGCTGCCGGTAGTGAGATTGCCATTGCCGTCTACATCTACCAGGTCGATCGAATGTGGGCGGTCGGTAAGCAGCATGCCGGTAGTCCGGTCGCCTGCAGGAATGCGTATGCCGGCGTAGGAAGTGAAAGGATTATAAGGCATGGAGAAGTGGTCGATACTGAAATCTCCTCCCGGTTCAAATACTTTTACTTCAAAGTTAGCTTTCAGCTGGCCTGGCGCTACCTTACCCAGTTGAATATCTGCGTTCACGGGAGCGCTGCCGCTTTCACTCAGCGGGCCTTCAAAGATGGTTTTGTTCTCTGCCTCGAAATGGGTTACCGGGTCATCGAAAGCGTAGTCCCCGAATTTAGGGAAGCTAGTGCTTTGCTGTACCAGCGACACATCTACTTTGGCTTTCAGATGCTGTGCAGTGGCGCCAAACAGCCACATGGCAGATAAGTTGCCTGTAGCGCTGCCTTTCGACAAGGAAGTGATACTGCCGAAATCCATTTTTATTTTGAGGCGGTTAGGCTTCACCGTTTCAATGCGTACATTTTTCTGGAAGGTGGCGCCGCCTACTTTTACTTTTGCCACCCAGTTGCCGGTTGGATCATCCGGTGCAGTAGCGGTAGCAAAGCTGTAGAAGCCATTTAGTCCTTCATGTTGATTGATCCGCTTGTAGAGTTGTCCTTTAGGATTATATAATTCCAGCGAAACAGGATGGTCTGCCGGTAATTTCTCTCCTTTATCTTCCAAAATAAAAGTAAGATAAACGGAATCACCGGGACGCCATACGCCACGTTCGCCATAGAGGAAGCCTTTGATACCGTTTTGTACTTCTTCTCCTTTCACATCAAACCGGCTTAATGGAAGCGAGCCGCCATCGTCGAGTTTAAGGTAACCTCTCTCATTTTCTTTTTTGGCGATGAGCAGGTAGGGTTTGCGTTTCAGATCAAAGGAGGCAAGTCCTTCCCCATCACTTTTAGTTTTGAAGATGACCTGGTTTTGATAGTCAAGTAATTCCAGCTCCACTCCGATGAGCGGTTTGGTGTCGCGTATATCGGTTACAGCCACCAGCATGCTGTTATCGTTTCCTCTTTTGGCGATGAGACCGATGTTGGAAGCAATCACGTTGCGGGATGCCCATTTATCTTTGCTGTAGTAGGAGTTGGAGCAGGCATCATTGCGGCGGTCCCAGTTATAGCCATATGGATAGTAGCTGTCATACCGTTGCCAGAATGAGTCATCATCATCAATTTTTTCTCCGCCATAATATTCTTCTTCTCCTTCCTCATCGGAAGACGCATTGTCACCATCCTTGGTAGTATCTGCGGAGCAGGCAGTCATAGCGTATGATTTCCGGAAGCCGATAGTAATGCGGTAAATGGCGCCGGGTTCGGTGCGCAGCATTTTATCCAGGTCCAGGAAGAAGCGGTTCTTCTTATGCAGGTTTACAGATTTATCTCCATCGAGACGGATAGTTTTCTCTACTACGGGCTTGCCTACACGACGGAGCTCCTGGCTGCCGTCGAGGTCATTCCGCTGAAGATATTGCGGCACATTATTCTCGTAGATTTTTATAATGGAAACGTCCACGGCATTGAGGTTCACCGCTTCAAACGGCATCACCAGCTTATTACTTTCCGGGAGAATTACGCCTTTGCCGGGAATGCTCACGCTGGGTAAAGTATTTTCAAAGTTAACGTTGGCGCTGAAGGTTTTACCTAAGCGTTTATCCGTGATGTTTATAACGCCTTCATTTACGATGACGTTATAGCTTCCTTCCAGCCGCACCGGTGCATATACGCTTACTTCGCTGCCATCAATGGTGTAACGCAGGTCGCTTTGACCGCTGATGCCGATCAATCCTTCCAAGGTCTGGGCCATACTTACGGGGTCCGAAAACTGTACCAGGAGATGTTGCTCCGGATCTGAGAGCGCTTTTACATTCAATACTTTAAAGTCGCCGATAGCCGGAACTTCGATGGTATTTTTCCCGGTATTATCCACTTTCAACGATCCGCCGTTCCAGCTCAGTTCCATGTTACGGGCAATGTTAGCCCGTGCAATGTTGGCAATGGTGAAGCGGGAAGTACGTTCTGCGGCATTGTGTTGCCAGGTAATAGGTAAGCCTTTACCGGCGTATTGTGCGGTGAGTATTTTTTCAATCGCCTGCGGGTCTTCCACATCCGCTGTATAAATAGCGCCGGTGCAGGTCATGCGGTCGAGCGTATTATTAGTGCTGGCTTTCAGCCCGAAATTCTCAATAGAGAATGATGGCTTGATGATCTTGAATTCAAAATCAAACGATTTGAGTTCCTTGGGCACTTCCAGTATTTTGCCAAGTTTAAAGTTGGCTTCATACGTTTTACCGGGTTGCAGGTTTTCATCCGGTCTGAATTCGATAGTGGTGGCATCAATCCAGTAAGCCTTTCCTTTGATGGAAGGGGAAAACTCAAATACTTCCTTTTCCAGGGGTTCGTTCTGAGTATGGGTTACATTGGTTTGTGAGGTGAGGTGAACACGGATGGCGCTTTGTTTGGAAATGATCCCCGCGGTATATGCCTCAATGTACCGGGCAAATTCGGGGTTCATTTCTTTCTTCGCCGTACGGCAACCATTGATCACAAACAGGGCGGCCAGGAATAAAAACAATGCTGCTACAGCGGTAAGCCTTTTTGTTGGGTGCATCGGGAAAGCAGATTAGGTGATTAACTATTAGGTGCGAATGTCGGGAATTTTCTTTAAACGCGGATTTTGTCTTTCTCAGGATTACACTGATTTTACTGATTAGCTGGATTTTTACTTTTGGATTTTTTTTGATTTTCTTACTGATTAATATAACTAAGGGAGATAAGAGCGATATATCCGCTTCCATCTCCCTTAATCCTTTATAAAATCCAAAAGTAAAAATCCAGCTAATCAGTAAAATCAGCGTAATCCTGAGAAAGACAACATCCGCACTACACCATTTCACCCTTGTTCAACCGGATGAACTTATCTACACACGAAGGCAGTTCATCTTCGTAGTGGGTAACGAAGATGAGTGTCACCGGCATGTGTTCACACAACTGTTCTATTACTTTTTTGAAATGTAGCTTTTGTTGGGTATCCAGTCCCTGGCAGGGTTCATCAAAGATCAGCAGGGGTGGATTTTTAACCAGGGCGCGTGCCAGCAGGGTTAAGCGCTGGGCGCTTTCAGGCACCTGTTTGAACGGTGCCTTTTCATGTTCCGCTATATTGAGAACGCTCATCCAGTCGCGGGCCACCTGTTGCTGTTCAGCGGTAGCTGGCCTGGTGCTGCCGATTACATCGGAGAAGCCGGAACATACTACCTGGAGGCAGTTATCACGGGAGGTAAAATACTGGTGTAATTCAGGGGAAACGAAGCCGATTTTTTTCTTGATATCCCAGATGCTTTCGCCGCTGCCCCGCTTCCGGTCGAACAACCAGAGCTTATTGGCATATGCCTGCGGATTATCCCCATTCACAAGACTCAGCAGCGTAGATTTGCCGGCGCCGTTGGGACCAAGCAGCGCCCATTTTTCGTTTGGTTTTACCGTCCAGTTGATGCCATTCAGGATGGTGTTTTCACCGTATTTAATATGGATGTCTTCCATCCGGACAATAGTGTCGAACTGTTGCTGCTGACTGTTATGCACCAGCGCGGCTATTTTATGGGCTTCCATTTCCGGCAGCGCTATTGCTGTTGCTGCGGGCAGCGGCAGCTGTATAAATTCACTGCGTGTATACTTACCTGTTATACCGCCATTTTCCAGGGTAAGGACATGTGTAATATGCTCAGGAATTTCATGGGGGGCGGTGGCCAGCAATACAGTGGCGCCACCGGCAATGATTTCATTGATCATGTTGCTGAAATCTTTCCTGGCCTGCACATCCAGCCCGATGTAGGGATTATCCAGCATGAGCAGTTGCGGCTGTTGGATGAGGGCACGTGCAATCATTACCCGGCGGGTTTCGCCATTGGATAATTTGATGAGCCGTTTTTCCAGCAGCGGCGCAATGCGGAGAGGCTGGAGTAATGCCGGCACTTCAGTGAGTTCCAGGTATTCCATTACAGTAGGGGAATTATCGGCGTCCATGCTGTTGAAGCGTTGCTGATAATAAAAGTCCGTGGTAGTATTGGAGAGATTCCGGAAAGTGTGGTGATGCCCTACCAGGGCTACCAGGTTACGGTAATTAAACCAGGGATCTGTGACGGTATGTTGCCGGCACCACTCGTCGTAAAAGTGGTAATGGATACTGCCATTGATGATATTAAATTTACCAAGAATGGTATTCAGCAGGGCTGTTTTACCGGAACCGCTGGGTCCTGTAATGGCCCACTGCTCTCCTTTGTTGATCTGCCAGGTGAGGGTATTGAATAATGTTTTATCAAGATACCTCACCGTAATGTGTTCCAGCGAAAGGAACGGTGTTTGCTGTTCTGCCATAGTTTGAACGATTGGGCTCAATATTCTTCTATCGGATATAAAATTAATCCGATTATTGAAAGCTTCCACTAAATTTATGGCAAAGTTTGAGGGTATGATCTGGAATACAAAATCATTTGAGGAGTTAACTACTGCCGAACTCTATGCTATCCTGCATTTGCGTAGTGAAGTATTTGTGGTGGAGCAAAACTGCGCCTACCAGGACCTGGACTATTCCGACCAGAAAGGACTGCATTTAATGGGAACAGATGAAGAGGGCCGGTTGCTGGCATATACCCGTATTTTTCCACCGGGAATCAAATTTAAGGAGGCATCTATCGGCAGGGTAATTACATCCCCGCTGGCCCGCGGCAAAGGTGCGGGAAGGGAACTGATGGAGCGCTCTATTGCAGCATTGCAGAAGCATTATGGCGTGATTCCTATCCGGATAGGGGCACAGCAATATTTGCAACGGTTTTATACTTCGCTGGGATTTGAGCAAACCAGCGATACTTATATGGAAGATGGGATTCCTCACATTGAAATGCTAAGGGGATGATCGCCGCGGATGTTGTCTTTCTCAGGATTACGCTGATTATACTGATTACCTGGATTTTTACTTTTTGATTTTATAAAGGATTAAGGGAGATAGAAGCGGATATTCGCTCTTATCTCCCTTAATTATTATTTTAGGAAAATCTAAAAATCTAAAAAAAATCCAAAAGTAAAAATCCAGGTAATCAGTATAATCAGCGTAATCCTGAGAAAGACAACCTCCGCACCGCGTTATCGCTTAGGTATTTTCTTCTTCTTCACTTCTTTATCGGGCGCGTGTTCTTTTATCCGGTAGAAGGGGATAGCGTATGAAATGGTGTATTGCACATCAAAAACTGATCTTTTAGAACCATTACCAAAACCGGGAATGACGAGTGGCGTCATGTTATCGGTTTTTACGTTGTTAACCAGGATGCGTTCCCGGATGTTCCAGCCCATGAAAAAGTTCTTGAGCACTTCTACTTTCAATCCTACCAGGAGCTCCACCCAATGGGCATTTACTGCGGTTTTGGGGACGCTGCCCGTGAGATTATCGCCCCAATAGGTATTTTTAATGGAGTAGGTGGGAACCGAATAATTAAAATGAGAGAATCCATAACGGAAGCCCACATAGAACATATTCTTTTCGGAAACATATTGTCTTTTCAGAAAATTATAATCAACGCCCAGGGTAACAAACATACCATTCCCTTTATAGGTATAATTGGTATCGCTGTACGGGGTATTGGCATATCCGGCTTCAAAGGCAGCGTAAAGATTACTGTTGATACGAGCATCTGCCACGGCAGTTACTTCTTTTCTGTAAGGATAATAGATAGCAGAAACGATACGGCTAAGATCCACTCCTATCCGCACTGCACCCGGAATAAACCAGGAGCTGTCTTTATGCGCCAACACCACCGCTTTTGCTGAATCAGCCAGCACTTTATGAGTGGTATCAGCTTTAACAGCTTTGGGCAGCGTATCCGTTTTAGCGGCGGCCGGCTTGTTTTGTGCCGTGGCAGCAACGCTGAGCAGGATACTAGTCAAAAAAGAAATACAAAGTAAGATGCGTGTCATTACTGCTAGTTACGGACTTATTATTAATTACGACAGAATCGATGGTATGCATGGTGGTGATAACAGTATCTATATTAAAATAGGTACCAAAACCACATCCGGGAGAAATAAAATGCTGTTGCCGCGTATACCTGATCTTTAAAGTATCAGGCACAAAGCTGGAATCCACTTTCACGTAAAAGAGGCTGCTGTCTGCTATCGGTGATAGCTGGAAGAACAGGTCGCCCAATGCCTGGCTCCTGTAAATGGTATCTCTGCCAAATGCATATGCGGTTACTTTCGGCATAACAGTGTCTGATAATCTGTCATTGAGTTTGCGCATAAGATGCGTATGGTAATCATTCCGTAAAGTCTGATCGCATACTTTCGTTTCATTTTCACAGGCAATGATGCCCGCAAAAATGAAACAGGTGAGTAATATCTGGTAGATGCTTTTCATTGCTTGTTTACAGTTGGCAAGATATTAAATTCCCAGCTCCTTTTTGAGGAATCTGGCGGTATGACTTTCTTTGCAGGTACTTACCTGTTCGGGAGTGCCGGTACATAAGATGGTGCCGCCGCCGCCGCCGCCTTCCGGCCCCAGGTCTACAATGTAGTCCGCCATTTTAATAACATCCAGGTTATGTTCAATGACCAGTACGGTGTTGCCCCTGTCGACCAATTTGTACAGTACTTTTAACAGCAGCTGTATGTCCTGGAAATGCAGTCCCGTTGTTGGTTCATCGAGTATATAAATAGTCTTGCCGGTATCTTTCTTGGATAGTTCGGTAGCCAGTTTTACCCGCTGCGCCTCGCCTCCGGAAAGGGTTACGGCAGATTGTCCGAGCGTAATGTATCCGAGTCCCACATCCTGCAGCGTCTTTATTTTGCGGTAGATCCATGGTACCGGCTGGAAAAATTCCACAGCTTCGTCTACTGTCATGTCCAGCACATCGGAAATGGATTTGCCTTTATAGCGGATTTCCAGCGTTTCACGGTTATACCGGCGACCGTTACATTTTTCGCAATGCACATATACATCCGGCAGGAAGTTCATTTCGATCACGCGCATGCCGCCGCCTTCACAAACATCACAGCGACCGGTTTTTACATTAAATGAGAAACGGCCGGCATTATATCCCCGGATCTTAGCCTCCGGCACGGAAGCAAAGAGGGTCCTGATGTCGGTGAAAAAACCGCAATAGGTAGCCGGGTTGCTGCGCGGGGTACGGCCTATGGGTGACTGATCAATTTCAATCACTTTATCTATAAACTCCAGTCCCTTGATGCTTTTGTAAGGCATGGGCACCATCTTGGAATCGTAAGCATGTTTAGAAAGAATGGGATACAGCGTTTCATTGATCAGGGTAGATTTACCGCTGCCGGAAACGCCGGTAACACAAATGAAAGTGCCCAGGGGCAGTTTCAGGTTTACATTCTTCAGGTTATTGCCGGTAGCGCCTTTCAGCTCGAGGAAATTACCATTGCCTTTGCGGCGTTGTTCGGGTACTTCCGGGGTGGCGTTACCATTCAGGTATCCCGCGGTGGGTGTATTGAGTTTAAGTATTTGTTTAGGCGTACCCTGTGCAATGATCTGGCCACCGTGAACACCGGCGCCGGGTCCGATATCTACCAGGTGATCCGCATGGAGCATAATGTCTTTGTCGTGTTCCACTACAATAACGGTATTGCCCATGTCTTTCAGGTTGCGAAGGGCATCTATCAGCTGCATGTTATCGCGCTGATGTAAACCGATACTGGGTTCATCCAGGATATAGGTGATGCCCATGAGTTGGGATCCTATCTGTGTGGCGAGGCGGATACGTTGCGATTCGCCGCCGCTGAGGCTCCGGGTGGGGCGGTTCAGCGTAAGGTAATTTAATCCTACGTTCAGCAGGAACCCGAGCCTTTCACGGATCTCTTTCAGGATATCCTTGGCAATTGCATTTTGTTTTTTCTCAAGACGGGTTTCGATATTTCCAAACCAGGCCAGGAGCTTATCCAGGTCCATGTTACCGAGTTCGGAGATATTTTTTTCATCAATCTTGAAAAACAGGCTTTCCTTTTTGAGACGGGCGCCGTTACATTCAGGGCAGGTGCTTAGCTTCATGAAACCTTCTGCCCAGCTGCGTACATGATCGGAGGAGGTGTCGTTAAAATAACGGCGAACCATGTTTACTACTCCTTCGTATTCAGTGACGTATTCGGTGCTGCCATTGCTTTCTCCAAATTCCAGGTCTACTTCCAGTTTGCCGTTTTCATCACCAAACAACAATACGTTGAGGGCTTTTTGCGGGATGCTGGAAATAGGGGCTGTTAAGGAAAATTTATACTTTTTGGCGAGTTGTTGTACCTGTTTAAAGGTAAAGGTATCGCGTGCTTCACCTAATGGTTTTAGTCCACCGTCGGTGATGGATATGTTGTAATCCGGGATTACTTCGTCCATATCTATCTGGTAGATGGTGCCAAGACCTTTACAGCGGGGGCAGGCGCCATAGGGGGAGTTAAAGGAGAAGGTGTTGGGGCTGGGTTCTTCGTAGGAAAGGCCGGTTTCCTCACACATCAGTTGTTTGCTGTACTGGCTCACTTTATTGGTATCGTGGTCCATGATAAACAGCAATCCTTTTCCCATGGTGAGCGCCTTTTGTACGCTCTGGCTGATACGGGTGCGCGCATCTTCCTGAACCTGGATACGGTCTATCACGAGTTCAATGTCGTGGATCTTGTAGCGGTCCACCTGCATTCTTTCTTTCAGATCTTCTATTTCCCCGTCGATCCGCACTTTGAGGTAGCCTTGTTTACGTACCTGTTCAAACAGTTCCCGGTAGTGGCCTTTTCGTCCACGTACAAGCGGGGCGAGGATGGCCAGCTTTTTATTTTTATAATGTTTGAAAACATGCGCCAATATTTCCTCTTCTGAGAAGCGGGTCATGGGTTTGTTGGTATTGTAGGAGTAGGCGGTTCCGGCGCGTGCATAGAGCAGGCGGAGGAAATCGTAAATCTCCGTGATAGTACCAACGGTAGACCGTGGATTTTTATTGGTCGTTTTCTGTTCTATAGAAATAACGGGAGAAAGTCCGGTGATTTTATCCACATCGGGCCTTTCCATATCGCCGATAAACTGGCGGGCATAAGCGGAAAAGCTTTCCATGTAACGGCGTTGTCCTTCTGCATAGATGGTATCAAATGCCAGTGATGATTTTCCACTGCCACTGATGCCGGTGATCACTACCAGTTTATTTTTGGGCAACTGCAGGTCCAGGTTTTTCAGGTTATGCTCCCGGGCGCCAAAAATGGCTATTTGTTCATCTGCCGGGGCTTGCGCAACGGAAGTATCGGGTACATTCTCTTTTTTCTTTGCCATAATATTAAACTACTAAGCTACGGCATAATTGCGAATTTTCGGTTCTGTAATGCTAAGAATTTTAGCGAAGTGAGGGGAGGGCGCCTTCGGCGCCTGTAAATTGTCTTGGAGCAGGATTTTGGGATTAACTGTGATGGCACTGATTTTCCCACTTTTTGTTATTAATTTAATTAAGGGAGATGTAAGCGGATAATTACTAATTGTAATTACACGGATTTCCTGATTATTAACAAGGTCGTTAACAGATTCGGGGAGATAAAAGCGGATCTATCCGCTTTTATCTCCCCGAAATATTTACAACAAGAAGTGGGAAAATCAGTGCCATCACAGTTAATCCCAAAATCCTGCTCAAGACAATTTACAGGCGCCGAAGGCGCCGCCTACGCCTTATATTTTTTGAATATTACAATCGCGTTGTGTCCGCCAAAACCGAAAGTATTGCTCATGGCTACGTTCACCGTACGTTGCTGTGCCTTACCGAGGGTGAGGTTCAGGTTGGTAGGGATGCCTTCACCCAACACGGAAGTGTTGATGGTGGGTGGAATGATATCTTCCTGTGTGGCTTTGATACAAGCGATGGCTTCAATAGCGCCGGCCGCTCCGAGCAGGTGACCTGTCATGGATTTGGTAGCGCTGATATTAAGTTTTTGCACATGGTCACCAAAAGCGGTAACAATGGCTTTTAATTCGCTGAGATCTCCTACTGGTGTGGAGGTAGTGTGTGAGTTGATATAATCCACATCGGTAGTCGCGATGTCGGCATCTTCCAGGGCCTGTTCCATACCTAAGCGTGCGCCCATGCCTTCCGGATGGGTGGCTGTGAGGTGGTAGGCATCGCAGGTCATGGCGCCGCCAATCATTTCTCCATAAATGGTAGCACCTCTGGCGATAGCGTGTTCATATTCTTCCAGGATAATAGCGCCTGCGCCTTCACCCATTACAAATCCGTCGCGTTCTATATCGAACGGGCGGGAAGCGTGGGCTGCATCTTCGTTGCGGGTGGATAAAGCTTTAAGGGCATTGAATCCGGCAATACCGGCGCGGGTTACAGGAGCTTCAGAGCCACCTGCCACAATTGCGTTGGCTTTACCCAGGCGGATGTAGTTAAAAGCATCTACCAGGGCGCTGGTAGAGGAAGCGCATGCAGAAACTGTACAGAAGTTGATCCCCATGAAACCGTATTTCATAGCTATCTGGCCTGCTGCAATGTCACATATCAATTTAGGGATAAAGAAAGGATTGAATTTAGGTACAAAGTTGGCCTGTGTAAATTCAACGATCTGTTCTTCGAACGTAAGCATCCCGCCATTGCCTGATGCCCAGATCACCCCAATTTTAGTTTTGTCGATGTTGGCATTATCGAGGCCGGCATCCTGTACTGCTTCCTGTGCAGCCGCCATAGCGTACTGGGTGAAGCAATCCATTTTGCGGGCTTCTTTCTTTTCCATATATTTTTCCACCTCAAACCCCTTGACTTCACAGGCGAATTTTGTTTTAAACTCTGTGGTGTCAAATTTAGTGATGGGGCCGGCGCCACTAACGCCTGCCTTCATATTGTTCCAAAAAGTATTTACATCATTCCCGATAGGTGTCAATGCTCCCAATCCGGTAACCACAACCCTTTTCAGTGTAACAGTACGCATATTTTTTACTTTAATAAAAAAAGTTAGAGCGCAAATTTAGTTACTTATTGTTATGATTAAGCATATTCATTAAGATAATATAATATAACTTTTTGGAATTTACGATGAAGCGCTGTGCAGACGCGGGTTCGTGCGCATGAGGGCGCAGGATCTGACAGTTCCCTTACTCTTTTCCCGGCATTTTTATCTTAAAAATGTGAGAATGCAAGGGAATTGTAACCTTAAAAAAGAAAACCCTCCCGTAAATAGACAGTAATATTATCAGGCTGCAGCCACAGCTGCCGGTACAGGCAGTGCGGTAATTTTACGGGTACGCTGCTTCAGAAAGCAAATGATTTCAGCATCTGTCTGGAAGCGGTCGCCGATATTCACAAAGTGTTTTGCCAGCAGGTCGTAACGTTTGCCCATAAGGAAAGCCCATACATGCAGGAAATGGATGCCATCAAATACGATAGCTTCGTTGCTGATGTATTCGTCCAGGGTTTTAGTGAAGTATACGGGATGCTCTGTCCAATGCATGTTTGGTTTTACGTGATGACTGATATGATAGCCATCGTTCCAGCATTTATGGTTATACTTTGTATTGATACAGGTGATGCTGTTTTTATAGGAATTATCCGGTTCCTCGGGGCAGATAAAAGCATGTTGCGCCCAGTTGCCCACCATCATGATTACGCGGGAAATCATAAAGGGTAATATGAATACCACGAAAGTAGCAGGGAAGTTGATAAACGATAAACCAACGCAGGCGCCGAGAAATAATACTTCTCCCCTTACCAGTTTTACCATCAGTTTACTTCTTTTTCTCTGTAAATGATAGCGGGCGGTGTCATAAACACCGAAAGTGATAAAGCTTCCCAGGTAAGAAAGAAATCCACGGAGGGAGTCGCGCTGGTAGATCATGGTGCAGCTATCATCGTCGGGCATATTATTTTCCGGATGATGCATGCCAATATGATGAGAATAATAGCCTTCCGGCGTTTGGCCGAACAACGGACCGATGGCCCAGGGCAGATAATTATTCCAGAACTGGTATTTTTTTTCAAAGAAAGCACGGTGGCTGGTGCAATGCAGCATCAGGCCAAAAGGCCCTTTGAAAGTAAAGTTATTCAGGAACTGGTAAGCAATAGCAGCGCCCCACCAAACCCAGTTATTTATTCCGGGAATATACATGAGGATAGCCAGCGGCCAGAGGGTGAAAGTAATTTTCAGTGTCAGGTACACAAAGGGAAGGTCGCGTTCATCCCTGATCCAGCTTTTGAAAAGACGGTCAAGTGCAGTTTCATGTATAGGCTTGATGTAAACCGGGTCAGTAAGTTGAGAAAGTTGCTTCATATGCTCAGTGTATTTTTTACTACAGTTGTAATAATGTTGGCCAGGAGCCGGTAGATTATTATAACGTTCCCACGGAAGATATATTATGCCGTACGGGGCTACTGAAGATAACCATTTTTTTCTTCCCTGGTAGTAATTACAGGTATTTTTGTAATTTCCGTTTCAATGTGTATCTGTCAGAGGGTAACATACCCTGTAATATGTAATAGATGGATGTGTGGGAATGTCCAGGTAATTCCATTTTCATATATGCCAAAACCAATCACTATACATGAAGCGATTAACCCTTAAGGATGTTGCAAAAATGGCCGGAGTAGCGCCTTCCACGGTATCTTTCGTTTTAAACGGAAAGGGGAAGCAAATGCGTATCCGCGACGAGGTAGCCACCAGGATCATGCAGGTGGCGGAAAAATCCGGGTATGAGCCTCACCGTATGGCGGTGAACCTCCGCACCGGGCAATCCAAGACCCTGGGTCTGATTGTGGAAAGTATTTCCGGAAGTTTTTTTGCAAGTCTTGCTAAAACAATTGAAACGGAAGCAGAGCGCAAAGGATACAATGTGGTGTATTGCAGCACCGAAAACAATGCGCAGAAAGGCGGGGAGTTAATCCGTATGCTTGGCCGGCAAATGGTAGACGGTTACCTGATTACGCCTGCACCAGGTATGGAAAAAGAAATCCAGCAACTGGTGCACCAGCATAAGCCGGTAGTGCTGATGGACAGCTATTTTCCATCTATCAAAACGCCCTATGTGCTGATCAATAACTTTGACGGTGTGCAGCAGGGGATGAAACACCTGATAGGTAAAGGCCTCACCAAAATAGGCTTTGTGATGGTGGACGTGAAACTGATACAACTGGAGGAGCGCCTGCGGGGCTATACCACGGCACTGAAAGAACATAAGATCCCCGTAAAGAAAAAACATATCCTGCAGTTGCAGTACCACCGGCAGCGGGAAGACTCGCTGAATGAGCTGCAGGCCTTTATAGAAGCTAACCCGGAGCTGGACGCCATCTTTTTCTCCACCAACTACCTGGGTATCCTGGGACTGGAAGTAATCGCCAGGATGGGATTGAAGATGCCCGATGATATTGCCGTGCTCTGTTTCGACGATCACGATATCTTCCGTTTATATCCTCCCGGTATATCGGTGATAGAACAGCCGATAGAAGGCATTGCCAAAACGGCCATAGACCTGCTTATGCATCAGCTGGACAAAAACAGCGGGCCAATGAAGAAAACGGCGATAGAATTGCCCGGAAAGTTCATCCTGCGGGGATCGGCATAATTGCCGGTACCGCTCGTAAAAAAACCATTAAATACTTGCAAATGCTGGAAAAATATTTATACTTTTAGAACCGGCTATTGTCGTTTAAGAGAAAAGGATTCGATGAATCTTTTTTTTCTGTACCTGTGCTAAATCGATTTTGTAAAAATTTCACGGTATCTTCACACAACGGAGTGTGATATTGGCCTAAGGATCATTTTTGTTGTATATAATATCTAATCATGAAAAAAGTTGGACTGTTAGCAGCCGCTTTATTATGCCTGCATGGTGCACACAGCCAAACGGTAAATAAAGTTGCTGAGCCGGCGGACTGGGTAAATACCCTGATGGGCACCGATTCCAAAGTGAGCTTATCAAACGGGAACACCTATCCTGCCATTGCCCTGCCCTGGGGTATGAACTTCTGGATGCCACAAACCAATACCATGGGGAATGGCTGGGCATATCAATATACCGCTGATAAAATCAGGGGATTCAAGCAAACACACCAACCTTCACCCTGGATCAACGACTATGGCCAGTTTGCCATTATGCCCGTTACCGGCACCGTGAAGTTTGATCAAAACAAACGTGCGAGCTGGTTTTCTCATAAATCAGAAGTAGCGAAACCATACTATTACAGCGTATACCTGGCCGACCCGGATGTTACCACGGAAATTACGCCCACGGAAAGAGCCGCCCAGCTGCGTTTTACCTACCCCGCTACCGACAGCGCTTTTATCGTGGTAGACGCATTCGACAAAGGTTCCTATATTAAAATATTGCCGGACGAAAAGAAGATCATTGGATATACCACCAAAAACAGCGGTGGCGTACCTTCCAATTTCAAAAACTACTTCGTTATCAAATTTGATAAACCATTTACGGTAGCCGATATCTGGCATGACTCGGTACTGGTGAAAGGCCAGCTGGAACTGCAGGCAGATCATACCGGCGCCGTGGTTGGTTTTAAAACAAAGAAAGGAGAGAAGGTGGGAATTAAAACCGCGTCTTCCTTTATCAGTTTTGAACAGGCAGAATTAAACCTGCAACGCGAAATCGGCCAGGATAACTTTGACGCTACCTGTAAAAAAGCAAAAGACAGCTGGAACCAGGAACTCGGCAGATTGGCCATAGAAGGCGGTACCAGCGAACAGGTAAGCACCTTCTACTCCTCCCTGTACCGTACCATGCTCTTCCCGCGCAAGTTCTATGAAATCAATGCAAAGAACGAAATCGTACACTATAGCCCGTTCAATGGCCAGGTATTACCAGGCTACATGTTCACCGATAACGGGTTCTGGGACACTTTCCGCGCAGTACATCCTTTCTTTACCCTGATGTATCCTACGCTCAGCTCGCATATCATGGAAGGACTATCCAACGCTTACAATGAAAGCGGCTGGTTACCTGAGTGGGCAAGTCCCGGTCACCGCGATTGCATGGTGGGTTCCAACTCTGCATCCCTGATCGCTGACGCTTATTTAAAAGGTATCCGCGGATACGACATCAATAACCTGTACAAAGCGATTCTGAAAAACACGGAAAACGAAGGTCCGCTCAGCTCTGTAGGCCGCCTGGGCGTTAAATATTACAACACACTCGGCTACGTGCCTTACGATGTGGAAGTAAATGAAAACGCTGCACGTACACTGGAATATGCTTACGACGATTTCACCATCTATCAGCTGGCAAAAGCACTCAACCGTCCGAAGAACGAAATCGACCGTTTTGAAAAACGTTCCCAGAACTACCGTAATCTCTTTGATCCGGAAACAAAACTGATGCGTGGAAAAAACAAGGATGGCAAATTCCAGACGCCGTTCAATCCATTCAAATGGGGAGATGCCTTTACAGAAGGAAACAGCTGGCACTATACCTGGTCTGTATTCCACGATGTGCAAGGCCTGGCCAAACTAATGGGCGGCCGTGAAATGTTTGCCAAAATGCTGGATTCCGTTTTCAATATGCCGCCGGTATTTGATGAAAGCTACTATGGCACCGTTATCCACGAAATACGCGAAATGCAGATCATGAACATGGGACAGTATGCACACGGCAACCAACCCATTCAGCACATGATCTATTTATATAATTATGCAGGCCAGCCCTGGAAAACACAATACTGGATCCGCCAGGTAATGAGCCGTTTGTACAAAGCCACCCCGGATGGATACTGTGGTGATGAAGACAACGGTCAAACCAGCGCCTGGTACGTGTTCTCGGCCATGGGCTTCTATCCTGTTTGTCCGGGTACCCAACAATATGTACTGGGTACGCCACTCTTCTCCAAACTGACCATGACTTTCGAAGATGGTAAGAAAATGGTGATCAATGCTCCGGGCAACAGCGACACGAACCTGTATGTGCAAAAGGCCTCCCTTAACGGGCAGCCTTATACGAAGAACTGGATCAGCCACCAGGACCTGCAGAAAGGCGGTACCCTGGAATTTAACATGGGCGCTACTCCTGAGAAATCAAGAGGAACCGATCCGGCGGCTTATCCTTATTCCTATTCAGCAACAGCGAATAAGTAATATATACCGCCTGTAAACGATTTTCATTGTTCACTGAAATATTTCATCCCGACTCTTCGGGATGTACCAAATTTCTTACGCGAAGGTTGTCTTACTCAGGATTACGCTGATTTTGTTGATTTTTCTCTTTTGATTTTTTTTGATTTTAAAAGATTTTCTTTCAAATTATTAAAAAAAAATTCAGTGAAATCAACAAAATCAGCGTAATCCTGAATAAGACAACCTCCGCTAAAATCAACCGCTATGAGGAAACTACTTTTACCTTTACTCTTCTTTCCATCCCTGTGCGCAATGGCACAGGAGAATGTAATACAATATGTGAAGCCGATTACCGGCACACAGCGGATGGGCCACACCTATCCGGGCGCTACGGTGCCTTTTGGTATGGTGCAGCTTAGTCCTGAAACCGATACCATTCCTTACGAAATGAATGGGAAGTATAACCCCGATGTATATAAGTATTGCGCGGGTTATCAGTATGAAGATAAAACGATTGTTGGCTTCAGTCATACCCACTTCAGCGGTACCGGCCATTCCGACCTGGGTGATTTTCTCATCATGCCTACCGTGGGCGCACTGCAATTAAACCCCGGCACGGCAGATCATCCTGAAAGTGGCTACAGATCTAAATTTTCCCATAGCACGGAAATAGCGGAGCCTGCTTACTATAAAGTGAAACTGGAAGATGATAACATCCTCGCAGAACTTACCGCCAGCAACCGCGTGGGATTTCACCAGTATACTTTTCCCGGTGCCGGCCAGGCGCATATCATCCTGGATATGATGTCCGGTATTTACAACTACGACAATAAAAACGTGTGGACCTTTATCCGGGTAGAAAATGATACCCTGATCACCGGGTTCCGCCAAACTAACGGTTGGGCACGTACGAGAATAGAATATTTTGCCATGACCTTCTCGAAACCCTTTGTTCAGTACGGGCATCAGAATTATGCCAAAGATGTGTACAAAGGCTTCTGGAGAAAGTTTGACCAGTCGAAGAACTTCCCGGAAATGGCAGGAAAACAGATCCGCGCCTATTTCGACTTTAAAACAACACCCGGTGAAAAGGTCAAAATTAAATTTGCTTTATCTCCGGTCAGTACCGAGGGCGCACTGAAAAACCTGCGGGCGGAAATTCCGGGTTGGGATTTCGACCAGGTAAAACGCGATGGACAGGCACTTTGGACCAAAGAGCTGAATAAAATTCATATTGAATCAAAAAGCCGGGAAGAGAAAGAAAACTTCTATACCGCCATGTACCATGCCTTCATCAACCCTACCACTTACATGGATGTGGATGGACAATACCGCGGACTGGATATGAACATTCATACCGCAAACGGGTATACGAACTATACTACCTTTTCACTCTGGGATACCTACCGGGCATTGCACCCGCTGTTTAATGTGATCCAGCCTAAACGGAATGCCGATATGATCCAGTCGATGCTGAATCACTATGAACAAAGTGCACAACACATGCTGCCTATCTGGTCACATTATGCCAATGAAAACTGGTGCATGATCGGCTATCACAGCGTGTCCGTTATTGCTGATGCCATCATGAAAGGCAACGCTCCGTTTGATGTGAACAAAGCACTGGATGCATGCGTAACGACGGCGCGTCACCGCACTTACGACGGATTGGAATATTATATCGACAGGGGTTATGTACCGGAAGATAAAAACGGTTCTTCCGTTTCCAAAACCCTTGAGTATGCATATGACGATTGGTGTATTGCACAGGTAGCTAAGAAATTAGGGCGGACAGATCTCTATGAAGAATTTATTAAACGTTCGCTGAATTATAAGAATGTATACGATTCCAACACCGGTTTCATGCGTCCAAAACTGAACGACGGTACCTTTAAAGCTAACTTTGATGCGCTGCAAACGCACGACCAGGGCTTTATTGAGGGGAACGCCTGGAACTATAGTTTATATGTGCCTCACTACCCCGATGAAATGATTGCCATGATGGGTGGTAAGAAACAATTTACCATTCACCTCGATTCCCTGTTTACCATGGAATTGCCCGATAAATTTTTTGCTGAAACAGAAGATATCACCCGCGACGGTATTATCGGTAACTACGTTCATGGCAACGAGCCTTCGCATCATGTGGCCTACCTGTATAACTGGACCGGCTATCCGTGGAAAACACAGGAGCGTGTACGCATGATCCTGAAAAAGATGTACCACCCGGGGCCTGATGGTCTTGGCGGTAATGATGACTGCGGACAAATGAGCGCCTGGTACATTTTTACCACACTGGGCTTCTACCCGGTTTGTCCTGGTTCCGACCAGTATTCACTGGGCAGCCCGGCTATTGATAAGGCAACGCTGCAGCTGGAAAACGGCAAAACCTTTGTAGTAGATGTAAAAAATCAGGGTGATAAAAATGTGTATGTACAAAAGGTATTGCTCAACGGCACGCCGTTGAACCGTTTGTATATCACCCATGCGGATATCATGAACGGCGGCACCATCACTTTTTATATGAGCGCCAAACCAAAGAAATAACAAGAGTGCCCAATCAGACAACTGGCTGTTTCCGATTACGGAAGCAGCCTTTTTTATGCCACCATATTCCTATCTTGGCGGTAATAAATAACAAAAATGATTGCTATTGTTAAAGCAAATATCAACAACCTGATTGGTGTATGGCGTATAGCCAGCACCCCTTTCAACGCCTGTGTAGAAACGCCGGATTTCAGCTGGTGCAGTGTGCCTGGCCTGGAATGGCCCAATAAACTGTGGTTTAATGGAGATATTACGGAAGAAGTAATGCGAACGGCACTGGATAGTATTCCTTCCGGCAAAATGGTTATCCCTTATTGGAATGCTACCGGGGAAGAAATTATTATCGCGCAGGGAGGGATAAAGGGTTCTGAGCAGGCAGGGATGTCGTTGAAACTGGAACGGCCGTTCCGGAATGAGAACAGGCTGTTGTTCCGGGCAGTTAATACCCTTGCAGATGCTGCGTTGTGGGCGGGAATTTATCCACAGGCATTCGGATACAGCATTGATCAGAAAATCCTGGAAGCTACGTATAGCAATCTCCGTTATTATCTTGCCTTGCTGGACGGACAGCCGGTAGGCACTGCTATCCTCCATCTTGAAGATGGTATTGCCGGTATACATGGAGTGGGCGTGATTCCGGAAGCGAGAAGAAAAGGATTTGCCAATGAAATTATGGCGTTTGTACTGAATGAATCCCTGGCGCTGAATGCACGCTATGCCACGCTGCAGGCCTCACAAATGGGGAAAGGCATATACCTGGACATGGGATTTGAAGAACAGTTTGTTATCAGGAATTATGCGGTGCATAAGTGAATTTGTCTTATAAAAAGAAAGGGGAACTCTTATACAGAGCTCCCCTTTCTTTTTATAAAAAACTAGTGTTATGGATGCAGGGTAAATGACACGATACCCAACTGTACTGTTTGCGCCGCATCAATTGCTTTGTAGCGGAAATACAGGTTGTGTTTCTTGCCGTCTGTTACCGGGGTAAAGTTGAAGTTCACCTTGTTCGGAACTTTTGGTTGTGCACCCGGACCAATGGTCACTTCACCCAGACGGGTGCCGTTGGCATCATCCAGGAATGCTTCAACTATAAAGCCGGATTGTGGTGTTTCCTGTACCAGGTAAGCGAGTTCGATACCGCTTACACCCGTCAGATCCAGGTTGTTGTAAGTGGCCCATCCTGCTGTGTTAGAAGGAATAAGGAACTTCGTACCATTTACAGCGAATACCGCCATGCCATCTGCTTTGCTGAAATCTGCCGCCGCCAGTTTGGGGCTGATCAGTTCTGCAGAAGCAGTGCCGGTGATAGGCTTAATGCCAGGACCACCCTTATCGGTATAGCTGGCCAACAGGTACAACACACCGTTGTCTTTTGGTTCGCCGCCCAATGTAGGGTTGACGCTGCCGGTTACGGGCAGGGATGGTACCTTAGGTGCATTGCCACCGATGGAATAAATATATTCCACCAGTTGTTTTGCTTCACCCACAGAGATGCCTGGATGTGCAGACATGGCTGTTTCGCCCCATACGCCGCCACCGCCGTTGATGATCTTTTTAGCGAGCATTTCAGGTGCGGCAGGATCGTCCTTATACTTTTCTGTTATTTGCTTAAAAGAAGGCCCGATAGATTTTTCGTCCGGCTTGTGACAGGTTTTACAATCGGATACTTCCATGATATTTTTACCGGCAATAGCACCGGTAATGATCTGGTGTCCCTGTGGTTGCGCTGCTTTGTCACGACCTTCTACATAGTCCGCCTTTACAAAAATGTTATTGGCGTCCAGTTTACCATCTGCAGAATTGCCATCTTCCTTATCCGAGATATTAACCGCATACTGGATGGGTTTACCGGGGAAGTAGAACATCTGGTTACCGGTAATATTGATCTTTACATCAGGTGTTTCATTACCGGCGTAGAGGTCAATGGATTTGCTCTTTGTTTTGGCGCCTTTATCATCTGCCACTTCCACAAATACAGGATATTCACCTGCAGCGCTGTAGGTGTATTCTACACTCGGTTCAGTGGTTTCTTTCTTTGTGCCATTGCCGAAATTCCAGAGGTAGGTGAGTTTATCGCCATCAGGATCTTTGGATCCTTCTGCGGTTAATTTCACTTTAAATGGTAAGCCGCCGGTGGTGCGCGTAGCGTGTATATTAGCTACAGGTGCGCGGTTGCCGCCATTGAAATCAATGCGGGAAAGACCTGCATCTGCATTTTTGCTGAACCATCCGTTACCATATTCGAGGATATACAGGCGGCCGTCCGGACCCATTTCCATATCGATGGGTGCGTTCAGCTTGGTGTTAGGCATAAACTTTTCCATTTTGGAGAAGTCGCCGTTCTTATCCATGGTTACGGCCATTATCCATCCGCGGATCCAGTCGTAGATAAACAGTTTATCGTTATAGTAATCCGGGAAACGGGTTTCTTTCGGATAAAATTCGCTGTGATAAATGGGGCCTGCCTCTGCGTTACGGCCACCACTACCTACAATCGGGAACTCATCTGATTTCGCATAAGGATACCAGATGAAGGCGGGAGTAGCCGGTGGCAACTCTCTCAGACCGGTATTGTTGCGGGAATCATTGATCGGTTTCAGCGGATCAAAATAAGGACCGCTTTCACCTGTTTCATAATTATATTGACGGTAAGGTTTATTGTTGGCAATAAACATCGGGTAACCGAAGAAGCCGGGCTTTTTCGCCTGGTTTACTTCATCGTATCCTCTCGGCCCTCGCAGGGAGTCGTCGTTATTGGCATCCGGCCCTACTTCTCCCCAGTATACATATCCTGTTTTCTGGTCTACCGACATCCGGTAAGGGTTACGGGTACCCATTGCATAAATTTCAGGACGTGTGCCTTTTGTACCTTTCGGGAACAGGTTACCGTCCGGAATAGTATAGGAGCCATCTGCTTCTACTTTGATACGGATGATTTTTCCGCGGAGATCGTTGGTGTTCGCAGAACCGCGGCGGTCATCATACTGCAGGTGACCGGGACGGTCATCTGTAGGACCGTAGCCTTTGCTCACATATTGCTGTCCGGGTTCGTCAAACGGCGTGGTGTTGTCGCCTGTGGATAAGTACAGCAGTCCGCCTGGCCCGAATGCAATAGAACCGCCGGTATGGCAGCAGATATCACGCTGGGAGTAAAATTGCAGGATTACTTTTTCAGAAGACATATCCAGTTTGTTGTTTTCAAATTTGAAACGGGACAAACGGTTTACGGAAGTATCTACCGGTGAATACATCGCATAGATGTAGTGATTGTTTTTAAAGTCGGGATCTGCGGCAAGGCCGAGGAATCCTTCTTCTGCATTTACCTTTGGTACATCGGTGTGGTGATATACTTTGAGGAAACCTACCTGTGAAAGTTTCTTTTCTGCTGCATTGTAGAGCATCAGTTCCCCGCGGCGTTGCGCCACCAGGATATCCAGGTTAGGGAGTATAGCCATTTCCGTTGGTTCGAAGAACTCACCGGATACCAGCACATTTTTGGTAAAGCGGTCTTCTTCCGGTACACGCAGCGTTTTAGCGGCGCTGTAGTCAAGTACCTGGTTTTTACCAATGGCGTATTTGATACCGCCGGCGAGGTGTTTCAGGAACAGGCTGTCGGTATAAGATTCTTCCGTATGACCAAGACCGGTATAAAAAGCGCGGCCACCATCATAATCGTGATACCAGCTGATAGGGTGATTGCCGCCCATAGTACCGCCCTGGTACGACTTTTCGTCCAGTTTCAGCAGCACCGTAGTGGTGGTATCTACATTTTTATAATTATACCACTCGTCGGTATGTTCCCATTTTTCCGGGAGTCCTTCTGTAGCGGGAAAAGATTTTTCAATTACATCAACTATAGCTTTATGAACGCCCGGAGGATGGCTCTGGAACCATGCACCGGCGAGGTGGTTATACCAGCCCCATTCGTATTCGGTGTCGGCTGCGGCGTGTACGCCTACATAACCGCCACCTGCCTGGATATATCTTTCGAAATCGGCTTCCTGGTAGTTATTGAGCACATCACCGGTAGTGCTCAGGAAGATAACGGCGGCATATTGCGCCAGGGTATCTTCATTAAATTTAGCGGCGTTTTCTGTAGTGTCTACATCAAATCCGTTTTCCAACCCCAGTTTCTGAATGGCTTTAATACCAACAGGGATGGAGCTGTGACGGAAGCCGCTGGTTTTGGTAAATACCAGTACCCTGGGTTTACCGGGGCGTGATTTTTTACAGGCTGCGAGACCAACAACAACGAGTGCCAGCAGCAAAAAAATTCTGAGAGTATGTTTCATTATTACGGATTATTTTTTGGGTTTCCAGTTGCCGATGGCGTATTCAATGCCACCCAGCAAATGTTTCAGATATACGGGGTCCTGGTAAGCTTCTTTCACATGGCCCATTTCGGTATAAAAGGCGCGGCCTCCTTCAAAGTCGTGATACCAGCACATAGGATGGTTATCACCATTTTTGCCACCGGTATAGCTGGATTCATCAATTTTGATGAGCACATGTACGTCGGGGTTAAGATCTTTGAAATTGTACCATTCGTCTTTGCGGATCCATTCGTCCGGTAAATCTTTTGTAGCCGGATGATTATGGTCCACTACTTTGAGGGTAGCTGTTTGCTGGCTCGGATGACTCAGGAACCAGGCGCCTGCCAGTTTGTTATACCACGGCCAGCCGTACTCCGTATCTGTAGCTGCGTGGATACCCATCCATGCACCGCCTTTGTGGATATAGTTCTGAAAAGCCACCTGTTGAGCGTCGTCGAGCACGTCGCCGGTGGTGCAGCTGAAAATGACGGCTGCATACTTTTTCAGGTTGTCGGCAGTAAAGGCACTGGCATCTTCAGTAGTGTCTACTTCAAAGCCATTTTCCTTTCCGAGTTGCATAATAGCTATTTTGGAAGCGGGAATGCAATCGTGCCGGAAGCCTTTTGTTTTTGAGAACACGAGCACCCTTTTGGTCTTGTGTTTATGCTTTGCCTGCACGGAAATGGTGCCGGCGAGGAGCAAGAGTGTAATAAACGCGGTTAATGCTTTCATCTTATTTTACGTGGGAATGGAAATGAAAAAATTCAGAGAAGCAAAAAGCAAAAAGCTACTGAAGTATTGAGATAAGCGAGCGCCCATCTCCGCTTCAGTAGCTTTTTGCTTAATGCCTTTGCGCTATCGGAAATTAAAGAACTCTTATTTTGATATTACGGTACCATACATCATCGCCGTGATCCTGCAGGGCGATATGACCTTTCGCGTGTTTGCCGAACTCTTTCCAGTCGTGGAATTTGCTTTTTGCCACCAGTGCATCCCATTCAGGTGTGCCCATGGTAGTTTCAGCAGTTTTCACGCCATTGAGCCAGAGGGTCAGGTGACCATCTTTCTTCGTTAATTTGGCGGAATTCCATTCACCAACCGGTTTGGCTGGCCTGGTAGAAGCTTTGATGAGATCGTATAATTCACCCGCATTGTGTTTGGGGTTTTTACCATCGGGATGGCCGGCATCATCAATTACCTGCATTTCAGGACCGGAGAGGTAAGTTTGGCTTAAAGAAGGATCTTCATGAACGCTGAAGATAAGACCGCTGTTGCCGCCGGGAGAAATTTTCCATTCGTAACTCAGCTCATAGTTTTCGTATTCTGCGTCAGTAACGAGATCTCCGCCGGGTGCGCCATTCTTTTTGGCTTCCTGGTTCAGGCCAATCGCACCATCAGTTACGCCCCATGCGGGACTGGCTGTGGATTTCAGGTAAGTATGCCAGCCTTTGGTAGAAGTACCATCGAACAGGAGTACCCATCCTTGCTTCTTCTCCTTCGCTGACAGGGTATTTAATTTCTGGGCTTTTACTGCGGTGGTACCGAGAACGGCAGCTACCATCAGTGCACCCATGATTAATTTTTTCATTCAGGATGATTGAGTTTATGATAAATCAATTATTTGCCAATAGATAAGATATAGCTTACCATTTCTTTGGCATCTTCTTTTGAAATCTGTGGGTGTGGCAACATGGCTACTTCGCCCCAGTTACCTGAACCGCCTTTGATTACTTTATCGGCCAGTTTTTCCACATTCTCCGGTGTGTTAGGATACTTGCCTGCAATGTCTTTCAGGGCAGGTCCTACCACTTTCATTTCTTCTTTATGACATGTTTTACAATCGCTTTCAGCCATCAGTGTTTCGCCTTTGCTTACTGGTTTGTTGGCATTTGGCGAAACCATTGAATTATCTGCTGCTGGGCTTTCATGAGTGCTAACGCTGTCTGCGTTTTCTGCTTTTTTCTCACCACCTCCGCAAGCTGCAAAGAATAATACACTTAATACGAGCGGCGCCAGATATCTCTTTCTCATTTGTTGATTTTTTTATTTGGTTATTGTTTACTAACGATCGGTGGATTGGTTGGCTTACAAGCCTAATATTCTTTTATTGAAGGCATCATCTGTACCGCCTCCTGCAAAGTCATCAAATGCCTTTTCAGTGACACGGATTATATGATCCTTGATGAAGGGGGCGCCTTCTTTAGCGCCATCTTCCGGATGTTTAATACAACATTCCCACTCCATAACGGCCCAGCCGGCAAAATCGTATTGCGCCATTTTACTGAAGATGGATTTAAAGTCTACCTGGCCATCGCCCAGAGAGCGGAAACGGCCCGGACGATCGATCCATGCCTGGTATCCGCCGTAAACGCCGGAGCGGCCGGTGGCGTTGAACTCTGCATCTTTTACGTGAAAGGCTTTGATCCTTTCGTGGTAAATATCGATATATTCCAGATAATCGAGGCATTGCAGCAACAAGTGACTTGGATCGTACAGCAGGTTGGCGCGTGTATGGTTACCGGTGGCTTCCAGGAAGCGCTCAAAGGTGATACCATCGTGCAGGTCCTCTCCCGGGTGAATTTCATAGCAAACGTCTACACCGTTGGCATCAAATTCATTGAGGATCGGGAGCCAGCGTTTTGCCAGTTCAGCAAAACCTGTTTCCACCAATCCTGCCGGACGTTGTGGCCACGGGTACATCGCCGGAGCCCACAACAGGGCGCCGCTGAATGTGGCGTGGGCATTGAGGCCCAGGTTACGACTGGCTTTCGCAGCATACTTCAGCTGATTTACCGCCCACTCCGTGCGTGCCTGGATATTATTGTGATATTGTGCAGGCGCAAAGCCGTCGAACATCTCCGTAAAAGCAGGATTTACTGCTACCAACTGCCCCTGCAGGTGTGTGCTCAGTTCGGTGATTTCAAGCCCGGCTGCATTAACAATGCCCTTGATTTCATCTGCATAGGTTTTGCTTTCAGCAGCCTTTTGCAGGTCTATCAGGCGCGTTTCCCAGGTGGGGATCTGTACTCCTTTGAAACCAATGGAGGCGGCCCATTCACAGATAGATTTCAGATTATTGAAAGGCGCTTCTTCTCCCATGAACTGCGCCAGAAAAATACCAGGTCCTTTTATCGTTTTCATATGCTATATCTCGAAGTTAGTCCATTTAGCATCGCTTTGTGAAGAGCGTACTACGTTATCGATGAATGCCATACCGCGTACGCCTTCTTCTGTACCCGGGAAATCCAGTGATTCCGGGGATGGCTGAACACCATCGATCTTTGCAGATAGCGTTTGGGCGAAGTTGCGGTACAGGTTACCGAATGCTTCCAGGTATCCTTCCGGATGGCCGCCCGGCGTGCGGGTGTTGTGGGTCATGTAAGACGACTGGAAATTGTATCCGCCGCCTGCGCGGTAAATTTCGGTTGGTTTATCCAGCCATTTTACCAGGAGGGTATTAGGCTCGTGCTGTGCCCATTCGAGGCCACCCTTTTCGCCGTATACACGGATCTTCAGGGCGTTCTCTTCACCGGCTGCCACCTGCGATGCCATTAATACGCCGGCAGCGCCGTTGTCGAAGCGGAGCAATACTGCGCCGTCGTCGTCCAGCGCGCGGCCTGGAACCATAATGTTGAGATCAGCGCACAATTTTTCAATTTTAGCGCCGGTGATATATTCTGCCAGGTTTGCTGCGTGGGTACCGATGTCGCCCATACAGCCGCTTTTACCTGATTTTTTCGGATCTGTTCTCCAGGCTGCCTGTGCGTTGCCTTCTCTTTCACTGAGTTTGCTGAGCCATCCCTGCGGATATTCCACCCATACTTTGCGGATTTTGCCCAGCGCACCGTCTTTCACCATCTGCCTGGCTTGTTTTACCATAGGGTAGCCGGTGTAGGTATGTGTAAGTAAAAGCGTTAAACCGGTGGCTTCTACTTTTGCTTTTAATTGTTTGGCTTCATCGAGGGAAAACGTGATCGGTTTTTCGATAACTACGTTGAAACCCAGGTCCAGCGCCATCATGGCAGGTTCAAAATGGGCGAAGTTTGGCGTAACGATGGTTACGAAGTCCAGCCGCTTCTCTGCCGGCATTTTCGCTTCATTTTCCAGCATGGTTTTAAAATCGAGATAGGTGCGTTCCGGATCGAGGAACAACATTTTACCTGATTCCACTGCTACGTCGTTATTAATGCTGAGGGCGCCGGCAGTCAGCTCAATCAGTCCGTCCATATTGGCTGCAATACGGTGAATTGCACCAATGAAGGCATCCTTACCGCCTCCTATCATTCCCATTCTAAGTTTCCGTGTCATATTTACAATTATCGTTTTATAATTTATACTATTTGAACGTGTGCTTTTTCTACTTTTTTGCGGCTGCGCATGTAAAAGAAAAGTCCTGCGAAAGCCACTATCAGGATAACGGGTATTACTAGGGTGGCGTTAATGATTTCCGGACCGGCTACTGCGGTGGCCTGACTGAAAGCGGTAGCTTCAGCAGAACCGGGGGCAGCGGAGCGGTAAGCATCCAGGGATGCACCGGCAGGCAGTTGTTTTACGATGATACTATCATAGAACCCGCCCATAAAATACATGTATACAGATACGGCAAACATACCGGCGCCGCCCATCAGGTTCATGCCCAGTGCACCTGATTCGGGGATATTTTCTGATATAAAGCCCAGCATGGTTGGCCAGAAATAAGTAACGCCCATACCAAAGATAAAGGCCGCCACAAATACCATGTTGCCAGATACATGAGAAAGTAAATATAAGCCCAAAGCGGATAAAATCGCAGAAATAAGTAAAACGCCGGTAGGAGAAATTTTATGCACCACAGGGCCGGCGATGCCTCTTCCAAGTACCTGTACACCTGCAGTTAATGCCAGTATGAGGATGGAATTTTCGGTTACATTTTTCAGTAATACTTCAATCCACTGTCCGGTGAAAAGCTCTGTGATGGCAGTGCCAAACATCAGGATAAACATCACAATAAACAGGGGGCTTAATACAGATTTGTACATCTGCGCAGAAGATACGCCGGATGCCACTCTTTCTGTAACAGGAAACTCAAGCTTCATAAAAAGATAACCATAGATCAGGGTGGGGATCACCATAGTGGCTACCTGCAGCTGCCAGCTGAGGCCAATTTTGGTAAGTAAAAATACCAGCAGGGTACCCACTACGATACCGCCGGGGAACCACAGGTGAAAGTGATTCAGTTTGGTGGTTTTGTTGTCGGGGAAAATAGTGGCCACGAGCGGATTACACGCCGCTTCCACGGTACCGTTGGCCATCCCGATAAACAGGGTGGAGATGAACAGCGACCAGAAGCCGTTCGCAAATACCGTTAGCACAATACCCAGCAGGTGCAGGATAAAAGCTGCCAGCAGTAACCGTTTCATGCCTATGGCATCTACAATGAATCCTCCTATAATCACTGCCAGCGGGAATCCCCAGAAAGCAGTTCCCGCAATGATGCTCAATTGTTTGGTATCCAGGTGGAACTCAACGCCTAAGCGGCTTAATATTCCGGCACGGATGCCAAAGGATAATGATGTTACCAGTAGCGCCATACAGCTTGCTACGAACAATTTTTGCGGCTGAATTGCATTTGCCATAAACGTGGATATTTGTGTAAATAAGTTAAAACGGCTATTAAACCTTTAAATTTATAAAAAGTATTTTCATATTTCCATCTTTTTATATGGGCGATGGGCATTTTTTTTGAAAATTTTCTTTTCTGACGCTGACCAGCAATCCCAGCGGGGAGCTGGTCGCAGATCCCCCGTTTGGCTGGTCATATTTTATGATAAGCGGTTTGCGGGGAAAGTGCCGGAATGCCCCGGGTAACACGATAATAAGGCTAACAGTGGCATCAGCCGCAATTTCGTACAGGCGTTGGCGAAAGATATAACGGGAACATCCGGTTAGAAAGCCAGGGCTTAATGCGTTGCAAAATATCCTGCCGGATCTTAGCTTACAGCCACGGATATCCATGCACCACGCCGTGTACTGGTATTTTGGCAGATATAAGCCTGAGCCCTCCCGGCAGCAATACTGCCAATTTGGGCGCTGCGCTATAAACAAATAACCGGCAGCTGGCTGATTGGCTGCTTTCCTGCGACAGTCCTATATTGTACGAAGCCATTTTCCAGGGCATTGCCGGCCGTGGTTTGTTGTATTACTTCCGGAAATTGGCTTGGTATGAGATTTACTGCCCTTAAAAATGGCAGGACTGGTTAGTAAAAAGAATACAGGGTATCCGGCCGGAGTGGCTATACCACTAACTTTTTCCGCTGATATGAAAGATATGTTAATTGATAATGGCAAAATGCAAAATCCCTTCAAAATCCCCCTTGAATCACCGAATTTATTCCTACTTTTACAGGCCTTGCCGGGGCGGGCTGTAAAACTGACACCTTGACAGTTCGTCTTTAACAAGCACAATATTTGAGTAATCTGGATGCCGTCTATCCAACTGACGAAGCCCGCAGCCTTTGTGCCACAGGCTGATGAAGCAGAAATCTATCAACTGATACACGCTGCCTGGATGGGATCAGGTTACAATAAATAGAAATCGTAATTCGTAATTAAACATTTAACATGTTAGGTTTTTTATCAAAGCTATTTGGAGGGAATAAATCAGAAAGGGATATTAAATCCATCTCTCCGGTGGTGCAGCAGATTAATGAGGAGTACGAAAAACTACAGTCCCTGCCTATCGATGACCTCCGCCATAAAACGCAGGAATTCCGCGCACGTATCGCTGAGCATCTTGCCACTATCGATAAAGAAATAGCGGAAAAACAAGCCAGCGCAGATGAAGAGGAAGATGTAACTGTAAAGGACACGATATACCAGGAAATAGATATTCTTAAAAAAGACCGTGACAAGCAACTGGAAGTAGTACTGAAAGAATTATTACCCGCCGCTTTTGCAGTAGTAAAAGAAACTGCCCGCCGCTTTACCAATAACACCACGCTGACTGCTACCGCTACAAACCTGGATCGTCAGCTCGCTGTGAGAAAGGATTATGTGACCATTGAAGGCGATAAAGCCATCTGGAAAAACAGCTGGAGCGCAGCCGGCAGCATGGTTACCTGGAACATGGTACATTATGATGTACAGCTGATTGGTGGTACCGTACTGCACCAGGGTAAAATTGCCGAAATGGCAACAGGTGAAGGTAAAACCCTCGTATCTACACTCCCTGCTTATCTCAATGCGCTGGCAGGACAAGGCGTACATATCGTAACGGTGAATGATTACCTGGCACGTCGTGACTCCGAGTGGAACGGACCTCTTTTCGAATTCCTCGATATTACCGTAGACTGTATCGATAAGCATCAACCCAATACACCAGACCGCCGTAACGCTTACCTGGCGGACATTACGTATGGCACCAACAATGAATTCGGTTTTGACTACCTCCGTGATAACATGGTACACAACCCCGATGAAATGGTACAACGCAAACACCATTATGCCATGGTGGATGAGGTGGATAGTGTACTGGTAGATGATGCCCGTACTCCGCTGATCATTTCCGGCCCTATCCCCCGCGGTGAAGAGCAGGAATTCCACGCATTAAAACCACGTATCGAATACCTGGTGGAAATGCAAAAGAAAGCAACCAATCAATATCTGCAGGAAGCAAAGAAACTGATTGCAGAAGGTAAAGATGATCCTAAAACCGGTGGACTGGCCCTCATGCGCGCCTGGAGAGGCTTGCCAAAGAGCAGTGCACTGATCAAATATCTCAGCGAACCTGGTAACAGGGTATTATTACAAAAAGCTGAAAACTACTACCTGGCAGATCAGCAACGCGAAATGCCAAAAGTAGATGAAGGCCTGTTCTTCGCTATCGAAGAAAAACAAAACAGTGTAGATCTCACTGATAAAGGTATTCACCTGATCACCCAGGGCGGAGAAGATGCTAACTTCTTTATCCTCCCGGATGTGGGAACTGAACTGGCCGAAATTGAAAAGCTGCCGCTGACACCAGAAGAAAAACTGCAGCGTAAAGATGTACTGCTGCAGGACTTTGCCGCTAAATCAGACCGTATCCACTCCGTGCAGCAGCTGCTGAAAGCCTATACTTTATTTGATAAAGATGTGGAGTATGTGGTAATGGACGGTAAGGTAAAGATCGTGGATGAGCAAACCGGCCGTATCCTTGATGGACGCCGTTACTCAGACGGATTGCACCAGGCAATTGAAGCAAAGGAAAATGTAAAAGTGGAAGCTGCCACCCAAACATTTGCCACCATCACCCTGCAGAACTTCTTCCGTATGTATCATAAGCTGGCCGGTATGACCGGTACAGCATCCACTGAAGCCGGTGAGCTCTGGGAGATCTACAAACTGGATGTGGTAACCATTCCTACCAACGTTCCTATTTCCCGTGTAGATGCGGAAGATCTTGTATACAAAACAAAGAGAGACAAATACAAAGCAGTTATCGAAGAAATCAAGCAGCTGCAGACAAAAGGACGTCCTGTACTGGTAGGTACTACCTCTGTGGAAGTGTCTGAATTGCTGAGCAAAATGCTCACCTTCGAAAAAGTGCCGCATAATGTACTGAATGCGAAGCAACACGCCCGTGAAGCACAAATCGTTGCGGAAGCAGGTTTGCCCGGAGCAGTAACCATCGCCACCAACATGGCGGGTCGTGGTACGGATATCAAGCTCGGACCTGGCGTGAAAGAAGCCGGCGGGTTAGCCATCATTGGTACAGAAAGACATGAAAGCCGTCGTGTTGACCGCCAGCTGCGTGGTCGTGCCGGTCGTCAGGGTGATCCGGGAACTTCACAGTTCTTCGTTTCCCTGGAAGATGACCTGATGCGTATGTTCGGTTCAGAACGTATTGCCGGCCTGATGGACCGTATGGGCTATAAAGAAGGAGAAGTGATCCAGCACAGCATGATCACCCGTTCCATTGAAAGAGCGCAGAAGAAAGTAGAAGAAAATAACTTCGGTATCCGTAAGCGTTTGCTGGAGTATGATGATGTAATGAATAAACAGCGTACGGTGATCTACGCAAAACGTAATCACGCCCTGTTTGGCGAACGACTGGCAATAGACATCGATAACGCTTTCTACGATGTAGCGGAAAACATGGTGTCTACCCACAAAGCCAGCGGAGATTATGAAGCATTCAAGATGGATGCGATCATGAACTTCTCCATCGATACAAAAATTACCAGTGAAGAACTGGCCAAGACAGATATTCCTAACCTGGCCAACAAGCTGTATTTCGAAGGAAAAGATAACTATACACGTAAGGTAAATGATCTTATCAGTAATACTTTACCGGTAATAGAACGTATCTACCAGGAACAGGGCCACCAGATCGAAAATATCTCTATACCATTTACAGATGGTAAAAAAGGTATCAACGTACTGGCCAACCTGCAAAAGGTAGTGGAAACAAAGGGACATGAAACCATGAGCGCCCTGGAACGCAGCATCACCCTGGCTTTGATTGATGAGTCGTGGAAAGAGCACCTGCGTGCAATGGATGACCTGAAACAATCCGTACAGAGTGCCGTATACGAACAGAAGGATCCTTTGCTGATCTACAAATTTGAAGCATTCAACCTGTTCAAGGCGATGGATGGTGAAACCAGCCGCGATATCGTTTCCTTCCTGACCAAATGCGGTATCCCCGTAAGCAACCAGGAACAGGAAGCTGCTCCGGAAATCCGGGAAGGCCGGGAAGAAAAAACCGATATGAGCCGCATGCGTGCTTCTCATGAGGAACTGGCGGAAAACGGCAGTCACCAGAACAGCGCCCCTGAAATTCAAACGGCTGAAGAAGTAAAAGCAGAGCCTATCCGCCACCAGGGTCCACAAATAGGTCGCAATGATCTTTGCCCATGTGGTAGCGGTAAAAAATACAAACAATGCCACGGTAAGAACGCCTAAGCGCACCTGCCTGGAAATGATATCAGAACGGATTACGGCAACGTAATCCGTTTTGCATTAATTTCGCCTTGTAATCAAGTAAATGAATGATGGAGATTAACCGCTATATAGACCATACCGTATTGAAGCCCACCACCACGCTGGAAGACGTTAAACAGTTGTGCATGCAGTGTGTGGAGTACGATTTTGCAGCGGCCTGTGTGCCCCCGTTATATGTGAAGCTCGCCAAACAATTCCTGGGCGCTACCAATACCAAAATAGCCACGGTGATCGGCTTCCCTTTCGGTTATTCCGCTATTGAAGCCAAAGTAGCCGAAACAGTACTGGCTATTGTAGACGGCGCCGATGAACTGGATGTGGTGATCAATATCTCTGCTATCAAAAATAAAGATTGGGAATACCTGGAAAAAGAGATCGCCAATATCATGTACCTGGTGCGGGAAAAGAATAAAGTCATTAAGATCATCATTGAAAGTGGCATATTATTGGAAGAAGAAATTGTGCAGTGCTGCCAGCTGTATGCGAAATATGGCGTGGATTTTATGAAAACGTCTACAGGATATGCAGAAAGAGGCGCTACCGTAGAGGCAGTAAAGCTGATGCGGGCTAATTTGCCGGCTAACATACAAATAAAAGCTTCCGGAGGTATTCGTACCTTTGCTTTTGCGAAAGAGCTGATAGATGCCGGCGCTACCCGGATCGGGGCCAGTGCCAGTGTGAACATAGTAAAAGAAGGCAAGGAAGCCCAGTAACGATTATTCATAGTTAATTATACCGTATTCATGCAAAAGTTATTCATCCTGGTGTGCTGTCTGTTGGGGAATGGTGTGGCCATGGCGCAGGACAATGCAACCGCCGGCAACGGAAATGTGAGAGTGGTGAAAGATAGTCGTTTGGACGCGCTGATTAAAAAACAGATCTACATTAACACCCTGGCCATCCGCAACCAGTCCGGTTTCCGGGTACAGGTAATTTCTACCAACAAACGCGGCGATGCCAATGAAGCCAAAGCAAAAGTAATGCAGCTTTTTGGCGACTACCGCACCTATCTCGATTACCAGGCCCCGTATTTTAAAGTGCGCGTAGGCGATTTTAAAACCCGTGAGGAAGCATCTGAATTACGGGACAAATTATCCGACCTGTTTGCAGGTGGTGTATTTGTAGTACCCGCCATTATTAACGTGTCACTGGATAAAGAACTATCGAATGAAGAACCGTATTAAAGAGCTGGCAAAAGCATATGCCCCTGAATTTACTGCCATCAGGAGGCATCTGCATTCCCACCCCGAATTGTCTTTCCAGGAATTTGAAACCACTGCTTATATACAACAGCAGTTAACCGCGTTCGGTGTTCCTTTTAAGGCTGGTATTGCCGGTACCGGCATCATCGCGCTGATAGAAGGAAAGAACCCCGCCTCCAAAACCATCGCGCTGCGTGCTGATATAGATGCATTGCCCATCACTGAAGCCAACGATGTGCCCTATAAATCTACCAACGTGGGCGTAATGCATGCCTGCGGGCATGATGTACATACTTCGGTGGTACTGGGCGCTACCAAAATATTGAATGAATTAAAAGAGGAGTTTGAAGGCACCATTAAAGTGCTGTTTCAGCCGGGTGAAGAGAAACATCCCGGCGGCGCCAGCATCATGATTGAAGAAGGCGCTCTTGAAAATCCCCGCCCCGACGCCATCCTCGGATTGCATGTGCATCCTTCCATGGAAGCCGGTAAACTTGGATTTCATGCCGGTAAGTATATGGCTAGTGCAGATGAAATTTATATAACCATCAAAGGAAAAGGCGGCCATGCCGCGCAGCCACATCTTACGGTAGATACCATCCTGGTAGCCTCTCAACTGGTAGTAAGCTTACAGCAGATTATCTCCCGTAACAACAATCCTTTCTCCCCCTCTGTATTATCAATCTGTGCTTTCAATGGCGGATTTACTACCAATGTGATTCCCAGCGAAGTAAAGCTGATGGGTACTTTCAGGGCTATGGATGAAACCTGGCGTTTCAAAGCGCATGAGCTGATACGCAAACAGGCCACCGGTATTGCCGAAGCGATGGGCGCCGGAATTGATATTGAAATATTGGTAGGCTATCCTACTTTATATAATAATGAAGAAGTAACCACGAAAGCCCGTGGCTTTGCCACGGATTACCTGGGCGCCGAAGCAGTGGGGGATACCGAAATCAGGATGGGTGCGGAAGATTTCGCCTTTTATTCACAAGTGGTACCGGCGTGCTTCTTCCGGCTGGGTACCGGCAATACAGCCCGTGGTATTACTTCCGGTGTACATACGCCCACTTTTGATGTAGATGAACATGCGATCGAGATAGGTATCGGAACGATGGCCTACCTAGCTACGCAGTTTTAAAGAAAGATAACAACTTTAAAAAGATATAACAGCAACGTCCCGATAGAAATCGGGACGTTCATTTTTAACACAAAAACTTGTTATGTAATTTAAAACCGGCTGAAAAACCGGTTTGTGCATTGATAGAATTTATTGCTAAATCTTTAGTTAATCCGTTTTAAACTTTGTAAGGACCTGCCGGTTATATTCAGGTTGTCTAAACTATCCACGCTGAATTCTCCCGACTGATACGGTGCATAAAAATACAGTGAGCCATGTTTAGCCATCGTTACTTTCACCGAGTCCAGAATATTATCTTCATTTACTTCAAGCGTATTGTTTTCTCCTCCCGTAAAGGCAAAAGAATTGATTTTTGTATTGATCACAAAAGTCCGCAGACTTTTACCTGCATTGATTTCCAGCTTTGGCGATTTAACGTCCGAAATCGTCAGGCTGTAATCACTTTTGTTGTCGATATAGCCGATAGCAGGAGCATACAAGGTGATGTCACGCGCCTTATTGATCGCTACGTAAAGTGTGTCGCCCGACATATCATAAGTAGCGTTCTTATAGAATTCGAGACTGTATTCCGGCGATTCACGCACATAGATAGTAGCTTCGCCATTTGCAGTAGTGTTCTTCAGTACCAGCGCTTTGAAAGCAGGTACGGTCACTTTTGCATAATCCGGATCCTTTTGTGGCTGGTAGTTCTCTGTATTGGTGATGCCTTTATTGTAATTGGCTTTTAGTATAATGGCAGAAAACAGCATGAGTAACACTAGTACCCCTGAAAAACCTATTAGTAATTTATGGCTGATTTTCATGTTAGTTGAAATTTGATTTTTTGAATTTCTCAAAGTGAGGTTTCAGTTCATCGAGATCGAGATCGAGCAGGTACATACTGCGGAAGAAACTTGGCAATTCGTTCCGGATAAAAGCATCTTTTTTGAATTGCTTTATTTTCTTCACTGCATCTCCGCTGATAAAATAGCCGATCCCTCTTTTATTCTGAATAATTTCCTGTTGCTGCAGGAGCTCGCAGGTGCGCATCACTGTATTGGGATTTACTTCCAGCGAAACCGCCAGTTCCCTTACAGAAGGAATACGTTCTTCCGGCTGCCATTTGGTAAGCAATATCTGTTCGCAGATATAATCCGCGATCTGTATGTATATTGCCTGTGTATCTTTGAATTCCATTTCGCTAAGTTTTTAAATTTCTTGATCCTTCAACCGGAAATAAGCAATGGTCCAGAGTACAGGGGCTATCACAAATTTTATTATAAACAGGTAAGTGTTTTGCAGCCATTCTGGGATCAGGTATTGTGTAGTGTGCCATGAGGTGGGCCCGCCTTCCAGGCTCGAGACCAGCAGGAATGGTACCGATCTTTTCCAGAAGTCGTGCCCGAATCCGAAAATCAGGGTAACGATAACACAGTTAATAAGCCACAATGCAAATCCTAATACAAAAATCGATAACACTGTTTTGATAAAGCTGTACTTATGGAAGTAGGTGGCGCCGAGTAAAAATGCCGCGTGCAGAATAATATAGCCGTAATAGATATATACTTTTTCTTTGGGATCATCCAGGAACGCATAGTTGTTAACTATTCCCCTGCCAAATGCCGCCAGTTGTACGCTTTCAATAATTTTAAAGCTGAGGTAACAGCTGATATGATAAAACAACAGGTAGCCTATGCCGGTAACCAGGAACAATGTGATGAACTTTTCAAACTGCGAAGCAGGTAACATCAGGAAGTCTACGCCCTTTTCCTTGCTGCCCAGTTCATTAAAAGCCCTGCTGGTGAACAGCAATCCGCAAAAGAACATGCCGGCGTAATAAAAGCCTACAATGTCGCTCGTTTGGCGGAAAGGTTCGCGGGCCACCAGTATCGTTAAAAGCGCGATACCTGTCATCAGCCCGAATACGGCAAGCATGCCCATTCCGTAGAAGCGGTAATGATCGGTAAAGTGTTTTTGCAGGTATAACTGCATACGACGAACATTAAATACGTTGTTTGGTTGCATGTGTGGATCAGTTGAATATTTCCTGGATAGGTTTATGATTGGTGAGGATCGCGTTGAACAGCAGTTCCATATCTATTTTACTTTGTTCCTGGCCTGCGTTGCGGGTAATGATGGTATGTCCGCGCAGGTTGCTGTCGGCGAAGAGGACACCGGTTGTTTCCTCGATCCTGCTCACGGTTTTGAAGCTCAATTTGTCTGTCACTGTTTGTACATCTTCCCGGAAAATAATTTTGTGGTCATCAATGATCACGATGCTATCGATGAGATTATCCAGGTCGCGTACCTGGTGGGTGGAAATCACAATGCATTTTTCGTCGCTCACTGCGGCGGCAATCACTTTACGGAACTGGCTTTTGGAGGGGATATCCAGGCCATTGGTGGGTTCGTCCATGATCAGGGCTTTGGTGTTGGCGGCCAGGGCAAAACTGATCAGTACTTTTTTCTTTTGTCCGTACGACATTTCCGTCAGCTGCTGGTCTTTTGGAATTTCAAATTCCTTGAGATAGTTGTAAAACGCGGCCTCGTCGAAGTTGGGATAAAAAGGGGCGTAGGTATTTACATATCTTTTCACACTTACTTTTGGGAGATAGAATTCTTCCGGCACCAGGAATATCTCCCGGAGGAAGGCGGGTTGTCTTTTGGCAGATGGATAGCCCATCACCTCACAGGTGCCGCTGTCGGGGAATAGTAAGCCGGCCATTTGTTTGAGGAGCGTGGATTTGCCCGCACCGTTTTTTCCAAGCAAACCATAAATATGTCCTGCTTCCAGCCGTAGCTGTAAGTTTTCAAACAGGGGTTTGTTTTTCCGGTAGCTGAATGTCAGGGATTGGATGTTAATCATATCTTGTGGTTTAGTGTACTACTTAACTAGTACACTATAAAGATAAGGGTATATTCCGGAAATCAAAATAAATGCAGCGATTTTTTTTGCGGGCCGCTTTTGCCTTCGGCGAAGCGGAAATTGTCTTGGCTCAGGATTACGCTGATTATACTGATTAGCTGGATTTTTACTTTTTTGGATTTTTGGGATTTTATAAAGGATCAGGGGAGATAGAAGCGGATTTTGTGTTTCTCGCTGATTACGCTGATTTTTACTTTGGATTTTTTTCTGATTTTTAGATGTAATAATAAAGGGAGATAAAAGCGAATATGTACTGCTCCCCAAAGTTTAGACTTTTTTGATTAGGCGGCTTGAGTTCGATATTGTATTGGACTCAAGCCATTTAGTTTTAATTTGATTCTATCGTTATTATAATATTCTATATATTCTCGA
>NZ_JBKIXB010000012.1:0-265188 GCF_051362515.1 Chitinophaga sp. ARDCPP14 | reverse complement strand
AGCTTGCTAAAGCAAGCTGACATTAACTATTTATTCTCTTAAAAAACACCTGATCATCATAATGATTATTAGGCCATCTTTTGGCTAAAACAAAGAAGCTGTCTCAATTAATTATGAGACAGCTTCTCTTTGTTTCCAGGCAATTTTTTTCAATTAAAGCGCTTCTTTCAATACCGGCACACTTGTTCCGTTAAAAGCCAGCACGGCAAATTTGCCGTCATTCGCCGTTGTTACCGCCGCAATAGGAGCCGTGGCAAACTGTTTCTGATATACCTGTTCCCCTTCCGTAAAGCCGGTTGGCAGCGGTACCGCTGCGGAATTGGTATTTGCAAATTGCACGCTGAACAGGCGGTCTATTTCCCGCTTATATGATGCCGCCTCCGGTTCCTGATCGATATTAAATATTTTATGGGCAATTGCATCAATAAATGCAAGGTCATGGCGTTTGTTGCCCGTAGTATAAATGCAATAGTAAATGCCGTTGGAATCGTTGCCATATATTTTCTTTGCTACGCATACCGGTACGGAAGCAATATTATTTATCACCTGTTGCTTTGCACTTTTTTGTATGAGGGCAATGGCTACGATGGAAAGTAATACCAGCGCACCACAAACCATTGTATAGGTGGAATAACTGTTATCGGTTTTAGAAAGGTCGTAGAAAAAATAAAGCGCAAATGCACTAAAAATCAGCACCACCACGGGAAGGAATACTATTTTATGCTGTCCCCAGCTGCCTGCTGCTGCGTAATTTTTTTTCACTGCCGGATCCTGTTCAAGATCGCGTAACATTTGGGCGGTTATCATAATTGAATCATTTACATGGGTTAGAAGCTGGTATTCCAATGTACATCAGAGATGTTGTTACCTTTTTGCATTGGCTAACATTCGCTCAAATATAACAGTAGCGGGTTACAAAAACAATGGTCGGGACGAACTGGATAAATTCATGAGGATAGCAACCCGATTGCCGCTAACATTATAAGTGTAATTTTATTTAACCTTGATGACAACCTTGCCTTTTGCGCGCCCGCTTTCAACATAGGCCAGGGCTTCTGCTGTTTTCTCAAATGGAAATACCTTGTCGATAACAGGGCTAATAACACCTGCGTCAATAAGTGCAGCGATCTTGCCTAACTGGTTACCTTCCGCCCGCATAAAAAGAAAAGAATAATTGACGTGCCGGCGTTTGGCTTTGCCGCGTACGCCAAAGCTGAGCAGCCCCATGACTATTTTCAGCGGCCAGCCCAATCGGAATTCTTTTGCAAAAGCAGGGTCGGGGGGGCCGGATATGGAGATGAGCTTTCCGCCCGGCTTTAGCACCCTGAGAGATTTTTCGAGTGTTTTTGCATCCTGGCTGTTCAGTACTACGTCATAATCCTGCAGGATGGTTTCAAAATCTTCCTTTTTATAATCAATCACCACATCTGCGCCAAGCGCTTTTACCCATTCAACATTTGAGGTGCCGGTTGTAGTGGCTACAGTAGCGCCGAGGTGTTTGGCCAATTGAATGGCAATGGTGCCTACGCCACCGGAGCCCGCCTGGATGAAAACTTTTTGTCCTTTTTTCAAGCCGGCTTTCTCAACAAGCGCCTGCCAGGCTGTTAGCGCCACCAGGGGGACAGATGCCGCTTCTTCCATGGTTAGTTTTTGGGGTTTGAGCGATACATCGGCTTCATTGATGGCAATCATCTCCGCGAAAGTACCAATATGATGATCTGCCGGTCGGGCGTACACTTCATCGCCTACCTTGAAGCGGCTCACTTTAGCGCCGGTTTTTGTGATCACACCTGCTACATCGTGTCCCAAAGTAAGGGGCATTTTGTAGGGGAGAATGAGTTTGAACTCACCATTCTTGATTTTTGAATCCAATAAGTTTACACTGGCAGCATGTACCTGCACCAATACTTCATGTTCCTTTATGATGGGCTCCGCGATTTCACGCAGCTGCAAATTTTCTTTCCTGCCGTAGCGATTTATAATAAATGCTTTCATGTGCGAAGTTTGTGCTATGCTGTTAGAGACTGATACGTCTTTTTAGAATTAATTAAGCCAAAAGCTATTTTCGGGAAAAGCCGGTTGAGTATATAGATCAATTTTGTATCACCCACGCGGATAGTATATTGGTTCTTTTTGAGTCCGGCTATCAGTCCTTTTACCAGTTCTTCTGTGGTCATTTTCTTATCGTTCCGGGCCGCAGTCATTTCTGTTGCTACCAGTGGTGGCAGCAGTTCAAATACCTTCACCCGGCTGTTTAAAATGCGCAGATGTTCCCTGAGCGATCGGGTGTAAAAAGCCAAAGCCGTTTTAGAAGCGGAGTAAGTAGCTTCGATCAATGATGGTACATAACTAAGTATGGAGGTGGTGTTGATAATGGCTGCTTCCTTTCTTGACTTCAACATATCCATGAACAGATTGTTCAACCGGATTACTCCCACGTAGTTCACATTCATTTCGTAGGCTGCTCCTTCCCAGTGCTGATCATTGGTAAGCCCCAGATTTAATGGCGGCACGCCAACACCTGCATTATTGTACAGTATATCTATACCGCCAAGATCTTTTATCCGGCTGAATAGCGCAGCTGCGTCACCAGCATTGGCCACGTCGCTGTTGATGGTAATCAGCGCCGGATGTGTTTTTTGGGCAATGTCCAGTTTCTCCTGGTTTCTGCCGGTAATAATGACCTTTGCGCCATTGGCCAGGAATTGCCTGGCTGCTTCCAGGCCGATGCCAGACGCGCCGCCGGTTATCAATACCGTTTTTCCTGCTATGATCATGAGCTTAATTTTTTAGTGTATACCATTTTCGTGAAGCTTGCGGGATTAAACCCTGTCGCTAAAATTGTTTGTTTCATTTTAGGTTGTTTTGTACCTTTACTTGCATTTTGCAAGTGTAAAGATAGTATTTACTTGCAAAATGCAAGTGTTTTTTAAAATATTTTTATGGCTAAAGCAAAAAAAAGGTCGGATTGCCCGGTGAGTTGTTCCCTGGATGTATGGGGGGATAAGTGGTCGCTGTTGATTGTCAGGGATTTATTGATTGCAAAAGAGTGCTCTTACGGCGACTTTTTAAAATCGGCAGAAGGGATTGCGACTAATATTTTAGCCGCCAGGCTGGTGGCGCTGGAGGAGAATAAGATCATTGAAAAATTGGCGCACCCGGATAGTAAAGTCAAAGGGTTGTACAGGTTAACCCGTAAAGGAATTGATTTGCTGCCCGTAATGATTGAAATAAATCTATGGGCGGAAAAGTATTATGCTATACCGGAAGACAGGAAAGCGCAGTTGAAAGAAGTGAAAAAGGATAAGGCCGGATTTATTAAAGCGATGACAAAAAAGTTGGAGAGTTGAGGGGATGAAGTTTTCTTTTTCAAAAAATATTTGCGGTTTCACAAATGGGGCGAGGTAAACGTTG
The DNA here is from genome assembly GCF_051362515.1 of Chitinophaga sp. ARDCPP14. NCBI lineage: Bacteria > Pseudomonadati > Bacteroidota > Chitinophagia > Chitinophagales > Chitinophagaceae > Chitinophaga > Chitinophaga sp. ARDCPP14. The sequence continues at coordinate 261,774 of NZ_JBKIXB010000012.1, read as the reverse complement.
ACTTTCATTGTGTGTCCTTATAATACCGCTGCGTCACCTCAATCGTTCCCACAATATTATCATTAAACTCCTCCAACTCTTCCGCCGGTACCCATAACTCGTTATGTATTTCCCCGCCTACATTTTCAACGTTATATCTTTTCAGGAAATCGCTGCTCAAAGAAAATTTGGTAACGAAGCCGGATCCATATGCCGGAACATTCCATTCCACTGATATCTGGATGGCATACGCTTCATTCATGACCGGGTAAAAAATAGGTTGATCCGGTCTCCTGGGTGGGAACCGTTTCCAGCCGGATTGCTCAATCAAAACAAGTTCATCTGGTCCTACAGGGCGATAAAGGGTGGTTAACTCCATTGGTAATATTTATCTACTTTTAAAGAACGAATATAGGCAAATGGCAATGAAAACCAAGCTCAACAAACCGGAAATACCGCAATACGTATTAAACGATTTCCGTCACCTTCACCGGGAGGAGGCAGATACTTCCAGCTTTGGCTATAGTAACCTGGCGCCGGAGAAAAAGATTGCCGGCCTGGAAATCTATTCCAGTGAAGGATTGCGGCCGGCGGTTGGACCTTTAAAATCAGATTTCTACCGGATCAGTATTACGCTCAGGGGCAGCGTGGATGTACAGCTGGGACTGGAACAATTTAAACACCGCCCCGGTACTTTGAGCTTTACTTTTCCGGGACAGGTGTTTAGTAAAAGCAATATCAGCGCAGATACTTTCGGCTATTATATTTTGTTTAATGCAGATTTTCTGCAGGAAATTATCCCGGCAGATAAGGTTTCGGAGGAGTTTCCGTTCTTCGATTATGCAGGCGTGCCCTTTATACAATTAGCGGAAACGGAGATCACAGCCGTAGCGGATTTTTGTGCTAAGATCAATGAAGAGCTGCAGCATCACCGGCCGGGATGCGGGAAGGCCATCCGTATGTATCTTTATTTATTACTGCTGGAAGTAAAAAGAAGTTATGTAGCACAGCAGCTCCATTTAACGGCTACGGATACACGAACTACTTACCTGGTGCCCCGGTTTAAGAAACTGGTCAGCCAGCATTTTCTTTCAAAAAAAAGGGTAGCAGATTATGCCGCTTTGCTAGGCGTAACGCCTAATCATCTTAACCGTACCGTAAAAGATGTAACGGGCCGCACGGCCTCAGATGCTATTGCAGATATGCTGGTACAGGAAGCAAAGGCGGTATTACGGTATACTGATACATCGGTGGCCGAAATCTCTTACCAGCTTAATTTCAGTGATCCCGCGGGATTTAACCGCTTCTTCCGGGAGCAGACCGGGCAAACGCCGCTGGCATTCCGTAAAAATGCATGATCCGGTTAATACGATGCATGATTCCGGTAACAAGGACCAGTGTTTTATATCTCAACTTTGTGGGTATAAAACAGCAACAATATGTCAGGTACATTTGAAAGTAAAAAAGTAATTATTGCCGGTGGCTCTTCAGGTATAGGTTTAGCTACTGCTGCAATGCTGGTCAAAGAAAAAGCGAATGTAACAGTTACGGGCCGTTCAGCAGCCAAGCTTGCAGCGGCGGCAGAAGAGAACCCCGGTATCCAGGCCGTGGCGCTGGACAGCAACAACCGGGATGAGCTGGATGAATTTTTCCGGACACAAGGAAATTTTGATCACCTGGTAATTGCGCTGAGTGGGGCCAAAGGTGCAGGTGCGTTTGCAGAGCTGTCGCTGCAAGACCTGCGGGATGGCTTCGAAGGCAAATTCTGGCCGCAGCTGAATACCCTGCAGGCGGCGTTGCCTTATGTGAATAAAGGCGGCAGCATTACATTGATCACCGCTATTTCGGCAGTCAGCAAGGCGCCGGGCGTATCCGGACTGGCGGCTATCAATGGCGCCCTGGAGCTGATGATTCCTTCTATAGCGAAAGAAATACAACCCTTACGCATAAACGCTGTTTCACCAGGCGTGGTAAATACCGCCTGGTGGGACTTCCTGCCGGCAGATACCAAAGCGGATACCTTTCAGCAGTATGCGTCACAGCTGCCCGTTGGCAGGGTAGGAGAACCCGGAGAGGTAGCGGATACGATTCTTTTCCTGATGCGTAATGGTAATATAACGGGAACGGTGATACGTTGCGATGGTGGCTTGAGCTTATAATTTCCTTACACCCGCAGTGCCCTCATGGTCCGCTGAAAGGTTAGCTGCAGCAGTTCATCACTCAGGAAAAAGGGAACGCCGGACATCGTGGAGTTATCGAGATGGAATTTAACAAGGGTATAGAATGGGCCGTAGGCAATGGCCCAGAACACTTCCGGCGGAAGGTCCACTATTTCGCCTCTCTCTGTCGCATTAGCTACAAACCGCCGCATGGCGTTTTTGAAAACAATTTCCGGTGCGTCATCCTGTCTTTTGATTAGCGGGGAGTTACGGAACTGTTCTGAGAAATGGTAATGCAGCGGGTTGCGTAGTACAAATTCATACCTGTTTTTCCATTGCAGCCATAAACCCGATTCAAAGTTCATATCCGGGTCAAATCCCCTCATGCTATGCTGTACAAAAGTGGCCACTACTGCCGTATATAACTGGTTCAGCAGGTCCTCGCGGTTGCGGAAATAGATATAGATGGTAGATACCGAAATCCTGGCTGCCCTGGCAAGTTTATGCATGCTCAGGCCATCAAAGCCTTCATGAACAATCATTTCTATGGCTCTTTCCCGGATGATCCACTCTTTATTTTCGTCTTTTGCACGCATGAGGCAAAGATAAAAGAATGGTTGTTCTTTTAAAGGGTCATCCTGATTTTTATTTCAGATGGACGAGAGAGCTGCCTGCGGGCAGTTCATAAGGATCTTTGCCAGCTTCAAAGATCCTGGCGCTCAGCGTGCCTTTAAGGGTTAAAGTATCGCCATGGGCGTAGATCCAGCTGCCTTCCCTCAGCCCCAGTACCGGCGTGGTATTTTGGGTATGATATTCTTTGATGCGTGTTTCCCGGGTTTCGCCCATATGCTGGGAGCCGGGCAGTGGGTCCAGGTAGTGCGGGTTAAGGTTGAAAGGGATCAGTCCCATTGTTTCAAAACTGGGTGGGTACACAATGGGCATGTCGTTGGTATTTTGCATGGTTACGCCCCCGATGTTGCTGCCGGCGCTGCATCCCAGGTAAGGAGCGCCGTTGTTCACTGCATCGCGGAGTACCTGCATCATTCCCTGTTCATGTAATTGCTTCACCAGCAGGAAGGTGTTGCCGCCCCCGGTAAAGAAACCCTTCGCATTTTTGATGGCTGCAGCGGGATCCTCAAAGGTGTGGAGCCCGCGCACGCGGATACCGGGTTCTTCAAAGGCCGCCGCCGCCCTGCTGGTGTAATCGTCGTGGGAAATGCCACCCGGACGGGCAAACGGAATAAACACAATTTCTTCTACACCTGCATACAACGCTTTTATCGCCGGTTGCAGATAAGCCAGGTAATTTTCCCCAAACAACGTGGAGGTACTCGCCAGTATAAAATGCCTCATAGTTAAAAAATTAAGCAAAGGTAATTCTTCCGGCTAAATTCTCCTGGGTACCTTGTTGGTGGCTGCAGGTGTACGTGTCACCGCACCGGCGGGTGCAACCGTACTGTCTTCTTCAATGTCCACCGGCAGGGAATCCGCCGGCATTATCATATGTTGTTCTGTTGGCAGGGCAACAGTATCTGCCGTTACCTTTTTTTCGGGAGATGGAGCAGGCACACAGCCCGCAAATAATAACAAACAAAGGGACAACTGTTCCAGGTTGGTGAATGGCATAAGAATGGTTTGTACAGTATTTTACGCAAATATCGAAATTCCGCTGTGAATTGAAAAGCTGCTGCGGTAAATTAATAGCCCGAATATAACAGCCGGCAAAAACCACCCATTTCGCTGCCATGCCCGTGGTAAATCCGCACTATCCTGATGATTTCTATCTTTCCTGAAAAAAATATTTACTGGAAATAAGCCATAGAATGGCCTCCTGCTGCCTTTAAATGTTTTTTTTACTGTTTTAATTGTAAATGTGACAATTATTTTGTTCTTTTGAATTGTCGCAGCAAAACAGTGCTGCCGGTCCTGATTTTTAAAACCTCGTTATGAAAAAACAATATCGTTATATCCGTACTGGTATCCTGGGCCTTTTGCTTTCCACGCAAGCAACGCAGGCACAAAATACAGTTACCTTTCGTCCGGATGCGCCAACTCAAACTATCAACCGCAATATCTATGGTCATTTCGCAGAGCACCTGGGAAATTGTATCTACGGCGGGTTTTATGTGGGAGACAGTTCCCACATCCCCAATACCAACGGGGTACGTAAAGATGTGATTGCCGCATTGCGTAAAATGAAAATTCCCAATCTACGCTGGCCGGGTGGCTGCTTCGCAGATACCTACCATTGGAAAGACGGGATAGGTCCGAAAGATAAACGGCCCACTATCGTAAATACCTGGTGGGGAAACGTAACGGAAGATAACAGTTTTGGTACGCACGACTTCCTCAACATGTGCGAGGAACTAGGTGCAGAACCTTACCTGTCCGGCAACGTGGGCAGCGGTACCGCACAGGAGCTGTCTGATTGGGTACAGTATACCAACTTCGCAGGTAAAAGTCCCATGTCTGACCTTCGTCAGCAAAACGGCCGTAAAGAGCCCTGGAAGGTACGTTACTGGGGAGTAGGTAATGAAGCCTGGGGTTGCGGCGGTAATATGCGGCCGGAATACTACGCCGACCTTTACCGCAAGTTTGCCACCTTCATGCAAAGCGACTGGAAAAACGCGCCTCTCTTCCGTATTGCATCCGGCGCCAGTGATGGCGATTACAACTGGACAGAAGTGCTCATGAAAAACATCCCCGCGGGTTTACTCGATGGTGTTGCCCTTCATCATTACTCTTCCGTGGATTGGAACAATAAAGGAGATGCGGTTGATTTCACAGAGAAACAGTATTTCGCTACCATGAAATCAGCCCTGCTGATGGATACGCTGATCAGCAAACATACCGCGATCATGGATAAATATGATCCGAAGAAAAAGATAGCGCTGCTGGTAGACGAATGGGGCGGATGGTATAACGTAGAAGGGGGAACGAATCCTGGCTTCCTCTTCCAGCAGAACACCATGCGCGATGCCATGATTGCCGGCGCCACCCTGAACATCTTTAATAACCACTCCGACCGCGTGCGCATGGCCAACCTGGCACAGGCCATCAATGTACTGCAATCCGTTATCCTTACCAAAGGAGATAAGATGGTACTTACACCCACTTACTATGTAATGGAGATGTATAACATCCACCAGGATGCTACTTTAATTCCGGTGGATATTCACTCCAACGACTATACGTTCAATAACGAGAAACTGCCTGCAGTGTCTGCTTCTGCTTCCAAAGATAAAAATGGCATCACGCATATTTCCCTCGTAAATATTGATGCCCATAAAACGCAGGAAGTAACGCTGGATACCCGCAGCCAGGCTTATAAATCTATCAGCGGCCGACTGCTGGCCTCCGCAAAATTGCAGGACTATAACAGTTTTACAAAGCCGGATAATATTAAACCGGTAGACTTTAAAGGCGCCTCGCTGAAAAATAATACTGTCAGCGTAAAGCTGCCTCCTTTCTCAGTAGTAGTGTTGGAGTTAAAGTAACGGATAACGGCGCGGTGGGATATTGGCTGAACTGGAATCCAGCCGGTATCATTTCTACCCGCCGTCATTCGTAATTTTTTACCTTTTTTTATAAGTGTCAATATAACGTTCAATATGAATTCATCCTGGGTAATAGGGGTAGACTACGGTACCGATTCGGTACGTTCTATCATCGTAGATGTGCATAACGGGAATGAAATCGCCTCGGCAGTATTTTATTACCCGCGCTGGAAAGACGGCCTGTACTGCAATGCAGCCCAGAGCCGGTTCCGCCAGCACCCGTTGGATTATGTGGAGGGGCTGGAAACTACCATCCGGCAATGCCTGCAACAGGCCGGCCCCGGAGCTGCCGCTAATATTAAAGCTATATCGGTAGATACCACCGGTTCCACGCCGGTAGCCGTTGATGAAACCGGTACGCCGCTCGCGCTTACACCGGCCTTCCAGGATAACCCAAACGCCATGTTTGTGTTATGGAAGGATCATACCGCCCTGAAGGAAGCAGCGGCGATCAACGCCACTGCCGCTACATTTGAAGAAAATTACCTCCGCTTTGTGGGCGGCATTTATTCATCGGAATGGTTCTGGGCAAAACTGCTGCACATTCTTCGTGCAGACGAAGCCGTTAGAAACGCCACTTACTCCTGGGTGGAACATTGCGACTGGATACCATTCCTGCTTTCCGGTGGGAAACATGTCAGCCAGCTGAAACGCGGCGTTTGCAGCGCAGGACATAAAGCGCTGTTTGCAGCAGAATTCGGCGGCCTTCCGCCGGATGCATTCTTCTCCGCCATTGACCCGTTACTGCAGGGATTCACACAACGGCTCTTTACAAAAACATACACCTCCGGCGAAGCCGCAGGTCATCTTTGCCCCGAATGGGCAGAGCGGCTGGGGCTTCCTACCAGCGTAGTAATAGGCATCGGTGCGTTTGATGCGCACATGGGTGCGGTAGGCGGACAAATAGAGCCCTACCACCTCAGCAAGGTAATGGGCACCTCCACCTGCGATATGCTGGTGGCGCCTATGGACGAAATGAAACATACACTGGTAAAAGGTATCTGCGGGCAGGTACCGGGTTCTGTAATCCCCGGTATGATGGGCATGGAAGCAGGGCAATCGGCCTTTGGTGATGCGTACGCCTGGTTCAGTAACGTACTGGCATGGCCGTTACAGCACCTCCTGCCGTCGTCTTCCCTGATTGATGCAGAAACTGCCGCTAAACTGGCGCAGGAAACTTCCGCCAGGATGATCGTTGAACTGGCAAAACAGGCAGCACAGATCCCGCCGGAAGAACACAGTGAATTGGGTATCGACTGGCTTAACGGCCGCCGTACACCAGACGCGGATCAGTCGCTCAAAGGTACCCTTACCGGCCTGAACCTCGCTACAGACGCACCGCGTATTTTCCGCACCGTAGCGGAATCGACCTGCTTTGGCGCCAAAGCCATTGTAGAAAGATTTGAAAGGGAAGGCGTTCCTGTAAAAGGATTGATAGGCATTGGCGGCGTAGCCAAAAAGTCGGCGTTCATCATGCAGATGATGGCCGATGTGATGAATATGCCGATCCGTATTCACCGCTCCGAACAAACCTGCGCCCTCGGCGCCGCCATGTTTGCCGCCACAGCAGCAGGATTGTTTAACAGGGTGGAAGATGCGATGGAAGCAATGGGACAGGGATTTGAAGTTACCTATCACCCGGATAGCCAACGCGCTGGCATATACGAAAACAGGTACCAGAAGTATAAAGCATTAGGCGCATTTACTGCCGCCATCACCATTGACTAATTTTGTATGCAACAGTATCAACATATCCGGCAGGCAGCATACGAAGCCAATATGCAACTGCCCGCATTGGGACTGGTCCTCTTCACCTTCGGGAATGTAAGTGCAGCAGACCGGCAGCTGGGCGTGTTTGCCATCAAACCCAGTGGTGTTCCCTACCCGGAACTATCTCCCGAAAAAATGGTGATAGTGGACTTCGATGGTAAAACAGTAGACGGGCAATTGCGCCCTTCTTCCGATACCCTCACCCACGCGGTATTATATAAGCACTGGGAACACATTGGCGGTATCGTGCATACCCACTCCACTTATGCTACTGCATGGGCGCAGAGTCAGCGCGATATTCCCATTTATGGCACTACGCACGCCGACCACAACACCGTGGATATTCCCTGCGCCCCGCCCATGTCTGATGAAATGATTGCCGGTGACTATGAATACCAGACCGGCTTCCAGATCATGAATGCACTGACGGAACGAGGACTTAGCTACGAAGATATTGAAATGATCCTGGTAGGAAACCATGCGCCCTTCACCTGGGGCAAAACTCCCGCCAAAGCAGTTTACAACAGCGCCGTACTGGAATCAGTGGCACAAATGGCGTATCTCACGGAGTCGATTAACGGGAATGCACCACGACTGAAAGATGCGCTGATCCGGAAACATTTTGAACGTAAACACGGCCCCAATTCCTATTACGGGCAATAAACCAAGCAACATGATTAATCTGAAGAATTTCGAAATCTGGTTTGTAACCGGCAGTCAGCACCTGTACGGAGAAGAAACATTGAAACAGGTAGCCGCACACAGCCAGGAAATTGCCGCCTCCCTGCACAAGGATACACGCATACCCGTTACGGTGGTTTACAAACCCACTGTAAAAACACCGGACGAAATTTACGCCGTATGTATGGAAGCCAATGCTGCTCCCAACTGTATCGGGGTAATCACCTGGATGCATACTTTCTCCCCGGCTAAAATGTGGATCCGTGGCCTGAAAGCATTATCCAAACCTATCTGCCACCTGCATACTCAATTCAACCGTGATATCCCCTGGAGTGAAATAGATATGGACTTCATGAACCTGAACCAGAGCGCTCATGGCGACCGGGAGTTCGGATTTATGATGAGCCGCATGCGGATGAGCCGCAAGGTGATCACCGGCCACTGGCAGGATCCGGAAGTACTGGAGGAACTGGGCGCCTGGGCAAGGGTAGCCGCCGGTTGGCACGACTGGCAGGGAGCACGCTTTGTTCGCTTCGGCGACAACATGCGCTTCGTGGCGGTAACCGATGGCGATAAAGTAGAAGCAGAATCCAAACTGGGCTTCTCCTGCAACACGCATGGCATTGGTGATCTCGTAAGTGTGATCAATGGCATTTCCGATGGAGCAGTGGCCTCCCTGGTAAAGGAATACGGGGATGCATATACGATATCTGCAGCACTGCTGCAGGACCCTGCGCTGAAAGACGCCGCTCGCATAGAACTCGGACTGAAAGCATTCCTGGAAGACGGGAACTTCAAAGGATTCTCCGATACCTTTGAAGACCTGCATGGCATGATACAACTGCCGGGCATTGCGGTGCAACGCCTGATGAAAGCCGGTTACGGGTTTGCCGGGGAAGGCGACTGGAAAACAGCTGCATTGGTGCGGGCCATGAAAGTAATGGGCAGCGGTTTAAAAGGTGGTAACTCTTTCATGGAGGATTATACCTATCATTTTGATCCGTCTAACCCAATGGTGCTCGGTTCCCATATGCTGGAGATCTGTGAATCCATCGCCAGCGGAAAACCATCCTGTGAGAAGCATCCGCTGGGCATAGGAGGGAAGGCAGACCCGGTAAGACTGGTATTCAATTCCGCGGCGGGACCAGCGATCAACGCTTCACTGGTAGACATGGGCAACCGTTTCCGCCTGCTCGTAAATGAGGTAGAAGCGGTAGAACCGCCACAGGATCTGCCGAAGCTGCCGGTAGCCCGCGTGTTATGGAAACCTTATCCTGATATGAAGAAAGGCTGCACCGCCTGGATACTGGCTGGTGGCGCACATCATACCTGTTACAGCCAAAACCTTACTTCCGTACATATGCAGGACTTTGCAGAAATGGCGGGTATTGAACTGGCATTGATAGGGAAGAACACCGACCTGCGCGAGTTCAAAAATGAACTGCGCTGGAACGATGTATCCTATAAATAATTCCACCTGCCGGCGGAAGGCGCTTAAGCGCCACCGCCGGCTGCTTTATAATTTGCCAACTTCTTAAAGCAAAAGCTAATAAACTGCCCGTTATGCAAAACATCCTTTCCACCGGCGATATACTCGTCTTCATTACTTATTTCATTATTGTTTCCGTATACGGTTACTGGATATACAAACGAAAAAAGAAAACCGAAACGAATACAAAAGACTTCTTCCTCGCGGAAGGAACCCTTACCTGGTGGGCAATCGGGGCATCCCTGATTGCATCAAATATTTCTGCAGAGCAGTTTATCGGCATGAGCGGTGATGGTTATTTTGTAGGTATCGCTGTAGCGGCCTATGAATGGGTAGCCGCAATAGCCCTTATCATCATTGCCGTCTGGTTTATTCCCATCTACCTGAAGAATAAAATTTATACCATGCCGCAGTTCCTGAAAACGCGGTATAATGAAACGGTAGCGTTGATCATGGCTATCTTCTGGTTATTTCTCTATGTGTTCGTTAACCTCACCTCTATTCTATACCTCGGCGCACTGGCCATCAATGGCCTGCTGGGAGGCGAATACCTGCATGTAGTGATGATTGCGCTCTCCATATTTGCCATCATTATCACGCTCGGCGGTATGAAGGTAATCGGTTATACAGATGTGATCCAGGTGGCGGTATTGATTATCGGCGGACTGGCCACCACTTATATGGCCCTCACGCTGGTGAGTGAAAAGTTTGGCCTGGGACACAACGCCCTGGCTGGTTTCAATGCCCTCATGAAGGATGCGCCGGACCACTTTCATATGATCCTGGCAAAACCGGATGCCAACTCTTCGCAGGACTATATCAACAAGTACCTGGTGCTTCCGGGGATCCTGATGTATGCCGCCGGTCAGTGGATCGTGAACCTCAACTACTGGGGTTGCAACCAGTATATCACGCAACGCGCACTGGGAGCCAATCTGCAAACTGCCCGTAACGGTATCCTCTTCGCGGGCTTACTGAAGATCATGATGCCCATCATCGTCATGTTGCCGGGTATTGCGGCATATGTGCTGCAGAAAAACGGACACCTCCCTGGCCTGGCTAGTAAAGATGGCGCTTACGCAGCGATCCTCGGCTTTTTGCCTTCCGGGTTGAAAGGCTTATCCATAGCGGCATTAACTGCTGCTATTGTAGCTTCCCTGGCGGGTAAGGCCAACAGTATCTCTACTATTTTTACCCTGGATATATACCGTAAATATATTAAGAAGGATGCCTCTGAAGCAAAACTGGTATGGACTGGTCGCATCACCGTAGTAGCTGCCATGTTGCTGGGCATCCTCTTTACCTGGAACGATTTGCTGGGTATTGGCGGTGAGGGCGGATTTACCTTTATCCAGAAATATACCGGCTTTATCAGTCCGGGCGTATTTGCCATGTTCCTGTTGGGTATGTTCTGGAAACGCACTACCGGCGCCGCTGCCGTAGCAGGGATTATCACCGGGTTTACGCTGTGTGTGTTCTTTAACCAGTTTGCACCTGCCGTACTTGGACATGAAACAATTTTCTATACAGCCTATCCGAATGGTAAAGGCGGTTACGAAATTCCTTTCCTCATCTGTATGGGACTGGCTTTTATGTTTACCATGATCGTGATGATCGTTATCAGCTTTGCAGGACCAAAAGTAAATCCGAAAGCCTTTGTACTTGATAAGGCTATGTTCAAAATTACCCCGGCAACCACTGTGCTGATCGTAATAACATTGTTGTTATTATCCGCGCTGTACATCCGCTTCTGGTAAGCGAATGTTGTCTTTCTCAGGATTACGCTGATTTTACTGATTAGTTTGATTTTATTCTTTTTGATTTATATGATTTTTTTAGATAAATCTTACCAGAATAAAAGTAAATCAGAAAAAATCAAAAAAAGAAAATCAGTAAAATCAGCGTAATCCTGAGAAAGACAAAATCCGCGTTGTACTTTTACCGCCTAATTTATTGTTATGAAAAGATATTCGCAGCAGACCCGGTTATTATTCGCCGTTGATTGTATCATTTTTGGCTTCGATGGCCAGGAAATGAAACTGCTGCTGATACAAAGGGGTTTTGAGCCCTGTAAGGGGCAATGGAGCCTGGTAGGCGGTTTTATACAGGAGCACGAAAGCGCTGAAGATGCCGCCAGCAGGGTGTTAAAAAATCTCAGCGGACTGGATGGCATTTATATGGAGCAGCTCCATACCTTCAGTTCCCCTTCCCGTGATACGGTAGAACGCACTGTATCGGTGGCTTACACCGCACTGATCGATATTCAGAAATACAAACAGCAGCTGAATGAGGATTTTCACGCGGTATGGTTTCCTATTAACCACCATCCGGACCTCATCTTCGATCATAAAGCGATGGTAGACCTGGCAAAGGAGAAGCTACGTTATAAGGCTGCATTGCACCCGCTGCTGCTTGAACTGCTGCCGGCTAAATTCACCATCCCGCAACTACAACACCTGTACGAATCTGTTTATAACATCTCTTTCGATAAAGGTAATTTCAGCCGCAAGATCCTTTCTACCAAACTGCTGGTAAAGCTCGCGGACAAAGACAAGCTAAGCTCCAAGAAGGGCGCCTTTTATTACAGGATCGACCGGAAAAAGTATAACGCCAATTTCCACGCCTTCCTGAACTTTGTTCCCGATCCGCACATGCTGCAACATAACGACGGGGTATAAACGAAAAGGTAAAGTGGATAAATTATTAGTGCTCACCGGGTTTGAACAATCCGGGGCAAGAAAAAACTGGAATAATTATATGAAACCACAACGTATTATTACGGCATTATCACTGCTCATGGGCGTTTATACCACGCCGTTGGCAGCCCAGCAACCGTTGAATTTTACCGTAAAGGCCGGCGAAATAAAAACGCCGGTATCGCCCAATATGTGGGGTATCTTCTTTGAGGACATTAACCTCAGCGCTGATGGCGGTATTTATGCGGAGCTGGTAAAGAACCGGTCCTTTGAGTTCAGCACGCCGCTTATGGGCTGGAGCGTCCCAAGGAACGCGGTAGCTAGTGGGCAGATAGTGGTCGTTAACCGGCAGGAAGACCACCCATCCAATCCACGCTTTGCCAGGATAACAATGCCGGCTACACGTAGTTTTGAAATAGTGAACGAAGGTTTCCGCGGCATGGGTATTAAGAGTGGGGAACAATACAATTTCTCTTTGTATGCCCGGCAACAGGAAGGCGCTGCGGTAAAGCTCACCGTTACCTTACTCGATGATGCGGGTAAAGAAATAGGCAGCACCACTGTATCACCTGCCGGCAGCAGCTGGCAGCAGTATAAAGCCAGTTTCACCGCTGCTGCCACCGCGTCCAAAGGCAAACTGAAAGTAACTTTCAGCGGCAATGGGGTGATAGATGTTGACATGATCTCCCTGTTCCCGCAACATACCTGGAAGGAGCGGAGCAACGGGCTTCGTACCGATCTCGTACAATTGCTGGCCGACCTGCATCCCGGCTTTCTCCGGTTCCCCGGCGGCTGCATCGTGGAAGGACGCGAGCTGGTAAACCGCTACCAGTGGAAGAAAACAGTAGGCGATGTGAATGACCGTGAACTGATCATCAACCGCTGGAACAACGAATTTCCACATCGCGCCACACCGGATTACTTCCAGTCGTTCGGACTTGGCTTCTTTGAATATTTTCAGTTGTCGGAAGACATAGGCGCGTCGCCTTTACCGATCCTCAACTGCGGCATGGCCTGTCAGTTTAACAGCGGAGAAGTGGTAGCCGTGAATGAACTGGACCCTTACATCCAGGACGCACTGGACCTGATTGAATTTGCCAATGGCGACGTAACTTCCAAATGGGGCGCGCTGCGCGCAAAAATGGGGCACCCGGCGCCGTTTAACCTGAAAATGATGGGCGTAGGCAATGAGCAGTGGGGACCGCAATACGTAGAACGTTACGCTATTTTTTCAAAAGCCATCAAAAGTAAATACCCGGATATCAAGCTGATAAACAGTCTTGGCCCGGGCCCTGACGGCGATAGATTTACTTTCCTCAACGACACGCTGCGTAAACTGAATGCAGATATCCTCGACGAGCACTATTACAGCTCTCCCGAATGGTTCCTCAGCAACGCAGCACGCTATGATTCCTACGACCGTAAAGGGCCTAAGATCTTTGCCGGTGAATATGCTGCACACAGCAAAGGAGTAGGCAACGGTGATAATAAAAACAACTGGCAGTCGGCATTGGCAGAAGCCGCCTTCATGACCGGACTGGAACGCAACACCGACGTAGTGGTAATGGCTTCCTATGCGCCGCTGCTGGCACATGTGGATGGATGGCAGTGGACGCCCGACCTTATCTGGTTTGATAACCTGCGTTCCTATGGTACCCCTAACTACTATGTGCAAAAACTGTATGCCAATAACAAAGGCACTGCAGTGGTACCCATGCTGAAAGGTAACCAGGTAATCAGCGGACAGGATAGCGTATATGCATCCACGGTAGTAGATGACGCCACGGGTGAATTGGTCATCAAACTGGTGAACACGTCCGCTACCGTTAAGCCGGTAGCAGTGGCAGTGCAGGGTGTAAAAAGCATTGCTGCCAACGGGAAGTTAACTACGCTTCGTAGCAATGATCTTCAGGGTCTTAATTCGCTGGACCGTCCCACCGGCATCTCCCCGGAAGAAAAAGATATAAACATCAAAGGAAAAACGATCCGTACGGATATTGCACCCTGGTCCTTTTACGTGATCCGCGCGAAGATAAATAAATAGCCATCTGGCAAGTATATACGGCGGCAGGAAAGTTTTTTCTGCCGCCTTTTTTTTGTTATAAAAAGAATGATCATGAAACGGGGATTAATTTGGATACTACTTTTTTACGCATGGCATAGCCAGGCGCAGTTTGTTCATGATCCGGTAATGATCCGCCAGGATAGTACCTGGTATTTGTTTTGTACGGGAAACGGGATTACGGTGTATTCATCTCCCGATATGAAAAACTGGAACCGGCAACCACCAGTATTTACTGCGCCACCAGCCTGGACAAAGGCTGCTGTGCCAGGCTTTAAAGGGCATACATGGGCGCCGGATATCAGTTACTACAACGGATGGTATTATTTGTATTATGCAGTTTCCGCGTTTGGGAAAAATACTTCCGCCATTGGTGTGGCGGTTAACAAAACACTGGATCCGCAATCGCCCGGTTTTCAATGGATTGATAAAGGCATGGTGATACAATCTGTTCCCGGCAGGGATAACTGGAATGCCATTGATCCCAATTTTATTACGGACAGCCTGGGTACGGCATGGCTGAGTTTCGGCTCTTTCTGGGGTGGCATCAAAATGTTTAAACTGGATAGTACGGCTACACGCCCGGCTGTGCCACAGGTGTGGTACACGTTGGCCGCGCGTCACCGCGATGAAGGGATAGCAGATGCTTTACCTGGCAATGCGGCTATAGAAGCGCCTTTTATTTATAAGAAAGCGCATTACTATTATCTATTTGTGTCGTTCGATTATTGTTGCCGCGGCGAAAAGAGTACCTACAAAATGATGGTGGGCAGATCTGCACAATTACTGGGACCTTATACTGATAAAGAAAACCGGCGAATGACCGATGGCGGCGGCTCGCTGCTATTAGCGGGAGATGCCCGCTGGCATGGCGTTGGGCATAATGCCGTAGTGGCATTTAATGGAAATGATTATCTCGTTTTTCATGGTTATGATGCCGGCGACGGGGGAAAACCAACATTGAGAGTGGAGCTATTGCAATGGGAAAACGGGTGGCCGGTAGTAAAACAGCGTTAGCGGATCCACTCCGCTAACGCCTGTTCTTTTATTCTTTCACCATTCTGCAGCCATACAGTGGGCCTGCGCTGTTATTGGCTTTTGGTACGAAACGGATATTCACGCTTTGCTTTCCTTTTGTAAGATGTTCAGGGATGGGATAAGAGATAGGATAGAACCTGCTCTCCTTGAATTTGTTGATATCTTCAGTGGCAATAGTAGTGCCGTCTACGATGATATCAAATGTACGGCCCCGGTTATCCATGCCCCAATAAGTACATTGCAGCGAATGACGGGAGTTGGGATCTACTTTCATATTAAAGGAGAAATATCCTCCGGGCCAGGCAATGCGCCATTTGCGTCCATGTTCTTCTTCGGTGCTGGTTTTCTCGCCGGTGAATTCATGATCACGTTCCGGTTGCATTTCACCCGGGCGAAGAATGTCGGTAGTACGCGCATCCAGCTCCTGCTGCGCTTTTTTAGCCGCTGCATATTTCCCCTGCTGTTCCTGCCAGCTTTGCGGCGTAAACACATCCCAGTATACGGTGTAATACTCATTACGGGTTTGGTAAAAGGGCGTAAGTGTAACGTCCATTGGCTTTGCGGTGCCGGCAGTGCGGAACACCAGTGTGCCGGGGTCGTTGCTACGATTGATCCAGGTGCTGGGTTGCCCGTTAGGCGCTACCAGTACCGGAACGCCGCTTACCGGATCGGGTTCTTTCTCCCCGAGTATACCGGATAATAACACCGGGCCATAAAACAATGCCTGCCTGTTAGGATTGTCGGGAAGCGCCTCTGTATACACATCGGCTGGCAGGGTAAGCGTTACCTGGTCGCTGTTTTTCCAGCTCCGGGTAACCACGAAGTATCCGCTTTCATCTGTTTGCAGGGATTGCTCCGTACCATTTACTTTCAGTGTAATACCTGGTCGCGCCCATGCCGGTTTACGGATGCGAAGGGTAAATGACGTTGTTTTCTTAGTGCTAACGGTGAGGGTTATACGATTATTTGCCGGGAGGTTATTTTCCTGCTTTACTGTAATACCTTTGTCTTTCCATTCAAGTACGGAAGGAATAAACAAGTTCACAAACAGGCTGCCATCGGCGCCGCGGTAATAAATGCTTTCACCGTATTTCACATGATTCTCCATTCCGGAGCCTACGCAGCAGGTAAAGGTTTCAAACTCATCGCTGTATTCTTTGTGGCCGCCCATGCGGAGGGGAATGAAGTAGCACATCATACCGGTTTCGTGATGCTGCGATGCCAGGATATGATTGTATAATGCTTTTTCGTAGTAGTCCATGAAACGCGCCTGTGGCTCCAATGCAAACAAGTGCCTGGTGAGCTTGAGCATGTTATAGGTGTTACATGTTTCGGTGGTATTGTCTGTGAGCGATTCATTGAGCTGTCTTGCTGGTCCGAAGTACTCATAGTTGCTGTTACCGCCATTGGCATAGGAGTGATCCCTGGTTACCACTTCCCAGAAATACCTGGCAATGGCGGCATCTTTGGGATCTTTGTTCAGCTCATACCTGCGGATGCTGGCAATGGCTTTAGGGATCTGGGTATTGGAGTGCTTGCCTGGTAATATATCTTTCCCGATAGCCAGTGAATCAAGGATACGTTTATCATAAAAGCGATAGGAGAGGTCCAGGTATTTTTTATCGCCGCTCAGGGCGTAGGTATTCACCAGTGTTTCCGCCATCCCGCCGTATTCGCAGATCAGCATTTTCTGCATCTGTTCTTCCGACAGGTTTTTGATGACGTCACCGGTCCAGTCGGCGATACCTTTGTTTACCTTCAATGCTTCCGCGTTATTACAGTAGAGCCATGCATCCAGTAACCCTGCCATAATTTTGTGTACGGTGTACCAGGGCGACCAGCCACCGTTAAGATCGAAGCCCCTGGAGCGGATATCGCCGGCAGCGACTTCAGACCAGAGCTTATTATCGTTGGGGAAGGCCCCGATATAGCCATTGCGGCGGTTTTGCTGGCACAGTGCCAGCTCGCTTACCAGGTAGGCCACCCGGTTAAGATAGGCGGTATCTTTGGTGGCGGCGTATTGCATGGCGCAGGCCGACAAGTAATGACCCATGGTGTGGCCTGCCAGCCCGCCGGTTTCCCAGCCGCCATATTGCTTCCCTTTTGCGGGCAATCCCGCATTGGTGCGGAAAGCCGACAGCAGGCGATCGGGATCTATTTTTAAAAGGTATCGCGCATCCGCCTGCATAGCCGTTTTAAAGGGGCCGTCCAGGAGGGTGACGTCCGTTATCGGGAACGGGTATGCTTTTATAGTGGCTGTAGGCAACACTTTCATCTTGCTTTCTTTCCACCCTGGTACATAAGATTGGGCACAGGCGCTATAGTACAGCGGAACGCTGCCGGCCAGCAACAATCCCGTAAGGAGCAGTCTTTTCATTTCATCAGAATTTAACAGGCTAAAGCTAGTTCGCCCGGTGTATACTTACTTTCCAATTATTGACAGAAAGTACACGTATTTTAATCAATCGCGTTTTAATTGTTCTTGTGACAATAAATTTTAAATAAAAATATTTGACTTTAGCCGGATTATCCCGATATTTAGTGACTCTTTTTCACTTAACATCAAAATACGTTATGGACATGAACTTTAAGGCGCTAACCGCCCTCGTGATCTCCGGTGGCACCATGCTGGCTTCCTGCAACAACAATGCTGCGAAGACGGAAGAAAGTAAGGATTCCACAGCAACGGCTGTAACAGCTGGCCCACAAAGCTTTGGCCAGGCAGATGGCCAGGAAGTTTTGCAGTATACCCTGCAGAATGCAAACGGAATGGAAGTAAAGATCCTGAATTACGGCGGTACTATCACAGATATCATTACTGCCGACAAACAAGGACAGAAAGGCAATGTGGTATTGTCTTACGACTCACTTTCAGGCTACCAGCAAAAAGGCCAGCCCTATTTCGGCGCACTGGTAGGCCGTTATGCCAACCGTATTGCCAATGCTAAGTTTACACTGGATGGCAAGGAATACAAACTCGCCGCTAATAATAACGGCAACACGCTTCACGGCGGACTGAAAGGATTTGATAAGGTAGTATGGGCAGCCACGCCTGCCGGCGACAGCAGCCTGCAACTGGTATATAACAGCAAAGACGGAGAAGAAGGATATCCCGGTAACCTCCAGGCTACGGTGGTATACACGCTTACACCGGACAACGCCCTGCAGATCACCTACAAGGCAACCACCGATAAAGCGACCCCGGTAAACCTTACCAACCACGCTTACTTTAATCTTTCTGCGGGAAAAGACAGCACCATCCTCGGACACGAGTTGTCGCTGAAGGCAAGCCGTTATACCCCGGTAAATGATAAGCTGATTCCTACCGGCAAACTGGACCCGGTAAAAGGTACCCCAATGGATTTTACCACTGCCAAAAAGATCGGTGCTGATATCGGCAAAGTAAAAGGCGGATATGATCATAACTGGGTACTGGACAAACAGGAAGGGGTGCTGGAAACCATTGCCACCCTGTACGACCCAACCAGCGGCCGTTATATGGAAGTAGCTACCACCCAACCCGGTATTCAGTTCTATACCGGCAACTTCCTGGATGGCACGCTCACGAATACACGTAACGGGCAGAAGTATGTGCAGAACGCGGCGCTTTGCCTGGAAACACAACACTTCCCCGATTCTCCTAATCAACCTTCTTTCCCGAACGTAATCCTGAAACCGGGTGAAACGTTTTCACAAACAACGGTGTATAAGTTTTCGGTGAAGTAAGGGGAGGACCGCCTTCGGCGGTTTTTAAATTGTCTTGGAGCAGGATTACACTGATTTTGCTGATTATAGGGATTTGAACTTTTGGATTTATAAATGATTTCGGGGAGATTTAAGCGAGTATATCCGCTTATATCTCCCCGAAGTCTTTTAAATATTCGCTTCTGTCTTCCTTAATCTTATAAAAATCCAAAAGATCAAATCCTTATAATCAGCAAAATCAGCGTAATCCTGCTCCAAGACAATTTAAAAGCCGCCGAAGGCGGCCCTTCGCACTAATAATTCGGATTCTGCACCAGTGTGCCTTTGCTTCTGTCGATTTCCTGTTGCGGCATCGGGAAGAAGTAGTTTTTAGGCTTCGTGAAAATACGTGGGGCTCCCCCTCGTGTAATCACGGTACCATCATACGCCAGCTTTGGTTTCTTGTACAACGCCACAATGTCTATGAGGTTGGCTTTATCCCAGCGCAGGAGGTCCTGGTGGCGTTCATTTTCCCCGCATAGTTCCACCCTGCGTTCATGCATCAGTGCTGCCATGCCGGCATTGGTAACGGCCGGTAAACTGGCGGAAGCGCGCTTGCGAACGGCATTGAGCTCCGAGTCGCCGGCGCCCGGGCCGTTTAAACGGATCTTTGCTTCTGCCACCAGCAGGTAAATATCCGCGGCGCGCATCAACGGTGTTTTGAGGGAGTAGTCGAGTCCGCCGGAAGGTTTCCAGCTACAGAATTTTTTATAATGATAACCGCTCCAGGAAGCTGATGCTTCATAAGTGGCAATACCGGTACCGATATTTACTTTATCACCGGGTTGCATGATGCAGATATTCTTGCGGGGATCGCCTGCTTCAAATTCATCTACCAGTCCTTTGGTAGGGTAGAAGAAGCTCCATCCGTTCCAGTTGCGTGGAGCATGATAGGTGATGAAATCGGAGT
Source organism: Chitinophaga sp. ARDCPP14 (assembly GCF_051362515.1). Lineage (NCBI taxonomy): Bacteria > Pseudomonadati > Bacteroidota > Chitinophagia > Chitinophagales > Chitinophagaceae > Chitinophaga > Chitinophaga sp. ARDCPP14. The sequence continues at coordinate 241,689 of NZ_JBKIXB010000012.1, read as the reverse complement.
AGCCGTTTCCGTCTACTGTTTGAACGGCGAGCAGCATTTCTGAATTGTTGCCGGTGGCTACACTGAAGTTATCGGCATAGTTTGTTGCCAGTTTATAGTTAGTATTACTAACTACTTTGCTGCCGTATTCGATGGCTTTGTCCAGTTTCGACCAGTTCATATACAGTTTACATAACAGTCCCCAGGCGGTACCTTTGCTTACGCGGCCTTTATTGGCGTCGTCGTAGGTTTCAGGAAGCTGGTCGGCGGCGGCCAGGAGATCGCTTTCTATCTGGGCCCGCAGTTCATCGGCCGTTACTTTTGGTTTGTTATAGAAAGATTTGAGCACATCATCTTCTGTGATGATAGGGGCTTCGCCATAGATCAGCAGCAGGCGCCAGTAGGCGAATGCGCGGAAGAAGTGTGCTTCACCGAGACAACGGTTCTTGATGTCCGGATCAATGTCTGTAATTTTAGGAACATAGATCAGCACGTTGTTGGAGCGGTTAATCGTTTCATATTTCCATCTCCATCCTACCCGTACGCTGTAGGTGGAAGCATCGTAGGTGAAGTCTTCTATCACGGCGTCATAATCATGGTCGCCGCCGCGTACCTGGTCGTCTGAGCAGTTATCGAATACAAACTCATTAAAGCCGGTATAATCTTCTTCCAGTAAAACATTATAGATACCGGTTACCCCGTCAAGGGCATCGCTTTGGTTGCGCCAGTAGTTGCCGGTGCTGTACACTCCTTTGGGAGATACATCGAGTACGCTTTTACAGCCGGCAAAGAGTAATGCCGTGAGTACTAATATATATTTGATCCGTTGCATAGTAGTTAATTTAAGGTTGCCGTGAATTAAAAGTTGAGGGTAGCGCCAAAAGTAAAGGTCCTGGCCTGCGGATAGGCGGCTACGTCTACTCCTCTCTGCCTGTTACCATCGCCGGTACCGTAGTTATAACCCAGCTGCGGAGTTAAACCGGAGTAGTTGGTGAGGATAAACAGGTTTTGCGCGGCCACGTATACATGGATATCTGAAATGCCGCTGCGGCCCCATACTTTGGAAGGAATGGTATATCCCAGCGATGCGTTTTTCAGGGAGAAGTAATCGCCGTTTTCCACAAAGCGGTCGGAGGTGCGGTTATTCTGATTGGCATTGCCCAGGGTCATCCTTGGTACGGAATTGCTGGTGCCGGCGCCATGCCAGCGGTTCAGCGCATCTGCATACAGGTTATATGGATAGTTGGGATCCATGCCCTGCATTTTATCGGCGTTGTAAAGTTTTACGCCACTCACACCCGCAAAGGAAAGGCTCAGGTCAAACCCTTTGTAACCGGCGCTGGCCTGGATGCCGTATACCATTTTAGGATTGGGGCTGCCCAGGTTTACACGGTCTTTATCATTTACGATATTGTCACCGTTGGTATCGAGGAAACGCACATCACCCGGTTTGATATTGGCTTTGTTGGGATCTTTGTTGATGTTGGGATCGTTGTTGATCTCATCAGCGGTCTGGTAGATTCCACCTGTTTTCCAGCCATAATAAGAGGCCAGTGGCTGACCTACATAGGTGCGGGAAATTTCCTGTCCCTGCCGGCCATAGGGAGTGGAACCGATATAGGAAGAAGGGTCGTATAGTTTGGTTACTTCATTTTTAATAAAAGAAGCGTTGGCGCTTACATTGTAATGGAACTTGTCGTTGCCGCCCTGGTAGCCTACTTCCACTTCCCAGCCTTTGTTGCTCAGCTGACCGAGGTTACGGTCGGGGATGGCGGAAGTGCCGTGGAGGTCCATTTCAGGAGCGGGTACCAGCATGTCTTTGGTGTTTTTGTTGAACCAGGTGATGGTGGTATTGAGTTTATCGTGGAAGAAGCCGGCTTCCAGGCTGATGTTGGTCATTTCGGCCTTTTCCCAGGTGATATCGGGGTTGGCGAGCCTTGAGTTCCATACGCCGGTGTAGGCTGTTTCGCCGAAGTTATAGCGGCGGTCTTTATCGATCTGTGCGAGGTATTGAAACTCCGTTACGTTTTGATTACCGAGCTGTCCCCAGCCGCCTGTGATTTTCAGGTTGCTCACGGCCTTTACGTTGTCTTTAAAGAAGGTTTCATCTGAAATACGCCAGCCTGCGGAGAAAGCGGGGAAGTAGCCCCAGCGTTGATCCGGTGAGAACTTCGACGAGCCATCTGCACGGAAGGTAACGGTGACCAGGTATTTATCCTTGAAGCCATAGAAGCCCCTGATAAACCCGGATGCGATAGCGTTGGCATTAAAATAATTGCCTTTTGCATCGTGAATATCGTTCCCGTTACTCAGTACCAGCTGGTCTTTCGATTCATCGTTAAAGCCCCATCTTTCCGCCTGGTTCCAGGAGCCGTTATAGGTTTGCTGGGAGTAGCCACCGGTAACGGTGAGGTGATGTACGTTTGCCAGCACTTTATTGTAGGTAAGGAAAATTTCGCTCAGCTGGTTGTTATAGCTTTCGCTGCGATTGAAAAGTTCTGCATGATCGCGTGCCCTGGTTTGATCCAGTACTTTAGGCGCGAAGTTGAACTGGTTCATCAGGCTGCCGTCAAAGCCATAGTTGGCGCGCAGGGTGAGGCCATCCATGATTTCCAGTTCAGCGTATACGCTGGCCAGCATGCGATAGTTTTTGGTCCAGGTGTCGGTGGTTTCCGCGGTGTATACGGGGTTGTTGATATCACCGAGTTCATTGCTGGCTTTGGAGGTGCCCCAGCTGCCATCGGGGTTGTGAACGGGGATGGCGGGGTTAAAGCGCAGGGCGCTGAAAATAAGGCCTGTCTGGGAAGAGTAGGTATCCGGGCCGCTGTTTTGTTTATAGGTGAGCTGCAGATTTTCACCTACTTTCAAACGCTTACCCAGCTTGTGTTCTGAGTTAATGCGCACCGAGTATCTTTTGAAATAGGAATTGGTGATGATACCATTTTCATTATAATAACCGGCACTGAGCATATAATTGGAGGTGTTGTTGCCGCCGCGCAGGCTTACATCTGCATTGGTAATATCACCGGAGCCGAACAATGCTTTTTGCCAGTCGGTGCGTTGAGTGGCGTAGTAAGGATCCTGCCAGATGGGCTCTATTGCCACGCCATCGTTGGTATAGCGTTCCTGTTTCAGTTTTACCAGGTCGGGTGCGGTGAGCAGCGGGATATAGCGGATGGTATTGGTAACGCCGCGATAGAAGTTGACCGATGCTTTCAGTTTTTCTCCATAGTTTCCTCTTTTGGTGGTAATGATCACCACGCCGTTGGCGGCACGGGTACCATATATTGCGGAGGAAGACGCATCTTTAAGTATTTCCATGGAGGCGATGTCGTTAGGGTTTACATCTGCGAGTCCACCTGCCGGTACGCCATCTATAATAATCAATGGGTCGGCATTATTGATGGTGCCTGTACCGCGGATACGGATGGCAGGCGTGCTGCCGGGGGCTGCATCCGACCGTACAATATCCACGCCTGTTACGCGGCCCTGGATGGCTTGCGCGGCGTCTGATACAGGAAGGTTTTTGATGTCGGCTCCTTTAACGGAAGCGATGGTACCGGTAACGTCGCGGCGGCTTTGCACACCGTAACCCACTACCACTACTTCACCTAATCCTTTGGTGGCTGCGGCCAGTGATACGTTGATAACGGTTTGTTCACCGATGGTAACCGTTTGTGGTTCGTAGCCGATAAACGAGAACAAAACCGATTTAGCACCCGGCGGTAAAGAAAGGGTGTAGTTCCCTTTTGCATCAGTACTGGCGCCGCTGGCGGTGCCGGTTATGATTACGTTTACACCAGGCAGACCTGCACCGTCTGCCGCGCCGGTAACTTTTCCGGTAAGGGTCTTTTGAGCAAATACTGCGCTGGTGGCAGCGCATAGAAAGACCATCAGAAAGCATAATTTTCCAGTGAATGAGTACCTCATAATTAATGAATAAGACGTGAACTTGAATAGAAACGTGAATGGAACAGATATACGGCCTGTCTCTCGTGTTGTCGCTTAGTTTTTTGGTTGTTATAAAATAAAAGTTGCTAAATCGTTATTGCACATTTGCCCGCTGGAGGCAGTTTTTTATATAATTCACTGGATCCCCAAAAGAGATGAAAAAAAGTTGGTCTTTCACATGATCAATATGGCACGTCGTAATGCTTACTCAGAAAAGGAATTACATGTCTACATAACATCGCATCAGTTTCTGTCAGAAAGGTAACGAATTTTGTAAATGTACATGTATAGTTTTTTGCCTGGTTATAATACTGGATTAATTATATATTAATACTTCGAAAAGGCGTAGGGGATACGCTTATAGGGGAAGGCACAAAAAAAGAGGGGGACTATTTTTTGATAGTCCCCCTGGTTGACAGATAATTTAGTAAGAAGAATCAGCGGTGGTTATATTTTCTTTTTTGATAGATGCGTTATCGCGGATGTTGTTCCTGTTGGCAAAATAATACACGGGTATACCGGACAGCGTTATAAATAGTCCCGGCCAGGTAAATCGTGGCTTATAAACAAACAGCAATCCGCAGAAAGCAATACCCATTAAAATATACAGCACCGGCAACACCGGGTATCCAAACGCTTTGTAAGGCCGGTCGGCATCCGGGCGCTTCTTCCGCAGGATAAAGATGCCTGCTATGGTAAGCATATAAAAGGCCACCACCACAAAAGAGATCATATCCAATAAGTCGCCATAACGGCCGCTGAGACACCATAAGCATGCCACGAGGCATTGTATCCACAATGCAAAGGAAGGCACGGCAGAACGGTTTAAATCTCCTGCTTTTTTAAAAAACAAACCATCTTTGGCCATGGTATGGTACACCCGCGCACCTGCAAGTATAAGCCCGTTGTTACAACCAAAAGTGGATATCATGATCATTACTGCAATAAGTACTGTGCCTGTATTTCCCAGCACCGCCTGTGATACGGAAACGGCTACACGATCTTTTGGTGCATTTGCAATTTCTGACAAAGGCAATACGGCGAGATAGGTAATATTGGTTAGCACATAAATGATGGTGACGATCGCGGTTCCTAAAAAAAGACTTAACCCGATATTCCTCCGGGGATTTTTTATTTCCCCGCCAACAAAAGCTACATTATGCCAGGAGTCACTGCTGAACACCGATCCTACCATGGCGGAAGCAATAGCGCCAAAAGCGGCAATGGTACTGTATGACGATATACTGCCACCTGTTGTCAGGGGATGCAGGTTCCACGCATGCTGCCAGTTGGCCTGCCATATTTCGGGTTTAATCGCCAGCAGTCCGAATATGATCAGCGCAGCGAGGCTTACCAGTTTGGTAAGTGTAAAAGTTGTCTGAATAATTTTACCTCCTTCAATACCCCGTGTATTCATATAGGTCAGTAACACAATTACCCCGATGGAAAGCAGCTGCGCAGCAGTGATATGCAGCGTTCCTGCCGACAATAACACGTTTTCTTCACTGAAAGCCGGCAAGAGGTAGGCGGTAAATTTGGCGAAGGCTACGCCCACTGCGGCAATGGTAGCCGTTTGTATCACGGTAAAAAAACTCCAGCCATACAGGAAGGCTGTCATAGGATTATAGGCTTCTTTCAGGTAGATGTACTGGCCGCCTGCCCGAGGAAACATACCACTCAGTTCTCCGTAGCTCAATGCAGCCGTAAGGGTCATAAAACCGGTGATCAGCCATACCAGCAACAGCCATCCGGCGCTCCCGGTATGACGGGTAATATCTGCACTGACAATAAAAATTCCGGAGCCGATCATGCTGCCGGCTACAATCATAGTAGCATCCAGCAACTTGATGGACGGCTTAAAGGTAGGAGCGTCTGACATAGTAGCGAATCGTAGTTTGGTTGATATTACAGGTTTATCTCCCCTAAAACTACAGTTACTTTGCTGGCAATTCTATTCGCTTTTTGATCAATACTATGCAGATTTTGTTGCAGTGCCCGGTGGCGGGTTTTCCAGCTGCTCATATTCCCGCAGGTAACTGCGGGGCGATTTGCGGGTAATACTCTTAAATACCCGGTTAAAATTCGCTATGCTGTTGAAACCACAGTTGTAGGCAACGGTGGCAATACTATCATACGACCCGCCTGCCAGCTTTTTGCAGGCCTCATTGATGCGTACTTCATTCAGGAATGATACAAACGTTAATCGCGTATGTTTTTTGAAATACCGGCAAAAAGCCTGCGGCGTCATATGCGCCTCCCGGGCAATATCTTCCAGCTTTATTTCCGCATCATAATGCTGCATGATATAATTGTAGATGTACCCGATCCGGATTCCTTCCTGTTCATTTACAGCAGATAACCTTGACCCGGTGATCAGTGGCTCCAGGTCCTTAATAGTAAGGAAGAAATTGATCAGCTCCACAAATGCCAGGAACTGTGCAATGCCCTGCGACTGGTGGATTTTCAGCAACCGGCTGGATATTTCCACTACATGGGCCTCCGGTACCTTAAACCCGTTTTGCGACTGATCTATAAAAGACTTTATCTTTTTAAACTCCGGCAAGCCAAACAAGGGTCCCAGCTTGCCTTCCGGGTTGAAGAAAAGGGTTAGGGCCTGCACATTCTTTTTATTCTTGCTGCCAAAAGGCAATTCTTCGCTCTTTAATACATGCGGCTGGTTACTGCCTATCCAGTATATTTCATTCGACCAGAAGGCATGCATATTATTTTCTACTATCAAAGTACCATGCCCATGCTGGATCCACGTAAGCTGGATTTCCTCATGACGATGGAGATGCGGGTAAAAAGCCGGCAGCCAGTCCTTTTGTGTGATAATGGTTTTATCATGCGCCACAGGTATCGTAAACTGTAATACTTTCATGCACTTACATTATTCTTTTTTTAACACCTTTGAAGAGATTGCAACCAAATTTAGGTGAAGATATGAGAACAAGTTATTAAAAAACGTTTAAAATCTAATCAATGCCTGATGTACTTTTAAAAAATAATCGGACAGGGAGTAAATATTAACTGTCCAGTATACATTTAATTATAGCGGATCAACACAACTTATGAAATACCAACGATTTCTTTACCTGGTGATTTTATGGAGCCTGCCAACCGGGCTGTTGCTCGCACAGCAAAACAAGCCAACACCTTACCTGCCTTCACATGCAGAGATATTGCAGCGATATAAAAAAGTACAGCTGCTGGACAGTATTACCCGGAAAACCATCTTCCGGCACAACGTGGAGGCCAACTGGCTGCCCGACGGGAAGTCGTTCTGGTATGTGGTTACAGGGAAAGACAGCAGTAAAACAGGTTATCTTGTGACGGCTGCCACCGGTAAAAAAGAGGTGATCACCGACACCGCAAAAATTGCGCAACTGGCTAAAGACTACCCCGCTACCCGTCCGGTGAGGCGACATGAACCCAGTCGCTGGGAGAGTTTTGCAACAGATAGCGTATCCCCGGATAAACAATGGGTCGCCACCACGATAGATGGTAACGTGTATGTACGCTCGGTAGCCACCGGCGCCCTTACACCGTTTACAACAGACGGAAAAGCCTCCGGCGACTACTATGGCGCCCTGGCCTGGTCGCCCGACAGCAAATACCTGGTCGGTTACCGCATTCACCCCGTGGAAGATTCCTCCGTGTACTACATACTCACCGACGTACCCGGTACCACCCGCGGACAACTGCGCTCGCAACCCTATAAGCAACCGGGCGATCCGTTTACCACCTTCGATATGTACCTGTTTACCCTGGCCGGAAAAACCACTGCTAAAGTAAAAACAGAACAGATCGATTTTTTTGAAGCACCGGAACTGCACTGGCGGCATAAAGACCCGCGCTACTTCCTTTATGAAAAAGTAGACCGCGGCCATCAGCGCTTCCGCGTGATAGAAGTAGACGCCACCAACGGCAATACCCGCACCATACTGGATGAAAAAACACCCTCCTTCATCTACGAATCGCGCCTTTATACCCATTACCTGCCGGAAACCAATGAACTCCTCTGGACGTCCGAAAAAGACGGCTGGCGGCATATTTACCTGGTGAATACCCTCACCGGCGAAATTAAAAACCAGGTAACAAAAGGTGATTGGGTAGTCCGGGATATAGACAGCGTAGATGCAAAGAAAAGAGAGATCTGGTTCAGGGCAGGGGGCAGGAATGCCGGGGAAGATCCTTACTTCCTCCATTACTACCGAACAGACTTCGCCGGTCAGCATCTGCTGGACCTCACTCCGGCCACGGGTAACCACCAGGCAATCTTTTCTCCCGATAAAAAATATTTTATAGATAAATACTCACAGGTAAACGTGCCACCGGTAAATGAACTGCGCCGCACGTCCGACGGGAAACTGATCACCGTGTTGGAAAAAACAGACGTGAGCGGCTGGGAAGCTACCGGCGTGCCTTTCCCCGTACCTTTTACGGCGAAGGGCCGCGATGGCAAAACAGATATCTGGGGGGTAATGTGCCGGCCAACAGATTACGACTCCACGAAAATGTACCCGGTAGTGGAAAATATCTATGCAGGTCCGCAGGATGCGTTTGTACCCAAGAGTTTTATGAGTTATTATATCGATATGCAAAGCCTGGCTGATCTTGGATTTATTGTAGTGCAGATCGATGGCATGGGCACCGCCAACCGATCAAAGGCATTCCACGATGTATGCTGGAAGAACCTGGTTGATGCAGGTTTCCCGGACCGCATTCTATGGATCAAGGCACTGGCCCAAAAGTATCCCTTTGTGGATACCTCACGGGTAGGGCTATACGGAACTTCCGCCGGCGGACAAAACGCACTGGGCGGGCTGCTCTTTCATCCCGAATTTTATAAGGCAGCAGTGGCTTCCTGTGGCTGTCATGATAACCGGGTGGATAAGCAATGGTGGAATGAACAATGGATGGGATACCCTGTAGGCAAAGAATATGAAGAACAATCCAACGTAACCAATGCCGGGAAATTGCAGGGGAGCCTGCTGTTGATAGTGGGAGAGGCCGACACAAACGTGCCGCCGGAATCTACTTACCGCGTGATCAACGCATTGATTAAAAAAGGAAAGACCTTCGAATTCCTGCCGGTACCCGGTATGGGGCACAGCGACGGAGGCCCCTACGGACGAATTAAACGCCGCGATTTCTTTGTAAAAAGCCTGTTGAATATTAATCCGCCTGACAGAAATATAAACGAGTAAAATATGCCTCTTTTGAAGAAATTATACATGCTCCTCGCCTGCGTGCTGCTGCAGCAGGCAACAGCCTCCGCTCAATCTGCAGATAATGACCTGTATCTCCAGACCAGCGAAGTGAATAACATCATGGTGCAATATGATGCGGATGCCGGTAACCTGCGCCGGTTTTACTTTGTAGACAGCTCGCCGGAAGGGTTCACCCGCATGACCACCCTGGTAAAAAGCTACCAGCAACGGCTGGAGCAACTGAACTATGCGGGGCTTAATGTAGGCGCCCAGGTAGATTACACCCTGTTTAAACGCCGGCTTTCACAAACAATGGAGGAACTGTTACTTGCACAACAGGAAAGCGCACAGGTAAAAAAATGGTTTCCCTTTGCCGATAAAATTTACCAGGTAGAGCAGCATCGCCGCCGGGGGGAGAAACCCGATGCAGCGGCACTGGCCGCCCAGCTGAGCGAAACAGCCAGGGAGATCATCAAAAAAAGGCAGCAGCTGGAAGGCGACAGCTCGCTCACGCTGCCGCAGATCCGCCGCGGCATCTCTACCCTGAGAGGCTTACGGGAAGCACTGGGAAATGCTTTTAATTTTTATAACGGTTATGATCCGCTGTTTTCCTGGTGGGTACCCGCTCCCTATAAACAGGTAGACAGCCTCCTGAAAACATACAGCACTACTTTCTCCAATAAAGAAAAAAGTACCGCCCGTATGCCTGATGATGGCAGTGGTATTGCCGGTCACCCTATCGGAAGAGCCGCGCTGATCAAAGGATTACAGGAGGAAATGATTCCTTATACACCAGAGGAACTGCTGGCCATTGCCAATAAAGAGTTTGCCTGGTGCGATGCGGAAATGGAAAAAGCCACCCGAGAAATGGGATTGGGAACAGACTGGAAAGCAGCCATGGAGAAAGTAAAGAACAGTTACGTGCCCCCGGCAGATCAACCTGCTGAGATGGTGAAGCTTTACAATGAATCCGTGGATTTTATAAAGCAACACGACCTGATCACCCTGCCACCGCTCGCGGAAGAAACCTGGCGCATGATCATGATGACGCCGGAGCGGCAGCTGGTGAACCCGTTCTTCACCGGTGGAGAAGAGTTTAGTGTATCCTATCCCGTTAGCAGCATGAGCCAGGAAGACAAAATGATGAGTATGCGTGGTAACAACCCGCACTTTTCCCGCGCCACCGTTCACCATGAACTGTTGGCAGGACACGCCCTCCAGGAGTTTATGCAGAACCGCTATAAAACATACCGCCATTTTGAAACGCCTTTCTGGATCGAAGGATGGGCCCTGTACTGGGAACGGTTGCTATGGGACCAGGGATTTGCAAAGTCGCCGGAAGACCGCGTTGGTATGTTGTTCTGGCGTAAGCACCGTTGCGCGCGCATTATCTTCTCTATTAACTATCACACCGGTAAGTGGACGCCGCAGCAATGTATTGATTTCCTGGTAGACCGCGTAGGCCACGAGCGGGCAAACGCAGAAGGAGAAGTACGCCGTTCTTTTGTTGGCGGTTACAGCCCGCTGTACCAGATCGCCTATATGATTGGCGGATTGCAGTTTGAAGCGCTGAAGAAAGAACTGGTAGACAGTGGTAAGATGTCGTTCAAACAATATCATGACGCGGTGCTCCGGGAGAATATGATGCCTGTTGAAATGCTCCGGGCCATCCTGTTGAATAAGCCTGTGCCAAAGGATTTTACCTCCAGCTGGCGTTTTTACAAATTATAATCCTGCGGGGAACGTCTCCGTTGAGAGATGTTCCCCTTTTCCCTCCTTACCAGTTAAAATCAGCAACCTATCAGTTAATTTCCGGGAAGTAATATCCGGTCCTTTTAGATAGATTTGTAATAACAATTGTCAACAATACAATTAAAATAAATCAACCGGAATAAAATCTTATATCTAGTCTACGCACTGTGTGCGGACCTGTAACATCGTATATCAACCAGAATTTTTCAACACTGCTTAAACCTAATCCCATGCAAAAAATTGTCATGGCCTTTATCGCCTTATTGGCGGTCTTACCATCTGTTGCCCAGAACGTAAAAGTCAGCGGCAAAATTACAGATGAAAGAAGTGGGCCACTGCCCGGCGCCTCGGTCAAAATTAAGGGGAACTCCCAGGGGGTAGTTACGGACGACAAGGGGGAATTTTCCCTGGCAGCGCCACCTGATGCTACTTTAGAGTTCAGTTTTATCGGCTATCTTAAACAGGAACAGAAATTAAAAGGCCGCACACATCTCAGCGTAGTGCTCACCGCTCAGAGCGGCGCACTGGGAGATGTAGTGGTGATCGGCTACCAGACGGTGAACCGGCGTAAAGCTACTGCTGCCGTTTCCAGCATCAAAGGAAAAGACATTGAAAACATTCCTGCCGGTAGTTTTGAACAACTGCTGCAGGGACGCATGGCCGGCGTAAATGTGCAGAACTTCACCGGGGAACCCGGCGCGGCACCCACCATCTCCGTGAGGGGTAATACCGCTATCGGTACTTCTTACCAAAGCAATCAGTATAAAATATTAAACAAGCCACTGTATGTAATTGATGACGTACCGCAGTTCAACGATGATATGGTGGGACCGGACATTGGTACCGGTACCAACAATATCGCCGGTTTGAACCCCAACGAAATAGAATCGGTTGATGTGCTGAAAGATGCGGCTGCCGCGGCTGTGTATGGCTCCCGTGGCGCCAACGGCGTAATCATTATCAAAACAAAACGTGCCCGTACCGGTGCGCCGCGCTTCAGCGTGTCGGCCTATGGCGGTTTAACGCAGATCCCTAAACTCCGCCAGATATTGGTGGGCGCGGCAGAACGCCGCGAAAAGATCCGCCTGTATGATGATGCGTTTGAAAATAACTACGACAGGCTGACGCATAAAAATCTCATCATGACAGACAGCCTGAACCCGGATCTGAATAAGTCGACCGACTGGCAACGCTTGTTTTACCGCAACGGATTTGTGCGGAACGTGGACTTTAACGTATACGGGGGAACGGAGTACAATACTTATCGCCTGTCGGCTGGTATGTACATGGAAGATGGCATTGTGAAAGCCTCGGGATTTAAACGCTATACGCTTAACTACTCCTCTTCTATACGTACCAAAAACGGTGCGCTGGAAGTAGTACCCAATATCCGGCTGGCCCGCATGGAAAGAGGACGCGGTTCCGGCAGTGCAGATCTTTTTGGAGCAGTAGGACAAAGCATGCCCTCCTCCCTGTTTGCACCGGATGAAAACAGCTTGCAGCGCGTATTAGGACGCTATTCCAGTAATATGGATATCAACACGGATAACCAGGTAAATGGCGATATCTCTGTGCAGTTACGGTTATCCAGCCAGTTGTCGTTCCGCTCGCGTAACTCAGTGTCGATGGTAATGAGCCGCCGCGATGTGTCGGTGCCGGGTGAATTGAATTCAGACCTTGGCAACTCTGCTTCCTCTAGCAGCGGGTTGCAGCAAAGTTATACCACCTCCAATGACCTGAACTGGAACGCTGTATTTGGAAAAGGAAAAGAACACACCATTAACGCCATTGTAGGGCAGGAAGTACAGTACAGCACTTATCAAAATACCTATGCGCGCGGCGATCGCGGCGCCAGTGACCAAATCCAGGTAGTGAATGGTTTCCCGCAGGGACCTTATCTGTACGGCAGTTCGTCCTACGCGGCCTTTGGTATTCTCTCCCTGTTTTCAAGGGTGAACTATGATTATAAAAGTACCTATCTCTTTTCCGCATCCCTGCGTGGGGATGCTGCTTCCAGCTTCGGACCGGATAATAAATGGGGGTATTTTCCCGCTATCTCAGCAGGCTGGATGATTAGTAATGAACCTTTTATGCGGCGCTATTCCAGCTGGTTGTCCATGCTGAAACTGCGCGGTAGTTATGGTGTGCTGGGTAACCTGCCTGGCGATTATTATTTGCAGTATAGTCTTTATAACGTAGGCGCCGCCGGGTATAATGGCAGCGGATTGAGCCCCAATACATACAACGGCGCGGTAACTATTACCCCGCAATTCGGTTCTGGTGGTGTAGCGCAGAAAGATATCAGCTGGGAAAAAACCGCCAGCTGGAACGGTGGGATAGAGGCAGAACTGATGAATGGCAAATATTATTTCAGTGCCGATGTATATGTGAAGAATAGCAAAGCGGGACTCATTGATATGAACCTGCAAAGTACTACCGGTATTGCCACCGCCAAAACCAACGGTGCACAATTACGCAATTCCGGTATTGATATCAATTTCCAGTTCAGGAATGTGATGCCGGAGAAGAGTGCATTGCGTTGGGAAATCATGTGGAATGTAAGTATGAATCAAAACCTGGTGGTAAGTATGCCTAACAATAACCGTGATCTTACCTTTGGCAATTTGTTTAATACCACGCATATTCTCACCCGCGGAAAAGCAGTGAATACTTTCTACCTGCTGAAAACACTGGGCGTATACGCTACCGATGATGATGTGCCCACAGACAAATATACCGGTAAGAAATTCCAGGTGGGAGCCGTGAATGATCCTGCTGCCAATAATCCTTTCAGAGCCGGAGAATTTATTTTTGCGGACCTGGATGGCGATGGTATTATCGATGCCTTTAACGGAGGTATCACAGGAGATAAAATTCCGTATGGCAATCCCAATCCTTTTCTCACTGGTGGTATTACGCAAAATTTTTACTGGAAGAATTTCACCTTCGGGTTCCTTTGCACTTTCACGTTTAAGAGAGATGTGCTGAACCTGTATGAGTCGGATACCTATGGCCGCTACGGCTGGGATGGTTCCGGTAACGAGTTCTCCAAATATGCGGTGTCAGATCTTTCTTCCATGAATATCTGGCGTAAGCCCGGTGATAAGGCCCAGTATGCAAGAATGGATATCGGTACTTACCGCTATTACTATCGTGCCGATCAAACTTTCTTCCTGGAGAAAGGTGATTATTTCAGGATCAAAAATGTATCATTTGGCTATACCCTCAAAGAAAAAGCCCTGAAGCCGCTGCATTTGAACCGCCTGCGGTTTTACGGCCTGATGGACAATGTGTATATGTTCCAGGCTTCCAAAAGATTACCGGATGCAGAAAATGTGAACCCTTACGGCGAGTATAACGGTGTCGGCTATCCGAGCCCGCATAAATATACACTGGGCATTGATGTAGGATTTTAAAAACAGCTAAACACTTTTTATGAAACGGACTTTTATTATCATCATTATAGTGGCAGCATTTTTATCGGGGTGTAAGAAAATGCTGAACCAGGAGCCCAAGGATACTACTTACGAGGAGAAATTCTGGAAGTCGGAAAATGATATGAAGAAGGCATTGGCAGGTGCATACGCTTCGCTGCGCGCCAATATGCTTGAGCAGGATTACTTTCATAACCTGGGCGACATGACGCTGGGTGATCAGTTTATCATCATCAGGAGCGGACCCTATTTTTCCAACTCCGACTGGAACATACAGGTGGGTAAATTTGAAATGAACTACCTGGATGTTTTCCGGAACTGGTCGAGGTTTTACAGCACTATTCTTCAAACAAACCTGATACTGGAAAAACTGCCACTGATACCGGACGATACCTTCCTCGATGATCCGGAAAAAGGCCGGAAAAACATCGCCGGACAAACCCTTTTTATCCGCTCCTATGTTTATTTTCAACTGCTCCGCACCTTTGGCGATGTACCACTGGTGTTAACACCGGATCCTGATCCTATTGCCAACAAACCACTGGCACGTACAGACAAGAACCTGGTGGTGCAGCAAATACTGAATGACCTGGATTCGGCCGCCAACTGCCTGGATATGGCATATGAAGTGGAGTCCAACAGGGGCACAGTGCCTAATAAAGCTGCGGTGATGGCGCTGCAATCCCAGGTATACCTGTGGCGCGCCTGCGTGATCAAAAAGCCGGTGTTTGAGGCCACTCCCGATATGGCCGATGTAGCCAAAGCTTCCGCACTGGTGGAAACTATTATTGGCAGTGGGTTATACGGCTTACCGGCTCCCAACGGGAAGATAGACAGCATCCAGTATGCAAAGGCATTTACCGGTAACACCCGCGAAAGTATCTTTGAATTATATACACGGTATGCTTATAACGAAGGTTCCAACAACCTGATGCCCATGAAGTTTTTAAGGATTCCCGTCCTGGCAAAAGCAGACTGGAGCGACCTGCTGCTGGGCAACAGCTTCGTTGGTAACCTGTATCCCCGCATTATTCAAACGGGACCTAATCCGGAGGATACACTACCTAATACGGATATACGCAGAAGCTTGTTTCTATATGATGCAGACGGCGCCCAACCCATCTTTACAAAATACAGTAACATTATCTATAACAATCCTAATCAACAGGCGGAACCTTACCTGGATAACAATGTTTCCCTGATCCGTTATGCAGATGTGCTACTGAACCGCATGGAAATTGCCGTGTATAAAGGACAACTGGGAGAAGCCTATTCGCAGCTGCGGAGTTTCCGCCGCTCGCGCAACCTGCCGCAGATGGACTCTGCGATGTATGTGAGCGAGTCGCCGCTGAGTTACAACAGCCTGCTGGATGAAATCATAACGGAGCGCTCACGCGAGTTGTTTATGGAAGGCCAGCTGTATTTTGATGATGTGAGAATGAAGCGGTCGATGGTTCCCTGGCTTACGCCCTCCAGGTACAACCAGGAAGGCTTCCTGCTGCCGCTGGATCCCGCGTTGTTCAATAACAACAGGTTGCTGGTACAGAATAAATACTGGGCAGGTAAAATTTAATTTTTATCCAAATTATTCATCATGAAGATCATTCATCTGTTACTCGGATCACTGCTGATCCTGGCAGCATGTAAAAAAGATAACTACCTCGTTAATGAAGGTAATACTGACGTGGAGAGGATCAGGAAGATGTCGACCTACGATTTCCTGAAGGAAAGTAAAGTGCTGGATACCGTGGTAATGCTGATTGACCGCGCAGGTATGAAAGACGAGATCAACGGCGACATCACCTTCTTTTCGCCCACTAATTTGGGTGTGACCAGTTTCCTGGCGCAGCAAACACGCGCTATCCAAAGGAAGTATAATAATGAGAACATCAAATTCACATTGGATAGTTTGACGACAGACAGTATTAAGTTCTTCCTGCGGCGGCATATATTCAAAGGCGTACTTGATAAAAAAGCCATGAGCTATACAAAGAAGAGCTTTACCAACATCAATAGTGAAGGTAATTATTTCCTGCTGCTGGAGAAGTATTATATCGATGTAAGCGGTATCCGGTCAACCACCAACAGGATACAGATACGGCGGGTATTCGGACTGGCAGATGAAGACGTACCGGATGGTACCGAGAACACGGAACCTGATTTTTACGCGTATGTGCAAACTTCTGAAGTGCGTACTGCTACGGGTATGGTGCATGTGTTAGAGGCCAACGCCAACATGGGATTTTATATTTACAGGGAAAACTAAAATAAGATGACTATGAAATATATCTTATTCGCCATCATCGCATTTGTATTGATGAATACGGCATGTAGCAAAGTGGAAGAAGGTTTTCTGAGCGATGGTATCCGTTACAAAAGTCCGGAGATATTTATTCCGAAAGGGATTACCGCCCGCTATCCCGGTATTTTATTTGATGGATCTACACCACCGGTAAAATTTGAAATGCTGGATATACGGCCGGTGGGCGGTGGCAAATTGCCGGCGGCATTTAACACCAGGTACCCGGTATGGGTATTTAAAGATAAAATGTCTTTTGACCCGGATACCGATACCACCATTGCTCTTTTACGCGCAAAACAGGACAGTTTGCAGGAGTTGCCTTTTGAGTTTAACCCGGTAAACGGCGGATTCCTGTTTAAATCGCCTTCCGCCTTTATTCCCAATGGGGTGTATGAGTTTGATGTGAAGGCAACGAATGTAAACGGGAGCAGGGTATACCAGAATCTGGCCCGGCTGCATATTGAAGATCCGGAGTATATCCGTATGACGGAAGTACCGGTGATCCCCGGTTTCGACTCTGTTACCAATACTTTCCCGGGTGAGATGAAAGGAACGATGGAATTAAAACGTGTATCCGCTACCGGTACCAAAGTGATGTTGAAGATCATGGATAAGAACGGCAAACTGTTTAATCCGAAGAACGGAGAAGTGATTACCCGTGGTGATCGTCCCTCTTTTGCTTCCTATGCGAGGTTTAACCCGGTGATTGTAACAGATACTGCACTGATCACAGACTATGCCATCGCTCCTTATCCGTCCAAGCTGATCCCGGGTTATGTAAATTACCTGATCTATTACCGCATCCCGGCGTGGTTTATTAAGATGGATGGCGCCGCTGCCAAAGCCTGGGCAGCCAATCCACGGTTTGGTTTCCAGATACTATTTGAAGGCAGCTATGAAGTGACGATAAGAATGCCTAACGTGACGAAGTTATAAGTAACTAAAGAAAGACACAATGACCGGGTGTAAGAAACATGGATGGTTTATAGTATTAATGATCTGTTTTGCTTTGCCAGCTATAGCCCAGCATCCTGATGCCCTGATGTTGAAAGGAGCGGCGTTTGCAACAGGCGACTCCCTGCAGTGGGCTGCACCAGGCTACAACGACCGGCACTGGAAGCGGATAAAAACCGGTGAAGTGTGGCAGTCGCAGGGATTCCCGGACTATCACGGATATGGCTGGTACCGTATGAAGGTGATGATTCCCCGCAGCCTGAAGCAGCAGGCTGCCTGGAAAGATTCATTGAGGATTTATCTTGCGCATGTAAATGATGTAGATGAAACCTGGCTGAATGGCGTGCGGGTAGGGCAAACCGGTAGCTTCCCGCACGACGTGGGTGGTTATGTCAGCAAGTGGCCATACATCCGGGAGTATCATATTCCGGCTTCAGACAGCGCTATCCGCTGGGACGCGGAAAACGTGATAGCTGTAAGAGTGTTTGATGGCGGTGGTACAGGAGGGATCTTTATGGGCATACCTTACGTGGATCTGCTCCGGAAAATTGATGGTATCCGGCTAACGCTGCCGGAAGACCAGATTGTGTTCCGTGATAAGAAAACATCGCTGCCAGTGAAATTGACGAATGTGTTCAATACTACGGTAAAGGGTACACTCCGCAGCGATATATTTGATATAGCGGCCGGAAAAAAGATTGCGAGCCATGTGGAGGCCATGACACTTACACCCGGCTCAAAAAGCGCGTTTATCATGGAGGCGCCTCACAGAGCGGGTATCCGTTTACGTTATTGCTTCACAGAAACGGCTACCGGGCATCAGCTAAAAGGAGAACTGGACGTGCCTTATCTCCAGACCCCGGCGCCTGCGCCTGAACCGCGGATTAACAGTGCCCCGGTGTACGGTGTTAGTCCGGGTGCGCCCGTCATTTTCAAAGTGGCGGCCACCGGAACAGCACCGCTTCATTTCCGTGCATCGGGGCTGCCGGAAGGGTTAATGATCGACAGCGTCCATGGCGTGATTACCGGCGTGGTAAAAGAGGCTGGCAATTATCGTATAGTTGTTACTGTGAGTAATGCATTGGGAGTTGCTACACAATCGCTGCTGCTCAAGGCAGGCGGTGTTATTGCATTAACGCCTCCAATGGGATGGAACAGCTGGAATTGCTGGGGACTCAGCGTGAGTGAGGAAAAAGTAAAAAGCTCTGCCCAGGCGCTGCTGGACAAGGGCCTGGCCGATCACGGCTGGAATTATATCAATGTTGATGACGGCTGGCAGCAACCCCGGCGTGCTGCCGACAGCAGCATCCTTCCTAACGGAAAGTTTCCCGATATGAAAGGGCTGGGCGATTGGCTGCATAACAGGGGATTGAAATTTGGAATGTATTCTTCTCCTGGTCCGCTTACCTGTGGCGGATTCCTGGGCTCTTACCGGAATGAGGAGAAGGACGCCGCCACCTATGCCGGCTGGGGAATTGACTACCTTAAATACGACTGGTGCAGTTACGACCAGGTGATGCCCGCCGATACCAGCCTGGAAACGTTCATTCACCCGTTCCGTGTGATGCGGCGGGCCATCCGGAAGTATCCGCGTGATATTGTGTATAACCTGTGCCAGTACGGACTGAGGGAAGTGTGGAAATGGGGTTCCCAGGTGGATGCACAAACCTGGCGCACGACAGAAGATATTGATGATACCTGGGAAAGCATGGCTGGCATCGGCTTCGGACAGTATCCACTTGAAAAGTATGCCCGTCCTGGTAACTGGAACGATCCGGACATGATGATCGTAGGGCAGGTGGGCTGGGGTGAAAACCTGCATCCCACCCGGCTTACACCGGACGAGCAATATACGCATGTTAGTTTATGGAGCTTGCTGGCCGCACCGTTGCTTATCGGGTGCGATATCAGCAGGATAGATACTTTTACGCTTAACCTGCTTACCAATGATGAAGTGCTGGCTATCGACCAGGACACGCTGGGTATGGCTGCGGGGCGACGTATAGCCACTGCGCACTATGAAGTATGGGTGAAACCGCTGGCTGATGGGAGTAAGGCGATAGGTATTTTTAATAAAGACCGGCAATACCGCCGCGTCACCGTGCCGTGGAAAGATATCGGTATGCCTGCACGGCCACAGGTAAGGAATGTATGGACCCAGCGGAACCTGGGAGCTATTCCCGTTGCCTACACCGCAGATATACCCCCGCATGGGGTAGTGCTGCTTCGCTGCAGCGACTAATAATCGGTAAATTGATAGCATAGTTATCCTGGCGGAGGTAGTAATCGATTGCAGGAAACTTCGTGACAGACAGGATTTCAGGGATTGACAAAATGTTGGGAATACTCGTTAATATCTACGCAGTATTCCTCTTTTTTTATCAATACTTTTAAATGTCATTATGACAATTATATTTGGTGGATATATTTTGCCGACCGTGAATCCATTCATGTTATGAATAACTATCTATTTTCTTATTGCCAGGAGAAAAATCAGTAAAATCCCGTGCTGGATCAGCATCTGCGGTATGACAAATAATTGTTATTTAGACAGTTATAAAACATTATATTCGAAGACTATAAAGACAAAAGGTATGAGATCATTTTGGGGAAAGGCGGCGCTGGCCGGCGCCGGTATGCTGATGGCCAACACTATCGTGCAGGCGCAGTTGCAGAAAGATTATCCGATTAAACCGGTGGCCTTTACGCAGGTAAGGGTGAATGACAATTTCTGGGCGCCGAAAATAAGAACCAACGCCAGTGTAACGATTCCGTATACGCTGGAGCAATGTAAAAAGACAGGTCGCATCGATAACTTTTTACGCGCGGCAGGTAAAATCCCTGGGGATAAGCTCACCGAATACACCTTTGATGATACCGATCTGTATAAAGTAATAGAAGGCGCTTCCTACGGGTTGCAGATGCAGCCTAATCCCGGTCTGGAAAAGTACCTGGATACACTGATCAGTATTATCGGCGCCGCCCAGGAGAAAGATGGATATCTCTATACCTTCCGCACGGTGAAAGCGGCAAAACCACATGAATGGATTGGCAGCAGGAGATGGGAGAAGGAAGAGGACCTGAGCCATGAATTATATAATTCAGGTCACCTGTTTGAGGCGGCGGTAGCACATTACCAGGCTACCGGTAAAAAAACGCTGCTTAATATTGCGATCCGCAATGCCGACCTGCTGGTACGTGACTTCGGCTGGGGGAAGGAGGAAAAATTCCCAGGCCACCAGATCGTGGAAACAGGGCTCACCCGCCTGTACCGGGTAACCGGCAATAAGTCGTATCTCGACCTGGCAAAATTTTTCCTGGACGTTCGCGGACCAGGTAGCAAATACAGCCAGGAATACAGTCAATCGAACAAGAAAGTAACAGATCAGCACGAAGCAGTAGGACATGCCGTACGTGCTACCTATATGTACACCGGTATGGCCGATGTAGCCGCCTTAACAGGTGATCGCAAATACCTGGAAGCCATTGATGATATCTGGGATGATGTGGTGGACCGGAAACTGTATATCACCGGCGGTATTGGCGCCACCGGCGCAGGAGAGGCCTTTGGTGCTGCATATGAATTGCCGAACATGTCGGCTTACGCGGAAACCTGTGCCGCCATTGCCAACGTATACTGGAACAGCCGTATGTTCCTCCTGCACGGCGATGCAAAATATATTGATGTGCTGGAACGTACACTGTACAACGGTTTGCTCTCCGGGGTATCCATCAGCGGCGACCGTTTCTTTTATCCCAACCCGCTGGCCTCTATGGGACAGCATCAGCGAAGCGCCTGGTTTGGATGCGCCTGCTGCATTTCCAATATGACCCGCTTCCTGCCTTCTATGCCGGGGTATGTGTATGCGCAGAAAGACAATGACCTGTACGTAAATCTTTTTGTGGGCGACTCCGCTACTATTCAATTGAAAGCCGGTAAAGTAAATATCGTACAGCAAACGGATTATCCCTGGAATGGAAAAGATGACATCACTATCAATACTGCCAAACCTACCACATTCTCGCTCCGGGTGCGTATTCCGGGCTGGGCGGAAAACAGGCCGGTACCAGGCAACCTGTATTTTGAAGACGACAGTTCAGCCGTAAAAATCCCCATCCTGCTCAATGGCAGCCCTATCGACTACAAGACAGAAAAAGGTTATGCGGTGATCAGCCGCTCCTGGAAGAAAGGAGATAAGGTGACACTAGAGTTCCCGATGGAAGTAAGAAAGATCCTGGCTGCCGATGCAGTAAAGGACGACCACTCCCGCTTTGCACTGGAACGCGGCCCTATTATGTATTGCCTGGAAGGACCGGATAATAAAGATGCTACCGTACAGAATATTGTAGTGGATAAACAGACATTGGTTTCTCCCGTGTATCGCCCGGATCTGCTCAGTGGGGTAATGACCCTCCAAATGCCTGGCAATTCCGCCAGCCGGCAACTGCATTCGGATTCGCTGATTAACAGCAGTCAAACGGTAACGGCTATACCCTATTTTTCCTGGGCTAACCGCGGTCCTGCTGAAATGACCGTATGGATTCCGTTTGAAGCTTCGGCTGCCCGTCCAAAACCTGCACCCACCATTGCTTCCAAAAGTAAGGTAACAGCGTCTGTAAAAAATCAGCGCATGTATATGGCCCTGAACGATCAGTACGAGCCAAAAGATTCCAAGGATAACAGCGCTCTTTACCTGCATTGGTGGCCCGCCAAAGGCACTACGGAATGGGTGCAGTATACGTTCGACAGCACTCATACCGTAAGCAGTTCCAAAGTGTATTGGTACGACGACGGTCCTTTTGGTGGATGCAGGGTACCTGCTGCCTGGAAGCTGTATTACAAGCAGGGAGCCGAATGGAAACCGGTAAATGCCAAAACGCCCTACACGGTGGAAAAGGATAAGTATAATGTGATCACTTTTGAGCCGGTAACTACTACCGCGTTAAAACTGGAAATACAATTACCGGCAGATAATGCCACCGGAATACACGAATGGATCGTTGAGTAATATATGAATCGCATGAAACAAGGCTTTCTGGCCGTTATCTGCCTGCTTGCAGGAAGTAGCTCCGCCATTGCCCAGAACAGGGCTGCAATCACTGTAAATGCCACGGAAAAGGGCGCCGCTATCCCGGCTACCCTGCACGGCGTTTTCTTTGAAGAGATCAGTCATGCCGGGGAAGGAGGACTATATGCTGAAATGGTGCAAAACCGCGGCTTTGAAGATCACCGCATTCCCGCCGGCACAAAGCTGGAAAATGGCTGGCTGGTGCCTTTCCCGCAAAAGCCGCATTTTATGCTGCATGGCCAGGTATCGGACTGGAAAATGGAATGGCCGCTGCAAAGCCGGTGGCCGGCCTGGCATGCGGAAAGCAATGCACAGCTGTCGCTGGTAACGGATCATCCGCTAAATGCCGCAACGCCGCATGCGATGCAGGTGAAGATAACCGGGAGAGGTGCAGCCCTGGTGAATGAAGGATTCTGGGGCATGAACGTGGAAAAGGGAGCCGCCTACCGGTTGTCCTTCTTCGCAAATACCGTTAAAGGCTATACGGGAAAAGTAACTGCTTCGCTGCAATCCGCATCAGGACAAGTCCTGGCAGATACCGTGTTGCAGATCAGCAGTTCCGCTTCCTGGAAAAAATATAACGCTACTCTTACGGCGAAGGGAAGTGATCCTGCCGGCCGGCTGGTACTCACTTTTCATCAAAACGGCACCCTGCTGCTGGATATGGTATCCCTGTTCCCGGTGCATACCTTCCGTGACCGCCCCAACGGCATGCGGGCGGATATCGCCACGCTCATCCAAAAAATGAAGCCTGCCTTTGTACGGTGGCCGGGCGGTTGTTACGTGGAAGGGATCACCGTGGAAAGTGCCCCCAATTGGAAAACTACGATTGGCCCGGTGGAGCAGCGCACGGCTTCGTATAGCCCATGGGGTTATTGGAGCAGTAATGGCTTCGGATATCATGAATACCTGCAATTCTGTGAAGATATCAACGCCGCCGCATTGTATGTTTTTAATGTGGGCATTTCCTGTGAATACCGCAGCGGCACCTTTGTGCCAGATGATAGCGTAGCGCCCTATATTCAAAGTGCATTGGATGCAATTGAATATGCGGTTGGTCCGGTTACTTCCCGCTGGGGAAAACAACGTGCCGCCAATGGCCACCCGGCGCCGTTTCCGCTCAGGTACGTAGAGGTGGGGAATGAGCAACATGGCCCTGATTATGCAAAGCGGTATAACCTTTTTTATGACGCCATCCACAAGAAATACCCGCAAATAGAAATTATTGCCAGCATGGGCATCGGTGATGTAAACCGCCATACCCTCGATAGTATGCAGCATACAGATATCGTGGACGAACATGCCTATAAAGATGCCGGCTGGAGCCTGCGCAACTTTGATCACTTCGATAAATACAAACGTGGCAGCTGGCAGATGTATGTAGGGGAGTATGCCACCAACGCCGGTGTGGGCAACGGTAACATGCAGGCGGCCCTCAGCGATGCCGTGTATGTAATGAGCATGGAGAAAAATGCCGACCTGGTAAAGATGAGTAGCTATGCACCTTTACTGGTCAATGAACATGATGTGGACTGGCCGGTGAACCTCATTCACTTCAACGCAGGCGCCAGCTTCGCAAGGATCTCCTATTACACGCTCAACATGCTCAATGATCATAAAGCCACTTTCAACTACCCGGTAACAACCACCCTGCTGCCGGAAAAGAATGTAACACCGAAATTTTCAGGAAGTATTGGTCTCGCTACCTGGGATACAGAAGCAGAATATAAAGATATCACCGTCGTACAACAGGGAGATACGGTGTATAACAGTCGCCTTGATCCGCAGCTAACCGGCTGGCTCCCGGTAAGGGGCAACTGGGAAAAACAATCCGGCCTGCTGGCGCAAACAGCTGCCGGTGCGCAACAACTGGCTATCTTGAAAGGTCGCCACTTTAACGCCTATACGTTGTCGCTCAAAGCCCGTAAAACCGGCGGGGTCAATGCCTTTATTATTCCTTTCGCAGTAAAGGATACCAATACCTGCTTACGCGCACATATAGGCTCCTGGCTGAATTCCAATGCCATGTTCGAAAGTCTTACCAACGGATACGACGTGGCCGGTATCAGTAATCCGGTGCGCCTGAAAGCCCCGTTAGAATCCGGCCGCTGGTATGATATCCGCCTCGAGGTAAGCAATGATGAAGTGAAATGTTTTGTAGATAATTCACTGCTCATGACCTACCGCGAGCCGCAAAAATTATTTTCCATTGCAGGCCGGGATGAAAAGAACGGCGATATCATCCTCAAGATCGTGAATGCCGGTGAAAGTGTCGTAGATGCAGATATCCGGCTGGAGGGAGCTTCTGTGAGTCCCGTTGCACAAGTGATTACATTAACGGCAGATAAACCGGATGCAGAGAATTCATTTGCATCGCCGGAAGCCTATACACCGCATACTTCTACTATTCGAAATGCAGCGGCACAGTTCAACTGGAGCGTACCCGCATTGTCGGTGAATATTATCCGCCTGAAATCACCGCGCATAGCGTTCAATGTGCGCATGCCTGATCCGGCTGCCGGTGTATATGAAGTGGAAATGAACTATAAAACAGACAGCACCACCCACACCACGGTGAAGCTCCCGGTGTGGACACCCGGTTACTATCAACTGATGGACTATGCCGGACAGGTAAAAGATTTTCATGTATATAACACCGCTAATGATACATTGCGGTGGCATAAAACAAACGCCAACAGCTGGGAGATCGTTCATACACCCGGCGCTGAGATAAAGATCACTTATAAGATAAGCGCCCACCGCAATTTTGTAGCGACCAGCTACCTCGATAGAGATCACGGCTATATTACACCGGCGGGTGTTTTTATGCACCCGGAAGGGAAAACAGGAAGTCCCGTTGTGCTCACCGTGCAGCCATATGGCAACTGGCAGGTGGCTACGGGAATGGATACACTCAGTAAGCATACTTATACAGCCGCCAGCTATGATGTGCTGTACGACAGCCCCCTGCTGATGGGGGAGCTGGAATCTTTTCCCGCCTTTAAAGTAAAAGGGATTCCTCATTATTTTACGGCCTTTCAGCCAGGTAACTTCAACCGCGCCCGGTTCATGGACGACCTGGAAAAGATAGTCAACACGGCAGCCGGAATCATCGGGGATATTCCCTACAACCACTACACGTTTCTGGGAATCGGACCAGGCCAGGGTGGGATAGAGCATTTGAATTCAACAGCCGTATCTTTTACCGGCGACGAATTAAATGATAAAGCAGCGCGTCAGCGTACCTATAGTTTCCTGGCACATGAATATTTTCATCATTATAATGTGAAGCGGATCCGCCCGGTGGAACTGGGACCTTTTAATTATGATGCTGCTAATCGTACCAAACTGTTGTGGGTGTCGGAAGGGTTCACTGTCTACTATGAGTACCTGGTGCTGCAAAGGGCTGGATTAATGTCAGGCGCCAACCTGCTGCAGGCGTTGCACGGGCATATACAGTCGTGTGAGCAACGTCCGGGCAATAGAGTACAATCTGTTACCGCTGCCAGCTATGAAACCTGGGATGATGGTCCTTTTGGCGGTGATCCGGCCAAAACTATTTCCTGCTATGAAAAAGGACCGGTGCTTGCCTTCCTGCTGGATCTGCGGATCCGCCATGCTACCCACAATCAGCAATCGCTGGATGATGTGATGCGGACTTTATACCGTCAATATTATTTGCAACTGCAACGTGGATTTACACCGGAAGAGTTCCGGGAGACATGTGAAACCATTGCCGGCCAATCCCTGGCCGACTTCTTCATATATGTGGAAACGCCCGCTCCTGTTAACTATCAGCAATACCTGTCTTACGCTGGATTAACGATGAATAAGGCCGGCATACATGCACTTCCTGCTGCCAACACCCTGCAACTGGATATCCGTAAAGCATACGGTATAACGGATTAATTCTCCCTGCGTCTTCTGATCTAGTGAATCTTTTATTTATACTTTGTAACGCAAAGTACTTTTTGTTTCATACATTTGAGGCGTATTCAAATCATCTATAATGGAAGTCACTACCTCCAGAACCTTGCCGGCGCCTTATGTGTTCGGCCTGACACTGTTATGTTTTGCCCTTTTCGCGAAGTGCTATTCCTGCTTTTTACCGGAAGGCACAGAAGCTTCATTCATCATTACACACCTGCTAACGTTACTTTATTTCTTCAGCTGCTGGATCGGCGGCTTTCTTAAACCATGGGAGGGGAGAAGGAAAGTGATGTCTGTATTCGTGGTGCTGTTGCTCACTGATGCCTATACAGTAAATGACAGTATCCGTCTGTTTGAGTCTTCAGCCACCTGGCTAGTGGTCATGCTGATTTTTATTTGTGTCAATATACTGGCATTTGCATTTTTTGAAAGATGGCCGGAATGGATGAAATACCTGCAATGCGCGGTGCTTGGATTTACAATGCTGTTGCCTTTCTACCTCGCTGTTTACCTGGTACCGGTGTATCTTGTCAGCATGATTGCCCTGATTGCCATCGGGCTTTCTATCGTTACGTTTTCGCCCATTTTTGTGCTCTGGTTTAACTTCCGGATGGTGAGAAATCTCATATGGCCGGTGTACCGTTACCGGCTCATTTACTTATGGTCAGGTGCACTGGCATTCGCAACGTTGGTGCTGTATTCCGTAATATATATAGCAGACAAAAGTAAAATGGAACACGCCTACAACAACAGCCATGTTGCAGTAAGGGATGAGTTGCCGCCCTGGATCCGGGCCGCGCAGGAAGCACGGATTGATTTTATAACAGCACAGCTGCTGAAAACAGGTATTGTTTATACCAGCCCGGGTATCCGGTCGGGTTTCAATCTTTGGAGTACGCCTACCAGGGAGTTCGGTGAAAAGCTGACGCATGATCCCCTGTTTATGACCGCGGGCGCCCTGTTTGGCACTATTGCTATCCCTGAAGAAGACCGGCTGAAGATGCTGAATGTAATGTTTGATAAAAGACATTATGCAGTAGACCGCTACTGGAGCGGGAAAGACCTGGTAACTACCAGTGTGGGCACAACCGCCGACATCTGGCCACAGTATCACCTGGCATACACGGAAAATACCTACACGGTTAAAAATATTCCGAAACAGCGATGGAGTAACAGCCAGGAGGCGATCTATACATTGCATTTGCCGGAAGGCGCAGTGGTTACCTCCCTCTCGTTGTGGATCAATAACCATGAAGAAAAAGCCATCCTCACTACCCAGGCAAAAGCTGCAGAAGCCTATTCGGAAATCGTTGGCAGGCAACGTCGTGATCCGTCGGTGGTACACTGGCAGGAAGGCAACCGCGTAGTAGTGCGTGTATTTCCGGTGCCGCAAAATGAAGAACGGAAATTTAAGATCGGGATTACCTCTCCGCTGAAAGTACAACAGGGTAAACTGGTGTATCAACCGGTATGGTTTGAAGGGCCGGCATATGAGGGGGCGCGTTATGAAGTAAAACTGAATATGGATAAATGGCCCGGAGGACTGAATTATCCGGCCGGGTTTTATAGGGATAAAGAGAAGACGGTTGGCAAAATCGGGAAGTATAATGCGGACTGGGAGTTAACAATGCCTGATGAGGCAATAAACAATGCTGCCTTCAGCTTTAACGGTGAGCGATATACGTTGTTACCTTACAAGCCATCTTATGAATTTTTTGCACCGGAGAACTATTACCTGGATGTAAATCATAGCTGGAATTATGATAATTACCGAGAGATCCTTACCCAACTGAAAGGTAAGAAAGTATGGATGTTTCATCCCCGGAACGGAATGATAGCAGTGAACGAAGAAAACAGGAAGGATCTTTTTAACGAATTGCACGACCAGCGTTTCTCCCTCTTTCCGTTTTATAAAATAATAAATCCTCCAACAGCACTGGTGATCAGCAGTTCAGACAATATTTCGCCTCAGCTCAGCGACCTGGAAAGTTCCGTTTTCAGGAGTAATCTGCGCAGTTTTTTATCTCACGGGAAAATAAGATTATATCATATAGGTAACATCCTGAGCCCTTACCTGGCTACGTTGAAAGAATCACGGTCACTGGTATACGAAAATGGATCCACGAATCAGTTGCTGTCACAATTACGCAACAACAGCTTCCTGCGGCAAGAGGAGGATAGCCAGCAGCTGATCATGGAAGATGCGCGTATCCGCATTGCCCGCAGCACGGGCAGTATGCAAACACAGGGACCCGACCATCTGGCGCGCCTCTTTGCCTATAATTCCATTCTGAAGGATCTGGGACCAAAAGTTACAGGAGAGGATCTGTCTTCAGAAACAGCGCTGATCAATACTGCAAAAGCTGCTTACGTGGTAACACCATTGTCGAGTTTGATTGTACTCGAAACGCAGGCCGACTATGATAAATTTGAGATCAGCGATGATGTAAACAGCCTGAAGAACGCCTCTCTTAAAGGGCATGGGGCCGTACCCGAACCGCATGAATGGGCACTCTTCATAATAGCGATAGGTATACTCGCCTATGTGCGGTTCGAAAAATTATTTAATCGGAAAAGAAGCGTATGCTAACGTTACCGCATATACGGTTATTAACGGGAAGAACAAAACTGCCGGTATTGATACTGCCGGTGGTTTATACGATAACTGGTGTATTGCAGTTGCAACATTATTTTTCCTGGAAGAGTACTTTCTTTATGTTGTGTGTAATAGCGATGGGAGTGGTGTTTCAGCCCGACCGGTCACGCCCCGGAAGTACCCGTTGCGGTTGGATAGCATTATTCTTTTTGTTACTGTCGTGGCAGATCCCTGTATTAACTATCCGGTATGCCACGCTTATCACCGCCTTATTTTTTGTAACAGAATATTTCTTGGGGAGATTACAAACGCTCACTTTCATCACGGCTGCGCTCATTGCGCCGGCAATTGATTTTATGGTCAATGTATTCACTTTCCCGATCAGGCTATGGCTCACGGGTGTGGCTGGTAATATACTGGCGGGCATAAACCCGGCCGTTACCACCGCAGGTAATATGATCCTGCTGGGAAGTAATGTGTTCAGTGTAGACCCCGCCTGTATGGGTTTACAGATGATGCTCACCTCGCTGCTCTGCGGCGTGATGCTGATAGCCCTTTATCAACGCCGTTATCAGAAAGTATTGTCGTTTACCGCAATCCTGGTGGTGTTACTGGCTATTACCGGGTTAAATATAACTGCTAACCTGTTCCGCATTATACTGCTGGTGCAGTTTGCCTTACCGCCGGAAGCAATGGCGCATGATGCTATGGGGATTGCCACACTGCTGATCTATGTAATCCTTCCCTTACTGCCGGGTGTTAAATGGATGCTGCAACGCTATGGAAAGGCAAAGCCCGTGCATACCGGCGTGCAACCGCCACCGTTATATGGCTGGTTGTTACACGGCGTGCTGGCCATAGGCATTATCGGTGGGCACTTTTTTATGCAGGAAAAACAGGCCGCTTCCG
This sequence comes from Chitinophaga sp. ARDCPP14, assembly GCF_051362515.1. Taxonomy (NCBI): domain Bacteria; kingdom Pseudomonadati; phylum Bacteroidota; class Chitinophagia; order Chitinophagales; family Chitinophagaceae; genus Chitinophaga; species Chitinophaga sp. ARDCPP14. The sequence continues at coordinate 211,600 of NZ_JBKIXB010000012.1, read as the reverse complement.
GCGAAATGGACCAGCAGGTAAAACATTTGCCCGGCTACAGCTACGCTGTATTGGACGATCATGTTATCAAACAAACCAGGGCCAACGCATTATTGTATGTAAAAGGAATTCCGGGCTTTTATTTTACAGATCACCAGCCGATGATTTGCTGGAAAGGAAGTGGCTTTGGGTTTTATAAAATAGCGGAAGTAACGATAGCGGACACGAAAGTATATACTGCTGAATTACAAAAAGAGAACACTACGTTATACACTGCCTGGTGGTACGAAAGCCGTACCCGCCACAGCAACAGCCAGCTTGAATGGAGATGGGATGCACTCTGCAGCGGGAATAGTTATTACCTGGTAAATATTACGGTGGAAAAGAAATCATTATTGGAACCGGAAATACAAACCTTGTTGCATACACGCCTTATTCAGTGATTACTTCTGCTTCTTCTTTATGCCTGGGTTGATAATACAGGTAGAAATAGGCCAGTATAAGAATCCCGGTTACAAAAGGAATCAGCGCCAGGTGTTTAAAGGTAATATCGCCCGTAATTACCTGTGTATCGAAATGAAAAAATTCACTGATCATCCAGTAGGAGTTGGCCGCAATCCACACAGAGATCGCCACATTATGACACAGCTCCGACATGAACTGGCGGGTACGCCAGGCGATCACGATAGAAATGATCAGGGTGGGAAAGATCATCGCTACGCCCAGGGGCTTCCATATCATGCACCAGCTGATATCTTTCAATAGCCAGAAAACAATATGCAGGTTTTCCATCTTACGGTAACTTAAAGGAATGCTGTATACCGGCGAAGTGGTGGCTTGTTTGCTCATGTGTGTTATTCAGTTAATTTTATCTGGTTGAAATAGGGCGTAAAGATATTCTTTATCTTCGTTTCTGCACCAGCATCTCCGGCTATGAATGAATTTCACTGGTTTTATCAGCGTACCAGGTTTCACGGTATCATCTGGAGCCCCGAAAACTCCGGGCGGGTTATGATCATTGTACATGGCATCGGGGAGCATATTGGCCGCTACGACCAGGTAGCCTCTTTTTTCATGAAGGAAGGATATACAGTGATCGGCATCGACCATTATGGCCACGGTAAAAGTGATGGCGCCAAAGGCGCTTCCAAAGGCTTTGATTTTATGTTCGATTATTTGCAGAGCTTCGTGCGTTATGTGGCGGATACCTATCACAAACCGGTGGTGATGTACGGCCATAGTATGGGCGGCGGCGTGCTCACTGGCTTTTTACTCCGGCGGCAGCCCGATATACTGGCGGCGGTGATCTCCGCGCCGGCTTTGATTATTGGCATGCGCCCCGGCGGTTTCCTGAAAGGAGTACTGAAAGTGGCCAGTGCCATCGCCCCCAATATCCGGATCAAACAGGGGCTGGACATCAACAAAATTTCACATGATAAGGCGGAAGTAGAAAAATTCAGGGCAGATCCCCTGCGGCATGATAAACTGAGCCTGCGACTGGCCAATGATATGATCCAAAACGGCGCCTGGTGCCTGTTGCATGCGGCTGAACTATGCGTGCCTTCCCTGCTTATCCACGGTAATGCCGACGAATTTACCGCTGTGGAAGGCTCCCGCTTATTTGCTGAAAGGGCGCCATCGGCCTTGCTTACCTACCGCGAGTGGGAGGGCATGTACCATGAAATGCATAACGAACCCACCAGCCGTGAGGTATTATTGTTTGTAGCAGGTTGGCTGAGTAATGTGAGATAAGTGTTAAATTCGATATACAATCTATTTACTATGAAACACTATCGCTCTTACAAATGGCTCCTGCCTGCCCTCTTGCTATTTTTCGGTTTACAGGCAAAGGCGCAGGTCGATCTCGGTGTCCGCGGAGGCATCAGTATTCCGAATCTTACTGCCGGCGGTAGTGAGAGCAACCCACTCAACACCGGTTACAGCTCCCGCCAGGGGCCGGATTTCGGTATCCTCGGTGAATACCACGTCAGCAAACTGTTTTCTATTGAAGCCATGATTTCCTACTCTTCGCAGGGTGGTAAAAAAGAAGGGCTTCAGGCATTCCCGTTCCCGCCTGAAATGGCAGCCGCATTGCCTCCCGGTATGCCTGCGCCAACCTACCTGTATGCCAATTTCGAAAGCCAGGCAAAACTGAACTACCTGATGGTCCCCATCCTGGCTAAATTTGGCTGGAACCTGGGACCTACCTCACCGTTACGCCTCTACGTGGATGCCGGCCCGTTTTTCGGCTTCCTCCTGAGCGCTAAACAGGTTACCAGCGGCAGCAGCATCCTTTACCTCGATGAAGAAGGGAAACAGCCGATTACGCAGCAGCCTCAGTCTTTCGACAGAACAACAGACATCAAAGACCAGTTACATACTTTCAATCTAGGAGTAAGTGGAAACGTAGGACTGGCCTATATTTTTGGCCGTCACCAGGTATTTGTGGAAGGGGGTGGAAACTATGGCTTCCTCAATATCCAGGAAGGCAGTGCTAATGGTAAAAATAATACCGGCGCCGCTACTGCCTCTATCGGATACGCCTATCGTATTTGTAATAAATAAGCGGATTATCTTGTTTCAGCAGAACAGCGCCTGCTGAAACAAGGATCCCCGCGTTTATGGATTGGTAGACCATAACCCCGCTGATTTCACCAGCACCCTTCTGTTCAGCGTCAGCTGCGCCACTACAAATTCCGCCAGGTCTTCCGGCTGCAATACTTTGTCCGGGTTCCCATCCGTTAAGTTCAGGTCTTTTGCCATATCCGTCGCAATAGTGCTCGGCGTTAAGGCGCTTACCCGGATATTATGTTTCCTTACTTCCAGCATCAGCGATTCTGTTAAGCCCAGCAGGCCGAACTTGGAGGCGCTGTAAGCGCTGGTAAGTGGTGCGCCCCGTTGTCCCGCAGTAGAAGATATATTGATAATGTCGCCGGTTTTTCTTTCTATCATACCCGGTAATACCGCCCGGGTTACATAATACACGCCCAGCAGGTTTACCCGGATGATCTGCTCCCATTGAGCAGGTTCCAGTTCCATGAAATTGCCAAAAGCAGCAATGCCGGCATTGTTGATCAGGATATCAGGTTCCCCCAGCTCTTTTGTCAGCTGGGCCACTGCCTCATTTACCGCCAGCAGATCGCTCACATCTGCAGTTGCGTAAGCTGCTTTTACGCCTATACTACTGATTTCTTTTGCCACGGCCTCCAGTGAACCGGCACTACGCCCCAACAGGGCTATATCCACGCCTTCCTGTGCCAGCGCCACTGCCAGCGCCCGGCCTATACCTTTGCCCCCACCGGTGATCAGGGCTTTTTTTCCTTTTAATGATTCCATAATGCCTTCGCTTTGTAAGGTTAAAAAATACCTGGCAAAGGTACAAAGCTTTGTTCCATTTACAGCCTATCTTCGCATGGATCCATTATAACAGCTTCAGACTATGATACAGATTTCCAACGAAAAACTCACCGTACTGGTGAACCCCCAGGGAGCAGAACTACAGAGCATTGTGAGGAAAGATACCGGCCTCGAATATTTATGGAGTGGCGACCCCGCCTTCTGGGGTAAAAAAAGCCCCGTGTTATTCCCCATCGTCGGCGGCCTGAAAGAGAATACCTATCAATACCGCGGAGAGCTCTACACGCTCGGCCGCCATGGTTTTGCCAGGGAACAATTGTTTACGGTGTCAGAACAGGGAGCGGAATACGTCAGTCTCCGTCTTTCGGATAATGAAACTACCCGTAAAGTATATCCTTTCCGTTTCGACTTTACCATCCAGTACCTCCTGCAGGACGATCAGTTACAGGTAACCTACCAGGTGCTCAACCGCGATGATAAAACCCTGTTCTTCTCGGTAGGCGCCCACCCGGCCTTTAAATTGCCACTGGTGCCGGATACAACGTATGAAGATTATTACCTGTATTTTAATAAAGAAGAAGAAGCAGGGATCTGGCCATTGTCGGCTGGCGGACAGGTAGAAACCGCACCTGTTCCATATCTTCAGCATACGCATGAACTGCCGCTTAAGAAATCCCTGTTTTATAATGATGCCCTGGTATTTAAAAACCTGGCCTCCACGGCCATCAGCATTAAAAGCAACCGTACACCGCACGGCTTAACACTGGCCTTTGAAGGTTTTCCGTACATGGGCATATGGGCGGCTAAAGATGCGGACTTTGTTTGTATTGAACCCTGGTGCGGCATTGCCGACAGCGTAAATGCGACCGGGGAACTGGAAGAGAAAGAGGGGATCAACCGGCTGGCGCCGGATGGACTGTTTGAAAGAACATGGACAGCAACGATATTCTAAAGAGATAAAAAAAAGCTGGCAGTTGTAACTACCAGCTTTTTTTATCTTTAAAAATTATATCCGGCTTTCAGGCCAAAGAAACTTCTGGTGCCATCTTTAAACCATGCTTCATACTTGGCTTCCACATCCAAACCCAGTACGCGGATACCAACACCGGGAGCTACCAGTCCGCCTACGCCGCTGTAGTTTTTACCGGTATACTGAACAGTACCGCCTTCTAACTTCACATAAAGAATAGAGATCAGGTTGTACCGCAATCCCAAACGGATAGGTACTACGTTGTAGTCCGGATAGTCGCCGGTTACAGTGCCTGTGTTAAAGCTCTTACCGCCAAAATGAAAGTAGCTTACGGAACCCACAGCAGTTAAACCTGCTATCAGCTTTACATCAGCGCCCAAACCAACACCATAACCGGTATTGTGGGTATCACCGAAGTCGCCTACCGGGAAGCCTGCTTCAACAAAAGGACCGATACTGAATCGTTTCAATTGTGCCTGTGACGACTGTGAACTGATACAGATCATCAGGAGCATGGTTGCAAATGCCAGGAAGATTTTTTTCATAAGAACTAATTTTCAGAGGATTGGTGACTGCAAATTAGCCATAAAAGTAAGGAACTAATTGCTAATTACGAATTGTGAATTATAGCATGCGGCGCTAATATCACTTCCTCCTCTTCCAGGTCCTGCCGTTTTTGTGAACTATGTCCGTTGTTGTTAATAGCTTCAATCCTCGGCGGAATCAGTTTATACACCACCGGTGTAACGATACGCGACAACAAAGTAGAGCTGATCAAACCACCGATCAATACAATGGCCAGCGGCGCAATCAGTGGATTGGTGGATATCGCCACGGGAATTAATCCACCAATAGCCGTGAGGGAAGTGAGCACAATAGGAAGGAACCGTACCTCGCCGGCTTCCCTGATAGCGGCTTCCAGGGGCTTGCCCTGCATCCGCAACTGGTTGGTGAAGTCTACCAGCAAAATGGTGTTCTTCACTTCAATACCCGCCAGTGCTATCAGCCCGATGATCGCTACAAACGACAGCGAGTTGCCGGTGAGCCATAACCCCATGGCAGCACCCACAATACCCAAAGGTATTACTGATAAAACAATGAGCATACTCTTAAACGTTTTGAACTGCAGGATCAGCACCGCCACAAAAAGGAAGATCGTCACAATGATCACACTCATAAATCCGCCAAAGGAATTTTTCCGGCTTTCTACTTCTCCTCCCATCTCGTAAGTATATCCCGCAGGCAGTTTCAGCGCATCCATTTGTTTTACCACATCTTCTATCACCCGGTCGGTCAGGAAGCCCTTCTTTATAAAGGCGCTTACTGCTACTACCCGGTTCTTCTCCTGGTGTTTAATAGTTAAGGGAGATGTTTCCAGCTGCAGCTGTGCCACCTGTGAAAGCGGAATCGCGGTTCCCTGGCTGTTGTTCACGTACAGATCCCTGAATACATCCAGTGTGGGTTGGGCCGTTTTCTGCTTGGTAAGCAGGATGTCGTAGTCATTATCATTCTGGTCATTATATTGGCCCAGGTTAATACCGGCCACGGCTAAACGTACTACCCTGTCAATATTGGCGGTGGGAATACCCAACTGCTGCGCCTTTTCACGGTCTATCCGCACCCGGATATCCGATTTCAGGTTACTTACCGGGTTGTTGATATAGATGGTGCCCTGGGTTTTCTCCAGCATCTTTTCCACATTACCGGCTAAAGATCGTAAGGTGTCCAGATTATCTCCGAATAGCCGTACTTCTACTGGCGCCACCATCGGCGGACCCTGTTCAAAGTTTTTTACTTCTACTTTGGCGCCGGGATAGGGCGTCCACTTTTTACGGAGCGATTCAATCAGCTTGTTTTTGTCAGCCGGACTGGTATGGGGGGCCAGTTGCACAAAGAGCTGTGCATAGTCACTTTTTTCATTTTCCTGTAATTCGTTGTAATAGATGCGGGGATTTCCCTTGCCGATATTACTGGCATAAGAGCTTACCATCTTTTCCTGCTTCAGCTCTTTTTCTATCTGCTGTACAATACTGTTGGTATAGTGCAGGTTCGACTGTGGCGGTGCAAAAATATTGATCAGAAACTGTGGCTTTTCTGAGGCCGGGAACAGGCTGAAACCAATCACCTTAAACAACCCGATAGAGGCGCCAAAAATTACCAGTGATACCACAATCGTGATCACCGGGCGATGCAGTGCTTTGTCGAGCAGCTTTGCATAACTGCCATGGATCAGCTTTTTGAGCAAACGCATAAACAGGTTGCCTTCAGGATTACCGGTATGCTCCTTCAGCAAACGGCTGGAAAGGAATGGAATAATAGTCAGTGACACGGCCATAGATGCCAGTACACTGAAGATCACCGCCAGCGGCAGACTGCGGATAAAGTCACCGCTGCCTTCCGGCATAAATACCAGCGGCATAAACGAAATCACCAATGCCGCGGTACAGCCTATTACCGCCAGCCCTATCTGTGAGGTGGCCTTCAGTGTGGCGTCCATACGGCTATGCCCTTCCAGCATCCATCTTTCTATATTCTCCACTACCACAATGCTATCATCTACCAGCAATCCCAATGCTACTACCAGTCCTACGATACTCAGCTGGTTCAGGCTATAGCCAAACAGCTGCAGCAATACAATACCGATCGACAAAGACAGTGGAATAGAGATCATCACAATGAGTGCAGGCCGCTGACCCAGCGGGAGCAGGGTAAAGGCTACCAGCAGGATAGCAATGATAAAATCTTTTCCCAGGCCACTTAAACGGCTGTTTACGGCGTCGGCCTGGTCGAAGTATTGCACCATATCGATATTGGCAGGTAAGGTTTTCTTGAACTTTTCGATCACCGGTTTGTAGGCGATCTGTGTTTTGGTAATATTTTCACCGGATTTCTGAGCAGCAGATACTACCACGCACCGGTGCCCGTTCAGCCGTACAAAGTACTTCTCATCTTCAAAACCATAGTATACACGTGCGATATCTTTCAGGAAAACATTTTTCCCATTACCGGCAGATACAATCGTGTTGCTGATTTCATCGAGGTGCTGATAATTACCGCTGGTTTTGATATTGAAGCTTTTATCACCTGCATCGATACTGCCGCCGGGTATATTGGCCATTTCACTTTGCATAGCTGCCATTACGGTATTCACCGGCAGGTGGAGCTGCGCCATTTTATCTAATTGCAGTTCTACCCTTACCTGTTGTTCCGGCAAGCCATGCAGCTTTACGTTTTTCAGGGAAGGTACTTTTTCCAGTTCGTCCTGCAGCTTATCAGCGTAGTAGCGGAGTTTGTCCCTGGAGGTATTTTCAGAGATTAACGCTATTTGCAGGATATTTACATCAGAGGGTTCCTGTTTCTGCACTTCAATGCTGTAAATATCTGCCGGCAGTTCCTGCCGTTTGTTGTTTACCTCTCTCACCAGCTCCTGGTATTTCTGGTCTACGTTGGAGCTGTATTTATATTCCACGTGCATAACGGCCACACCGTCGCTGATGGAGGTACGAACACGTTTCATATCATCCAGTCCGTAGATTTCTTTTTCCATTGGATCTACCACCAGGTCTTCCATATCTTTAGGACTTGTACCCGGATACACTACAACGATATTAAATTGCGGGGATCTCAGTTCCGGATCTTCCGAGCGGGGCATATTGAGGATGGTGGTGATGCCCAGCACAATGATCATTATGAATATTACCAGCGTGAACTGGTAATTTTTGACGGCATATCTGGCTATTTTCATGATCGTAATAGTTATTGGATGATACGGATAGGTGATTGATCCTTCAGGTAGGCGCTGCCGGAAATGATGAGTGCCTTTGCCTGTTCCATGCCGGTGCTGATGAGTACATTTTCTTTTTCCATCCCTGCAATGGTAACGGGTATCTTCTGTGCGGTTTTATTGTCGTTGGTTACAAATACAAAACCGCTGCTGCCGTTTCCATCCAGGAGGGAGGCGTATGGAATGCTCCATGCGGTGCTGCCGGAAGCTGCACCGGCCTGAATATGACAGCGGCCAAACATGCCGGCCGCGATAGCGGCGGGCTTGCTGCCGGTGAGTTGTACATCAATGAGGAAGGTGCCGCTTTGTGCATCAATGCCTTCAGATTTACGTGTAACCATGCCAGTGAGGCTGTCGCCGGGGATACCGGATATTTCGATACTGGCTTTATCACCGTTTTTCACCTGCGCCCATTCCCTGTCGCTCACGCCTACACGAAGTAACCAGTGGGAGCTGCTGGCGCCGTTGGTTTCTAATACCGGCGTACCTGCATTTACCATTTGGCCGCTGCTGACCAGTTTATGCAGTACATAACCATCCTGGGTGGCGTGGATAGCGGAGAAGCTGCGGTTAAACTGGGTGGTGCTCAGTTGCTGCCGTGCCTGGTCCATCGTGGTTTTGCTGTTTTCCAGCTGTTCCTGTGTAGCCACGCTGTCGTTATGTAACCGCACAATGCGCTGATAATCGCGCTGGGCTTTCTCAAATGCCAGCTGGTCTTTTTGCACCTGTGCATTTATTTCTGTAAGATTGAGCGTCGCCAGTAGTTGTCCCTTATGTACTTTATCACCTTCCTTTACGAGGATGCTGCTGATGATACCGTTGGTTTTGAAGGAAAGATATACTTCATCGTCGGTGGTAAACTGACCGGAAGCATTGATCGTAACGGCGGTTCCCTGTTTTTCCAGCGGCATGATTTTTACCGGGATGGTATCGGAAACAGTGGTGGTTGCTGCCGGTTTGCTGCCGCAGGAAAACAGCAACAGGGAAAAGGGCAGCAGGAGCAATGTATTTTTCATGAGTGTGAGTTTATTGGTTGTTGTAATTGTTGTTAATATCGTAAGATGCCTGTGCGCGTTCTACCGACGCGTAGGCCGTTTGCACGGAAGCCTGTGCTACGGCCGTTTGCAGCTGGGCCTGGGTAAGCTGGTTTTGGGCATCGAGCAGTTCTATATACAGCAGTTGCCCTTCTTTATACACTTTCATCTGGTCGCGGTAGTACCTTTCGGCAAAAGACAGCTGGCTTTGCGCTGTTTTAAAATTTAGAATGGCCGTCTGGTAATTGTTTACTGCTTCGTATAGTTGTAACCGTAGCTGGTCGGTTGTTTGATCGGCGGCATTGGTGATGGTAGCAACTTCGTTGGCGGCCTGTTTGATTTTGTATTTGTATTTGTGAGAGGCAAACAGGTTCCATTCCAGGTTTACGCCAAACATATAGTAGCGGGTATCTTTATCGAAACGCGCGCCGGTGCCTTGTGAGCCGAGATCGATGAAGGTGCTGAGCTTGGGTACCAGGTAGGAGCGTTGAAGTTGTTCGTTTAAGCGGTATACGTTAGCAGCGCTTTTATATTGGGCCAGTTCTTCACGGCCGTTGATATCTTTGCCAGGCAGCTGTGCCGGCATCTGAAGAAGGGTGCTGTCGAGCGTAATATTTTCATCCAGTCCGCGGTTCAGCAGGAAATTAAAATAAGCTTTGGAATTCTGCCGGGCGTTAATGGCTTTGTTGATATCGGCATCTGTTTTTTGTTTTTCCGTTTGTGCGCGATAGAGGGCGGTGTTGTTACGTATGCCATTACGCACCATGCTCTCATTGATCCGGATGTTTTCATTGATAAGCGACAAGGCATTGTTGTAAATAGCTACCGCCTGTGCGGCCTGGTAGTATTGATAGTAGGCCGTTTTAATATCGCGTACCAGTTCCCGTTTGTATACGTTCAGGGCGGCCTGTTGTTGTGTAATCTGTTCTCTCCGGATTTTCTGGTTGTAATAAATCTCTGCATTGATCAGCGGCAAACTCGCCCTTACTTTGGCATCATAAAAGTTATCGGGGTTTAGCTGCACCGATACGTTGTCGATGTTTTTGAAATCATGGCTGTTGGTCAGCTGATTCAGGCTATTGTACACCGGGTTCATAATATCCCCGATGGGAAAATCGATGGTACGGCCGCCTGCTGATTTGGTGTAGCTGCCCAGTACCGATACATTCGGCCCAAAAAGGCTTTTTGCTTCCTGTAAGGCGAGCATTGATTTGGTCAGCTGGAAGTTTTGATCTTTTAATCCTTTATTGTTGCTGAAAGCGGATTGTATGTATTGATCCAGCACAGAACTTTGTGCAAAGGAGCTGAAGCCCGCTGTGATCAGGCCTATTAACAATGCTCCTTTTGTGATTGATGTGTACATAATGAACGGTGTTTATTGATGCCGAAAAAAATAAAGCCGGCTGGCTTTCTGTTAATCGTTGTTGATATAATGAACAGTGTTTAATGATGTTCTTAAAAAAAAGCCGTCAAGGCTTTTAAGTAAATTTTGGTTTCACTTCATCTTCACAAAGCAGTGCTTATGCTTTAATCATTCGCAGGTATTCCTTAATCGCTTCATCTACCACTCCCGGCATATCTTCATCTGAAACCCTGGACACTTTGGAACATCTTCCCCGCAGGTGCAGGCTCACAAGGCCATGCGCAAAGCCCCATACAGAAAGGGTGCCTATTGTAGCATCTTTAAACTTCACCAATTTTTTGTCGATACATTCCTGCATGAGGTTATATAAAGCATCATAGGCAGGATCTCCGTTCATCCACTTTTCTTCTTTCATCACGGCATTCATCGGCGCTTTTATGATAAACATCAGGTCATATAACTCCGGATGATTTCTCGAAAACTCCACATATGCACGTGCCAGTTGCTCCAGCCTTTTGAATGGTTCGTTACTATTTACTTTTTGCAGGAACTCTGTTGCCAGGGTTGCAAATGCTTCTGTTTGCACATCATATAACAGCTGATCTTTATCCTTGTAATAAAGATAAATGGTTGCAGGACTGTATTCTATTTTATCAGCAATATTGCGGATCGATACTTTTTCATATCCGTCTTCCACAAACATTTGAATAGCTACGTCTACAATACGCCTGCGCATTTCCGCCTTTTCACGTTCTTTTCTTTCTATTATGCCCACGTTGAATTGTTTACAGTGCAAATATACTGAACAGTGTTTATTTTCCAAATTTATTTTTAGGGAGAGAGATTTCTGGGCCCCGGAAAGGGGGGGAGATCAGGTGTCAGGTCCTTGATTTGCATACAACTTTCAGGGCTTTGCATACAGCTATTAAAGTGTTCTTAGCGAACTTTGACCTATTAAAATTAATAGTATGGTAATGAAGAAAATAAATTTGGGAAGCGAAGGTTTGGCTGTACCAATTATAGGTTTGGGCTGTATGGGTATGACGGGTTTTGAAGAAGGAAATATATATGGAGAGGCAGATGAGCAGGAAGCTATTGCTACCATTCACCGATCGCTCGAATTAGGTGGCAACTTTTTAGATACTGCCGATTTGTACGGTCCTTTCAAAAATGAGCAGTTGATTGCTAAAGCAATAGCTGGTAATAGGAATAAGTATATTATCGCGACAAAATTCGGTTGGGAAATAGATGATAACAACAAAGTGACCTGGGCTATTAATGGCAAAAAAGAATATGTGAAAAAAGCGGTGGAACGTTCTCTTAAAAATCTTAACACGGAGTACATTGATTTGTACTATATGCACCGACTCGATAAAAACACGCCCATCGAAGAAACCATTGAGGCGATGAGTGAGCTGGTGAAGGAAGGAAAAGTGGGTTATCTCGGACTATCAGAAGTATCTTCAGAAACTATAAGAAGAGCTCACTTGGTTCACCCGATTACGGCGGTACAAAGTGAATATTCTTTATTTGAGCGTACAACAGAAGAACGTGGCATACTGAATACTTTGAATGAACTTGGGATAGGTTTTGTTGCTTATTCCCCATTAGGACGTGGTTTTTTATCCGGGCAGATCCGGACCATAGATGACTTACCGGAAAATGATTTTCGCCGGGCAATTCCCCGTTTTCAGGAAGCTCATTTTTACAAGAATATTGAGTTGGTTAAAGCCATTGAGGCAATGGCCGGAGAGAAAAAAATAACCACATCACAGTTGGCACTGGCCTGGATTATAAATAAGGGCATCTTACCTATTCCGGGTACCAAACGAAGAAAATATTTAGAGCAAAACATAGCGGCCACCGGAATTGAATTAAACGAAGCTGATCTGTTGAAACTCGAAAGCATTGTGCCGTTGGGTACTGATACCGGTAATCCATACGATGAGTTTAGTATGGGGCTTATTGACTAGCGTATTGTACGGTTGCATTTTTAAGAATGCAACCGCTATTCTACACCTTAAAATGTTTAAATTAGTATGATGAATGCCATCAGATCAGTCTCAGAATTTCACCGGTTGCTCTCTTTGCCCGAGCCACGTCATCCATTGGTAAGTGTGATTAACCTCGCCGAAAGTACTTTCCTGGAAGATGATGTATGGAAAGGTTTTGTGAATAGATTTTATTGTGTTGCCCTCAAAAGGGAAGTCAAGGGAAAAATACGATATGGCCAGCAACATTATGATTACAATAAGGGTGTTCTGAGCTTTACCGCACCTAATCAGGTTCAATACCTGGATCTGAAAAACGTAGAATGCGGATCCGGTTACCTGCTTGTTTTTCATCCTGACTTTTTGCTGGCCCATCCTCTGGCAAGCAACATCAACGGTTATAACTTCTTCTCTTACGCTGTAAATGAGGCGCTGCATCTTTCTGCTGAAGAAGAAGATGATCTTATTACAATATTGAACAAGATCGACAAGGAATGCCTGCATATTGATAAATATACGCAGGGAATTATCCTATCGCAAATTGAGTTGTTGCTCAATTATTCCAATCGATTTTACGAGCGGCAGTTTATCACCCGGAAAAACCACCATCATCAACTGCTTGCCAAATTTGAACGCCTTGTTGATGAGTATTTTGACAGCAGTACGACAACGCAACCGGAACTATTAACGGTACAACGCATGGCCGAACTCATGAACCTGTCTCCAAACTACCTGAGCGATCTACTGCGCATGCATACAGGGCAAAATACACAACAACATATACATCAGCGATTGATTGAAAAGGCGAAGGAAAAACTCTCGACTACAAATTTGTCGGTAAGCGAAATTGCTTATGCATTAGGCTTTGAACACGCACAATCGTTTAGTACGCTGTTTAAGAAGAAAACCAGTTTGTCACCTCTTGAATTCCGGCAGGCATTTAACTGATAATTAAGATACACCGTATCAAGTCCGCCTGTACGTAAGGGTTATTCCACCGTAATCTCGTCGCAGCAAAGCGAGGGCTTCTTTCCCTCCACCAGGCGCCAATCGGGAAGTGTAGCCGGACATTTGGCAGTGATCCGGATATACCTGGCCGAAACGCCCGGGACAGAGAAACTATAGTGATGAATGCGCACTGCGTAATCTTCCTCCGGAACAGGAATATCCTTTACGCCGGCAGAGGTAAAGTGAGTACCATCTGCAGATGTTTCCACCAACACTTGTGCAGGATTGAAAATATAATGCCGTGCATCCTGTAAAAAATTCATTTGGACCTGGCGGATAGTTTTACTGCTGCCCATATCAATGGTCGCTACCATATCCTTACCATAAGTAAAGAGCCAGTTGTAACTGAAGTCGTTGCCACCGGTTAATCCATCGGTAAGCGTACGCTCCTTTTTAGGCGTATACTCCGGCGTGTACGGATTTGCAAGGGTAACCGCCGCACCTAACGCAAGACTCTTCACCCATTTACGGGAAAACAACTCCTGCCACTCCTGCGCATAGGCATCAGGGGCCAACCCGCCTTCTGCCAGTTCCTGCACACCGGCTGTTTTACATTGCGCTACAAATTTCTGTACACGTTGCGGCCATCGCGGGTTTACCGTGCCATCAGGCTGGAGATAGCCGTATTTTTCGGTGCCATAAAAACGCGATTGCTGCAACACCGCATATTCCAGGAATAACCGGGTATTATATACACGCTGGAGATAAAGCGGGTTGTTACCTACTGCCGCTTCGGCCTTATCGAGAAAACCGGAATACTGGTCTGTTTGCACCGGCGATAAATAATCGCGCGATGAGTAGATGGGGTTACCGTAGATATCCAGCACCGCACGGGTGCTTTTAACAGCATTCGTGAGCGCGTCGAGGTATTGCCCCATCGCAGGCGCGGCAGCACCGTAATAGCCCTTTAAAAAGTCACTGTTGACCTTTTTCATATCAGCAGCCGGTTGCCATAACAAGGCTGCCTGTACGTAGCTGTTGTATTCTGCCATGTCACCATAGGTTTCGCCGCTGCCCTGGGAAAATACGCCTTTTACATGATGGGCCGCAAAATATTGGAGGTTGGATGACAGGTTGCTGTAATCGGGGAACGGATTCAGGTAATTGGTAAACTGCGTGGTATAATCCCAGATGAAGAGGTTGCCGGTAGTGGCTTCCCAGTCTTCCAGGTTTTTGCGGAACCCGGCTGCGGAAGATGCCTGGGTGAGTGGTTCCTGCCGGAATGCATCAATAGTGCTCAGCATAATATATACATTGGCGGCCGGTTTTGTTTTTAACGGAGCTTTGGCGGTGTAGCCATAAGCCAGCGTAGTAAAGCGTTGGTCCGGGAATTGTTTGGCTACCCGGTTTACAAAACGGATCAATGAACCCTGTGGACCGCCCTCTTCTGCATCTGCCTTGCGGCATAGATCGCAGGTACAGCCGCCGCCGCCATCCTGCGGGGCAACAGACCAGTACATGGCATCCGGGTTGTTTGCCATCGCTTTTTTAAACCAGTCTACCGTTAAAGTATATACGTTTTCATTACTTAAACAAAGCTGCAACGGCTGCCTTTTACCATTTACCATTGAATAGTATTCCGGGTGATCCCTGAAGTAAGTATCCGGTGGAAGAATCTTGAAAAAGGAATGTCCCCATACGCCCCAAAGGTCTTCAAACCGGTGCAACCCATGCCAGGCAAGGTATTCGGCATCCATGGAAGGAGGGTAGTAGCTTTCCCGGTAAATAAATGCAGGCTCCTGCAAATCGGAGATAGCGCCGTTTAGTCGTATATCCTTCACCGCAGGTATTACTGCCGGACCCGCAGCATCCTTACGGCAACCCATATACGTTTGTAACACATAATATACCCCATACACCACTCCCTGGCCACTGCCACCACGGATAAAGAGCTGCCTGCTTTTGCTGCCGGTGAAAAAACCTTCTCCATGAATTTCAGCCGGGCCTGCACTATGGGTGGTATTGCCAATAAACACCGCCGGCTGGTCCTTGTATTGAGGTTCTGATATCACGGGTAGCGCAGCTCCGGAAATACGTTGGATATAATCCCGGAGAATACCTGCCGCTTTGCTTTCTGCTTTGGTAGCCTGTTCCGGCAGCACAATCACGTATTCGCTGCGTCCCTGCTGTACCAGTGTAATCTCTTCTGCCGGAGGCCGACAGGCACTGTATAACAACGTAGTGATCATTAACAAAAGGCTGTTCATAATTCTGCACATTGTAATTCCGTTAAAATTTACGCTGAAGCGTTACATAAATATCGTACTGGTTCTGGTACCCGGTATCACTGATCTTCTGGTTAATCCAGGTGCCGAAAAGTCCGAGTGTGGTCCGGTACCGGATCACTTTCTGGTAGCCTGCGCCAATGCTATGTGTCAGCAAACCGGTAAGATTGGGAAAGTTAATCAGCCGGCTCCTGTCGTCCGGAGAGGTACCTAATCCTGCTACTACCTGCAGATAGTCCTGCCGCCGGTTCATAAAATAACGGGTGGTGAGATTAAAGGACGTGTAAAAATCAGAAGATTCGCTGATGGCATATCCCCGCAGGTTTACCCAGAAATCGCCGAAAGGCTTTGCCACAGAAACCACGCCGGAAATGCTATTGGTGCTGTCCAGGTTCAGGTAACGGCCTCCCAGTTCCACTTCTATATCTTTTTTAAAGGTCTTGAATATCGAGTAGGCTGCCCGTAATTGTGGGAACACCGTTTTGTTGGAGTAAGCCAGCATACCATAAGAATACAGTTTAGGCGTGTGGGTGTAATACATTTCTGCCAGTCCCTGTAAGCCATTGCCGGTTTTTCTGCCGGCGTAGTTCAACTGCACCGCGTAAGAGCCCCGTTTGATGTAGCGCCGGTATTCAATAGTGGCAATGTTATATTTGTCGGACATGTAATCATAGCTGGAGTTGAGGTAATACAATCCGAACTGGTTCTTCAATGTTTTACTTGCCAGGTAATCACGGTAGTCGGTATTCACGGCAGTGGGCTGCAGCTTTACGATCGAATCAGCTACCAGTGCGGCGGCCGTGAGATCTTTTTTATTCTCCAGGGTGATGGCCCGTTTCATTAAAAAGGTTTCATTGTCCGGGTAATATTTTATTCCCTGCGCGATGTAGGCGAGGGCGCTGTCGTAGCGTTGCTGCCCGTTGAGGATATTGATACTGTACAACAGCGCCATTGAATCTTTCGGGCGCAAGGCCAGTACCTGGTTAAACACGGCCAGCGCGCTGTCGGGTTGCTGATTACGCTGGTAATCAGTACCGGCCGACATCAGGCTGGTAAGGTATGCATTTTTGTATTTGAGTGTGTAGGGATAGCGGTTCACCAGGTCGGCGGTAATGGCAGCAGATTCGTTATACGCATGCATGTCCTGAAGCACGGATGCTTTTTTCAGCAGGAAATCACGGTTGCCGGGATACAAGGTCAGCGCTTTATCTGCAAAGTACAGGGCGCTGTCGGGTTTACCGGTGGCGCTTTGCATGTTGATCATATAATCGAGCGCCTCCTGGTTGGAAGGCACTATGGCCAGTACCTGTTCAAACTGTTGCTTAGCCAGGTCATATTCTTCTGCCTTCATTAAATTACGTCCTGCTGTTAAACGCATGTCAACAAAGTTGTTGCTGAAGCGCTCATCGGAAGGATAGCGGGTTGCCAGTTCACCGGCAATGGCGGCAGCTTCTTCATACCTGCCGGCATCTGCCAGCACACCGGATTTTTTCAGGAGAAAAGATTCATTGGCCGGGTAATAAGTGAGTGCCTGGTCCAGTACTTTTAATGCAGCGGAGGTATTTTTTTGGGAGATGTAGGTATTGGCGAGCAAGTGCAGCACCGCAGAGTCGCCAGGACTTACCTTCAGGGCCGACTCAAAGGAGGCAAGTGCCAGGTCGTACTGCTGCTGTGCAAGGTATTCGCGCCCGGTGACGGTTTGCAGCTGTACCAGTCTTTCTTTGAGCATCGGATTGGGTGAGCGCTGATACAGTATCATTGCCAGTGCCGCGGCGCTGCCATACTTACGGTCACCTTCCAATACATCCATCTTCAATGCCAGCAGGTGGCTGTCGTTGGGATTGGCTTTCAGTCCCCTGTTAATCCATGCCAGGGCTTCCTGGTAAGCGCCACGGGCCATACTGTAACCAATGAGTTTATCGAGCGCTTCGCGGTTGCCGGGATTTTTTTCCAGCACACTGCCATAAAGCGTATAGGGGTCCATGTTAGCATAGTAAGTAGCGGCTTCCATGCGCAGGGAAGTTTCCATAGTGCGTGCTTTGGCATCTCCCGGGTACCGCCGTTGTATTTCCTGTAAGGTACTCAGCGCTTCTACGTAGGCGTGCATGTCTTCCAGGATGCTGAGCTTCCGCATGAGGAGGTCGTAATTGCCGGGATGAGCGGCAAGTTCATCATTCACCTGCTCCAGCGCCGACTGGTAATTTCCGCCCTTTAATGCCACGCCCAGGTTGGCTTCGCGGGCATCGCGGTTATGAGGATCAGCCAATAGTACCCGGTCGTAACTCTGACGTGCCATGCCGCTGTTGCCTAATTGCTGGTAGTACTTACCGCTTTGCAGGTAGTGTTCAATATAGGCATTGCGCACGGTGGTGTCTTCAGGATATTTGCTCATGATGGTTTCGGCCAGTTCATTGCCACGATATACTTTGTGCTGCAAATCCAGTATGCCCAGCTTCTTCAGCATAAATTCCCGGCTGCCGGGAAAATACGCCAGGGCCTCATCTGCATAACATTCCGCTTCTGCATATTTCCCCGTGGTAAGTTCTACATTGATCGCATAATAATAGGCATCGCGGTAACGCGGATTTTTGGCAAGTACTGCTTTGGTATATTTCCTGGACAGGTCATATTGTTTGGTGAGCATATACAGGCGCGCCAGTAACAGCTGCTGATCAATAAAATCAGGTTGCGCCTTCAGCGCTTCGTGCGATAAGCTGATGGCTTTATCATAGTGCTGCAGTTTTGTTTCCTGGACGGCCTGGTTATACAGTGCTTCTGCATTATCCTTCTGTTTTAAAATCTGCGCCTGCGTTTGCATCGCCCAACACACCAGTATTCCGGTTAACAGATGTTTTAATACAGCCATTTGCTTGTCATTTATAAGTTTATTTTTTCTTTCCAAATCCCTGTCTTTGCATATTTCCCCACGATGATTTTTTCCCCGTCAGGAAGAACCAGTATCCTCGCAGTGCAAAAAATACAATCAGCGGATGGTAGATCAGCGGTTCAAAAAAGGCCATCAGCGACAGTGAAATCACTTCCCGCCAGGTTTTGTAATAGCCGTAGGTAAGCTGGTCCCAACAGATGGCCAGCGTACTGATCATCACGGAGAACAGGTATACAAAGAGTAATAATATAAGTGCATAGGGCCAGTTTACCTGGTGCGTAATAATCAGGTAGATATAATAAAGGATACCGGTAAACTCTATGATGGGCGCCAGAAACTCGAAGAACAGGTTATAAGGCAACACAATCAGTCCGAGTTTCTTGTAACGCGGATTGAAAATGAGTTTCCGGTGCAGGGTGATGATCTCCGCCAATCCGCGACCCCAGCGGGTCCTCTGCCGGCTGAAAACTTTCATATTCGGAGGGCCTTCGGTCCAGCATTGCGTGGTGGGAATATAACGTATGGCGTATTTCAGTTTGTTATCGATCATAAATGCGCACATGCGGGTTACAATATCCATATCCTCCGCAAAAGAGCTGTGATCATAGCCACCGGCTTTGATAGCCACTTCTTTATCAAATAAGCCCAGCCCGCCGGAAACATTGGGTACACTGTTCATCACGCTCCATCCCATTTTCCCCAGCACGTAAGACCGTATATATTCCATTTCCTGGAAACGGGGCAGCACTTTTTCGGGGGGGCGTACCCGTATGATCACGCCTTCATCAATTTCCGTTGAGTTAGCTATGCGTAACGTAGCGCCGGTGGCTATCACCTGCCGGCTGTCTTCCATCACATGCACATATCCGCACTGCGGACAAGGTTCCCCGATCTCTTTGGTTTTCTTATGCTCTTCATCCATGAATGGTTTGATCATACGGAGCAGCGTATCTTTTTCAATGATACAGTCCACATCTGTGTTCAGGAAGTAGTCGAAGGCGGCCGCATTGATCCCTGCATTGGCAGCATCGGCTTTACTTTTACCATTTACTTTATCAACCACCAGCAATTTATCGTAGGCGGTGTTGGTGGATTTAAACAGTTGCCGCACGGGTTGTGTTACTATCCTTTCGTTGTAGGCGAAATCTACCGGCACCAGTTCAAATTCCATAATCAGCTTTTCCAGCGTATCGTCTGTACTGCCATCGTTTACAATGATCACTTCATAACGTGTATAGTTCAGCGTCAGGAGCGAACGTACATTCATGATAATGGTAACGCTTTCATTGTAGGCAGGCGCAATCACGGATATGCCCGGTGTGAGCGGGGAATCGAGCAGGTGATTATAGTCGGTGAAGCTACTTTTTTTACGGAAACGGATAATACCACGGTAAGACAAATACGCCAGCAAGGCGTACATGCACAACAGTACGCAACCATATATAAATACGCCTCCTTCAAAAATTGTTCTGAGCATAGCACACTGTTTTCTTTATTTCTTCTTTTTTCCAAAGCCTTGCCGCTGCATATTTCCCCACGTACTTTTTTTGCCCGTCAGGAAATAATAATATCCCCGCAGGGAAAAAAATACAATGAGCGGATGGTATAGTAAAAACTCCATAAAAGGTGTCAGGCACAAATAGGCTACCTCCCACCACTTCTTATAATAACCAAAAGAAAGCTGATCCCATAGGATAGCGATAGTGGTGATCATAACGGCGTATGTATATACGAAAAGCAGCAGCAACGATGCATAAGGCCAGTTTACCTGGCCGGTTACGGCGAGGTATATATAAATAATCACACCACTGAACTCTACCAAAGGCGCCAGTAATTCAAAGAAGAAGTTAAAAGGAAATACGATCAGTCCCATTTTTCCATAGCGGGGATTCAGGAACATACTGAAATGGGCATACATTAGTTGAGCCAGTCCGCGCGCCCAGCGGGTGCGCTGCCGGCTGAATATCTTTACAGAAGCCGGTCCTTCCGTCCAGCAGAGGGTTTTTGGAATATACTTCACTGCATAGTCAATCTGATTGTCGTGTGCATAGCGGCACATCCTGGTAAGCAATTCCATATCTTCCCCGAAAGAGCTGTGGTCATAGCCTCCGCAGCGGGTGGCTACTTCTTTATCAAATAAACCCAGTCCGCCGGAAACGTTGGGCACACAATTAATATAACTCCAGCCCATTTTCCCCAATACGAAGGAACGGATATATTCCACCTCCTGGAAGCGGGGGAGCAGCTGCCGGGGAGGCCGCATACGGATCAGCACTCCTTCGTCAAAGTCGGATGAATTGGCGATGCGCAAAGTGGCGCCAACGGCAATCACCTTTCTTTTTTCTTCCTGCATTACCGGCAGTGCCAGTTCCAGCAAGGTATCTTTATGAAGGATACAGTCAACATCGGTGCAAACAAAATACTTAAACGTGGCGATGTTGATCCCTGCATTCACGGCATCAGCTTTACTTTTACCATTCACTTTATCAATCACCATCAGGGCAGAATAAGCGGGGTCAGTGGATTTATAGATCTTCCGCACAGGTTGCGTCAGTATCCTGGGGTTATAGGCAAAGTCCACCGCCACCATCCTGAATTCCGAGACCAGCTGTTCCATGGTATTATCGGTGCTGCCATCGTTGATGATAATGATTTCATAGCGTGGATAGTTGAGCGTAAGGAGCGACCGCACGTTGGAAATAATGGTGAGGCCTTCATTAAAGGCAGGTGCAAGGATAGTAAGACCAGGCGCCATCGGCGAGCTGGCCAGTATGTCGAGCTGATGTTGGGTGCTTTTCCGGGTGTAATGGCGGATAGCCAGCATCGACAGCAGGGCCAGTAAGGCGTATACCAGTAGTAAAACCAACCCATATACGAAAAGTGTATTTTCGTAGGCCCTGCCCAGCCATGATAAAATGCCCTCCATCAGTATTTAATTAAAGGGTTCATACAATGCTTCAGTATCAGCAGGTTTTCGCGATTAGCGGTTTCCAGCAGTTCCTGTATTACGTTGCCGGCTAGCTGGTTGTTTCGTACCAGGGATTTGGCGGCAGCTTTGCGCAGATCGAAGTTGGTAGAATGCAGGAATTCCTGCTTCAGGAAGTCGATCTGACGTCCGCTGCTGATGCGGCCTATGGCCTTCAGTATTTCGATCTGGCATTGCAGTGGCTGGCTGCTGTACATGGATACCAGCCTGTCTTCCACGTCGGGGACCTTTAGTTTACCAAGACAATTAATGGCGTCTGCGCGCAGGTAATGATCTTTCGTGTCCAGCAGCTGGGTTACTGCAGGTACAGCGGGCAGCTGGTTATAATGAACGATCAGTTTCAGGCAAAAGGAAACCACGCTTTTATTGGAAGAGTAGGTGACCCACCTGGCGAAGTTGGGAATGGAGATATCTTCCGTAGTGGTAATGATCCGGAATAATTCCACCTGGTCCCACATCAGCAGGGGATCGGTTACCACATCAAAGAATTTAAAGGGCTCATTTTTACTGAGCTTGATATACGCATGCCGCGCGGCGGCACGTAACTCACGGTTACGGCTATTCGTTAATGGTAAAATGGTTACATCTGCCACGGGGATATCCATGTCGATGAACTCTGTCAGTGCCCGTACTTTCCGGGCCCATTTGGGCGACTTCATCTGCTTCATGGTATCCTTGCTCAATTCCAGCTGGATGTACAGGTTGCGCAGCAGGTGGCCGGCATTGCCTCTTACATTGCGGCGGAAATGTATAATGCGGTCCGTGGTAGCCTGCCTGGCCCATTTCTTATGTAAAGGCAGTTCCTGGAATCCATCCAGGTTCAGCTGTATCTGGCTGGCCGGTGTGCCTGCGGCTACTTCGGGGTTAGCCATGATCTCATCAATGATCAGGTTATCGATCTTCGGGAGCAGGTAATCCAGTCTTTTTCTCCGCTGATGCCCCAGGAACCGGCTTCTTAATATAGAAAGATAAGCCAGCAGGGTAACCAGGACAGCCACTATAATAAATATCATTGCCAGCCTGATGGCCAATGGCGCTTCCCTGAATGTGCTGAGGGCGGGATCCAGGAAAGCAGGAATGGGTATATCGAACATGCAGCTATTTATTCTTCATTAACAATCTTTTGACCCTGATCAGTAATTCTGCAGGTATGATCGGCTTCTTCAGGAAATCATCTGCTCCCAGTTTAAAGCCCTCCATGATCATGTCCTCGTTGCCGGCATTGGAAACAATAATCACCGGGATGGGCCTGGGCTGGCTCTTTACCCGGCTCAGAATTTCAAACCCGTTGGCATACGGCATCATAATATCCGTAATGATCAGGTCATAACCGTAATTGGTGGCTTCCAGTTTTTCAAATGCTTCTTTTCCGTTTGATACGTGGTCCAGCTCATACTCTGCAGAAGGGAGAATCCTTGCCACTATTTTGGGCATTATCTCATCATCTTCTACTAACAAAATTTTACTCATCGTGGCTGAATTTAATCCGCTAAACAAAACTGATATTTAATTGTTCGGCAGGGTGATACTTTTATTGTGTTTTCTAAAGATGCGCTTCGTGGTATTTGAAATGGCTGATGTTATATGGATATATACTTTAAAAATAAATGAATAGTTTTCCATTGATAAAAACAAATGGTTACATTACTGTTTAAACAGATTTATTGCTCCCCCCAAAGGTATTGAATGTGAGTGCATTTAGGTATTTTTATGCTATATTAAGGAATTAATATTATATGAAGATTTCATTAGTTAACAGACTGTACCTCGGATTTGCCGTTATTGTATTGCTTGTTTTACTCGGCGGATTTTTAACGTGGCAAACGTTTACCGAGCAAACTGAAGAGGCGGGATGGGTACAGCACACTTATCGCGTACTCAATGGTTCCGAAAGGGTACAGCGTTTATTATTTGATATGGAAGCTTCCCGCAGGGGTTTCCGGGGCACTTTTAATAAAAAATTCCTGCAACCCTATGAGCTGGCGCTTCCCAAAGTGCCTCCCGCCGTAAACGATCTGCGTACCATGGTAGCGGACAACCCGAACCAGCTAAAAAATATAGACTCCCTGGAAGATAATATCAATGCCCTGCTCAGCTACTGGAATGTACTGGATCATACCTTAGTACAGCAACGCTTCGAACAGAATGGGGACATTACAGAAAAAGAAACGCTGTTGATGGACAGGGTGCGGGCACAGGTAGGCAAGGTAAATGGAGAGGAACGCCGTTTGCTGGCTGTTCGCGAGAACGTAAAAAGCAGTTCTTTTACCAAAGCTGTCAGAACCCTGTTGATCAACAATGCATTCATCCTGCTGGTAGGTTCTATCCTCATGAGAGTCACCTACGCAGAGTTTAAACGCCGTCTGCGCGTGCAACAGGCGCTGAACCGCAAACTGGATGAAGTGGTGGAAATCAACGCCGCTGCCAATGAAAAGAACTGGATGCTGACTGGCGTCAATAATATGAACGACAGCCTCCAGGGCGTGAATAACCGCGATGAGCTGGTACGGAAATGCCTGCATACCCTTACTGCATTCGCGGATTTTACGGCAGGCGCCTTCTATTGCTACGACGATAAATACCAGGATCTTCGTTTATACGCTGCTGTTAGCATGCCCGCTGCTATTCCACAGGCGGTGCCACTGAACGACGGTTTCCTGGGAACAGCCGTCTCCGGAAAGGAGATCTTCGTTATCAGCGACGTGCCGGCTAACTATTGGCAACTGAACTCTTCCAGCGGACACCTTCAGCCAGGCTCCCTGGTAATGATGCCGCTTTGGATAGAAAATGAATTGCTGGGCGTTATTGAACTCGCCTCTTTCCGGAAAGTAACGCCTTTACAATTGCGGTTGCTGGAAGTATTGTCAAAAGATATAGCCGTCGCCGTTAATGCAGCCAATGCCCGTGAAAAGATCCTGCATCTGCTTCAACAGGTACAGGAACAAAGGGAAATCCTGATCAGCCAGCAGGAAGAACTGCGGCAGTCGAATGAGGAACTGAGCAGGCAGTCGGAAGTATTACAGGCATCTGAAGAAGAATTAAAGGTGCAGGAAGAAGAACTGCGGCAGGTAAACGCAGAAATAACAGAAAGAAATAAGGACCTGGAAATGGCCAGGGGAGCGCTTTCCCTCAAGGCTACTGAACTGGAAGCTAGCAACCGTTATAAATCAGAGTTCCTCGCCAACATGTCCCACGAACTGAGAACCCCACTGAACAGTGTGCTCATCCTGGCGAAAATGTTGCAGGAAAACAAAGATAAAAACCTCACAGGAAAACAAGTGGAGTACGCCGGTATCATCTATAAATCCGGTTCCGACCTGCTGCACCTGATCAACGATGTACTGGACCTGTCTAAAATAGAAGCCGGTAAAGTAGAGATGGAATTTGAAAATGTGCCGGTGCAGAGCATTGTGGACGACCTTTCCGACCTGTTCGATGTGGTGTCGCACGAGAAGCAGATTTCCTTCGCCAAAAATTTAGCGCCGGATGTTCCTGCAGCTATCCATACCGATAAACTCCGGCTGTTACAGGTAATCCGCAACCTGCTGTCAAACGCATTTAAATTTACACCAGCAGGAGGCGTGGTCAGTCTTTCCCTGTATGTAAGCACTCCCGGCACACTCTGTATCAGCGTTACAGATACCGGTCCGGGTATACCGGCAGACAAGCAGGAGCTGATATTCAACGCCTTTCACCAGGGAGATGGCAGTACCAGCCGTAAGTACGGTGGCACCGGCCTTGGCCTGAGCATCAGCCGGGAACTGACGCAGCTGCTGCATGGAGCGCTCCGCCTCGATCACAGCAGCCCTACCGGCAGCACTTTCACCATTGTATTACCGGTAAACGCTACCATACCGGGCGCAGTGCCAGTAACACCGGTAAAGGACATTGCCCCGCAGATACAATCTCCCGTTGCTGTGAACGACGACCGCGATAACCTCACCAAACAGGATAAACTGATCCTGATTATTGAAGACGACGTTCATTTTGCGGATATCCTGCGCGACTTTGCCCGTAACAAGGGATTTAAAACCATCGTGGCGCATAACGGGCAGGACGGACTGGCCTATGCCCGCAAATTTTTGCCGGTAGCCATTATCCTGGATATGAACCTGCCGGTAATTGACGGCAGCAGCATTCTCAAAATCCTCAAAAGCAGTGAGGAATTGAGTAAAATCCTTGTACACGTTGTAACCGGCGCAGATATACAGGCTATTAAGGAAGATAACATACATGGCTATACGAGGAAGCCGCTTGAACTGAGCGACCTTGAAGCCGTATTCACCAGCATCAGCGCACAACTGCAGGCACGGCTGAAAAAAGTACTGCTGGTGTCGGTAGGACCGCTGAGCGCAGGCGCCACGCTGGAAACCATGAGTGCCGAAAGAAATCTTGGCAGCAGGTATGATATCGCCGCAGGTGTTCCGGAGGCGCAGGCGTTGCTCGCCGGAACAAAGTATGACGCCGTAATAGTGGAAATTGGTAAGGATCTCCAGGCCGGTTTACAACAACTGGAAGCGCTGACGCAGATCCCCGAATCAGGTGATACGCCGCTCCTTGTGTACCTCGACCAGGATATTACCGGCAGCGAAGAGCAACAGCTGAAAAAGTATGCTTCTGCTATTGTGCGCAACTCCACGCATGCCACCGACCGGCTGATGGATGAACTCGAGCTTTTCCTTTACAAACTGCAGAAGAAAACAAACATAGAAGATACGGCCACTACCTGGACGGAAGGCAATCTTTCCGGCAAAACCGTGCTGCTGGCGGATGATGACATGCGCAATGTTTTTTCCATCAGCGCACTGATGGAAGAACAGGGTATTTCGGTGCTCACCGCCGCCGATGGCCGGGAAGCACTGGAAGTATTGCAACAGCATCCAACACTCAACCTGGTACTGATGGATATCATGATGCCGGAAATGGATGGTTATGAGGCTATGAGACATATCCGCGCTGACGCCCGGTTTCAGCAATTGCCGGTAATTGCCCTCACTGCCAAGGCAATGGCTGGCGACCGGCAGAAATGCCTGGAGGCAGGTGCATCCGACTATATCGCCAAACCCGTAGATAATATAAAGCTGCTTTCCCTGTTACGGGTATGGTTGTCATAAAAATTATATGGTAGAGGAAATCAGTCATGGAGATTTTACAGAACTGGTGAAGATCATTCAACAGCGCTACGGGTATGACTTTTCAGACTATGCCAGCGCTTCATTGAAGCGCCGCTTCAGCCGCTTTACCGGCATGGCGGGAATCGACAGCGTCTTTGAACTGAAACACCGCCTGGTGAATGAAGAAAACTTCTTCAGGGAAATGGTGCAGTATATCACGGTGAATGTAACCGAAATGTTCCGGGACCCCTCGTTTTATAAGGTATTGAGGGAGCAGGTGCTGCCACGACTGGCATCTTATCCGATCATTAAAGTATGGCATGCCGGCTGCGCTACAGGCGAAGAAGTGTATTCCATGGCGATATTGCTGGAAGAAGCCGGCTTGCTCGACCGCTGCAGGATATACGCCACAGATATCAATGAAGCCAACCTGGACAAAGCAGAAAGCGGGATCATTGCCCTGAAAGACATGAAAGAGTATACCGCTAATTATATGCGGTCCGGCGGTATCAACGATTTTTCCAACTACTATACGGCACGTTATGATAATGCGATCATCCACCCGGCCTTGCGGCGCAACATTATTTTTTTTCAACACAACCTCGTGACAGACCAGGTGTTCAATGAATTTCAACTTATCTGTTGCCGGAACGTTTTTATTTATTTTAACAGAACACTGCAGAACCGGGTAGTAAAATTATTTTATGAAAGCTTAACTTCGTTAGGTTACCTGGCATTAGGGATTAAAGAATCACTATTATATAATGAAGAAAGGACAAAATTTGAAACAATAAACCAGGCTAATAAAATTTTCAGGCGTAAAATGTAAGAAAGCTGACAACGCCCCATTCATACAGGATCCTTGTTATTGGCGGTTCTGCCGGCAGTATGACAGTGCTTACCAAATTGATCAAAGAGCTGCCAGCAACATTTCCTATGCCAGTGGTGATCGTTATCCACCGTTTGAAAAATGTACAAAGTGAATTGGGTACCTTACTATCCGGGAAACAAAAAATCACAGAACCGGATGATAAAGAACTATTATTGCCAGGGCATATTTACCTGGCCCCGCAAAATTATCATTTTCTGATAGAAGCCGATGGAACTATTTCGCTGGACTATTCCGAACTGGTAAATTTCAGCCGGCCTGCTATAGATCTGAGCTTCGAGAGTGCGGCCCTTGCCTTTGGCAATGCCGCCGTGGGAATACTGCTTAGTGGCGCCAATAAAGACGGTGCAGCAGGACTTTGCCATATCGCCGCGTCCGGTGGCACGGCGATTGTACAGGATCCTCAGACCGCCGAGTTTAACACGATGCCCCAGGCTGCCCTGGATCTTTGCTCCGGTATTCAGACCATGTCCGTTAATGATATCATCCGTTACTTAAGAAATATTAGCACGAAAATAAACGTCGATAAATGAAGCAGCGTAAACCAAAAACATTCACCATACTGCTGGTAGATGATAAAGCAGAAAACCTCGTATCCCTGGAACATATGCTGGAAGGCGATAACAGGGAGATCTTAAAGGCTGATTCGGGTAATGAAGCGTTGAAAACAGTACTCCGGCACGATGACATAGGTCTTATTATGCTCGACGTACAAATGCCGGATATGGATGGTTATGAAGTAGCCCGTCTCTTACAAACAAATCCTAAAACAAAAGACATCTCTATCATTTTTGTAACTGCCATCAATAAAGAGGAGCAATACGTAATGCGGGGCTTTGAAGAAGGAGCGGTAGATTACCTGTCGAAGCCCCTCGACGTAAATGTTACCCGCGCAAAAGTGAGTGTATTTGAAAAATTATACCGCTACCAATATGAGCTGAAAGAAGCCATGGCCGCAAAGGAAAAGATCAATAAACAGCTGGAGCGGTTTATGTATGTGGTGGCGCATGATCTGAAATCCCCGCTGTCGGGCGCTATTGGCCTGCTGGCGCTGATCAACGAAGATGAACGCATTCAGGATGCGCCCGACCTGAGTGAGTATATGAAAATAGTGCTGGGCGCTACCAATCACCTCACAGAAATGATTACGTCTATGCTGGATTATACCCGGCAAAGCGATATGGAACAAACCATTGAAGAGGTAAACGTCCACGAACTGGTGACGCAATTATCAAAGTTGTTATTTCCACCTGCCAATATTCATATTGAAACAGTGGGCACCCTGCCGGTACTGGAAACCAATAAACTCAAGTTGCAGCAGGTATTTCAGAACCTGGTTTCCAACGCTATCAAGTATAACGACAAGAAGGACGGCATCATTACCATTGGAGGAGCTGACAAAGGAGAGTTCTATGAGTTTTATGTAAAAGACAATGGTCCGGGGGTAGCTAAACGTGACACCGACCGTATCTTCAAACTATTTGAGCGGCTGGACAACGAAGGAAAAGAAGAAGGCACCGGTATCGGTCTTAATATTTTCAAATTGCTGGTAGAAGAGCAGGGGGGTAAAGTATGGGTAGATTCCCAGCCGGGTGAAGGCAGCACTTTTTATTTTCTCTGGCGCCAGCGTTATTGATCACCGTTTTCAAAAATCCATAATCTTCCGCTGATCTGTTGCGTGGTAACCGGTAAACAGGATACCAGCAGTACCTTATTTTCCATTTGCCAGCGCCAGTTGCTGATGGAATTTTCGGGGGAAGAAAACAGGTGCATCGCTTCCCTGTCAATAGCTTCCAGGTTCAATGTTTTGTTCCGCAGTTGCATCATGGCATCTGAAAGTACCGCGGGCAGTTGCTCTCCCGGGCCCGACAGGCCCAGCAGGGCAGCGCCTTCCTGGTTTACCCACCCGGAAAATCCGTCGTTGTTGATGAACACCAGCGCATGCGGAATAGTATGAAGGATAGCGGCAAACCGCACGGCTATACGCTGGAAATAGATCTGTTGCTGGGATTGCACCAGTATTTCTTTCAACCGTAACCGGATTGTTTCTATACACTCCAGGAAACCGGGTTCAAAGGAAGGTGGTTCACTCCATCCAAGAATAAGCAGGCTGTTATTGGGACTGGTATTTACCGGGATGATAATGGCAGATGACAGGGCCAGTAGTATTTCTTTAAATACATTCTCTTTTGGAGGCGGTATCTCTCGCCAGTAAATGGTTTTAAAGCCCTGTGTATACAGTAGTTTTTTGATGGGTTCAGGGTTCAGTACCATATCGTTCAGGTGAAGGGGAGAGGCACATTTCACCTTGGCTGTTTCTTCATCTTCAAATTCCAGTTGCAGCGCAATGTCTGCTTCCGTCAGGTTTTTTACCAGGGAGATGCTGAATGCGAGAAAGGAGGAGATATGTTTATCCTTATCCCATCTGCCGGTTTGATTAATAAAGTTTAAAGCTTTGTGCTCCCAGGTGCTCACAATATGAAATTGAAAAGATGAACTAAAGAAACGATTGTATGGCAGCTACTACTTCCATTGGCGCCGATATTTGGGGGAAATGCCCTTCTGTTTCCACTTTGGTCCGGCGGCTGTTGGGAATATTGGCTTCCAGGTACTCACTCACTACGGCCGGTACGGCAATATCGTTGGCGGTTTGCACTACCAGCACAGGCAGTGTTACTTTGGGTAGCTCCCCGCGGTAGTCCAGGTAAAAAATGGCTTTGGCTACCTGGATCGCAATATCCGGACGGATGTCATTCAGCGTTTTGGCAAAGGCGGCCGCTAATTCCGGTCTGTCTTCATTTCGCATCGCTACTTTTGAAAAGCCGGCAGCCCAGGCGTGATAGTTTGCTTCCATTGCCTCAAATAAACTCGTCAGCGTTGCATGATCAAACCCGCCGGTATAGCCGTCTTTCGGATCATTAAGATAGCGTGGACTGGAACCCAGCAGTACCAGCTTATCAATCATGCCGGGATAGTGGATGCTGGTGAGCATACCTGTCATACCACTTACCGAATGTCCCACAAAAGTCACCTGCCGCAAATCCAATGCCTGGATAATATCGGCAACATCAGTAGCGTAGCCATTGATAGCCTCATAACGTTTGGGACTGTACGCTTTTATATCGGCCTTTCCGCCACCTACATTATCAAACAGCACAATTTTATAATCATGTTCAAATGAGGGAATTACTTTTGAAAAAGAAGTTTGATCAATGCCAAATCCGTGAGCGAAAACCAGCGTCTGAGGGCTTTCCAGGTTACCGGTAACATGGATGTTGTTTCTTAGAATAATGTCCATACTACAATAATATTTGAAAATGATAACTATAGCTGCTGAAAAGACAGGTTATTTTGAGATGCCGGATTTGTCTGTTGGTGTATCAAATATAGGTAATTCCGCGGATTTTGTCTTTCTCAGGATTACGCTGATTTTACTGATTAGTTTGATTTTTACTTTTTTGATTTTATAAAGGATCAGGGGAGATAGAACCGGATATTCGCTTTTATCTCCCTTAATTTATTAAATCATAAAAAAATCAAAAAAGTAAAAATCAAACTAATCAGTAAAATCAGCGTAATCCTGAGAAAGACAAAATTCGCCCGTATCTTTGCGCCTTACAAAAAAAGGCATTATGACACAGCAGCAAAAAGCATTTCTGTTTGACCTTAACGGTACCATGATCAATGACATGGAGTATCACCTGGAAGGCTGGTACAACATGTTGAATAAGCTGGGCGCCAATCTTCCCCGGGAGATTGTAAGAAGCCACATGTACGGGAAGAATGAGGAACTGTTGGTGCGTGTTTTCGGGAAAGACCATTTTACAGCACAACAGATGGAGGAAATTGCCCATGAAAAAGAAGTATTGTACCAGGAAGCATTCAGGCCTCACCTTGAGCTGATTGCTGGCCTCCCGGCTTTCCTGGAAAAGGCTGCCGCTGCCGGTATCCCGATGGCAATAGGTTCTGCTGCCAATACTTTTAACATTAACTATGTGCTCGATAACCTGCATCTCCGGCATTACCTGAAGGCAATTGTCAGTGCAGATGACGTGGCTACCAGCAAGCCCAACCCGGAAGTATTCCTGAAATGTGCGCAGTTACTGGACGTCGCACCGGCCGGTTGTATTGTGTTTGAGGATGCGCCCAAAGGTGTGGAGGCTGCTTTGAACGCCGGTATGGAGGCCATTGTGTTAACGACCATGCATACACGTGAAGAGTTTGCCGCTTACAATAATATCAGGGCTTTTGTGGCGGATTATACCGATCCTGTGTTGCAACAGCTGTTTAGATAAACAAGGAAAATTGTAATATAATTTCCTAATGTCAGCAGGGAACCATAAATTGCCGGGTTATATAAATAATTGCTGGTATGACACGTTATTCAGGGCAATCAAGGATGCTGGTGGCAGTCGATTGCATCATTTTCGGTTTTGACGGGGAGGCGCTGAAGCTGCTGCTGATCAAACGCGGATTTGAACCGCAAAAGAATAAATGGAGCCTGATGGGCGGATTTGTGCAGGCCGACGAAAGCTTTGAAGCCGCCGCTGCAAGGATTTTGAAGAAGCTCACCGGCCTGGAAGGGGTATACATGGAACAGCTGTTTGCCTTCGGTGACCCGGCCCGTGACCCGGTAGAACGCACGGTTTCTATCACCTACTTTGCCCTCATTGATATCAATCAATACAAACTGCAGATCAATGACGAGTACCATGCAGAATGGATTTCGCTTGATAAGCTGCCCGATCTCATCTTCGACCATACCGGAATGGTGAAGATGGCCCAGGAGAAACTCCGCTATAAGGCCGCCATACACCCCATCCTTTTTGAACTGCTGCCACTGAAGTTTACCATTCCCCAGTTACAGCTGCTGTATGAAGCGGTGTATGACGTTACTTTCGATAAACGTAACTTCAGCCGTAAGGTCTTGTCTACCGGCCTGCTGATCAAACAAAAAGATAAAGACCGGCTCAGCTCCAAGCGGGGCGCCTTCTATTTCAAGCTGGATAAACGTAAGTACAACGCCAAGTTCAATGCTTTCCTCAATTTTGTAACAGATCCCGGCAACTTACGGTAAGCCGATCCAGATAGTGCCTTTCACCGGCGTATAGTTCAGCATCATATTATCCTGGCTTTCAGGTCCCATCTGTGCGGCATCCTGGAATTTGGTGCCTATGGGCGCAATGGCGCTCAGGAAACCGATATCCCCGTCGGGGAACGCCGGCGTAGTATTGTTGTTAGCGGCTCCCTTTGGCGCCTGCGGATGAAATACCTGTAAAAACGTACCCTCGTTACCGGTATAAAAGGTAAATGGCTGCTCCTTCGTATGAAAGGTGGCCTGGTACACATTGGCATGGTAGCCTTTGAATTCGGGATACTCCCAGCTTTCCCCCGTCACCGTGTTGTTATAGGCTTTATACCAGTTGCCGAAGAGCTGTCCCTGCAGCCTGTTTTTCCATACCCGGTATGGCCCTTCACCTGTCCACGACAGTCCCGTTACTTTTTCCTCCGGGTACCGGAACGTAATACCGCTGAAAGGCGTAGCGCCTTTGATACTGTAGCTGTAATCCAGTTGTACCGGGATGCCGGGTTTGAAAGTCCACTTTACCTGGAGGTAGCCATTGCCTTCATAACGGGCGATGATAAAATAACCACTGGAATCGGTACCCGGCCTGAACTCCTTCAGTTCCTGTGAAACGCCTGCCAGTACAGGTCCTCCGCTTAATGAAATCCTGCCTTTGGCGGTAACAATCCGCAGCAGCTGACCAGTTGTCCGGCTGAAATAATAAGTGCCGGTACCGTTATCTACGGCCAGCGTATCATGATCGGTTACAATATTCAGGCGGCCGCTCACCCCGGGAAACTGCCGTACAATGCGGGAAGGCGGTTGTAGTGGCCAGCTGCGGGTGAGGATACTGCGGCCGTAACCATCGTCTACGCTGACATATAATGCGTCTGCATCCTGCCAGCCGTTTGGAAGTGACAGCTGCAGGAAGCCTTTGGTATGGGGCGCCAGATCCGGTGCTGCAATTGTACCCGCGGCAATGGTGTCTGTTTGGTCATTTTTTCCGGGAGATGGAAACCGCAGCAGCTGCCACCTGAACCGGCACCTGGACAAAGGCGTATAGTCATAACGGTTCTCCACCGGTATACGGCCATCGAAGGCGGATGTAATAACGGGCAGGGATATATGTACCGGCGACCACAACTGCCGGATGGTATAGAAGCTGCCTTCTTTTTCGCGGTGGGGGCCTACTATGCCGTCGGGGGCGTGGTTACCATCTGTGTCGATGATGCCGTTTTTATCGGTGCGTACCAGTCCTTCGTCGCTGAATGCCCACAGGAAACCGCCGGCGCCACGGGGATGTTGTAGTATACGATCCCAGAAATCGTTCAGGCCCGCACCCATGCCGCCATCGTAAAGGCCATGCATAAATTCGGTAGGCAGGTAAATGTCCTGGTCGTACAGGCTGGAGTTAACGAGGTAATTGAAGTTGGGATAATGTTTGGTGTCCACGCCATTGTATCTTTCCCACGGATGCAGTACGGGACGGAGCTGTGGATCGTACAGGTGATAGTCGCCATCCAGCGCGCGGTTAAACCCGCCTTCATTGCCATTGTCCCATGCAATAATAGAAGGATGGTTAACATCCCGCTCCACCAGTTCTCTTACAAGTTTGTGTCCTACTACGGTGTCGTAGGCGGCCTGCCAGCCGGTAAGTTCATCCAGTACAAATAAACCCAGCGAATCGCATACATCCAGGAAGTGTTCATCCGGCGGGTAGTGCGACATCCGCACGGCGTTCATGTTCATGTCTTTCATGAGGTTCACGTCCAGTATGCTGATCTCTTTACTGAGCGTGCGTCCTGTTTCCGGCCAGGCGCTGTGGCGGTTTACGCCTTTCAGTATTACTTTGGTATCATTTACGTATATGCCATCCCGTGGTCTTATTTCAATGGTTCTGAAACCAAAGGGCTGGGTGATACGGTGTATGGTCCGGTTATCTTTTTTAATTGCTACTACTGCCAGGTAGCGTTGGGGAAACTCTGCGCTCCAGGTAGCGGGATGGTCGAGTTGTTGCTGCAACGTATAGGCGGCAGGGTGGGTGGCTGCGGCAGGTATGGTCACTGCCTGCTGAACGGCCTGGCCAGCCAGGGTGGTCACCTGCGCGCTGAGAGAGTATCCTTCCGGCAATGGGGTAGTGAAAGCCTGCACGGAAAAATAGCCTTTGGCGGTAGCATTAATGGCCACGTGATCAATATGGATCAGTGGCTTCACTTCCAGGAAAACAGGCCGGTAAATACCACCCAGCACCCAGAAATCGCCATTCCGTTCTGCCCGGTTTACGCCTGCATTCGCCGACATTTTGCTCACCTTTACTTCCAGAAGATTGCTGCCGTTACGCAGCAGTTTACTGATATCATACCGGAACCGGTAGAAGCCGCCCTGGTGAATTTCACCGGCCAGGCGCCCGTTGATTTTTACTTCGGCATCGGTCATCACGCCATCAAATACAATATTCACCTGCCGTTCGCGCCAGTTGTCCGGTGCGGAGAAACGGTAGCGGTAAAGCCCTTCTTCACTGGCTTTTTCTTTATCATGGCCATAGTTATAGCTGCCAAACCCCTGCTGTTCCCAGTTGGATGGAACGGGAATTGTTGTCCATTTGCCACTGCGTTGTCCGCCGGAACAATGAAAGTCCCAGTTAACAGTATGATCTTTATCGGTGCCTGAAAGATAGATGTACCGGGTTTCCTGGGCAAACGCTGCATGCAGGCACAACACACCTGTAAGCAGCAATAGGATTCTTGCTAACATGTCGGGAATTTTAAAATGCCTTTAAATGTACAAAAAAGAAACGCGGAGTTGGAGCGGTTTTTTCGCGGTGCGCCTTCGGCGCTTTTAAATTGTCTTGGAGCAGGATTACGCTGATTAACCGTGATTGCGCTGATTTTGATTCTGTTTTGATTTTATATCTGATTTTATATTTGATTTTTATAAAAGATTAGAGAAGATATAAGCGGATATATTCGCTTATATCTTCTCTAATCCTTTATAAAATCAAAAAAATAAAATCAAAACAGAATCAAAATCAGCGCAATCACGGTTAATCAGCGTAATCCTGCTCCAAGACAATTTAAAAGCGCCAAAGGCGCTCCTCCGCTGCATTATTTACCGAAGCATCTGAGCATCTTGTGAAAGATCTCGTTGTTTTCGTAAACGCCGCGGAACAGGTTGGAGTTGGGTCCGTAGGCGAATACCATTACCGGGATACCGGTGTGGTCGTTGGTGGCAAAATGACCGCGTAAGGAGCCTTTGGCGATATCGCCATCCATCAGGGCGAGGCCGCCGGTTTCATGGTCAGCGGTAACAATTACGGTGGTTTGCTTGTCCTGGTCAGCAAAGCGGAGGGCTTCTCCTACTGCTTCATCGAAGTCGAGCATTTCACGGACCAGGTAGTCCAGGTCGTTGAGGTGCCCGCCTTGATCTATCCGGGAACCTTCTACCATCAGGAAAAATCCTTTGCCGGAAGCATTCAGTTGCTGTAAGGCCTTTTTCAGTGCAGTTTTCAGGTAGTTGCCCCGCCCGTTGCGCATAGAGGTAACTACTTTACTGCTCAGAATCACGAGCGTACGGTTTTTCGTAGTGGCGTCCCAGTTATCCAGGTTGTCGTCGATGCGTATACCGGAGGATGCCAGCTGCCGGCCGAAGTTTTTTTCCAGTTCTTCCCTTCCGCCGCCAACGGCCAGTTGCAGTTTGCTGCTGAGCAGTTGTTTTTCCAGCGTATAGGTGCTATCCCGGTCCGCGGTATGACCATAGAAAGAAGCAGGCGTGGCGCCGGTAATTTCTTCGGTGACGATAACACCACTCTGAATGCCTTTAGGCGCTAGTATTTCAGGGATCAGGGGTATAGATACGTAGGTATTGTCGAGCCCGATAGCGCGGTTATGTGTTTTAGCGCCGGCGCCCATGGCGGAGCCACCAGCAGCGGAGTCGGTGTGGTAGTTGTCGGTCGATTGGGTTTTGGATAAGCCGAGTTGCCTCATCTGGAATATGTTCAGTGCGCCTTTATTGGCAGTATAGCCGGAAAACATTTCCGCCAGGCCGGTGCCATCGCCAATCAGCAGGATCACGTTTTTAGACCGCACCTGTGTGGCATCAGATGCAAAGGAAGGGATATACACTTCATGTACCGGCATATTGGAAGCGGTGGTACGAGCAGTGTTGTGCATTACATCATACAATTCCTCCGGGTGGTCTGTTCCGATCCAGTCGGCGCCGAGGTCCATCAGTTTGTAATAGGTGGACCTGGTGGAGGGGGCGCCCCAGAAGCGGAAGGCATATCCCTGCTGATGTGCTTTATTGATGACGGCGGTTACTTTCTGCATTTCGGCCGGTATCAGTGTTCCTTTGCCGTTCCAGGTACTGTAAGCGTGAAAATCCACGCTCAGCATGGCAATGCGTGGCTGTAACGCAGCCGGATATACGCTATCTGGCCGGCCGTCAAAAAAGAAGATAGGATCATATTTGTCCCATTCTGTCATCGGCGGCAGGTTGCCGGATATCACCAGTTTTACGGCAGCAGGGTTTGCGTTGCGATCAAAATATTTGCGATAGGGAAGGAGCAGTTCCTGTAATGCCTGTAAGGTACGCGTGCCTGCTGTTTTCAGATCTATCAGCAGCTGCATGGGGGCGTTGCCGGCATAGGGTTTACCGTTGTAAAGAGAAAACTGCCGGAGCACAGGCTGCAGGTACATTTCCTTAAAGGTGCGGAACGGTTCTATGGCGCTGGCATCATGTGCCACGTATAAAATACCGTCCTTCAGGTGTATATCTGCTTCAATAGAACCAAACTGCAGGGAAGCCGCTGCGTAAAAAGGAGTGGCCCGCTCATAATCATTATGAGAGTGCGCCTGCGCCATTGTATACTGCTTTATTTGTGCGGATGCCCCGGTAACCATCATTACACCGGATAAAATGAACAGTGCTTTTTTCATTGTATAGTAAAAGGTAGTTTTAAAGATTCAGCGGGCAAAGGTGGTATAATCCTGTTAGCCGGCGGCGCTGCCGTGTTTATCTTTATGTTAATTATCTATTTAAAAAAATCGATTTAGTTAAGACTTCCGGCAACAACATATCCTATTCAGATTTCAAAAAAAAGGTGGAAAAGTGGAATGAAAAGTGAAATTACAGGTTAAGCGTTGCGGCAGTGAATAGCGTAATACCGGCGGTAACAACATTAAAGGGTTGGCCAGTTCTGTACCAGTTCCTTCAGCTGGTTCTGTCCTTCGGGCCATTCTCCCAGCCCGGATTCGCTGTTAATATGGCCTTTGGCGCCTGCGTTTACAAAGCGGCTTCCCCAGTGACGGGCAAAAAATGCAGCTCTTTCCAGGGAACAGAATGGATCATTGGTGCTGGCCACAATAATAGTTTCAAACGGCAACTTCACCAATGGAATAGGAGAGAAGCCGGTTGCCTCAGGAGGGAATCCCGGTCGTTCTGCATCTGCCGGCGCCACCAGCAATGCGCCCCTGATCTTCCTGTTTGTTTGCCCCGCCCAGTGCGCCAGTGCAATACAAGCCAGGCTGTGCGCAGCGATGACTACCTGCGGTCCGGCCTCTGCTACGGCTTTCTCTATCTGCGCTACCCAATTGGCACAAACCGGCGCATTCCAATCTGTTTGCTCAATCCGCTTTGTTCCGGGTATAGATTGTTCCCATAATGTTTGCCAGTGTAATTTTCCGGAGCTACCCAGCCCCGGCGCGGTCAGAACTTTTATTTCCATGACATAGAGGCGTTGTGTCTTGAAAGATAGTAAAAAGAATCACCAAATACGAATTAAGTGATCCGCAGAAAAGTAGTATATACCCAAAAAAATAGCCGGGGCTGAAAAGCACCGGCAACAGGTAACAACCAAAACAGCATTGATTAATACTGAGTATTTTAATTATTTGTGATATATGTGATACGCTTTTATCATCTCCATAAAATAATTGTTAAAAAAGCCCGGCGGGGAAATTCCCGCCGGGGGCCATAATGTGGATTTTTAAAATACAAAACCCTTGCGCTTGAACATCCAGATATTACGCCAGCCATCACCTTGCTGTACCAGCGTCATTTCATTAGCGTTCAGCTTAATAATATTGTAGGCCACGTTGTTTCCCCAACTGATATCAGCGCCATTGATCTTGATCTTCTGCGCTAAAGTATCCAGGGTAAACGACCCTTTAGTAGTAACACCTTTATGCGTGATGGAAAAATTTGCGTTCTTATTGAGATCAAACGTCATCTCATCATCCAGTACGCCCTGGGTTTGCAGCCCTGCTTTTCCTACAGTCCACCATGCCGGCCTTTCGGTATCACCAGGACCATTACCAAAACAATAACCACCCGGAACATCGATGGCCCATACCCATGTTTTACCATCGGCGCCATTGGTGAGTAAATTATACAGCTTGCTGGCGAAGAACTTCGGATCGTTTGCACTCACGGTAACTTTTACAGAATCTGTTTTAGGACCACCTGTGCCATAAGCCGAATATTTAACAAAGAAGTCGCCCGCAAAAGGCAGGATCACTACCGCCTTCGCTTCTTTGGTAGTACCAAAACCATAGTCCCAGAATGGAATCACATCTTTCGTTTTGCTTTCCAGCGTTACCTGGTTATCGTAATCCGGGTTTTGTGTGACAGAAAAATCCAGTTTAATACCAGCAGGATCTGCCGGGGTGATCCTGTCTTCGTAAGGACTGCACGCATAAAACAATGCAGTAATTAATCCGAGAAAATATATATGCAGACGTTTCATTTTTGTAGTTTTTAAAGTGGACAATATCACCAGCCGGTGTTTTGTTTGAGCGTACCGTTTGATAAATTGATCTGTGTTTCAGGAATAGAGAACAAACCATTTGTTTCCGGACGGAAGCTTACGTTGAAAGCCGCCTGGGAAGAAGCATTGTCTATTGCCTGTTTAGCTGCAGGCATTCCCTGCCTCAGCAGGTCCCAGTAGCGGTGCCCTTCCAAAGCCAGTTCCAGCTTGCGTTCCTGCATGATCTGTGCTTTACTGCTCAGTGTAATGCGATGCGTTTGATCACCAAATGCACGGTCGCGTACCCGGTCGATATAACCCTGCGCCTTGCCTGCATTCGCCGTGAGATTTAACTCTGCCCCCATCAGCAACACATCTGCAAAACGGATCACCATATAGTTATCGAAATTGTCCCACTGGAAACTACCACCCAGGTCATCTGCATTTTTATCTTTCAGCGGCGTATATTTTTTTATGAAGAAGCCGGTGTATTGCGCCTGGTCATCCAGCTTATAACTATCTGCAAATCCTTCTCCGGCAATAGAAATAATGGAAGCTGTTTGCCTGCTGTCGCCCGGAGCATAGGAATGAAAGAGCGCTTCATTCACAGTAGCGCCACCCCATCCTTTGTAGTAAGGTCCCAGCACCTGTGAGCGGATGCCGATCATCACCTGCATACGGTTTCCGTTCTGCTGGTTCTGGTCGCCCATACCGAGGTAAGTATATTGAATGGTAAATACGCCTTCTGCGTTATTCTGCCCGGCATAGTCAGTGGTGCTTTCAGCGGAAGCACGGAATAGGTTCCGGTATTTTGGAACAAGACTGTACCCGCTGTTGTTGATCACATCCTCAATAGCGGCAATCGCATCTGCCTGGGAAAATACACCGGCAATATCAGGTTTGCTGTAGTAGCCGGTATAATACAGGAATACCCTGCCCAGCAAGGCTTCAGCAGCCCATTTGGTAACCCTGCCATATTCGCCCGAAGGGATGCTGGCAAAAGGCGTAGCCGGAATATTCGCTGCGGCCACTTTCAGATCATTGGCAATCAGCATGTATACGCTGTCCGGATTGGCCTGCGGGATGCTGTAATTACCAGGTTCCAGTGGCGTTGTGATCAATGGCACATGACCAAACATCCGCACCAGGTCGAAGTAAAAGTAAGCCCGCAGAAAATGAGCTTCACCTATGTAACGGTTTTTTGTAGCATCATCTCCTTTAAAGTCTACCGTTTCAATTTTCTGGATCAGTTTATTGGCGCGGTAAATACCAGTGTAGTATTTCTTCCAGGCAGCGCTGTTGAGATCATTCATTTTAATGCTCTTGTCCCACTGGTTCCATCCGTTGTCGGAAGCGCCACCGCCGCCAAAGCAATCGTCCGACGCAATTTCTGATGTCAGCGCAATATTGCCGTAACCATCCCAGTTTAATACGCTGTACGCGGAAACCAGTCCCTGGTAAGCATCTCCCGGTGTTTTATAAAAATCTTCCTCTGTAATGGTATTGATGGGCAATGTTTCCAGGAAACTTTTGGAACAGGAACTCATTAACCCCGTTATGATGATAGCTGCTATTATTTTCTTCATGATTGCCGGAGTTTAAAATTTAACATTAAGACCGAATAAAACAGTTCTTGGCTGCGGAAAATAACCGAGGTCAGTACCAGACGACCAGCTGTCGATTCCATAACCTACTTCAGGATCTAACCCACGGTAATGGGTAAACGTAAATACATTCAATCCGGATACATACAACCGGAGCTGCTGAACCGGTAAACGTTTCAGTAAAGTTTTCTTAAGATCGTATCCAAAGTTGATGCTCTTTACACGCATGAAAGCGCCATTGTGTACATACAGATCAGAGAAACGGGTGTAGTTCTGGTTGGCCTCATTACCCAGTGTTACACGGGGCGTGCTGTTGGACGTTCCTTCACCATGCCAGCGGTCGAAAACAGCCGTGGTATAGTTGTTATAAAAACGGTCGTAAGCCCTGGTACCATCCACAATGTCATTGCCACCTACACCGCTGAGCAATACACTCAGGTCAAATCCTCTCCAGCCTGCCGACAGGGAGATACCATACGTTTGTGTAGGGTTAGGATCACCCACCTTTGTTTTATCATCACCATTGATGACGCCGTCGCCGTTCAGATCTACGAAGCGGGCATCGCCGGGTTGTGCGCCTGGCTGTATTTTCTGGCCGCTTTTGCTGGTGTAACCATCAATTTCCGCCTGGTTCTGGAAGATACCGGCTGTTTTCAGACCATAGAAATAACCAATAGGCATTCCGTTCTGTGCGCGGAAGTATTCATCCATGTTGGACGACAATACGCCGTTGTAAGAAGGATGTAATACACCTTCCTGGTTTGGAATATCTATCACGGTATTTTTATTGAAAGCAATGTTGCCGCCGATACCAATGTTTACTTCTCCAAATGTGTGGTTATAATTAATACCAAGTTCAATACCCTTGTTCTGAATATTACCGCCGTTGATGGTAGGTGCGCCGGTACCCACCAAATCGGGGATAGGAGCGGTTACCAGCCAGTCGCGGGTATTTTTCTGATACCAGTCGAATGTAACGGTTACGTCTTTGAACAGTGTTGCGTCAAATCCGAGGTCAATTTGTTCGGATGCTTCCCAATGCAAATCAGGATTGGGTATTTTATCAGGAGACGCGCCTATCGCTTTTTGTCCGTTGAAATAATAATCGCGGTAAGTGGAGTTGATGGTGGCCAGGTACCTGAAGTCATCAATCCTGTCACTACCATTTTGTCCCCATCCGCCGCGGATCTTCAGGAAGTTAATCCAGCTGCTGTTTTTGAGGAACGATTCGTTGGTAACGATCCATCCTGCAGAGAAGGCGGGGAAGTAGCCATAGCGGTTGTTGGAGCCAAACTTCGTGGAACCATCCCGGCGAAGCGTGGCGGTAAGCAGGTACTTATCGTCGTAGCTGTAAAACACCCTGCCAAAGTAGGATTGCAGTGCATTCATGCTTCTTGTGCCAAATACTTTACGGGTGGAATCATTCCTGCCGTTATCAATAATAGCGTGATCAAAGTCGGCGATGATCAGGTCTGTTTTACTGCCGCTTACATTATAGCCTTCGTATTTTTTGGCGGTAGTACCCACCATTACGTTCAGGTTATGTTTGCCGGCAGTGAGTTGGTAGGTGAGGGTGTTATCCCAGTTCCAGGTGAGGTTGCGGTACATACCCTGACTGGCAAAGGAATGTTCGTTGCTGTTATTGGTTCCCAGGTTATATACGGGAATAAAAGCATTGTTGTAGTTATACGAAATATCCGCGCCGAAATCTGTACGGAGGGTCAATCCTTTAACCAGGATAGCTTCCGCATAGATGTTACCGATGATCCTGTCGGTAATGGTTTGATTATTTTGTGTATAATCAATGGAACCGATCGGGTTGGGTTCATCTGCATAAGGCGATTTGCCATAGCTGCCATCCGCATTGTACACCGGGTAAATGGGAGTGGCGTTTAATAAACCACGGATAGAGTTATTGTAGATGTTACCTGTACCGATACCCCGCTGGCGTGTATGCGCAAACGTGAGGTTTTCTCCTGTTTTGATCAGGTCTTTGTACAGCTTGTGTTCTGAATTAATCCTGAAAGAAGTTCTTTCAAAATTAGACCTGCCGGGAAGCCCCATCACGCCTTGCTGTCCCTGGAAGGAAAAGGACGAAGAGAAAACGGACTTTTCATTACCGCCGGAAAGACTCAGGCTATAATTTTGTATGGGTGCATTTTTATTGGTAGCTGCTTTCTGCCAGTCGGGGCCTGTACCCAGTTTCGCAATGGAGTCTGGTGTATAGATAGGCACAGAGCCGGAGTTGATGGATGCCTCATTCATAATGTTGGCGTACTGCTGCGCATTGAGTAAGTCCAGCTTGCGGGCAGGATTCTGCAATCCGTAGGAGGCGTCGAAGCTGACATTCATTTTACCGGCGCGGCCTTTTTTGGTGGTGATCATTACGATACCATTCGCTGCGCGGGTTCCATAAATGGCAGTGGAAGCGGCATCTTTCAGCACATCTACGCTGGCAATGTCATTTGGATTGAGGAAGCTGATATCATCCGCCGGAAAACCGTCAATGATGAAAAGCGGGCGGGAATCGCCATTGGTGCCGATACCACGGATGGTGAATTTCAGCGCGTCACCGGGTTGACCGGAGTTGGAAGTTACCTGCACACCGGGCGCCTGTCCCTGTAAAGATTGCTCCACGCTGATGGCGTGGTTTTTTATCAGGTCATCATTATTTAAATGCACCGTAGCGCCGGTCACCACTTTTTTCTTTTGCACGCCATAACCTACTACCACCAGTTCATCCAGTCCTGTAGCCGCCGATTCCAGGCGTATCGTCATTGGGCTGCCCGTTTGAACGGGTACTTCCAGTTTGTTATAGCCTACCAGCGACACTACGAGTATTTCTCCCGCATCTGCCTGCAGGGTGAAAGTGCCGTTTACATTTGTTACGGTGCCCCGGTTAGTTCCTTTTACAATGATATTAACGCCGGGCAGGGGGACACCATCTTTGGTGTCGGTTACCTTGCCCGTGATTGCTTGTTTTACAGGTTGCGTATATGCCTTCCCGTTATTGGCAGCTGCATGCAGTGCCGGAGGCGCTGCTGTAGCCAAACTGCATACAGCAAGCGTCTTTAGAACGGTTTGCCGCGGAAAATAATTGCTGATTGTGTACCAGATTTTCATGTTTAACGTGTTTTATTTAGGCAAAGGAGGTTGAATAATGTTTAAATGTTTTTAGAAGAAGTGGTCCAGGTCAGATGGCCCGGACCGTTTTTGCTATTCCATTATATGTTATCATTTTACCTGTCTTATTGCTGATATCCGGTCCTGCGGCGGTTTGTTTACCTACAAACGTTACCAGGAAGTGCCTTTGCTGCAGCATACCCGGAAAACGGCCTTCCCGTTGTCCTATCGTCAGTGTTTGCGCGGCTTCATTCCATTTAAAGGAAATGTTGCTGAAAACGCCTTTCTCATATTGATAGTTATTATTTTCATCTTCATACAAAGTAAATTCCCCGTCTTTCCCGGTATACACATACAGGTGTATCGTATCTGCCTTACGCTCATTGGTGTATTGCAGTGCCGGACCTACCGGCAGGATAGCGCCTTCTTTCACATACAAAGGCATCCGCTGCAAAGGCGCTGCTGCGGTAATATGCTGACCACCTGTTTCATA
Source organism: Chitinophaga sp. ARDCPP14 (assembly GCF_051362515.1). Taxonomy (NCBI): domain Bacteria; kingdom Pseudomonadati; phylum Bacteroidota; class Chitinophagia; order Chitinophagales; family Chitinophagaceae; genus Chitinophaga; species Chitinophaga sp. ARDCPP14. Next base: position 166,986 of record NZ_JBKIXB010000012.1, on the reverse strand, counting down.
TTTTCCTGTGTAGAAATCATACCAGCCGTTGCCTGCAGGCAGGTACAGTTCCCGGCTGCGGGCATGGTACTCCGTTACAGGGTTTACCAGCAGCGAAGGACCGAACATATACTGGTCGCGGATATTCAGCACTGCTGTATCCTGGCCGTAGTCCATCACCAGGCCACGCATCATCGTATAGTCGTGGTGGTAAGTATTGCCGGCTACGGAGTAGATGTAAGGCAGCAGGCGGTAACGCAGCTGGTCGTAGTATAACATCGACTGGTACGCTATACTGCTGTCGGGCGCGATGTTGAACATTTCGCGGTAAGGATATTGACCATGTGAACGGAACAGGGGGCAGAAAGCGCCATATTGGAACCACCTGGTATTGAGTTCTCTCCATTCTTCCAGTGCAGGACCCTGTGGGTTAGGCTGATCGTATTTATCTTCCACAAAGAAACCGCCGATATCTGTAGTCCAGTAAGGCAAACCGGAAAGGCTGAAGTTTAGTCCGCCGGGGATTTGTCTTTTGAACTCTTCAAAGGTGGCGGCGATATCCCCACTCCAGGTGGCAGCAGCATAGCGTTGCAACCCTGCATAGGCGGAGCGGGTAAGGATAAATACACGTTGACCCGGCTTGGCCGCACGTTGCCCTTCGTAAATCCCCTGCGCATTTACCAGCGCATAGGTGTTGAAGTATTGGGTGGCTGATCCCAGCGCGGTAGGATCCATCAGCTTTTTGCGTTCTTCAATAGAGGCATTGGACAGGATATCCGGCTCTGTGGCATCAAGCCACCATGCATCCACCCCCTTGGTGAGCAGATTCTTCTGCAACAGGCTCCAGAACAGTTTACGTGCTTCGGGGTTAAAGGCATCATAAAACGTAGATACATAACCGTTACCTATCCAGTCGCGTTGCTTATTTTTAATATTCTGTTTGTATAACCAGCCTTTGCTGTCGAAAAGTTTATAGTTGTCGATCCCTTCATAAAACTTCGGCCATACGGAGATCATGAAATTGGTATGGTATTGTTTGTGCAGGCGGCTGATCATGCCCACAGGATCGGGAAAACGGGCAGGATCAAACTGCTGGCTGCCCCATTCATCCTGTTTCCAGTAGCTCCAGTCCAGTACGATATTGTCCAGCGGGATTTTCCTTTTGCGGAACTCTGCTACGGTATTTTCAATCTCGTCCTGTGTTTTATACCGTTCCCGGCTTTGCCAGAAGCCCAGCGCCCAGCGCGGGATCATGGTGGCTTTGCCGGTTACCTGCCGGTAGCCGCTGATCACTTCATCCATATGCTGGCCATACATGAAGTAGTAGTCAATTTTTTCACCTGCTTCTGAAGTCAGTTGCATTTTATCCGCTCCTTCAATGGGAGTGGGAGGGAGGAATTTAAGAGAGATAAAGGACTGGGTTGTTTCCGGGATCCATTCTACTTTTACGGTAGTGGGTTGTCCCTTCTGAAGCAGATGCCGGAAAACGGAAGCGCCGGGGTTCCAGCTTTCCCGCCACCGGTCCAGTTTCAGCTGACCATTGATCCATACTTTGGTGTAACCGGAGGTGGTCATGAAGAATTTATACTCGCCGGTTTCATCTGCATTCACGGTGCCTTCCCAGGTTACTTTTCCTTTTACCATTGGAAAAGCTGCAGGAAGCGACGACAGGCGATCCAGGAACTCATAGTCAATTTTATCTTCCACCGCTTTTACATACACCGTATTATTATACCGGTCGCCATAGGTTGCACTGAATCCGGGTTTCCCATCAGCCGACGTTAAGTGTAATTCGGACATTTGTTTATAAGGACGGTTGTCGCCAAAACGGGTAATGGAATAATTATCCCATAAAATGCCGTAGTTACGGTTGGATACTACAAAAGGTACGGCTGCTACGGAGTTATACTGTGTGAGATCCACGTCCTGGTTTTTGTAGTTCATTAAACCGGTCTGGTGTTGCCCCAGTCCATAGAACGCTTCATTGGCGGGCGATTCAAACACCTGCTGGATCCGGTATAATGATTTGTTGCCAATGGTAATCGGCGTAAAGCTTTTACCGCCACCGGGTTGTTCCTGTAATATAATGTTGCCGGCTTTATCGCGGAATACTACTTCTCCTGTATTCAGCGCCACTGTGGCGGTGATGCTGGCTGTTTTTAAAGTCACGGTTTCATTTCGTTCTTCCGAATCCCATTTAATACTATTACCCTGTGCATCTACCGCCATGAGACTGGGAGAGCCGGTGAAATGGTCGTCGGGGGTAGCGGTTACGTGGATCACCTTATCGGAAACCACTTGCAGCTTCACCTGCCGGGCGCCATTCGGGGCAGGATTTTTTAAATGAATCAACAGGCCATCAGACAGTTTTTCCACCTGCCCGGCATAACACCAGGAAGTGAGGAACGTCATAAGTACGATCGGTATCGCCCTCTTTATGTGCATATTTGAATGGATTTTTTTCGTCGGTTGAACGTGGTTGTTACAATTACGGATGTGGTATCCGCGATCTATTTTTCAAAACGTGTTACTTCAAAACGTGTAAAACAAATGTAAAGGGAGCTCCGGAATCAGAGGGGATGGGTATGTTTTAGATGTAGGGCGATTATGTTAACCGTTTGTAGCAGCGAGGTAATTAATTGATTCCGGTTAGGGCATTAAATGTTAACGTATGGAGAAGGAACAGGCTGGTTTTAAGGCTGTTATAAGAAGAAGAGGCCAATGAGCAAACCGGTGATCACGCAGTACAGCAGGATTTCAATCAGCAGATACAGGCGGTTGCTTCGTTTAAAGTTTTGCTTGAACATAGTCAGGTTTAATAGTCAGTCCACAAAATTATCCATTGCATCCCGTAGGCATGGGGCGCATTTCGTTATTTAATAGGGCAAATTTGTTGTTTAGGCGAATGATGTAGGATTGTAGTAGTGGTATTATTTCTTCTTCCCATAAACGGAGGGGAGTACATTGTATTCCATCTTGAAATACTTTGTAAAGTATTTTGGGTTGTTGAATCCTACTTCATAAGCTACTTCGGCTACGGTAAGCTGGCTTTTTTCGAGCAGCTGGGCGGCCCGCTTTAAGCGGATCCCCCGGATAAATTCAATGGGCGACCGGCCGGTAAGGGCCAGGATCTTTTTATAAACAGATACCCGGCTCATGAAAAGCGCCCTGCTCAGTTCTTCCACCGAGAAGTCGGGATTGGAGATATTCTTCTCTACAATTTGTAAAGCCTGCTGGATAAATTGTTCATCGGCAGATGAAATAGCTATTTCCCCCGGGTTGGCTTCTATATACTGCTGGAATGTTTTTCTGAGAGATGATTGCTGGGAGATAATGTTTTTGATCCGCGAAAGCAGCACCTCGAAGTTAAAAGGCTTGGTGATGTAATCAGATGCCCCGGTTTCCAGCGCTTCCAGTTGCTGGGCTTCTTCGGCCCTGGCCGTAAGCAATACAATGGGTAAGTGTGCCGTGCGCTGTTGTGCGCGCACCTTTTTACATAGTTCCAATCCATCCATTTCCGGCATGGAAATGTCGCTTACAATCAGGTGCGGGAGTGTTTGCTGCAGCAGTTTCCAGGCTGCAAGCCCGTTTTCGGCTTCTATGATCTGGAAGTACTGGGTAAGATTATCTTTCAGGTAAAAACGGAAATCCTCATTATCCTCTACCAGTAAAACCACCGGTTTTTTAGAGTTACTGTTCACGGTGGCGGCCGGTGTAACGGCGGTGGTAGTACGAATTGTTTCCTGTACGGCGCCGGGAACAGCAACAGCAGCCGTTTTAACCGGCAGGTATACAGTGAAGCAGCTGCCCATTTCAGGGGCGCTGTCTACCGTAATGCTGCCACCATGCAATTTCACAAACTCTTTTGTAATGGATAAGCCGATCCCGCTTCCCTGGTTTACCATAGATGCCGGTACTTCATGTTGAAAGAACCTTTCAAAGATATACTCCTGCTTCTCCGGGGGAATACCAATACCATTATCTTTGACAGCAATTTCCAGTTGCGAGGTTGTTTCCTGGTAGCTAACGTAAACGGATATACTGCCATTTTCAGGCGTAAACTTAAAAGCATTGGAAAGCAGGTTAAAGATGATCTTCTCTATTTTATCTGCATCGTACAACATCTTCAGCTCCTGTACATTGCTCTGAAAGTTAAGCTGGATATGCTTTTTATCAGACAAGTCCGAAAATGACGAGGTGAGGTCCTTTACAAAACCGATAATATCGCCTTCGGCGGTATGGAGTTTTATTTCCTGGACTTCCATTTTACGGAAGTCGAGTAACTGGTTTACCAGGTTGAGTAAACGCCGTGCATTCCGCTGCATCAGTTCCAGCTGCACTTTTAGGCTGCTTTCAGATGTTTGCCGGATAATCTTTTCCAGCGGGGTGATGATTAAACTGAGCGGCGTTCTGAACTCGTGGCTTACGTTGGTGAAGAAACGGATCTTCAGGGCATCCAGCTCATGCATGCGCGCGGCTTCCTGTGTTTGCTGCTCCATCCTGAATTTCAGTCTTTCCCGTTCCAGTATGATGCGGCGGGCCAGCAACAGGGCGCCCAGTATCAGCAATACATAACCCAGGAAGGCGGGCCAGGTTTTCCAGAAGGGGGGAAGTACTTTTATTTTCAGCGTAATTCCTTTTTCATTCCATACACCATCATTATTGGAGGCCTTTACCCGGAAGGTATAATCCCCGGGATCCAGGTTGGTAAAGGTGGCTTTCCTTTCCATACCGTCGGTATAGAGCCAGTCTTTATTAAATCCTTCCAGCATATATGCATACCTGTTTTTCTCCGGGTGGAAATAATTCAGGGACGCGAATTCAATGGAAAACACGTTTTCACCGGGTTTCAGGGTGATGCTTTGTGTTTCCGGGATAGCCGCTTTCAGCAACACCCGCCCGTTGATCTTTTCGCCCGGCAGCACACTTTTGTTAAATATCTGCAGATCGGTGAGCACTACCGGCGGAATATTGTTGTTCAGGGCAATGGCGTTTGGATAAAACAGGTTAAACCCGTTGCCGCCGCCAAAGATCAGTTCCCCGCGACTGGTTTTCAACGCGGCGTTTTCGTTGAAGTCTTTTCCCTGCAGCCCGTCGGATTCGTCATAATTTTTAAAGGTAAAGGCGTCCGGCCCGATCTTCATATTAGACAAACCATTGGGAGTACTCATCCACAAGCTGTGATCGTTGGCTTCAAGGATGTTCAGGACAGAATTGTCCGGCAGACCGTCTTCTTTGCGAAGGGTGCGGAAGTTATTGTTTTTTGGACTGAACAGGTTCAGTCCTTCGCGGGTGCCTATCCATACGCGTTGCTGGCTGTCCTGGAAAATGCATACTACGTTATTATGACTCAGGCTGCCGTTTACACCGGGAACGTTGTTGTAATGTTTGAAAACGCCGGTGGCCAGGTGTAGCACATCGATACCATCGGAAGTACCTATCCAGAGATTCCCCTGCCGGTCTTCCAGCAGGGCGGCAATGTACGTGGATTTTACCTGCGGAAAACGCTGGAACCGGCCGGTGGCAGGGTCCAGCCGGTTAAGTCCCGCACCGAGGGTGCCGATCCACAGCTGGTGGCGACTGTCTTCCAGTATTTCCCAGATGCTGTTATCGCTTACGCTGTTGCTGTCTGCCGGGTCATGTTTATAATGAATAAAACGGCTGCCGTCGAACCGGTCCAGGCCCCCGAAGTAGGTGCCTACCCATAGTTGTTTGTTGTGATCTATGCAAAGGCTTACAATTACATTGCCGGCGATGCTGTTGTTGTTACCGGCGTCGTGCCGGTATTGGGTAAACGTGTTGCGGCTGCGGTCATAGTAAATCAGGCCCCCGCCATTGGTGCCTATCCATAAATTGCCGGCCGCGTCTTCCACAAACCTGTTTACATCGTTATAGGGCAAACTATTACGGCTATACGCCTGGTATTGATACAGCGGGAATTTTACCATGTTTTCATGGTAATAGTTCAATCCTTTTTTGAAGGTCCCGATCCATATAATGCCGGTATTATCTTTATAAAGGGCGTTGATACTGTTCTGGCTCAGGCTGCGTTCATCTTCGTTGATATTCTCAATATAACGGATGCTTTGTGCTTTCTTATTAATGATATTAATGCCGCCATGATCGGTACCTATCCATATTAACCCGTTATTGTCGGCAACCACCCCTCTTACAATGTTGTTGTTCAGCGCAAGGCCGGGGGTATTCTGATCAATATGCCGGAACTGTTGGGAGCGGATATCGAAAAAGTAAACGCCGTTGTCTTCATTGGTACTGAATAACCACAGGTCGCCGTCGGCATCCGCCACCATCGACCAGGTGGCGCCGGCAATGTCTGGCCTCACGAGCGTGTTGTTGCGGTAAACGATGCGGTGACTGCGGGCGTCCATCTTTTCCAGCAGGCCATTGCTGTGCAGCAGCCAGTAATGCCCGGCTTGGCCGGGTAGCAGTGCCGATACGCTGTTGGTGCCAATGCTGCCACCATCACTGGTGTGTGTAAACTGTTGCGCCCTGTTCCCGTTATTTACCAGGAAAATGCCTGCTGACGGATGCAGGAACCAATATCCGCCGGACGGGTCTTTCACAATATCGGTAACCACGTTTCCGGAAAAGCCCCACTGACGCAGAATGTTTTCGGGGCGCCGGTTAAAACGGGTCGTTACAGGATCATAGATATTCATCCCCGAGCGGGTCCGGATCCAGAGCTGCTGCCCCGGGCCGGCCATGATTTTATTGATGTTATTGTCGGAAACAGAAGTGGTGTCGCGCAGATCATGCTGGTATACGGTGAAGTGATACCCGTCGAACCGGTTCAGTCCTGATACAGTACCAATCCACATGAAACCCATACTATCCCTGAAAACACAGTTAACCTGGTTGTTGGACAGCCCCTGGTTGATATCAATCCGGTTGAATTGATAGGGGAGTGTTTGTCCCCGCATTACCAAAGTATGGAGGAATAACAAGATGAATATTAAGACCCGCTTCCGCATGTACACACCTTACCTGGTTGAAAAATTGTTGGTCTGACAATTAATAGAATTGCCCGGCAATATAACATAAAACGGATATAAAAAAAGAAAGGTCGAAAGAATTCGACCTTTATTGCTAAAATTCCACGTTATGGCACTCAGGTCCATAAAAAGTTAATCAGCTAAAATCCGGCATAGCCGGTATATGATAAATGATATTTTGCGGTTTGTTATGGGGTTTTGCGTTCACTTTACTACAAAAGTAGGTTAAGGTAAAACGATTGTCAAGAAATTAGCAAACATTATTTAAAAAAAAGTAAAAAACACCACAGGGCGATATTTTTCCCCCTGGCTGGATAATTTCACGCTTTGGGGGCTATAATCTTTGAAGATTATTGAGTACTTTTTTGCCAATATGAAAACCATGAAACGTATTATTTTATGTATGATGCTGCTGGGAGGAACGGGGTTGGCCGCCTTCGCGCAGCAGCCGCCTGCCAGGGAACTCACCGTTACGCTGGATTATTATTACAATAATGAATTCAAAAAGGACAATGCCGGCAATCCCGTAAGGTGGCATTACATCTGGGGCGAGACGGACAACGGCGGCGTGTCGCTCTGGGGGCATATTTTCGACTCCCTCGGGGTGAAAAGGGATAGCCTGCTGCAGGCGCCCACGGCCGCCAACCTGAAACACACGGATATTTATATGATCATTGATCCGGACACGGACAAGGAATCGCCCACGCCGAACTATATGAATGAAAAGGACGCCAGCAGTATTTATAACTGGGTAAAGGCTGGCGGGGTGCTGGTATTGCTGGAGAACGATTCTGCCAACGCGGAATTTTCGCACTTTAACAAGCTGAGTGAAAAATTTGGGATCCATTTTAATGGCGACAGCCGCAACCGTGTAAAAGGCAAAAACTGGGAGCAGGGTACTTTCCGGATCCCGGCCGGACATGAAATATTCCAGGCTGGCCGGCAGGTGTACATCAAGGAATTATCCACTTTGACCTTGAAAGCCCCTGCACGAGCGGTTTACAAGGATGGTGAATACGTTGTTATGGCAGTAGCTGAAGTGGGAAAAGGCAAGGTTTTCGCCGTTGGCGACCCCTGGTTTTATAACGAATATGTGGACGGAAAGAAGCTGCCGGCATCTTTCCAAAACTATGAAGCAGCAACAGACCTGACCCAATGGCTGATTAAAGCGGCCAGTCGCTAGGTGTTCAGGAAGTTGATATTTCTCCTGATACCGGCAAACTTACTGCGTTTGAGAGGAGAATGACGGAAGATGTCTTTAAAAGCTTCTTCTGTCAGCTCCTCCCAATCGCGGGTAGAAAAGTTCAGGATCGCCGGCACGGGTGTAAACGCCGCTTCCTGGTTGGCTTTGGAGAAGCGGTTCCAGGGACAAACGTCCTGGCAGGTATCGCAGCCAAACATCCAGTTATCAAATTGTCCCTTCATTTTATCGGGGATCAATTGTTCTTTCAGCTCTATGGTAAAGTAAGAAATACATTTACTGCCATCCACTACACCCGGCGCTACCAGCGCTTCCGTAGGACAGGCATCCAGGCAGCGGGTACACGAGCCGCAGTAATCGGCCACCGGACCGTCGTATTCCAGTTCGATGTCGGTAATCAGGGTCGCTATAAAAAAGAAGGAACCGGCCTGTTTATGGATAAGGTTCCCGTTTTTGCCGATCCAGCCTAATCCGCTGCGGGTGGCCCAGGCGCGTTCCAGCACGGGGGCGGAGTCCACAAATCCCCGGCCCTGCACGGGACCTATCCGCTCCTGCATCCGCAGCAACATCGTTTTGAGCCGCGCCCGGATCACCTCATGATAATCCTGGCCGTAAGCATATTTGGAGATGCGCGGGGCGTCGGCACGCTGCTGTTCGGAAGGGAAGTAGTTAAACAACAGGGTGATCACCGACTGCGCGCCGTCGACCAGCTTACGGGGATCTATCCTTTTGTCGAAATGATGCTCCATATACTGCATGTTACCATGCATGCCTTTATTCAGCCAGGTTTCCAGCCGGCGGGCATCGTCATCCAGCTGCACTGCCTTCGCAATGCCGCAATGGTCAAATCCTAACTCTTTTGCCAGCTCTTTTATGAATAAAGTGTGGGTCATCCGGGCAAAATTAGCATATTATTTATATCTTCGACCCGCATATATATCCCATATGCCTGTTAACTGATGCGCTATACCTTTGTTATGCTGGCTCCCATTGCCAGCTGTTTGTTCGCCCTGTCCACCTTTGCCCAGGACGGAAGTAAAATGAAATTTGGAAAAGTGTCCAAAGAAGAATTTGCTATTAATAGATCAGAGAAAGATACCGGCGCCCACGCCATTATCCTGTCTGAGATAGGCTCCTCCATTTTTGAGTCGGATGGAAACGACCTTCGCCTGGTGTACAAAGTACACCGGCGCATTAAGATCGTTGATAAAAACGGCTATGATGAGGCCACCGTTCACGTACCGATATATAAATCAGAAACATCGGAAGAGAAATTACTGAACCTGAAAGCGGCTGCCTACAACCTCGAAAACGGGGAAGTGGTAGAAACCAGGATGGAAAGCAAAAACGTATTCAACGACAAGCAGGATAAATCCCTGCTGGTAAAGAAATTCACCCTGCCCGCTGTAAAGGAAGGGTCTATTATTGAATACACCTTTTCTATCGCCTCTCCCTTTTACCGGCATTTACGCGCCTGGGATTTCCAGGGAAAATATCCCTGCCTGTGGAGCGAATACAGCGTAGCCATCCCGGAATACTTCGACTATATGCTCATTCCACAGGGATATGAGCCCTATGTGGTAAAAACGAAAACCTATTCCCGTTCTACCTTTACTTTCCGTAACGAGTCACAGGGGTCTACCGGGCCTTCCAACCTGGTAACGGTAACGCCTTCTATCACCACCTATAAATGGGCGCTGAAAGATGTGCCGCCGATTTATAACGAGAGCTATATCACTACTACCGATAACTATGTTAACAGGGTGGAATTCCAGTTATCTGCCTATAACTGGCCGGGAGAGCCGCGTAAGCCGGTGCAGAGTACCTGGGAAGAGCTGATGAAAGACCTGATGAAGGAAGAAGAATTGGGCAAAGTACTGACCACAAACAACGGTTTTCTTTCCGATAAAGTAGAAGAGCTGGTAAAAGACGCTAAAACCGATAAGGAGAAAGTACAGAAAATTTATACCTGGGTCCGCGATAATTTTACCTGCACGGATCACAGCGCCCTGTGGATGGGCAAGTCGCTCAAAACCGTTTTTAATTCAAAGAACGGCAACGTATCCGACATCAACATGTTGCTGGTGGCGATGCTGAAGAAAGCAAACCTTTTTGCTACCCCGCTGCTGCTGAGTACCCGCAGCAATGGATATGTATACCAGTTCTATCCTTTATATACCCACTTTAACTACGTAATTGCCGGCGTGAACCTGGGAGAAGAATACCTGAAGCTGGATGCCTCAAAACCGTTGCTGGGCTTCGGAAAACTTCCGGCAGAGTGCTACAATGGCGCCGCCCGTTCATTGGATGACTTTGCCACCCCTGTGATCCTGGGAGCGGATTCCCTGAAGGAACAGCGGTTTACCAGTGTAATTTTGGGGAAGATAGAAAACGGCATGGTGTCGGGCACTTTTATGCAACGGCCCACCTACTTTGAGTCTTACAAAATACGGACGGCTGTAAAAGATGAAGACCCCGAAGAATTTTTTAAACGGATAGCAAAATCCTATACCGGTGAAATAGAACTGGAGAATAAGGCGGTAGAGGATCTGAAAGAACTGGAGTCACCTGTGATGGTAAAGTACGATTTTAAAATGCAGGTAGGCGACGGCGAAGTACTATACATCAACCCGCTGCTGTCGGAAGCCTATAAAAGCAATCCTTTTAAAGCGATGGAGCGTAAGTTCCCCGTAGAAATGAACAGCGTGTCTGATGAAGTATATTCCTTTAATATGGAAGTGCCCGAAGGATATGTAGTAGATGAAATGCCGAAATCTGCTGCAGCGAATTATAATGGAGATGAAGGGCTGTTTCAATACCTTATCCAGCAAACAGAAAACCACATACAGCTGCGCTGCCGGGTAAAATTAAACAAAGCCAACTTTGGGCCGGAAGAATACCCGACCCTGCGCGATTTTTATGACCTGGTAGTAAAGAAAGAAGCAGAACAAATTGTGTTAAAAAAGAAAAAGTAAAATATGCGCAAGCAATTATCGATTGCCATCCTGTTTTTCCTGTTTACCGTGTCGCAGATAGTGCGGGCAGGAGAACCGTTTTATCCGGTGAGCGCTATTCCTGATTCATTAAGGGCCAATGCGCACCTGGTAAAAAGGTTAGATGAGGCTACGTTGAAAATAAACGATCTTACAGATGCCCGTTATATTTCTCATTACGTGGTTACTGTGCTGGATGAGGCAGGGGCTGAACATATGAAAATGGGGATGTATTATAATAAGCTGTCAGAGATCCGCTCTATTAGTGGCGCCTTATATGATGCTGAAGGCAAGCAGTTGAAACGTTTGAAACAAAGCGATATCCGCGATATAAGTGCGGTAGGGGATGGCAGCCTGATGTCTGATACCCGTGCGAAGCTTCACCAGTTCTACTATAACGTATACCCCTATACGGTGGAATATACCATTGAGCTGCGTCTCAATACAATATACGGGATACCTGGTTTGCAGGCGCAGCCGAGTATTTACACGGCTGTTGAAAAAAGCAGGCTGACGGTTATTTACCCGGAGAACTATGAATTGCGTTACCGCAGTTATCTCTATGAGGGTAAACCAGTCGTCGCCACGGAGAAAGGCAACAAAACAATCACATGGGAAGTCAACCAGTTGCCTGCCAGGAAATATGAAATTTACCCGGTTGAATTGTACCAGCGTACTCCGTGCGTTTTTCTGGCTCCAACGGATTTTGAGTTGGGGAGCTATAAGGGTAAAATGACCACCTGGAAAGATTTCGGAAACTTTGCATACCAGCTTAATGCAGGCCGGGATGTGTTGCCGGACAATATCAAAGCCAAAGTACATGAACTGGTTGATGGTATCAGCAGCCGCCAGGAAAAGATCAGGGTACTGTATAAATTTCTTCAGAAAAATAATCGTTATATCAGTATCCAGTTAGGCATAGGCGGATGGCAAACCTTTGATGCGGCATCTGTGGCTGCTAATGGCTATGGCGATTGTAAGGCCTTGTCTAATTATATGATGGCGTTACTGAAAGAAGCGGGGATTAAATCAAATTGTGTACTGGTAAAAGCAGGAGACGATGAGCATACCCTGCGCGAAGATTTCCCGTCTTCCCAGTTTAACCACGAGATACTCTGTGTACCCGGTGAGAAAGATACTACCTGGCTGGAATGTACCAGTAACACCGCCCCCGCCGGATACCTAGGCTCCTTTACCGACAACCGGCCGGTACTCCTGGTAGATGCAACCGACAGCAAATTAATACGTACCCCTGCTTACGGAATGGATTGCAATGAACAGATCCGCCATGTGGATGCCGTTATTGATGCTACAGGTAACATCGATATTAAAGCAACAACCGTTTACAGTGGTCTTCAGCAGGATGATTTACGTGACATGTTGCATTCACTGAGCCCGGAAAAACAACTGGAGGAACTGCGTAAAGGATTGGATCTTTCCAGTTATGATATCAATAATTATCACTGTACAGAGCTGGAAACACCTATTCCTTCCATTGAAGAGAAATTAGGCATCAAAGGAAATAACTATGCAACGGTAACGGGTAAACGAATGTTCCTGGTTCCCAATATCCTCACACGCGATGGGGTGAAGCTGGAACCTGACACCACCCGCAAATCGGATATCCAGTTTGATTTTGCTTACCGGGATGTGGATAGCGTGACGATCACTTTACCCGCGGGATATAAACCGGAATCGCTCCCGGCGCCGGTATCTGTAACCGCTAAATTCGGCAGTTATAATGCTGCGGTTTCTATCAAAGGGAATACGCTGAACTATATACGAAAAGTGGAAAGAAAGGCGGGGATTTTCCCGGCGGCAGACTACCCCGAGCTGGTGAAGTTCTATGCCACTATGCTAAAATCAGACAGAAGCCGGCTGGTGCTGGTAAAAGAATAAAAAAAGGGAAGGCCATTCAGCCTTCCCTTTTTGCTTATAGGATTTTATTTTTCGCGAACACTTACAGAAATGTGCCGGTCTCTTTTCTTTTCTTCTTCAGAAGCATCAGCTGCTGCCTTTGCAAACTGTGAACCATAGCCTTCTGCGCCGAGTAACTGTGCCGGATTGGTGTTACTTTTCTTTAATGCCGCAACTACAGATTCCGCACGTTCTTTAGACAGCCGCAGGTTACTGGTGCTGTCGCCCGTGCGGTCAGTATAACCACCAATCTTTATTTTGGCTTTAGGGAACGCTTTCATAATAGCGGCAATATTGCCTACCTGTTTCATACTTTCTTCCGTTAGTTCAGCCTTGCCGGTTTTGAAGTTGAGGTTATCGAAGTCAAACCATACATCTTTGCCGGCCGGACGGCTGTTGTCCTTCAGGAACACCACCAGCTGATCTTCTATACCCCCTTTATAGGCATCCAATACAACGCCATCGGGAAGGGTAACCTTAATGCTTTCACGGGTAATCACCGGACCGCCTTCTGTAACCGCCATGGTAGCCGAATCTGCAATCTGGCTGGTGGTAACGCTGTCCGTAACAGGAACGCCGTCGTGTTTATTGGCGCCGCAACCGCGCATCAGGTACCACAACAGGATGATGGCAATGAGAATGAGCAGCAGTGACCATATCCAGCGGCTGCTGCCGGGTTTTGCATCCGGTTTGATATTTACAGCGCCGCCGGTGGTAGTAGCGGTGTCCATATGCAGCAGGCTGCCGAGCTTTTTACCGAGGTCGCCGATATTCGCCAAACCAAGTACGCCGGCAATGTTCAGTCCTCCGGGTATAGCGCCAAGTATTTTATCTTTTTGTGAGTCCAGCAGGGAAAGAAAGGAATTGGGAGATAGATTGTTTTGGGCGGCGTATTGTCCTACTGTACCAAGCGTAGCAGGGGTAGCGGATTGCAGCAGGGTACTGGCAGACGATTCCTTGATACCGGCATAGGAAGATAACATACCGATAATGGAATTCACTTTATCGCCGAACAGGCTGCGTAACAAATCGGCGCCTTTGCTGAGCAGGCCCCCGGCACCACCCTGCAGCGCACCCGTAATGGCGGAAGGGTTGGCATCACCCGCTGCTCCTTTCACGAGGTCGAGCAAACCGCCGGCGCTTCCGGAGGACCCCGCCTTATTGAGAAGGCCGGTTAAAACAACCGGTATGATACCGCTGATGGCTTTCTGAATGCCGCCTTCACTTTCTCCGAGTTGTGAGGAGGCCTGACTAACGACATTGCTGTTGAAAATACTTTTAGCGCTTTCCAGTAAATCGAAAGACATAATTGTAGGGTTTAGTGATGAAGAATGTGGTGACCAGTTTTTTAGGCTGAATCATCCGGCCGTAAGCAGGAATGTACAGTTTGTGTTTCAAGGACTTTTATAACAACGGAGGCCGCCGTGTTGTTTGATTACCTCAATAATAAACATCCGGATATAAGTTCTAACATCTAAATGATTGTCCGCAAGATGTTGATTTATAACAAGATGTATATTTCCCGGTAATTCCGGCGAGGTATAATTAAACAAAGCTGCAGAAGAGGTAAAGCCAGGAGCTGGCCAAAGGATAGGAATAAAGGAAAGGTTGTTCCTTTGAGCGCTCAAAGGAACAACCCCCTATATCAATTGACAGTAACCCGCTGTTGATTTCTGAATACTACCAGCGGTACTTTTTTATCTGTATAGAAAGTGCTTGCTTTTAGCAGGTCATCCACGTTATTCACACTTCGTTCTCCAAGCTGTAAAATCACATCGCCTGTTTTTACGGCATATTTAAAACTTCCGGGTACGGCCACCAGGAACACGCCTTTATTATCAGGTAAGCCAGCAGCCGAGCGTTCGCCCAGTGTTTCTATGTTCTTCACCTGCGCGCCCAGCCAATTGCTGATGGTGGATGAAGCATCAGTGGCTGCTTTTAGTACCGGCAGCGGTGCTTTTTTAGCCAGCACTTTTAAGTTAGCCGATACCACGCCAAACTGGTTCATTGGGAAATTTTTGAACCCGGCTTTCAACGCCGGTGATCCTGGTTTTACCCGGTAGTCGCCCGTTGCAGGGGACACAAACAAGGGGTCACCTGTCTGTGAATGTTTATCCGTAGGAGTATTGATGGCCGCTGCATCCGGGAATACGTTAAAGTCGATGATATCTCCCCAATACCTGATGCCAATCGGTTTATAACTGCTGCCTACAATATTATAGCGGAAAATATCGTGGCTGTTTTCAAACCACACATGCGGATGAAAAGAGTTGTTGAGAATCACATTATTTTCTACAGTACGGAAAAATCCTTCCCTTAGTTTAAGCCCGCCGTTTAAGCAAACATTATTATAAATGTGATAATTGGAAGAGCCATCGTCCAGGTCAATATCCCAGCCGTGATCACAACGGAAGCGGTTGTTGCGGAGTATATTTGTTTTCACAGCATCCTGTTTCACCAGCCATGGATGCAATGCAGCCATGCTGTCCATCACCTGCCGGTCGGGATACCACCAGCGGTCGCGGCCCCAGGAGTTGAACGCCCCGTGGTCGCCGGTTTCCAGCACAGTATTGAATACATCATTGTATTCGATGAGGTGCCCGCCCCAGGTACCTTCACTAACGTTAATGCCTGCACGCGGCACATCGTATATGGTATTATGTGAAACAGTGATGTCCATTGCCATAGAGATCTGCACGCCGGCGCTTTGTTTTTCTATGCGGCCGGTACGGTAAATAAGATTATCGTATGCCAGGCAGGAATCGGGATAGTTGAGGCTTTGCGGACCTGCTGCTGTATCCATGCCGGCAAATACGGGGGATTGCTGGTATTCAAATAAGGGCGCTCTTACGGCATCGGGGTTGCCCGTAAAACAGATACCGCTGCCACCGGCATCATGGATGTTACAATGACTGATATCAGCATGGCGGTTGTAGTTGCTGACAAATACAGCATTACCCCCGTTATAGTCAAATTCACAGCCGGTGATAACGCAGTTTTCCGTGCCGTCCAACAACACCGCTCCACCCCTGTATATGGCCCAGTCGCTCCGCAGCAGCGGTTCCCGTGTATCCATAAACGTGGCATTGGTATGCGCAAAACGTATATTCTTAAACGTGATATCTTTAACCGGATGCGCTGCATCTCCTTTCAGAACGACGATTTCAGAGAACCTGGAAACCACTACGTCAGCCGTTTTCAGGTTAATGTCCGCTGCCGGTTTATAGTAAAGCGTTTTAGTGGCTTTATCATAGAACCACTCTTTTCCCGCGTCCAGTTCTTCAAAAATATTTTCTACAAAGCGGTGCTGTTCATGCATACCCATCTGGCGATTGTTCTGGTAGCCGCCTTCCAGTTGGAGCGTACCATCTGTGTTCACGCCGGTGATGCGGTAATGATAACCACCCCATTCTGAGCGGTGGAGGGCGTGTACATAGCCGCCTTCGGGATGTTGCCAGGTCTTTATCCTGGCAGGACTCAACGCATCTGCAGCGGTACCGTTATAATGTTTTGCGCTGCTGTCGTAGTTGGGATAACGTGCCCGGATCTGTTGTTTATTGTTAATATAAAGGTGGCTGAACTCAAAAGGAATGTCCACGGAGGCTTTGTATATGCCATTCTTCCAGGGTGTCCATTGCAACTGCAATGGCTTTCCTCCACTGAAAGTTACCGTGCCTGGTTTTCCGGCCGGCCGGAACGTAATGTTACCATTATAACAGCCCGCGGTTATCAGCAGGGTGCTATCCAGGAAATAGGTACCGGGCTGGAATTGTATTTCAATACTTCTTCCGGGTTGCTGCTGCTGGTAAGTATGCGCCAACCCCATGGCGGTCTTTAAACTCATAGGCGGTTTGCCATCCTTTGCAGAGGGATGGGCAGATACCAGCAGTGGTATGGCCGGCTTCTTTTGCGCCAGCAGCACAGGGGAGAACAGGAATAACGGTACTGCACATACGATACAGGCAAATATATTTTTCATAACATCAGAGGTAAACCATAAATATACCCGGAATAAACGGGCGGTTATAATGAAAAATTAGCAGTTACTAGGCTAATTTTCTGCTAAAAATGCAGTAATCCTTTCCCTTATATGTCATAATTTCCGGAGTTGCAACATTGGATCATGGTTTGTTGTTACCAGAAGACGTTTGATAACATCAAAAAAGGAGAAAAAACAACAGATATGAACTTGAATAATTTCACTATAAAATCGCAGGAAATACTGCAACAGGCCCAGCAACTGGCCTTTAATAATCAGAATCAGTCGATTGAAACCGGGCACCTGCTCAAAGCTTTGTTAAATGATGAAGATAGCCCGATTGAATACTTATTGAAAAAGAATGATGTAAACACCTCATTTGTAAACAATAAGCTAAATGAGCAGATCAATAAATACCCCCGCATGGTAGGAGGTGAAGGCGGCCAGTCGCTCAGTCGCGACGCCAATAACGTGATCCTCCGTGCAGGAGCGGCCATAAAAGAATTTAAAGATGAATTTGTAAGCGTGGAGCACCTGCTCCTGGGCATCCTCGGCGGTAACGATGATACGGCCAAATTACTGAAAGATGCCGGTCTTACTGAAAAAGGTCTCAAAGCCGCTATCCGGGAACTCCGTAAAGGAGATACCGTTAATTCCCAAAGCGGTGGAACCCAGTATAACACGCTTCAGAAATACGCCAAGAACCTGAATGAAATGGCCCGGGAAGGAAAGCTCGACCCGGTGATCGGCCGTGATGAGGAGATCCGCAGAACCCTGCATATCCTCTCCCGCAGGTCTAAAAACAACCCCATCCTGGTAGGTGAACCAGGTGTCGGTAAAACCGCTATCGTAGAAGGATTGGGCCACCGGATCATTAATGGTGACGTGCCCGAAAACCTGAAATCAAAGATCATCTATGCCCTCGACATGGGCGCTTTGATGGCAGGCGCTAAATACCGTGGTGAGTTTGAAGAAAGATTGAAAGGCGTGGTAAAGGAAGTAGCCGAAAGTAACGGGGAAATCATCCTCTTTATAGATGAAATCCACACACTGATAGGCGCAGGCGCTATGGAAGGCGCAATGGATGCGGCCAACATCCTGAAACCGGCCCTGGCAAGAGGGGAACTCCGGGCCATTGGTGCTACCACCCTGAACGAATACCAGAAATATTTTGAGAAAGATAAAGCCCTGGAACGCCGCTTCCAGAAGGTGTTGGTAGATGAACCTTCCGTGGAAGATGCCATCTCCATTTTGCGTGGACTGAAAGAGAAATACGAAAGTCACCACCACGTACTCATCAAAGACGAAGCAATTATTGCTGCGGTAGAATTATCGCAGCGCTATATAACAGACCGCTTTTTACCGGACAAGGCTATTGACCTGATCGATGAAAGCGCGGCTAAACTGAGGCTGGAAATGAATTCCATGCCGGAAGAACTGGATGAACTGGAAAGAAGGATCCGTCAGCTGGAAATTGAAAGAGAAGCGATTAAGAGAGAAAACGACGAAGATAAATTGCGTGAGCTGGGTGAAGAAATAGCACGGCTTGGAGAAGAAAGGAATACATTCAAAGCAAAATGGCAGGCAGAGAAGGAAGTGGTTGACCAGATCCAGAGTGCCAAATCAGCGATTGAAAACCTGCGGCTGGAAGCAGAACAGGCAGAGCGTAACGGCGATTTCGGCCGGGTGGCAGAAATCCGCTATGGTAAAATAAAGGAACAGGAAAAACTGGTAACAGATCTTACAGAAGAACTAAATAAAATATCTGCTAATCATAAACGTCTTCTTAAAGAAGAAGTAGACGCGGAAGATATCGCGGAAAACGTGGCAAAGGCAACGGGTATCCCGGTATCAAAAATGATGCAGAGTGAAAAGGATAAATTACTGCACCTGGAAGAAGAACTGCATCAGCGTGTAGTAGGACAGGACGAAGCTATCATCGCGGTGTCTGATGCTATCCGCCGCAGCCGCGCAGGATTGCAGGATCCGCGCAGACCTATTGGTTCATTCATCTTCCTTGGTACTACCGGTGTTGGTAAAACAGAACTGGCCAAAGCATTGGCGGAGTACCTGTTTGACGATGAAAACATGATGACCCGGATAGACATGAGTGAATACCAGGAAAAACACTCCGTAAGCCGCCTGGTAGGAGCGCCTCCGGGATATGTGGGATATGATGAAGGTGGCCAGCTGACAGAAGCGGTACGCCGTAAACCATACTCCGTGATACTGCTCGATGAAATTGAGAAAGCACACCCGGATACCTTTAACATTTTGTTACAGGTATTGGACGATGGCCGGTTAACGGATAACAAGGGCCGCGTGGTGAATTTCAAGAATACCATTATCATCATGACCAGTAACATGGGTAGCCATATTATCCAGGAAAATTTTGAAAATATTGATGATACCAACCGCGAAGAAATAGTAGATAAAACGAAAGATGAAGTGATGACATTGCTGAAACAAACCATCCGTCCGGAGTTCCTGAACAGGGTAGATGAGGTGATTATGTTCCAGCCGTTACTGAGAAGTGAAATTAAGGGAATAATTAACATTCAGTTACAGCAACTGAAGGATATGGTAGCAAAGAATGGCATGATATTGGACTTTTCAGACTATGCGCTTGAGTATCTTTCTGTACAGGGTTACGACCCGCAGTTTGGAGCAAGACCGCTGAAACGCCTCATCCAGAAGGAAATCATTAACCTGTTAAGTAAGAAGATACTGGCAGGAGATATTGATAAATCCAAACCAGTGTTGATTGACGTGTTTGATGGCGTAGTAGTAATCAGGAACAAGTAATTCTAAATACGACGATACATAGTTAACGATAAGCCCCGCGATTCTTCGCGGGGCTTTTTTATGTGTGGCCAGCTTTCGTTAAATTTGAGTAAATCAAAAAGTAACTGTATGCCGGGAGAAAGAGAAAGAAGATTTATGCAGCATGCCATTGCCTTGTCGCGTAAAGGAATGGACAATGGCGACGGCGGTCCTTTTGGTGCGATAGTGGTGCGGGGAGATGAGATTGTAGGAGAGGGCTGGAACCAGGTGCTGGCAAACACAGACCCTACTGCCCATGCAGAAGTGGTAGCGATCCGCGAAGCATGTAAGAAGCTGGGCACTTTCCAGTTGCACGACTGTGAAATATATACTTCCTGTGAACCCTGCCCGATGTGCCTGGGCGCTATTTACTGGGCGAGGCCACAACGTGTTTACTACGCCAATACAAAGGAAGATGCTGCTGCCATTGATTTTGATGATTCATTTATTTACCGGGAAATAGAGAAGGATCATGCGGATAAAAAAATTCCGCTGATTGCTTTACCTGATCAGGAGGCGCTGAATGTTTTCCGGAGATGGAAAGAAAAGGGGGATAAAAAGTTGTATTAGCAGCTAAATGTGGCGGAGGAAAAAATACTTCCCCCCGCTAATGTTTTACAGAGAAATGGTATGCCCAGAACAATGCAAGCAGTAAAAAAAGGATGCATAGAATAATAACGGCCAGGGATATATAATTTTCTGATTTTCTCCTGGTCCTGTAGCGTTTGTGTATTTTTTTAAGAAGACTCCATCTCATCTGGATAATCCATCCGGGAATCTTCTCCTTATCTTTTATAGCCGCCAGCCCTTCCAATGCATCGCTGCAAAGCTCACAGTCAGACAGGTGCATTTCTACTTCATGTTGTTCTTCCGCAGACAGCTTACCCTGAACATAGTCAAGCAGCTGCTGTTGCGTAGGACAGCTTGTAGTTACAAAGATATCGTTGAAATGCTCGTTCATATCACTATTGATGCAAATTAACTTTTGTTTGCGCGTTGTTGTTTTTCCAATAAAAGTTTCAGGTTCCTCTTTCCATTCTGGATATAGCTTTTAACCTGAAGGAGGCTATACCCGGTTTGATCAGCAATTTCCTGGTAGGTTTTCTTTTGCAGGTAAAACAATTCAACACAGATTTTTTGTTCATGGTTTAGCTGGCTCATAGCCTGCCCCATATTTTCCAGCAAGATATCCTTTTCCTGGTACACCTGCTTATCTTCGGGATCAGCGGCAATACCGCCCATATGTTTGTCGGAGATTTCTTCCTTGTATTTCATATGTTTCTGCCGCAGTTGCATCAGGCAGTAGTTTTTGGTTACCTGGTAAATCCAGGCCCGGAAATACTGGATTTCATGCCTGTTGATGTCGGATAACATCTTGAGAAAGATTTGCTGCACGGCGTCGCGTGCATCTTCTTCGTTCTTCAGGTATTTCATGCACATACCCAATAAAAGCAGGGCATATCGGTCAAACAGCACACCTATCCAATCACTGTTATTATCAGCTTTGAACCGTTGCAGTAGCTCCTGGTCTGTTAGTTGTTGTATATCTGGATTATTCACAGGCTAATAAATGGAATGCTGCATCTAAGATGCAGCATTTGCAAAAATCCATAATTATTTTGATATTTTATTTTTTACATACCATCCAATGCCTGTTGGGCAGCGGCTTTCATGGAACCATCCATCCTGATCACTTCTTTAAACATGCGGCGGGCCTTGCCAGCCTGTCCTTTGCTGCGGTAGCAGATAGCGAGTTGGTAGCGGGCCATTTCCACGTATTTGCCTGAGCTCACGGACTCTATTCTTTTGTACCTGTTGATGGCTTCATTAAGGTTTCCCTGTTGCTGGTATACCATGGCTGCTTTGTACAGGTATTCATCGCTGTTAACAGCTGTGGAGGGTGTTTCTTTTTTTGGAGGGTCCGGTGGTGGCGCCTGTTCTTTCTGTTTTTCTTTGGGCGCCGCAGGTTTTTGTTCCGGTCTTTGTTCCGGTTTCTTTTCTTCTGCTTTGGCGGTTACTTTATCGGCGGTTTCCTTTTTAAGGGAGTCTGCCTGTTTTTGCAATAGTGTATGTTTTTTGATGCTGTCTGCCGCGGTTTTCTTTTGCAGCGCTTTTAAAGCGGCTGCTTTTTTCAGCGCGGCGGAGTCAACCAGGGCTGCCGCTGGTTTTGCTGATGTTTGAATGGCAGGCGTAGCAGCAGGGGCCGGCGTGGTTGTTCCGGGATTATTTTCTGCAGCTGTTACCAGGGGAACGCCGGTAGCCACCTCTTCACGCACAGAGTCTTTCTGCGGCAGTGACGACGCCATGATACGCACCGGTGGCTGATTACGCATATGTCCGCGTAACACATACACACTGCCCACACCAAGGCCGATGAAGGCAATGATCCAGAAATAAGCCAGCATGTGTTCCTTATTCTTTTCCTTACGGGTGTATTGCGCTACTTTTTGTACGTGCGAAACAGGCTGTATGCTGTTTTGTACATAGCGTTGCAGCTTATTGGTGAGGTCCTGGTATCTTTCGGTATTCTCTTCCTGCTCCAGTGCGGTTAATGCATCATAGCAGAGATCGCAATCGGTGAGGTGTTGTTCTACCAGGTGCCGTTCCACATCGGTCAGCCTGCCTTCCATATAACGGGGCAGCTGGTCCCTGCTGAGGCACCGGATGGCAGAAAAGATCTTCAGTACTTTCTCATTATTCGGTTTGTTACTTAGCATATCCCTGATTCATAAATAACTTGGCAAGTTTCGCTTTGGCGGCTTTGAGTTGCGATCTTAACTTCTCTCTTGGAAGTCCGGTAGCAGCTGTAAGGTCGGCAAAGGATTTATTTTCAAGATAGAATTGCGTGATCAGTGCATTGTCATCTGCACTCAGCCGTTGAAGCGCCTGTTCCAGCCGCACAATGAGATCCTGTCGGTCGATGATATGGGTAGCGGCTTTGTCTACCGTATTTTCGATATGCAGCAGGTCTCTTCCGTCGCGGGATGGATAGAAGGGGGTGTTCTTTTCAGGCTTCCCGAGGTATCCTTTTTGTATATGCAGGATCCATTCGTTGGCTTTATAGATGGTTTGTGTTTTAAGACTGGCATTTAATCTTTGCAGAAGGGCCGGGAAAACAATGTTGGGGTCGAGATTCGGTTGGCTACTCAAATGAGGAATGGTAACAGCCACCAGTAAATGACTGTACCTGTCTATCAATACGCTTTCCGCCTCCCGGTCAAGCTGTTTCCTGGCGCGGGATATTAACTCCTTGTCCGATAAATTGGTTAACTGTTGTTGCATAAACTTATTACTTTATATTTACGTACAAAAGCGGAAAAAGTTCATTTAGCGCATAAGATTATTGAATAGTAAAAGGGATTTATACAATTAATATGCCATACGCCATTGTCATTGTGCCAGTTGCGCCATTAAGGAGTGCTACCTCACATAAAAGCGAAATGATTTCCCAGCTATTATGGGGAGCAGCGGTGGAGATCACCGAAACGGCTCCCGACGGCTGGGTGAAAGTTATAAACCAGTACGACGGTTATACCGGCTGGGCCACAGCGGCCCACCTGGAAACGATAGATGAATCGCTGTACCTGGCTCCGGCGAAATACTATTTCCCGGCCTGGGTAAACCGGGTTACCATGAATAACCGGCCCATGCTGGTACCTTTTGGCTGCCTTGTAAAGAGCGATAGCGATATTTCCACGCAGTGGGGAACTATTGCTGTAAAATTTGAGGATAAACCGCTTCCGCTTACCCATCACAGCCCCGTTGATATTACTGCCTTAAAAAGCGCCGCAGAGCAGTTTTTGAACACCGCTTACCTCTGGGGAGGTTCCAGTGTTTTTGGTGTGGACTGCTCCGGTTTTACGCAGCAGGTGTTCAAGCTGTCCGGTATTCCACTTTTGAGGGATGCTTATCAGCAGGCTACCCAGGGACACATTGTTGGTTTTTTACAGGAAGCGCGCCTGGGGGATCTCGCCTTTTTTGACAATAACGAGGGGAGGATTACGCATGTTGGTATTTTGCTGAACGATCATGAAATTATCCATTCTTCCGGAAAGGTACGGATTGATCCGATAGATAACGAAGGAATTATAAACGCAGATACGGGGTTGCGTACGCATCACCTGCGGATCATAAAGAGATACTTTTAAGAGCGCGGATTTTGTCTTGGCTCAGGATTACGCTGATTTTACTGATTAGCTGGACTTTTACTTTTGGATTTTTTCTGATTTTTAGATTTTTTTTATAATAATTAAGGGAGACAAAAGCGAATATCCGCTTCTATCTCCCTTAATCCTTTATAAAATCCAAAAGAATAAATCCAGCTAATCAGTAAAATCAGCGTAATCCTGAGCCAAGACAAAATCCGCTAGCTCTGTCTGAAGATCTTCTTATAATCTTCAAAGCTTTGGAGAATGATCTGTTTTGCTTTCTCTTTATTCTGGAATTCTTCCACCACAACGGTTTTCTTTTCCAGCTTTTTATATTCTTCGAAGAAATGGCGCATTTCGTCGATGAAGTGAGGCGGCAGTTCGGTAATATCGTTGATATAGTTTACGCTCATATCGTTGGCTGCTACCGCGATGATTTTGTCATCTGCTTCGCCGCCGTCTATCATTTGCATGACACCGATTATTTTGGCATCGATGATACACATGGGAACACATTCGATCTGGGAGATAACCAGGATATCCAGCGGATCATGGTCATCGCAGTAAGACTGTGGAATAAAACCGTAGTTGGCAGGATAGTATACAGAAGAATATAAAACCCGGTCCAGTTTCAGCAAACCGCTTTCTTTATCCAGTTCATATTTAGCTCGGCATCCCTTTGGAATCTCTATAATTGCATTTACAACATTAGGCACTTCAGAGCCGGGACTCACACTGTGCCAGGGATTTGTCATCATAATAATCTACTTTACTTTAAGGTTTATTGTTCAATATTGGATTAATGTTGAAAAGTGAATAAAGTATTCACCTCACTTTTCATGGAGATATGGTCAGGTTTCCGGTAAGTAAAAACAGGAATAAGCCACACATCTGATCATTAATGCGTGGCAAAATTAAGGGAACTAGCCGTTAATAGCTAAAAATTATCCTTTCCTTTTATGTAAAATATAAAAGAGCGGATAATTATTTAGTTTCCCGGCGCCGTTAAACCGTTAACAGGTGCGCTGTCTGCGGGTAACGCGGTAGAGTCGAAGGCTGCATTACCACCGGTTTGCGGTGTGTAATTGGGAATGATGCTGTCGAACGTCAGGGAAATTTTCCATTGGCCGTTTTCTTTCACCATCTGCAAAACTTCTTTCTGATGAGCGGAGGAATTCAGTATTGTAACAGCCGCTTTATCGCCGTTTTCTTCGATATTAACTACCTCGATGCGGGCGTTTTTAATTTTTTCTCTTTCAGCGCCACTGCGGCGGCCGTCAAAGATGGCATAGATCTGTAATACCTGTTGGGATTCTTTTGTGGCATAATCCCTTGCCTGGTCGTAGTTCGAATCCTGAATCGCATGCATAAACGCCAGCGCCACCTCTTCAGGGGAAGCCCTTTTCTTACAACTGCCTAACAGCAAGGTTGTAATCAATGCCAGTGTCATGATTCGAAAAAAATTGGTCATGCGGTCGATAAATTATAATATATCACAACAAAAATAGGGGTAAACTTCAATACTGCAAAGTCATCGGCTATAGCTCAGCACATTCACAGGCTTCCGGACTGAATGTCTCCCTTGGATAAAAACAGGTGAACTTACGGCAATCGCCGTTAATAAAGAGTTAAATATTTAGATAATTGTTATTTTGATAGCTGATTGCTTGTCTGGTGGCGGTTGTGCCATCCAAACAAATAACCAGCTATCAGATAACAGGATATCAACTGTCTTATTTTTCCTTATTGGCTTCGTAAGCCTTGATGATGGCTTTAACAAGCCGGTGTCTTACCACATCTTCCTCATCAAGTTCCACATGACCGATACCATCGATGTTACGAAGGATGCGGGTAGCCCTTTCCAGACCGGATTGCTGATTTTTGGGTAAATCTATCTGTGTAAGGTCACCGGTGATGATGGCCTGTGCAGATGCACCGATACGGGTTAGAAACATTTTGATCTGCAGGTCGGTGGCATTTTGCGCTTCATCCAGGATAATAAAGGAGTTATCCAGGGTACGTCCACGCATATACGCCAACGGTGCAATTTCAATAACGCGGTTGGTCATGTAGTAACTCAGCTTTTCCGCAGGGATCATATCATCCAACGCATCGTACAATGGCCGCAGATATGGATCAATCTTTTCTTTCAGATCTCCCGGCAGGAAACCGAGGCTTTCCCCTGCTTCTACCGCAGGGCGGGTTAGAATGATCTTTTTAACCGCTTTGTTTTTGAGAGCACGAACCGCCAAAGCAACGGCAGTATAGGTTTTACCGGTACCGGCAGGACCTATCGCGAAAATGATGTCGTTCTTTTCCGCCAGCGCTACCATCTTTTTCTGGTTGGCGGTACGGGCCCTTACGGTTCTGCCGTTGGGCCCAAATACCAGTACTTCGTTGGGATTGCGCTCGCTGAAATTGTCGATTTTAGTGCCTTCCTCATCTCCAAGAATCTGTTCAAAATAGTTCTCTGTCAGGTTACCGTTCCGCTCCAGGTATTTAACGATCTGACCGATTTTTTCCTCCGCTGTAGCCACTTCTTCCGGTGCCCCACTCAATTTTAACTGGGTGCCCCTGGACAGGATCTTAAGCAATGGGAATTTCTTTTTCAGCAGATCAAGCTTTCCGTTGTTAATGCCGAAAAACTCAATGGGATTAATACTGTCTAAATTGATAATGGATTCAGTCAATGATTCTAAGGTTTAATTGTCCAGGAAATGATCGGTATTTTTCAATCCGAATATATTTAAATCTAGTATAACCTGGAGAACGCAATTGTTAAGCTATCACTAAATTCTGTACCCGTTCTGTTTGAAGCCTTCTACTTTAGCGGCGATATCTTTATTTCCCAAAGCCAGGATACGTGCAGCCAGTATAGCCGCATTACGCGCACCCGCTTTTCCAACCGCCAATGTACCTACCGGTAATCCCGCAGGCATCTGTACAATTGAATACAAGGCATCGATTCCGCCCGGTAAACCACCATCTAAAGGAACTCCAAGAACAGGCAGCGAAGTGTAAGCTGATACAACTCCCGGTAAGGCTGCTGCCATGCCCGCTGCGGCAATAATTACGCCAAAACCCTTTTCCTGAGCGGTTATACACAATTCTCTTACTTTATCAGGATTGCGGTGAGCAGAAGCCACTATCATCTCATTTTCAATTCCAAAATACTGTAAATGCTTCTGTGATTCTTCCATTACAGGCTTGTCACTCTCGGAACCCATGATAATCAAAACTTTCATCTGATAATATTTTAAAAATAATAATGTAATAAGATACCCCAAAGATATTGATCGTTTAACAATTTCGGAAAACTCAAAATCCACAACAGGTGGATAAATGATTGAACCAATCCACTCTTTCCCTTGTTAATTCTGCGTTTATAGGGAATTGACCGATATCTAACAATTTATTACTTTTACCTGTCCAATAGTGTTTTTTATTATATAATGCCTACTTTAGGCGTTTCCTGACACAACGATTTTAGATTCTGCTATCATATGAATGTAGTTATGCTGCAACAGCATTACAGCCACTTACAGCATCTTGAAACCGCTATTAATGCCTTTGCACTCTCTGTCACCATAGATGCGGCAGGTACGGTGACTGCGGTTAATACGCAGGTGATAGCGGCATTGCAGCCATCAGAAGGCCCCCTTACCGGCCGCCCTTTTACCGCCCTCTTCCGGCCTGATAACCCGGAACACTGGCAGGATCTCTGGATTACCCTGATGAAAGGGGAACCGGTACAGGAACAGCTCTGCTTTCTTATCAATCCCGAAAATAAACCACTGTGGCTGGAAGCCGGCATTACCCCGTTTTTCAGTGAAGCCGGCGCCCTTACGCATTGTATGCTCATCGGCATCGATATCACAGAACGGAAACTCACCGAAATAAAACGCGCCCGTAATGAAGTGTACTATGGCCAGGTGCTGGAAAATCTTCCACTCGGACTGCAACAGTTCTCGCCCGATGGTGATAGTATGGACATGAACACCCGCCAGCGGCAGATCTGGGGCAAACACCACGCCTTCTTTACCCAACCGGATTATAAATGGCTGAAAGACCCTTTCTACCGGCTTAATGGTCTCGCCGTTATGTTCGAGGAAGCCCGCAAAACAGGGAAAACGATCAAACGGGAAATCCTCCTCAGCTACCGCGAGAAACACCACGAAAACATCACCAGGCTTTATCCCGTATATTTCGAAGCGACCATATTCCCCCTCACAGACCAGCAAAGGAATATGGATAATATCTTCCTGATACTGGATGATATCACCGAGAAAAAATTATCGGAACTCAGCCTCCAGAAAAGCGAACGACTCCTCGACAACATCATCGAAAACCTGCCCATCGGTTATATCCAGTTTGATAATTTTGGCTTTATCCGCCGGATCAATCAAACACAACGCTTCTTCTTTAATTCGCCGCATCCCATGAGCCGCCAGCCTTTCAACGTGATGAACGATGAACTGGCCACCATGTTTGAACTGGACAAACTGTTTGTACAGGCGCTGGAACAGAATAAATCACTCCGCGTGGAAAAGCGGATCGACTTCTCCCAGGACAAGCGATGGACGACCGTAGGCCGGGAAGTATACCTCGACCTGACCGTGTTCCCGGTGATTGAACCGGTGGACAAGGAAATGATTGTGGTAGCGCTGGTAAATGATATCACCGACAAAAAACTGCAGGAGCTGGAGATTAAGAAGAACCAGGAATTCCTGCAGCAAACAGGTACCATCGGTAAGATAGGCGGATGGGAACTGGATGTAGACAGCGGCCAGGTGCGGTGGACGGACCAGTCGTATCACATCCACGACTGCCCCGTAGATACCCCCGTCGATCTTGAAAAAGCATTGGGCTATTACACACCAGAGGCCCGTGAAAGCCTCGAAGCGCTGATGGAGCAATGTATGGAAACAGGCAGGCCGTTCGATGCCCAGCTCACCATCATTTCTTCCAAACAACAGGTAAAAAGGGTCCGGTCTATTGGACAACCCGGTTATGTAAACAGCCGGCTGGTACGCATGTACGGGGTAGTGCAGGATATCACCGAACAACTGGAAATCAGGGACGCACTCACCCGGAACACAGAGCTGATGCGTCTTTTCTTTGATACCATCGATATGGGATATGCCGCTATGGAGAAATCAGGGAACCTCAACTTTCTGAACCGGAAGGCCGAGAAAATGATTGGTCACCCGGTGGCCATGGGCAGCAATATCTTCAAGGAATTTCCGCGCTTAAGCGGCACCGTGTTTTATGCACGGCTGCAGGAATGCATCCAGCAGCAGGCATCACAGTCGTTCGGCATCTACTTCCCGGGGGCAGACAAATGGTACGATTTCCTGCTTACCCCGATGCAGGACGGCGGGATCTCCGTGTTTATGCGCGATATCACCGACAGCCGGAAATTGCAGAAAGAGCTGCGGAAGGCCAACGAGCAGTTATCTAACCTGAACAAGAACCTGCTGAACCAGAACAAGCAGCTGGAAGATTTTGCCCACATCACTTCCCATAACCTCCGGGCGCCTATTGCCAACCTGAAGGCGCTGATGCAAATGCACAATGAAGCTGCCGCCCAGCAGGAAAAGGATCTTTACCTGGGTATGGTACACGAGGTGATAAAGAAGATTGATGAAACACTGAACGACCTGGTGGAGGTAGTGCAGATCCGGAAAGATGTGAATGTGGAAAAAGAAAAACTGTCGTTTGCCGAAAGATTACAGAAGGTAAAAGATATATTGCTGGTAGATATAGAAACCAGCAATATCCAGATCACCTACGATTTTGAGGAGGAGCCGGTGATTGAATATCCCCGGGTGTACCTCGACAGTATCCTGCTGAATTTTATTACCAACGCTATCCGCTACCGTTCTTCAGAACGTACGCCTGCACTGCATCTGCGGAGCTGGAAAGAAAATGATAACATCATTCTGAGCGTGGAAGACAACGGCGTGGGTATAGATATGGAGCGGTTTGGCAACAAGCTTTTTGGCTTCCGCAAAACCTTTCATAAAAATAAAGATGCGAAAGGAATTGGCTTATTTATCACGAAAACGCAGGTAGAAGCGATGGGTGGTAATATAAGAGCAGAAAGTCATCCCGGAGAGGGAACCAAATTTATTATTACTTTTAGATCAGAATAAACCCCCTTTATGAGTTTAATCAATACGATTTTTATTGTAGATGATGACCCGATTCACCAGCAGATTGCCAAAATCATGATCGAACGTCAGGCTATCAGCAGTAATATCCGTGTATTTTCCGACGCACAGGATGTATTGGACCTTCTCCGGGAAAATGCAGGAGAAGCACAGGCCTTGCCGGATCTTATACTGCTGGATCTCAATATGCCTGTGATGGATGGCTGGGAGTTCCTGGAAGAATATGCCGTTTTCCAGGCGGAGTTGCCGAAGCAAATCAGGATCTTTGTACTGACTTCCTCCATTGATGAAAAGGACAGGGAGCGTGTGAATGCTTACAATTTTGTAACAGGATATCTCACCAAGCCACTATCAAAGGAAATTATTTCACACTTGTCTTGAGCGTGTGAATGGTTTTTTCAGGATCGGCAGAGGAGAAGATGGCACTGCCTGCCACTAATACATTTGCGCCCGCCTGGATGAGTTGTCCGGCGTTATCTGTGCCTATACCGCCATCTACTTCAATGAGCGCATGTGCGTGATTGTCGGTGATCAGTTGTCTCAGTTGTCTTATTTTCTGGTAAGTTTGTTCAATGAATGTTTGTCCGCCGAAGCCTGGATTCACGCTCATGATCAGCACTACATCAATATCCCGGATCACATTTTCGAGCAACCCTACCGGTGTGTGCGGATTCAGTGCCACGCCAGCTTTCATGCCCAGTCCTTTGATCTGCTGGATATTCCGGTGCAGGTGGATACAGGCTTCGAAGTGTACGGTGAGTATGTCGGCGCCGGCTTTTTTGAAGTCGGCTGCGTATTTCTCCGGTTCTTCGATCATCAGGTGAACATCACAGGGTTTCTGCGCTTTCTTTTTGATCTGTGCAATCACGGGCAAGCCATAGCTGATATTAGGTACAAACCGACCGTCCATTACATCGAGATGGAACCAGTCGGCTTCGCTGCGGTTCACCATATCCACTTCTTTTCCCAGCTCCAGGAAATTTGCTGCCAGTAAAGATGGCGCCACTAAAACAGGATGTTTTTCCAAGTGCTCTATTTTTGAATGATGTAAATTTAAGTAATTACGGGTTCAATCTTCTCAGGGCTTCCTTTGCTTCGCTGAAATCTTTTTTAAAGGAAGTAGCTTTGGTATAGTCTTCTATAGCCAGTGCTTTGTTGCCCAGTTGTTCCTGTGCCATAGCCCTGTAGTAATAGGCCCATGCGTCTGTTGGCGCTGATTTGGCGGCCAGGTTGTAATAGGTGTACGCCGTTTTCCAGTCCTTTTTATTGCTGTAAATTTTCCCCAGTGCCAGGTAGGCTGGTTCAAAGCCGGGATCTGTTACAATGCATTTCCGGTACGCGCCGAGCGCGGCGGGAAGGTCGCCCAGTTCTTCCTGGAATTGAGCGGCTTCAAATAAAGGATATGCGTTGGTAGTATCCAGTTGCCATGCCTGCTGGTAATAGTTAAGAGCGGCAGTGGCTTTGCGGCTGCGGAGCAGGTCGCCCAGTTCCATGACGGCCTCAAATTCAGGCTGTTTCCCGGCGGCATGAATGGCGGAGGTAAGGTGACGGATAGCCGAGGTGGTGTCCAGTTTATCTTCTGCCATGCGGGCTTTCAGGTAGAATGCTTTATCGCGGGCATCTGTCGTTTGTGCGAGCACGTTAGCGATACTGTCTGCCTGGGCATATTGTTTATTTTCTATCAGTGCAGTGGCCAGGCGGTATTCCAGGTACGTATAGCCGGGAGCGGTAGCCAGCGCCTGCTGAAAATTTGCGGCTGCCTTTTTATAATCATTCACGATCAGGGCGGCTTCGCCTGCCCCTGCCCAGTAGTCGGTATTTTCCGGCATCAGGGAGGCGGCTTTTTCAAAATCGGCCTGCGCCAGTGCAGGGTTGGTATTAAACAACAGCAGTGCACGGCGATAATACAAATCGGGATGGTCAGGAAACTGTGAAATAGAATCCGTTACCGGCCGGATGATATCGCTGTACAGCACGGAGTCCGGGCGGCTGGCTGTATTTAGCTGCCGGGTGCCGGCATTATTACATGCCTGCGCACCCATTAATAACAGGAGGATAGGTAAATACTTCATACTGGCGCCAAAACTACAGAATCATTATTGCATTAACCAGTTTTTGAAAGCAGGATAATCGGCAGCCAGCAGGGTAGCTTGTTTTTCTTTACCATATAAAGACATCACCTTCGCGGGGGTATATATCTCCTCCCGGATAGATTTAGGAGCGGTGTCTTCAAATTTCACCGGGTGGGCTGTTTCCAGGAAAACGCCTGTCAGCTCCGGGGAATGTTCCAGGTAACGTTGCAGTCCCATAAAGCCTACTGCCCCATGAGGGTCCAGCATATAATGGTTTTCTTTCCATACCTGTTCCATGGTGCGGGCGGTATCTTTATCATTAAAGCTGTAGGCGGTGAGTTTTTCAGCAAGGGAAGGGAGGCTGTTGCCGAATAGTTCCAGGATACGTACAAAGTTGCTGGGATCTGCCACATCCATAGCGTTAGACATGGTAGGCGATGCTTTGCCTGGTTCATATTTACCACTGTCCATAAAGCGGGGCACAGTGTCATTGATATTCGTGGCGGCTACAAAATGTGATACCGGCAATCCCATGGCAGCGGCCATCATGCCTGCGCAGATATTGCCGAAATTGCCGCTGGGTACGGAGAACACGAGCCTGGGATGTGCTGCCTTCATTTGTTTGTATGCCAGGAAATAATAGAACATCTGGGGCAGCCAGCGGGCTACGTTGATGGAGTTGGCGCTGGTAAGCGGCCGGCGTGCCTGCAGTTCCTGGTCCAGGAAAGCAGTTTTTACCAGCTGCTGGCAGTCGTCGAAAGTACCTTCTATTTCCAGCGCATGAATATTATTGCCAAGGGTGGTGAGCTGTTTTTCCTGCAATACACTCACCTTTTTGGAAGGGTAGAGGATCACTACTTCCACGCCCGGTACATTATAGAAACCACTGGCCACGGCGCCGCCGGTATCGCCGGAAGTGGCTACCAGCACGGTTACAGGGGTGGTACTGTTGCGGCGGAAGTAGCCGAGGCAGCCGGCCATAAAGCGGGCGCCCACATCTTTAAATGCAAGGGTAGGGCCGTGGAACAGTTCCAGGGCGTAGGTATGACCGGTCACTTTCTGCACCGGGAAAGGAAAATGTAGTGTATCGGTTACTATCTTTTTTAAAGCCTCTTCGGGTATTTCATTGCCAACAAACGGGCGGATAACTTGTAGTCCGATCTCGTGGTCCGTATAATTATGCAGGTTATTGATGAAGTCTTTATCCAGTGCTGGTATCTGTTCCGGAAAATAGAGTCCCCTGTCTGGCGCCAATCCCTGTACTACTGCTGTTTCGAAATTTACCTGGTGCTGCTTGTTCTGTAAGCTGAAATACTGCATGAATAAAACGTTGTTAATTAGTTAGTCAATCACTTTTACACCGGCGGTGTTAATCTGGGAAACGTAGATTTTATAATCCACGCCAAGTGGTGCGTAAACGCTATCCATCGTAGCCGCTA
Organism: Chitinophaga sp. ARDCPP14; assembly: GCF_051362515.1. NCBI lineage: Bacteria > Pseudomonadati > Bacteroidota > Chitinophagia > Chitinophagales > Chitinophagaceae > Chitinophaga > Chitinophaga sp. ARDCPP14. Next base: position 133,249 of record NZ_JBKIXB010000012.1, on the reverse strand, counting down.
CTTTGCGGGCATTTTCTTCTCCTTTGCTGAGCATGAATACAGAGGGGCCGGAGCCGGAGATACCGCCGCCGAGGGCGCCGGCTTCCTTACATTTCAGTTTCAGCTCGTGGAAGGCCGGGATGAGGATGGAACGGATCGGTTCCACGATCACATCTTCCAGCGACCGGCTGATCAGTTCATAATCGTTTTGGTAAAGCCCCGCCACCAATGCGCCTACGTTGCCCCATTGCCGGATGGCATCTGTCATGAGCACTTTTTGTTTCAGTATTTCGCGGGCGTCAGACGTTTTCACTTCTATCTGAGGATGTATAACGGTCACCCACAGATGCTCCGGTGTATGGAGGGTGGTAATATCCAATGGACGGTAACTTCTTACCAGGGTGAAGCCGCCGAGGATGGCCGGGGCTACGTTATCCGCATGCGCTGATCCGCAGGCCAGCCGTTCTCCTTCCATGGCAAACCTTACCAGTTGTTTTTTGGTGAAGGGTTCCCCGAGTAAATGATTAACGCCTACTACCGCGCCGGCGCTGCTGGCGGCGCTGGAGCCGATGCCGCTGCCGGGGTGGATCTTTTTAAAGATCTCTATTTCAATGCCGATATCCGGCTGGTCGTATTTCTGTAATAATGCCTGAACGGCTACGCCGGCCACATTACGTGATGTTTCCAGGGGCAGGTCTGCGCCATGGATGGCAGTAATGCGGATGCCTGGTTCACTGCTCCTGCGAAGGATCATTTCATCTCCCGGCGCGTCCAGCGCCAGGCCGATCACGTCAAACCCACAAGCTACATTGGCCACTGTTCCCGGCGCAAATACTTTTATACTGTCCATATCACCTTTAAGTTAGTTTAATTTAATAATTGATTGTCAGGATTGCAACTCATTTCATGGAAAGTTTACAATCTGGCGCTCCGGATGATGTCAGCAAAGATGCCGGAGGCGGTAACATCTGCTCCTGCACCTGCGCCCTTTACGATCAGTGGCTGGTCTTTATACCTGCTGGTAGTGTACAGCACAATATTGTCCTTCCCCTCCAGTTTAAAGAACGGATGATCGGGGGCTACGCTTTGCAGGCCCACGGAGGCTTTCCCATCTTCATAGCGGGCCACGAACTTCAGGCGTTTACCTTCAGCCGCTGCGGCTTCGCGCAGTCCCTGGAAGTGAGCGGCGTGTACATCCAGCTCTTCGTAGAAGGCGGGTACGGAAGGGGCGTCGAGGCATTCGGCGGGCAGGAATGAGTAGTTGGTGATTTCATCCATTTCAATGGCGGCGCCGCTTTCACGGGCCAGGATGAGGATCTTTCTCATAACGTCCTTACCACTGAGATCGATGCGCGGATCTGGTTCGGTGTAGCCTTCGTCCTGCGCGGCTTTTACTACTTCACGGAAACTGGTGCCATTTAAGAAATGGTTGAATACGAAGTTGAGGCTGCCGGACAGCACGGCTTCGATGCTGTGTACTTTGTCGCCGCTGCGGATCAGGTCATTTAGTGTATTGATGACCGGTAGTCCTGCTCCCACGTTGGTTTCAAACAGGAAGGAGGCGTTGTATTTACGGGCGAGGTCTTTCAGTTGTTTATAATAAGCATAGTCTGATGAGCAGGCAATTTTATTGCAGGTAACTACGGAGATACCGTGTTGCAGGAACTCGTGGTATACAGCTGCAATGTCGCTGCTGGCAGTATTATCCACGAATACGCTGTTGCGGAGGTTCAGGTTTTTTATCTGCTGCACGAAATCGGCGGTGCTGATATGTTTGGCCTGCTCCAGTTGTTCGCGCCACTCACGTAAGGTGATGCCGGTTTCGCTGATGAGGGTGTGGCGGCTGTTGGCCAGACCGGTTACCCGGATCTGCAAACCCAGCTCGTGCTGGAGGTAATATTGCTGTTGTTCCAGTTGTTCCAGCAGTTTGCTGCCCACATTTCCTGCGCCGGCGATAAAGAGGTTCACCTGTTTGAGGGGTGTTTCAAAAAAGGTTTCGTGCATAACGTTCAGCGCTTTTTTGATATCGGCTTTGTTGATCACCGCGGAGATATTTTTCTCGGTAGATCCCTGTGCGATGGCCCTTACGTTCACCCCGTTCCTGCCCAGGGTGCCAAAGAGCTTACCGCTGGTGCCGTGATGGTTTTTCATTTTATCTCCCACTACGGCCACAATGCAGAGGTCTTTTTCCACCAGGAGGGGTTCAATGCGTTTTTCGCTTATCTCCTGTGCAAACTCACTGTCCACCGCAGTTTTGGCTTTCAGCATGTCTGTTTCATGAATGCCAACGGTGATAGAGTGTTCAGATGAGCTTTGGGTAATAAGAATTACGTTGATACGTTCCCGTAAGAGGGATTCAAACAACCGTTTGGAGAAGCCGGGGATGCCCACCATGCCGCTTCCTTCGAGGGTAAGCAGGGCGATGTTGGGAATGCCGGAGATGCCTGTTACCGGGAAGCTGCGGTCGGCGCTGTCCTGTATGAGGGTGCCATGATCTTCGGGGGCAAAAGTATTTTTGATCCAGATGGGTATGCGTTTACTCATCACCGGCTGGATAGTAGGGGGATAAATGACTTTGGCGCCAAAATGCGACAGCTCCATTGCTTCCACATAAGAAATGTGTGAGATGGGAATAGCCTGTGACACCATGCGCGGGTCGGCGGTCATCATGCCGCTCACATCTGTCCAGATATCAAGTACGGTGGCGTTAACGGCGGCCGCCACGATGGCGGCGGTGTAGTCGGAGCCGCCGCGTCCGAGGGTGGTGGTTTCGCCATCGGGGGTAGCGGCTACAAAGCCTGGCAGTACTACATAATCGGCGGGCGACTGTGCAAAGAACTGCGTAATATGGTGATTGGTGGCAACAAAGTTAACGGTGGCGTGGCCGAAGTGATTATCTGTTACAATGAGTTCGCGGCTGTCTTTGCAGGTAGCGGAGAATCCCTGCTGTTTTAGCTTTTCAGCGACGATAACACAGGACATCAGTTCGCCGTAGCTCATGATTTTATCCAGGGTACGCGGACTGAGTTCTGCAACCTGGAAGATGCCGTCGCAGAGGTTTTCGAGGGTGTTGAGTTTTTTCTTCAGCTGGCTGATTTGCCCGCTTTGTGCGGTGATAGGGAATAATTCACGGATGGTATTGAGATGCCTGGCTTCAATTTCCTGTAATATACTTTTATAGTCTTCATTGCCTTGCTCCGCGAGTTGTCCGCAGCGTATAAGCTTATCCGTTACCCCGCCGAGTGCAGATACGACGATGGCATATTTACCGGCCGGTTTATATTGTTTGAGGATGTTGCAAACCTGTTCTATTGCTTTGGCGCTTCCCACTGAAGTGCCGCCAAATTTTAATACTTGCATATGGAAAATTTATACGTAGATAAGTCCGGGGCCTCCCGGTTATGTACCACCCTTGTGGTCGTTGGATAATATGTGAAAACTAACCCCGCAGTGGGGTTGTAATAATGGTGGTCGTTGTCGCCATAGTGTCCGCTATCCGCCTGGAGGCAGAAACCGAAGAGAACTGGTATGTGTAGAACGGTATCACTATTGGAATATGACGATTGTGTAACAAAAGTCTACAATTACACTGGTAAATAAAAGTGCAGTGGTGATTTTTAGAAATGTTTTAAATTTAGGGTCGTTTGTTGATTTTTGATACTTATTATGGTTATTTTTTAGAATTATATTCAAAATATAAATAAGATAGTTGCGATTTCATAATTCCTGACATTGGGCAAAATGGTTGTTTTGTGACAATTGTGTGACTGATAATTGCCCGTGACAAAAATCATTTTGGAATCACAGTTTTTCCTTACCTTAGTTGCCTAAACAATTGCCACTTGTCCATTTCACTGAAATATACAAGCAATAGTCAGCTTAACTACTACTTTCTCATGGCCACGCTTGCCATGGATTCGACTTTGGCATAACCTTTCCCAACGGCCGCTACCGGCCATCGTTCGTATTTATATACCGTAACTTTGTAATAGTATTCAGTTGCTATTCCTGCGCATGTGTATCTTAATTTTTTGCTGCCATCAGCAGGTTGCACTGTATCATATAAATATGGATCGTACACCAGTACAATGAATCATACACCCATTCAATCCTTTAATTGTACACCAGAACAATTTTTTCAAACCACTTGTCATGCCACATTATTATAAACTAGGACAAATACCGCATAAGCGCCATACCCAGTTCCGCAAACCGGACGGCCAGCTGTATTCGGAGCAGTTGTTTTCTACAGAAGGATTCTCTTCCCACTCCAGCCTGTTGTATCACTGTCACCCCCCTACGGAGATTGTAAAAGTAGATGAACCCTATTCCGTTGCGCCAAAGGTGGCGGAAGAAAAGATGCTGAAGCACCGGAGCTTCATGGGGTTTAATATTAAGCCGGAAGACGACTTCTTGGAAAGCCGCAAAGCAGTATTGGTAAACAGTGATCTTCATATTGTACTGGCATCGCCCCGCAAAAGCATGGAAGGATATTTTTACAAGAATGCGGATGCGGATGAAATGATCTTCGTGCATGAAGGAAGCGGTGTATTGAAAACACAATACGGCCAACTGGAATTTGGCTATGGCGATTACCTGGTGGTTCCCCGCGGTACTATTTACCAGATCACTTTTAATACGGAAGATAACCGCCTGTTTATAGTGGAATCGTTTAGTCCTATCCGTTATCCAAAAAGATACCTGAGCAAATACGGACAATTACTGGAGCATTCCCCTTACTGCGAGCGGGATATCCGGCAGCCGCAGCACCTGGAAACCATTGATGAGGAAGGCGATTTCCTCATTCGTATAAAAAAGAAAGGGGTGATCTATCCCATTCATTATAAACATCATCCCTTCGACGTAATTGGCTGGGATGGATGTGAATACCCGTTTGCCTTTTCCATCCACGACTTTGAACCAATCACCGGGCGGGTACACCAGCCGCCACCAGTGCATCAGACCTTTGAAGGGAACAACTTTGTAGTATGTTCCTTTTGTCCGCGGTTATTTGATTATCACCCGCAGTCAATCCCTGCGCCGTATAATCATAGTAACATCGACAGTGATGAGGTATTATATTATGTAGACGGCGATTTTATGAGCCGTAAGCATGTGGTGCGGGGGATGATCACTTTACATCCTGCGGGCATCCCGCATGGGCCTCACCCCGGAGCCGTGGAAAAAAGTATCGGCGCAAAAGAAACAAAAGAGCTGGCAGTGATGGTAGATACCTTTCACCCTTTGCAGATCACCGAAGCAGCATTGGGTATTGAAGATGGCAGCTACGTCATGAGCTGGGCAGAATAAATGATTCACAAAAACCAACCAACTTATAAAACCAAAACAATTGAATGTTATGGAAACAGCATTAGTGAATGCGGACAACTTAACCGGTCAGCAGGACTTTTTACCACTCAATGGTACCGACTACGTAGAGTTTTATGTAGGCAACGCCAAGCAGGCGGCACATTATTACAAAACTGCATTCGGCTTTCAGTCGGTAGCTTATGCCGGTCCTGAAACCGGTGTAAAAGACAGGGTTTCCTATGTGCTAGTGCAAAACAAACTGCGCTTTGTACTCACCACCTCCCTGTTGCCCGATACCGAAATTGCCCGTCACGTTGCCAAACATGGCGATGGTGTGAAAGTACTGGCCCTGTGGGTAGACGACGCCCGGTCGGCTTACGAAGAAACCGTTAAACGGGGCGCCACGCCTTACCTGGAGCCGGTTACAGAGAAAGATGAATTTGGCACAGTAGTGCGGAGTGGTATCCATACCTACGGCGACACCGTGCATCTTTTTATAGAACGTAAAAACTATAAAGGATTGTTTATGCCGGGTTACAAGGAATGGAAAACGAATTACAATCCAACAGATACCGGCCTGTTATATGTAGATCATTGCGTGGGTAATGTGGGCTGGAATGAGATGAATACCTGGGTTGGATTTTACGAGCGCGTGATGGGTTTCAGGAACCTGATCTCTTTCGACGACAGCGATATTTCCACCGAATATTCTGCCTTGATGAGCAAGGTAATGAGTAACGGTAACGGCCGTGTGAAATTCCCCATCAACGAACCCGCCGAAGGAAAGAAGAAATCACAAATTGAAGAATACCTCGATTTCTATGGCGGACCCGGTGTTCAGCACGTGGCCATTGCCACCAACGACATCGTGAACACGGTGACTGAGCTGCAAAACAGGGGCGTGGAATTCCTGACGGTGCCACCGGTTTACTATGAAACCCTGCTGGACAGGGTCGGTAAGATTGATGAGGACATTGCGCCGTTACAAAAGCTGGGCATCCTGGTAGACCGCGATGATGAAGGCTACCTGTTGCAGATCTTCACCAAGCCTATCCAGGACCGGCCAACCGTCTTCTTTGAGATCATCCAGCGCAAGGGTGCGCAATCTTTCGGTAAAGGCAACTTCAAGGCTTTGTTTGAATCTATAGAAAGAGAACAGGCACTGCGCGGCAATTTATAATGCGCCGCGTAGGTTGTCTTACTCAGGATTAAACGCGTAGGTTGTCTTCCTCAGGATTAAACTTATTACACTGATTACGCTGATTTGATCACTTTTTGATTTTAAAAGATTTGGGGAGATGTTAGCGGAGGTTGTCTTCCTCAGGATTAAACTTATTACACTGATTACGCTGATTTGATCACTTTTTGATTTTAAAAGATTTGGGGAGATATAAGCGTAAGTTGATTTTATTTTTTTGAGTTTTTTAGATTTAAAGATCAGGGAAGATAAAAGCGGAAGATGCGCTTTTATCTTCCCTGATCTTTTAAAGCTAAAAAAAATGCAAACGTTGTTTTTTGCCTGATTATGTTTATCTTTATAATATGCCTAAAGCGTTGATATCCAGGTTCTTTTTCTGAGGAACCTGTCTAAAGAATATCTTAAAACCCGCTCTGGCGCATTGATGCACAATACGTTACCGATCAAGTCCACGTCACCTCCACATTAACAGCAAATCAAAAGCACATATAAAGCAAGTGCAAAGCATGTGCAAAGCATGTACAAAGCAGATGTAAGGCGTGGACTATTCCATCTTCACGTCAGCTTTTTTAAATACCCATCTCCCAAAGAAAAAAGTAAAATCGCAATCAGGCAGAAAGACAAGCTACGCTTATATCTCCCGGAATCCTTTAAAAAATCCCAAAAGTAAAATCCAGGTAATCAGTAAAATCAGCGTAATCCTGAGAAAGACAACCTCCGCTAACATCTCCCCGAATCCTTTAAAAAATCCCAAAAGTAAAATCCAGGTAATCAGTAAAATCAGCGTAATCCTGAGTAAGACAACCTACGCATGCGAATGTTAACGATATGTAAATAACTTGTTATTTTAAACCAACTTGTCAAAATGCGCGTATATATTGCGTCTTTTCCCACATTAGCCACACTTTAGTTATTTTTATACAGTATATTTATATTTAATATTTGTAACCTATGCACACAACTTCCATAGCCCGCGGGGCTATCTATGCCGCTTTGGTGACATCGTTCACCATCCTTACTGCTTTCCGTAGCGAAGGCAACCATATCAGCTTCCGTAATGGCGGCGATCAGCAAACTTACCTGCACAAAGTGGTATCGCCCGCAGGACAAACAACGGTGGAATATAACCCCGACAAATCCATTCGCCGGATTATACAGCTGCGGAAATCGGAAAATGCTACCTACAGCGATGTCCAGCTGCCGGTATATGAAAATGGCCGCCTGGTGAAGTGCCTGTCGGCTGCCGATGAAAAAGCCGTTACCGGCGATCCTTACCTGTCGTTTGAGTACAGCAGCGACAAGGTGTCCAGGATCAGTTATTACCGCGACAACGCCGTGTATTCCTATGATTCCCTGGCGTATGATGCCAGTGGCAAAATAGCCCGGCGCTACCAGTTTGGCCATAATGGCGCCAAAGCAGCGTGGGAAAACAGCGGATACCTGGAGTATACGTGGAACCAGGAAGGAGACGTGGAACGGATGGATACCTATGGCAAACAGCCGGGATACAGCAAGTTTGTGTATACCTCTTCTGTTAGCTACACCTACGACCGCATGCGGAACCCGCAGCAGCTGCAACCAGAGCTGGGTATCCTGCTGGATGGCGGTGGCGGAAGCCTCTCGGCCCACAACGTGCTCACCGAAAACATTAGCAGTCCCAACACTTCCAGGGTGATCACCAACACCTATACCTACGCCTATAACGGGAAGTACCCCGTGCGCGCCACTTTCAGCTCCGGCATGGACGAGACTACCATAAAACTGGAATGGATAAAGCTACAGTAAAGCAATAAACGTGTAACTTTACAATATTAAAATAAGAGTTCCGTTTTTTATGAGGATGCAAACGCTGTTCGGTGTATTGTTTTTGTTAGGTGGGATTTTCCAGGCCTTTACGGCGATATTGATCTATCAGGGGCACAAACACTATATTTTAAAGATAGCCAACAGGAAAGTGAGTATGGTGATATATTTTATTTTTGCCCTGTTATTGTTTTATCTTGCTTATATAAACCTGGTATAAATATTAAAATTTTGTTGAATAATATTATGAAGCGACTTGTTGTAATCGTCCTGATTTTGTTGGGTGCAGGTAAAATTTTTGCCCAGCAATCTTTCCTCGACAACCAGAAAATGTTTCCCAAAGTAGGGGAGGCATACCGTGAAAAAGAGGAGTTGCTGAAAAAAGAATTCGAAAAGAAGGGCCTTGCCTACCCTGCAAGATATATGTTTGTCCGTTCCTTCAAACTGGACAGCGAAATGGAGATCTGGGTGAAAAATAACCCCCAGGACACTTTCCGTTTGTTCAAATCTTACCGGGTGTGTACACTTTCCGGTAAAATGGGACCCAAGCGTAAGGAAGGGGACCGCCAGGTGCCGGAAGGATTCTATTATATCAACGATTTTAACCCGAACAGCAACTATCACCTGTCGCTGGGTATCAACTACCCGAATTTCTCCGACCGCATCCTGAGCGATCCGAAGAACCCCGGTGGTGAAATCTATATCCACGGCAACTGCATCACCGTAGGTTGTATTCCCTTAACCGATGAATTCATTGATGAGGTATACATTTTAGCGGTAAATGCAAAGAACGCAGGACAGGATTTCATACCGGTGCATGTATTCCCCGTGAAGTTTGGCAACCCCGGTTCCATGAACTACCTGGGCACTTTTACCATGACCGACAGCTCTTCCAAACAATTCTGGGCAGAACTCCGGTCGGCTTATGATTATTTCGAAAAACACCACCGCCTGCCGGTTGTACTGGTAGACGACAAAGGAAAATATATCCTGTAACAGTTGCCACACTGTACAGGCCGATGGGTAGATGGAAGTCGCATTACAGACTTACATCTACCCATCTTCTTTTTTACTTCTTCCTATTTTTAGCCGCTCATGCATATTTCACCCCTGTTTATTTGGTTTTTAGAAGAATTTTTTCCAACTTGTTCGAAGGTCAAATCAACTTACTATTTATGCACAGAAGAGACGCAATAAGGAATGTGGCGATTTTGTTGGGTACTGCCATTTCCGCTTCCACGTTATCAGCTTTAGAAAGCTGCACAGGTTCTGGTCCTAAGAACTACGATCTTCATAAGCCGGAAACCAAAGCTTTGCTGGCGGAGATAGCGGAAACTATCATACCCAGAACCAGCACTCCTGGAGCAAAAGATGCCAAAGTAGAAGACTTTATCATTGTAATGATGAACGATTGTTACAAGAAAGAAGATCAGCAGGCATTCCTCGATGGGTTGTCAAAAATCAATGAGGCAAGTGAGAAGCAATTCAAAAAAGGCTTCATGGACATTACACCGGAACAGCGCACCGAGCTCCTCACAGGGATTGAAAAAGAGCGCGTAGACTACAACAAGCGTAAAGATAAAAAAGAAGGGGATCCTACCCATTATTTCCAGTACCTGAAAGAATTAACCCTGCTGGGTTATTTCACCTCCGAACCGGGTGCCACCAAAGCGTTGCGCTATGTTCCCGTTCCGGGCAAGTACGAAGGTTGTACTCCTTACACCAAAGGAGAAAAAGCCTGGGCAGTGTAATCTTCTCTTTACTTTTTAAATCTGAATTAAATGAACCTGAATATAAAAGCACAGGCTGAAAATACGTATGATGCCATCGTAATTGGCTCAGGTGTGAGTGGTGGATGGGCAGCCAAAGAACTGACAGAAAAAGGCCTGAAAGTACTCATGCTGGATCGTGGTAAACCACTGGAACATGTGAAAGACTATGAAACGGCCACCAAAGATCCGTGGGAATTTAAACACCGCGGCCGTATCACGGTAGATCAGCGCGAAACACATCCTAAACTGAGCCGCGACTACCCCTACAGTGAACACAACGAAAAATACTGGATCAACGATTCCGAAAGTCCATATAATGAAGTAAAACGTTTCGACTGGTACCGCCCGGATATCGTGGGTGGCAAATCCATTATGTGGGGCCGTCAGTCGTACCGCCTGAGCGATATTGATTTTGAAGCCAACCTGAAAGATGGCATTGCGGTGGACTGGCCTATCCGTTATAAAGACATTGCCCCCTGGTACGATTACGTAGAGAAATTTGCCGGTATCAGCGGTACCCGCGAAGGTCTCCCACAACTGCCTGATGGCCAGTTTATGCCCGCCATGGAAATGAACTGCGTGGAAAAAGATCTGAAGGCCAGCGTAGAAGGAAAATTCAAAGGCCGTAACATTACGATGGGTCGCGTAGCCAACATCACCCAACCGCTTCCTGGTCGTGAGAAATGCCAGTATCGTAACCTCTGCAGCCGCGGATGCCCGTTTGGCGCTTACTTCAGCACACAATCCTCCACGCTGCCGGCAGCAAGAGCTACCGGTAACCTCACACTTCGTCCTGATTCCATTGTAAATTCCATCATCTATGATGAAAAGCAAGGCAAGGCAACAGGTGTAAAAGTGATAGATAAGCACACCAAAGAAATGGTGGAATACTATGCGAAGGTCATCTTCATCAATGGTTCTACCCTCGGTTCTACCTTTGTGATGATGAACTCCATGTCTTCCCGCTTCCCGAACGGGCTGGGTAACGACAGTGGCGTACTGGGCAAATACCTGATGGATCACCATTTCCGTACAGGCGCTTCCGGTACTGCAGAAGGATATGAAGATAAATACTATTTCGGCCGCCGTGCCAACGGGATTTATGTTCCCCGTTACCGCAACATCGGCGACGATAAACGTGATTATATCCGCGGATTTGGTTACCAGGGTGGCGCCAGCCGCTCAGGATGGAGCCGCGGTATTGCCGAAATGGGCGTGGGTAAAGACTTCAAGGAAATGATCACCGAACCCGGTCAGTGGAGCATTGGCTTAGGTGGTTTCGGTGAATGTTTGCCTTATGAAGCCAACCAGGTAACCCTGGATACCTCCGTGAAAGATGCATGGGGCCAGCCTGTACTGAAATTCGATGCAGAGTTCAAGGAGAACGAAAAGAAAATGCGCGTAGACATGATGAATGATGCCGCAGAAATGCTGGAAGCAGCAGGTATTAAAAACGTGAAAACATACGACAACGGATCTTATCCGGGTATGGCCATTCACGAAATGGGTACCGCACGTATGGGCCGCGATCCTAAAACATCTGTGCTCAACGGCTTTAACCAGATGCATGCGGTGAAGAACGTTTTTGTAACAGATGGTGCGGCTATGACCTCCGCCTCCTGTGTAAATCCTTCTCTCACCTATATGGCGTTAACTGCCCGCGCAGTAGATTATGCCGTGAAAGAACTGAAGAAAGGCAATATTTAAAAATACAATAGGTGCGTAGCGGTCAGGGATAGCTTTTCAGAAGCTCATTCCTGGCCGCTTGCGGCTTTAAACACAACGATATGAACCTGAATATAAAGGCAGAGAAGGAAAATACGTATGATGCCATCGTAGTGGGCTCCGGTATCAGCGGCGGATGGGCTGCCAAAGAACTCAGTGAAAAAGGACTGAAAACGCTGGTATTGGAAAGAGGCCGCAATGTAGAGCACATCAAGGACTACACTACCGCAATGAAAGCGCCCTGGGAATTTGCTCATCATCTCAATACCTCCAATGAAATGCGGGAGAAGCATCCCATCCAGAGCCGTTGCTATGCTTTTGATGAAGGCACGCAGCAGTTTTGGGTAAATGATATAGAGAATCCCTATAACGAAATAAAGCCCTTCAACTGGCTGCGTGGATACCAGGTAGGCGGCCGATCCCTCATGTGGGGCCGGCAGGTGTACCGCTGGAGCGACCTGGACTTTGAAGCCAACGCGAAAGATGGTCATGGTGTTGACTGGCCAATCCGCTACAAAGATATTGCCCCCTGGTACAAATATGTGGAAGAATATATCGGCGTAAGCGGCCAGGCGGAAGGCCTGCCACAGCTGCCCGACGGCGTTTTCCTGCCGCCAATGGAAATGAACTGCCTGGAGAAGCATGTTGCGGCACGCGTCAAAGAAAAGTATAACGACCGTATCCTGACCATAGGCCGCGTGGCGCATCTCACAAAAGGATTAAAGGACCGTGGTCCGTGCCAGTACCGTAACCTGTGCGCCCGCGGATGTCCGTTTACCGGTTACTTCAGCAGCAACGGCGTTACCCTGCCTGCTGCCGCCAAAACAGGTAATATGACCCTGCGCCCGGATTCCATTGTACTGGAAGTATTATATGATAAAGATAAAAGTAAAGCTACCGGTGTAAGAGTGATGGATTCCCATACCCTGAAAACGGTAGAATACTATGCTGATATCATTTTCCTGAACGGTTCCACATTAGGTACCAGCTGGATCATGCTCAATTCGGTGTCAGACCGGTTCCCGGATGGATTTGGCAACGACAGCGGACAACTGGGGCATAACCTCATGGATCATCATTATGGCGTAGGCGCCGGCGGCGATTATGAAGGTTTTGAAGACCAGTATTACAGCAGTGGCCGCAGACCCAACGGCATTTATATTCCCCGTTTCCGTAACACCAACGCCAACACCATGCAAAAAGACTATGTGCGTGGCTTTGGCTACCAGGGCGGCGCAGGAAGGGGCCGTGGCACCAGCATGGAGGGTATCGGCGTTCAGTTGAAAGAAGCCCAGGGTGAACCTGGCAAATGGAGCATGGGCATAGGTTCCTGGGGTGAGCACCTGCCTTATTTTGAAAATAAAGTAGTGCTGAATAAAAATAAGAAAGACAAATACGGATTGCCTACACTTGATATCGACTGCGAATTTAAAGGCAATGAGATGGCCATGCGCAAGGATATGCAGGCCAGTGCAATAGAAATGCTGGAAGCAGCAGGATTGAAAAATGTGCATGGCTACGACGGTGCGCCTCCTCCGGGACATTGCATTCATGAAATGGGAACCGCCCGCATGGGTAAAGATCCCAAAACATCTGTACTGAATGGTTTTAACCAGGTACACGCCGCTAAAAATGTATATGTAACAGATGGCGCCTGTATGACGTCTTCCTCCTGTGTGAATCCTTCCATTACTTATATGGCGCTTACTGCGCGGGCATGTGATCATGCCGTTAAGGAACTGAAGAAAGGAAATATCTAAACAACGCAAAAGGGAAACCAGCTTACTGGTTTCCCTTTTGTTTTTAGCAGGCATACTGCAAAGATTACCGTTGACCCCGAACAATCCCCGGAGTAGTAATTAGCAACCGGCCACTGAGCGGTATATTTTAATAAAAGAGATCACCGGAATTTCTTTCTCCACAAGATTATTTTTATTAATATTGATGGACGTAAAATTCCACCAGACGAACAATGAAAATTATAGACTGCACGCTGTTAATCATATCATAACCTTACGTTAACAATGGCTTATTAATTTTGTCTCCTGCATGGACAATACAACTATTCTTATTTCACCTTTCCTGTTGCGCCGTTTCCGTGAAGGCGACGAAGAAGCACTGCGTTCTTTACTGGATCTGCTGGGCCCGCGCGTTTTAGGCTATTGCAGGAAAAAGGTGGGTATTGAGGAAGATGCAGAAGAATTACTGCTGGACATTTTCCTCAAACTCTGGCATTTCCGCGCAAAGCTGGATGAGACTGCTGATATACAGGTATTACTATTCACGATCGCAAGAAATCATATCCTGAATTTTATCCGCAATAAAGTCAGCCGCCGGCTAATGACCACAGATCCGGAGCATGCTTTGTTGCAGCCGGCCGACAGTATTTTACACCGGCTGGATTATAATGAGCTGTACAAGCAATACCAGGGCGTGCTGGACTCGCTGGGCGACAAGCAGCGGGCTGTGTTCCGTATGAGCAGGGAAGAAGGATTATCGCACCGCGAAATTGCCGATAAACTGGGTATCTCCATACGTACTGTAGAAGCGCACATCCACAGCAGTCTGAAAGTAATAAAAGCTGAGCTGAAAGATTCCTATATTTTGCTGCTGATATTATTCTTCCTGAAATAATTTTTTTCTTCCACTAAGTAGCCTCCTTTTTTTTAGTGTATATATAGGTAGAAGTGAACTGTATATGATGAAACCTGATGCCGGCCTGTTACAGGAGCTGATAGAAAAAGTACAACATAATACTGCCAGCCGGGAGGAGCTCCGGTTGCTTTTACAGTTGCTCGAAGAAAACAACCCCGGCGATCTGATGCCGCCTGAAGAATGGTTTCAAAACGAGCCGCAACCACTGTCTGCCGGATTGAAAAATAAAGTAGTGAACACGGCGCTGCAAAGAAATATCCGGGGCGGTCAATTCCGCCGCTGGTTGCCCTATGCCGCCATGCTGCTGGTGTTGCTGGGCCTGATATTACTATGGCCCCGTCATCAGCCGTCATATACCACCATTGCTGCAGGCGACGGAGAAATAAAACGTATAATGCTTCCCGATAGTTCTACGGTAATATTAAACGCCCGGTCGGTGATCCGTTACAGCGAAGCATATGCCGGCACATCCAGGGAGGTAATGCTGAACGGCGAAGCTTTTTTTGAGATACATCCCGACCGGCTGGCTCCTTTTATAGTACGCACCGGGCAGGTACAAACGCAGGTATTGGGAACCTCTTTTAATGTGAAGCATTACCCCGGCGAAAAGCTGGTGGTGGGCGTTGCCACGGGGAAAGTAAAAGTAATGGCTGCTGAAGGACAACAAGCCATATTGGAACAAGGCAGCAAAGTAAGTTACGACAGCGCCAGCAACGGATTTACGAGGTTCAGGGAAGAGCCGCATAAAATGAACTCCTGGCAGGAGGGTATTATCACGATGGACAATCTTACATTGAAGGAAGTTACTACCGTGCTGGAAAGATGGTACAGTGTTAGTATTGTGCTGGGCACACCGGAAATGGGGCGGCATGTATTGTCCGGGCAACAGGCAAACACTTCGCTGGACTCTGTGCTGGAATCCATCTGTTTTATTTATCATCTGCAATATCATCGCCAGGGAAATATAATCCGTATAGATAAAAAATAAACCGCTTAATCCTGTTTTAATACATACTACGCTAACAAAACCTAACGTATGATCCTAATTTTATTATCCGCTTCACGCGGCCTGAAAAAGGCCGCGAGGGTCGCTCTGTGCTCATTCCTGGCGGCAGCCGTTTATATGGCGCCGCTGCACGCACAGGAACAGGACCCCCAAACAAAAACAGTCACCATCCAGCTGAAAGATGCCACGGTGACCACCCTCTTTCGCGCCATTGAAAAACAAACCACTTTCCGTTTCCTGTACGATAAGTCACTGGAAGCTTTTGGAAAGAAGTTAACCGTGAACTATAAAAATATGGCGGTTGCCAAACTGTTACAGGACCTGGAAGGCCGTACCGGTTTGCAGTTCAGAACTTCCGGTCAGAATATTTCAGTAGCTACAAAAGAAGTACCTCCTGTTGTTAATATTGCTGCCGGAGGCAAAAGGGAAGTCACCGGCGTAGTGGTGGATTCTACGGGTCAGCCGATGGTAGGCGTAACCGTTGCCATCAAAGGCACCCGCCTGGGCACCGGTACCGACGGCAACGGAAAATTTATTTTATCGGTAGATGATAACGCAGTGCTGGTTTTTAGTTTGATGGGATTCCGTAAACAGGAAATTCCGGTACAGCGGAAAAATAAAATAGACGTAGTGTTGGAGGAAGCGTCTTCCGCGCTGGAAGAAGTAGTGGTAGTGGGTTTTGGTGAGCAGAAAAAAATCAGCCTGGTAGGTGCGCAGGCTACTATCACCCCCAAGGAACTGAAACAGCCGGTATCCAACCTTACACAGTCGCTCGGAGGCCGCGTAGCAGGAATGGTATCCGTACAACGCAGCGGGGAATTAGGTTACAACGATGCCAATATTTACATCCGCGGCATTTCCACTTTTACGCAGGGCTTCAGCGCACCGCTCACATTGGTGGACGGTGTGCCCAGGAGTATTTCCAATGTAGACCCTGAAGACATTGAAAGTTTTTCTGTACTCAAAGATGCTTCCGCTACCGCAGTATACGGCGTGCGCGGCGCCAACGGCGTTATATTGATCACCACCAAAGGAGGTAAGCCCGGTAAGCCCGCCTATAACCTGCGTTATACAGAAGGCATCACCCAGTTTACCAAATTGCCTTCGTTTGCAGACGGCCCTACCTATATGAAATTATCAAACGAAGCGCTGACCACCCGTGGCAGCGCGCCGGTGTATTCTGACGAGGCTATCCGGAAAACCGCCGATGGCAGTGATCCTTACCTGTATCCTAATGTGGACTGGTTTAAAGAACTTTTCCGCAACAATGGGAAAGTACGAAATGCGAACGCCAATATCAGCGGCGGTTCAGAAAAAGCGGTATACTATATCGGACTTGGTTACTACGATGAGCTGGGAATGTATAAAACAGATGAACTCACCAAATACAATTCCTCTATTTTTCTGAAACGGTATAACGTTACTTCCAATATCACCCTGAAGCCTTCCGCCACTACTACTGTTAAGCTAGGCATACAAGGTTACCTGAGTAATGTAAACCTGCCCACTACCGGCGTATCCGATATTTTTACGGATGCATATTTTATGACGCCGGTGCAGATTCCAACCCGTTACCCGGATGGTAAAGTGGCAGACGTGCGTTCCGGCGGTTTGTCGAATCCCTGGGCAAGCCTTACCCAGGGTGGTTATGCCAACCAGTGGAGAAGCCAGGTATACTCCAATCTGCGCCTCACGCAGGAGCTGCCCTTCCTCACCAAAGGATTATCTGTAACGGGTATGTTTTCATTTGATGCCTATAACTATACCAGCAACCGCTATACGAAAATACCGGACACCTGGCTGGCCACGGGCCGCGATGCCGATGGTAACCTGATGTTTGACCAGGTGGCCATTGGTACAGAGTTTCTCCAGTATACAAAAAGTAACCAGGGCGAACGCACCTTCTATTCTGAATTTGGACTCAACTATAACAGGAGTTTTGGTAAGCACGATGTATCCGGCATGTTGCTCTACAACCGCAGCGACAAAGCCAATACCTATGCGGCCGACCTGGAAACATCATTGCCTTACCGGTTCCAGGGATTGGCAGGGCGTTTCACCTACGGTTTCCGCAACCGGTATTTTGCAGAAGTAAATTTTGGTTATAACGGATCGGAAAACTTTTACCCCGATCAGCGTTATGGCCTTTTTCCTTCCGCAGGCCTGGGCTGGGTAGTATCTGAAGAGAATTTCTTCTCCGGTATTAAAAATACAGTATCACTTTTTAAGATCCGCTTTTCGCATGGTATCGTAGGCAATAGCAACATCGACGGCAGAAGATTTGCCTACCTGGCAACCGTAGCTAATACCAGCGATTATTATTTTGGAAAGAACATCAACCAGAAATTTACCGGTAAGGAAATCGGTGAATATGCCGTGGATGTACAATGGGAAACCTCCCGCAAAACCAACCTGGGCTTTGATATCGGGCTACTGCATGATAATCTCACGTTGCAGGTGGATCTTTTCCGGGAATACCGCAGCGGCATTTTCCTGCGCCGGAAATCGTTACCGGGTTATATAGGGATGATCAACGCACCGTTTGGTAATGTGGGTATTATTGATAACAAAGGAATAGATGCATCCGTCACTTATAACCGCCGCTTCGGCGACTTCACGCTGCAGCTGCTGGGCAATTTTACCTATAACAGGAATAAAGTAGTGGAGAATGATGATCCCAGCTGGAAGTATCCCTGGCTGGACCGCAAAGGGCTGCGCGTAGGACAGCGGTTCGGGTACATCGCACTCGGACTTTTTGAAAGCGATAAGGAAGTACAGAACTCACCCAGGCAAACAGGCGATGTGCGGGCCGGCGATATTAAATACAAAGACATCAACGGCGACGGCGTGATCGATTCCTATGATCAGGCGCCCATCGGATATGGCGATGTTCCTGAAATGGTATATGGCTTCGGTTTTACACTCGGCTACAAAGCGTTTGGGCTGTCGGCCCTTTTCCAGGGCGCCGCTCATGTGGATGTACTGCTGAACGGTGAAGGCACCATGCCTTTCCAGCAGGGACTGAGCCGCGGAAATTTATTCAGCAATATCAACGACCGGTGGACCGAAGAAAATCCACGCCAGGATGTTTTTTATCCCCGCCTGATGGCAGGTTCACTGAATGATAACTACGCCGCCAGCACCTGGTGGATAAAGAACAGCGACTATATCCGGTTAAAGACTTTACAGCTAAGTTACAACCTGCCCGCTGCCTGGATGAAACGCGCGAAACTTAAATCCGCCAACATCTTCCTGCAAGGGGTAAACATCCTCACTTTCTCACCGTTTAAGCTCTGGGATGTAGAAGTAGGCAATGGAAGAGGCGCCTCTTATTCAAGTACTAAATCATATTCTGCCGGCGTTGCCGTCAACTTCTGATAACAACGATCATTCCTAAACATTATAATTCTCTCCGGATGAAAATAAAAAAGATGGTTCACATTTTACTGGTCGGCGTTTCTTTACAAACGGCTTCCTGTAACAGTAACTTCCTTGACCAGGTTCCCAGCGACCGTATCACCATTGAGCAGGTATTTAACAGAAGAAGATATTCTGAAGAATACCTCGCTAACATCTACGTTACCATCCCCAATGAAGCCTACCGCAATACCTGCGCCTGGGAAGGATGTTCAGACGATGCAGATATTACGTACGACCGGCCCGGTTCCGGTTATAACACCTATCCCATGAACCTGGGTAACTGGAGTGCGGCATCCGATTACATGAACAACTGGACTAAATTCTACCAGGGTATCCGTTCGGCTACTTATTTTATGCAGCATATTGATGGGAATAAAGAGATACTGGCGCTGCCTAACGGCCAGGATCTTATTGACCAATATAAAGCCGAGGCGCGTTTCCTGCGGGCGTTCTTTTATTACGGTATTATCCGTCAATATGGCCCCGCTATTATCCTGGGGGATATCCCGGTTGCGGGCGACCTGGCGCCTACCGATGAAGAGATGCAGAAGCCACGGAATTCGTACGACGAATGTGTTAACTACATTGTATCAGAGCTGGACCTCGCCGCGCAGAAACTTCCCAAACATTTTACCGCACAGGGCGAAAATGATTATGGCCGCGCCACACAGGCCGCATGCAAGGCTTTTAAAAGCAGGGTGCTGTTACTGGCGGCAAGTCCGCAGTTCAACGGTAACCCCGACTACGCCGGCTTCCGCAACCTGGATGGCAAACAGCTGGTAAGCGCGCAATATGATCGTGAAAAATGGAAACGTGCTGCCGATGCCGCCAAAGATGTAATGACCGGTTTCAGTTTCTCCCTGTACCGTAAGAATGATACCAGCGGAAACTTTGATCCTTACCTCTCTACCCGCGATGTATTCCTGGATCCCTGGAATTCGGAAGTGATTTTCACCAGGACTTCTAACGGGCTGAAAGACTGGGAACGTTCCGTAACACCCCGTTTAGCCAGCGGATACGCCGCGGTGGCTGTTACGCAGCAACTGGTAGATGAATTTGAAATGGAAAATGGAAAAGGGATCTATGAATCCGGATCGGGTTATAAAGAAACCGGTTTTTCTTCTACTGCTACTAAATATACAACTGCCGGTACCTATAACATGTATGTAAACAGGGAACCCCGGTTTTATGTAAATGTTAGTTACAATGGCAGTCTCTGGATCAATAAAAGCGAAGGCAATAAAGTGATTGAAACTTTCTTCACCGGCAATACTGGTAAGAAAGGATCGTGGGACTTTCCGCGTACCGGCTACATCGCCCGGAAAAACGTGCATCCCGACAGTAATCCCAGGATCACCCAGTATGTGGCCAGGCCTTTTATACTGATTCGTTATGCGGAAATATTACTGAACTATATCGAAGCATTGAACGAGTACGAGCCTGGTAACCCGGATATCCTTAAATACCTGAACGAAATCCGTAACAGGGCCGGCGTACCTGATGTTGCAGGTGGGCTGGGGCAAGCCGCCATGCGCGCAAAGATCAGGCATGAAAGGAGAGTGGAACTGGCATTGGAAAGCCTTCGTTACTTCGATACCCGCCGCTGGAAGATCGCTGAACAAACCGATGGCGGAAACTTCTACGGCATGAACGTAGACGCAGGTACCAAACTTACCGACCAGGTTTTTTATCAAAGAACCATATTTGAGCGGAGGGTTTTCCTGAAGAATTATTACCTGTTCCCTATTCCTCAATCGGAAATAGACCGTGACAGAAAGCTGGTACAAAATCCAGGCTGGTAAATTATTTCCTGATGATCAATATTAGAAAAATGAAGATAAAATTATTGATATTATCGCTTGCTGCGGCCACTGCCTGGAGCGGTTGCCGGAACAACAGTGCCGAACTGGAAAATATATCCGACAGCACCGCTGTTGTGTACATGCCACAGGCAGTTATTGCTCCCGCAGTGTATTCATTTGAAATATCCGGAAAGGGCGACAGTATTGTTTATGGCGCCTGTTATGGCGGGCCGCATTCACCGGCATCTGATATAAATGTAAAATTCAAAGTAGATGCTTCGCTGACAGATCATTTCAACACTAACAACTTTACCAGTTACCCGGTATTACCCGAGGGAAGCTATGAGCTGGAACAGTCTTCCGCCACAATCCCGGCAGGGAGATTCAGCACGGCGCCGTTAAACCTGGTGGTGCATATGGATAAACTGGATGGCGTAGGCAGCTACCTGTTGCCGGTGACTATTGAAACCAGCATGAAAGTAAATGAGAAGCTACGCACTGCTTACTTCCTGATCAGCGGGCGTTATGCTGCCAATCCGTTTCCTATGCTGGATCGCAGCAACTGGAATATTACCGGCTTCTCATCGGAGGAAACCACCGGCGAAGGGGCCACCAACGGCCATGCTATCCACTCGCTGGACGGTGATACTGCCACGTTTTGGAGCACCCGGTGGAAAGCGTCGAAGCCCGGCCCTCCGCATTATATTACCATTGATACACAGGTGGAACAAAAGATACACGGTATCAGTATTACCGGCCGGACAGATAAAAATACCGGGGAGGTAAAGGCTACCGGCAACCCCAAAAATATTATCGTGGAGTTGAGCCGCGACGGCGCCACCTGGAACTATACTGAATCATTCACACTGGCTAATGATAAAGTAAGCACCGTTTACCTGGCGTATGCGCAGCAGGCCAGGTTTGTGAAACTGACGGTGAACACCAGCCAGGGAGACATCTACCTGACGCATATTGCAGAGATCAACGCCTTCTGATGATGAGGAACATATTTTGGTTGATAGGCTTAACCAGCTGCCTGTTGTCCTGTGGCAAGCGGGAAACAGCAAATACTTCACCGGAAGAACCGGCGCGTCCGAAAACAATGGTAAGAGTGATGACTTATAACATTTACGGCGCCCGGGCTTCTACCGGTCCGCCGGCCAACCTGGAGGCCCTGGCTAAAGTGATCAACCAGGAAAAGCCGGACCTGGTGGCACTGCAGGAGGTAGATGTGTATACCCGTCGTACCGGTGTGAACGTTCACCAGGCAGCAGAACTGGCAAAGCTCACAGGAATGGACTGGTACTTTACAAAAGCAATGGATGTAACCGGAGGGCAGTATGGCGATGCCGTGCTTTCGCGGTTACCCATTCTTGAACGGAAACGCTATGCCTTGCCGGTGGCGCCGGATATAGGTGGCGAGTTCCGGACAATGGCTATGATCCGCGTGAAAAAAGACGGCCGGGAATTTTATTTTGCATCCACTCATCTCGACCACCTGGCGCAGGAAGACAGCCGTTTATTACAGGCAGCGGAGTTAAAAAAGGCAGTAACGGAACTGGGGAAGCCATTGATATTGGGCGGGGATTTTAATGCTATTCCCGCATCGCAGACCATAGGCATTATGCGGAGTTTCATGAACCTGGGCTGCCTCCAGCAATGCCCGCTTACTTTTCCTTCAGATAAGCCGGATCGCACCATTGATTACATCATGACCACCCCGGTAAACCGCTTCTCAGTAACCCGGTATAATAATATCGGCGGTTATGACGAGGTGTTGAAAGTGTATGTATCAGACCACCGGGCCATAGTAGCGGATATCAGTGTTCAGGAGTAAAGCCAGGCGTCTTATAAAAAATATTTCCAATCAAATATTTTGGTGTATTTTGTACGCTTATCTGCAACTTATTTGAACAATGAAGAAAGTAATCCTAAGCGGCATGCTGGCGCTATCCTGTTGGATGGGGCAGGCAGTGCAGGCGCAAAACAAACATTCTTTTGCATTAAGTAAAACTGATTTTATGCTGGATGGCAAACCCTTCCAGATGATCAGCGGAGAGATGCACCCGACCCGTATACCACACGAATACTGGCGTCACCGCATTCAGATGGCGAAGGCAATGGGTTGTAATACCATTGCGGCATATGTGTTCTGGAACTATCACGAACCGGTGAAAGGCCAGTTTGATTTCAGTACCGGTAATCACAACATTGCGGAATTTATTAAAATAGCCCAGGAAGAAGGCATGTGGGTATTACTGCGCCCCGGTCCCTATGTGTGTGCAGAATGGGAATTTGGTGGTTTGCCTCCTTACCTCCTGCAAACACCGGATATAAAGGTGCGCTGTATGGATCCGCGCTATATAGCCGCGGTATCCACCTATGTAGATCGTTTGGCGGCAGAAATAAAGCCGTTGCTGGTAACTAACGGCGGACCGGTAGTAATGGTGCAGATTGAAAATGAATACGGCAGTTATGGTAACGATAAAGAATATTTAAATACGCTGAAAGATATGTGGGTAAAGAATGGCATCAATGTTCCATTCTACACGGCCGATGGCGCTACCGCCTATATGCTGGAAGCAGGAGGCGTGGAAGGCGCTGCCATCGGGCTGGACTCCGGCGGATCGGAAGCTGATTTCGCCGCCGCCAAAAAACAAAACCCCAATGTACCCGCCTTCAGCAGCGAATCTTACCCGGGTTGGTTAACCCACTGGGGCGAACAATGGCAACGGCCGGGCATAGACGGCATTTCGAAGGAAGTGAAATTCCTGATGGATACCAAACGCTCATTCAACCTGTATGTGATTCATGGCGGTACCAACTTCGGCTATACTGCCGGCGCAAATTCCGGCGGAAAGGGCTATGAACCCGATGTAACCAGCTACGACTATGATGCGCCTATCAATGAGCAGGGAAATGCGACGCCTAAATACCAGGCATTGCGTCAGCTGATCGGTTCTTATCTCCCGAAGGGCAAAAAATTACCTGCCATACCAAAGCCTGTTCCGGCCATTACAATTCCTGAATTTAATCTTACCCCATTCACTTCGGTATGGGATCATTTACCACAGCCGGTTAAATCCCCGCAGCCAAAGCCATTTGAAGCTTATGGGCAGGACTATGGCTTTATGGTGTATAAAACCACGCTGATAGGGCATAAAAGCGGCAAGCTGAGTGTAAAAGACCTGCACGACTATGCAACCGTGTTTCTCAATGGCAAGTACATCGGGAAAATTGACCGCAGGCTTGGGGAGAAAACAATTGACCTGCCGGTAAGCGATGTGAAGGATCCCGTACTGGAAATCCTGGTAGAAGGCATGGGCCGCATCAACTTTGCAGAAGCGCTGATTGACCGTAAAGGAATCACAGATCGTGTAGTCCTGAACGGTATGACGCTGATGAACTGGGAAGTGTACAGCTTGCCTATGACGGAAAAATTCGTACAGGAACTGAGCGCTTCTTCCGGTAACGCTGCTAAACCCGGCCAGTTTTTTAAAGCTACTTTTAACCTGGATAAAACCGGTGATACCTACATCGATATGTCGGGATATAAGAAAGGAATTGTTTGGGTAAACGGTCACAATCTTGGCCGCTACTGGGAAATAGGACCGCAGAAAAACCTGTACTGTCCTGCTCCATGGCTAAAGAAAGGCGCCAATGAAATTGTAGTGTTTGATTTGCACCAGGAAACAGCTGCACCGGTAAAGGGAGTAGTGAGTTTGTAATGTTTTTTTGAGAAGGAAACGCAGCGGGATCATCTCCTGCTGCGTTTTTTTATTTAACGGCTGATGGCTAACTCTTCGTCCCTGATGGGCGTAAATTCAATCGCGGTAGCCATGAAACTCATTTTCCTGTGCTGCATTTCCAGTACCACGCCTTTGTCGGTGAACATGCCAATAGGACTGCCTGCATGTAACGGCAGGGCAGTGGTGTACCATATTGTGGTGGAATCTTTTTTATTAACGAGGATAAGCTGCTGGCAGGGATAACCGAGGATTTCCTTTGTTGCGCCGGTGGCAATGCTTTTGCCTTTACGTATGTCTAACGGCGCTTCTTTCAGTTTGCCATTTTTCTTTGCCCATTGTTTTTTACTGTCGAGATCCACATACAATTCATCCCCGTTATCAGACTGAATGTTTACGTTTACTTCCACGTCGTCTCCTTCCTTTTTCTGGTTAGCGTTATAGAATGTTTTGAAACGCTGTTTGTTAAACCACAATGACGCGTCCTGCGTAGCAGTTTCGGGAATCATGTCTTTGTATTGCATTTGTTCCGGCTTCAGGTTAGCGTGCAGGTTCATGGTAAGCGTATAGCTTATTTTTCCGCTGCTTTTGTCCTGCGCAGCCGCTGGCATATAAGCAGCGGCCAGTAATACAAATGTTAAGATGGAAGTTGTTTTCATGATAATATATATTTAGTGAGATGAATTACTTTTTTTTGAAAGAGCGGAGCTGGTAAACAAGGCTTGCCATGAAATACTGCCCCAGCATGTTGTTCCGCTGATCTTCCGTATATCCGCCCCGCACCATCCGCATCACATTTTTGTTTTGCCGCAGCAAATCGGTGGCGGCTACTTTCAGTGTATACTTTTTGCCTATGTTTTTGCTGAGGGAAGCATTCCATAACAGGGCGGTGGTGTTATAGTTGTTACTGAGGCCGGAGGTGGTGTAACCTGTCCATTCGCTTTCTGCCTGCATGTTCCAGGGAAGCGTAGCGACAGCGGACAGATCGTAGTTAAACAACCAGTAGGGTTTTTGCAGCATAGTGGTGTTGTTCCAGGCAGTGTTGAGGTGCGCTGAAATATTCAGGAATGCCGCAGGATAGTAATTAAAGCTGATATCGGGCGTCACGCTGTATTGCCGGTTGTTGCGTTGTATGCTGTTGAATAGCGATAGATAGGCATTGTAAGCCAGCTGCAGGCCATAGGTGATACCTGATCCTTCGTCGTCTGTTTTAAAAAAGTGCTGGAATGATACATTCGTGTTGGCGTATCCGTTAGCATTAATAGTGGTGATCAGTTGTTTGCCGCTGCTGTCTGTAACGGCATAGTCAGTAAACTGGCGGGCCACTATGCTGCCATTCGCCATAATATTGGTATAACTGCCGTTATCCGCGTTTGTGAAAAGATAAGATGCACGTATACTGCGCCTGATAGCCGGTTTCAGGGCAGGGTTTCCCTGGCGCACATACATCGGATCACTGATATCGGGGAGGGACTGTAGCTGCGAAATGGCAGGTAGCTGAACGCTGGTCTGATAATCGACGCTGATTTTGCGTGCCGGAGAAAACTGGTACCGGGCGTTGATACGGGGCAGCAGGTTATGATAGGTGTTATTCACCTGGTAGCGCTGTACCCGCGAATTACTTTGCTGCCAGTTGGTTTGCAGTGCTGCTTCCGCGGTGTAACTAAAACGCTTATACTTTGCGGACACCGCCAGAGCGGGTGTGCTGCGGGTGTTGGTTGTGGAGAAGTTGTCGTGGTAGCGTTCATCGGGCAATGTGTATTGTTGTTGCACCGGATCAAAGCTGAATGCGGTTTGTTGTTGCCGGGTATTGCTGTGGAAGAAGTTTTCACTGATCAGCAACGTGTGTGTGCGTGATAACGGCAGGGTATATACGAATTGATTATTTACCGAAAAGCCACGGCCCTGTATCCGGAGCTGTTGATTAATGGTATCTGTGCGGGGTATTTTAATGTTATAGATATTGTTGAGGGAGATATTTCGTACCTGGTTATTGTTTTCCAGCCAGGCGGGAGTTACGGTGAGTGATAAGGTGTGCCGTTCTTGCCGGAATTTGTGCCGGAAAAGAATATCGGTGGCCGACTGCCAGCTGCTGGCGTTGCTTTGATGGTATTGGGTGCCGTTGTTCAGCAATTGTGTTTGCGCTTCATTCAGCGAGCGGTAGGAGAGTTGATTGACACCGGAAGAGCGGATGCTGTTGAAAAGCGGGGAGATTTTAATACTGTTCTGTGCATTTACAGGTATATCGATGCTGGCGTTTACGCGGTGATTGTTATTGATATCTGTTTGATGCCCTTGCTGGTAGTAGTGATAACTGGTGTCGGGCAGTTGATAGAACCGGTGGTTATCATAATTATTGCGTGATGCGAACCGGTTATAGAAATAGCTGCTGCGCAGGGCGGTGTTGTTGCTGAAGTCGTTGTTAAAGTTCACGCCGCCGTATTGGGTATTGTTTAATCCTGTGGGATTGGAGAGCTGCGCCAGTTCCTCCGGGTTATCTGCTGTTGCCTGTACGCCCTTCATTTTAAGGATTTCGGCCATTGCATAGGAGGGAAGCTGGTCAAATATTTCGGGGTTGCTGCCGGCGAGGCGAAGCAGTTCGCCTGCGCTGAAGCCCGACTTATTTACGTTGTTGGCTTTGAATAAAAGGGAGAGCTGTTTATCACCGGTAAAGCTGTTAATGTTCACCCCGGCTTCATAGCGATCACGGGTTCCTCCACCCGCTGATGCATTGCCAAAGTATCCTTTTTTCATTTCCTTTTTGGTAACGATGTTGATGGTTTTGGTGCTGTTGCCATCGTCGATACCGGTAAAGGCGGCCTGGTCACTTCTTTTATCCAGCACCTGGATTTTGGCAACCATGTCGGCCGGGAGGTTGCGGGTGGCAATGGCGGGGTCGTTACCAAAGAATTCTTTTCCGTCTACCAATACTTTTAGTACAGTTTCGCCCTGGGCGATGATGTTGCCGGCGCGGTCTACCCGGACACCGGGCAGTTTGCGCAACAGTTCTTCCACTACAGCATTGTCTTTTGTTTTGTAACGCGCGGCATCATATTCCAGGGTATCTCCTTTCGCGCGGATGTCTGCTTTACCTTTTATAACTACTTCCTTCAGTTGTTTGGTAGCCTGTGCATGGCTGCTGGCCGCTGCTGCCAGCAGGGTACAAAGAAGGATCGCTGCTTTTTGTATCATCGTTTGTAATTGAACGATACGAAAGTAGGATCATCGTGTACACGTAACCGTTAACGAACCTGAGTATAGTGTGAATGATTGTTAAAAGACGAGCTTATATCCCTGTCCTCTTACATTGATAAGTTGCACGGTGGCGTCGTGTTGCAGGTATCTCCGGAGTTTGCTGATGTATACATCCATATTGCGGGCGTTGAAAAAATTATCATCGCCCCATAATTCCAGCAGCATGCTTTTCCGGTGGGTGGTGGTGTTAGGACGTTCTGCCAGCATGCGCAGCATATCTGCTTCCCGTAGGGAGAGCCGGATGGTGGCAGTTTCATGTTTCAGTTCCTGGCGGTTATGATCAAAAACATATTGGCCGATGCGGTAAATACCTTTGGGGGCATTGAGGGAAGGGTTGCTATGCGCGCGTTTGATGAGTGTTTTAACGCGGAGAATCAGTTCCTCCATGCTAAAGGGTTTCTTGATATAGTCGTCGGCCCCGCTTTGCAGTCCGCGTAATACGTCGGAGGTTTCGCTTTTGGCAGTAAGAAAGATGATCGGCGTGTGTTCGTCTACGTTACGGATATCTTTTACGAGGGAGATGCCATCTTTTTTGGGCATCATGATATCCACCACGCAGGCGTGGGGCCGGAAGGAAAGATAGGCGTCCCAGCCCTGCTGGCCGTTTGCGGCATGCATAATGTGAAATCCGTTGAGCTCCAGCGTTTCCTTCACTACGCCTGCCAGGGTAAGTTCATCTTCTACCAGCAGTAGTTTAATTTTTTGCATAGCGCGGAAATTGAAGGGTGAACGTAGTGCCTGTGCCGGGAGTGCTGTTCACTTCAACGGTGGCCTGGAGTTGCTGTGCCAATGCTTTAACGTGACTGAGCCCAAGTCCGTGGCCTTTCGTATCCTGTGTATCGCCACTGGTAACACGATAAAATTTATCAAAGATAAAGGGCAGATGGCTGTTGGAAATGCCTTCGCCGTTATCGGTTACCGTAATAAGGATACGGTCCCTGTTATCTTTTATTGTCAATGTAATCAGCTTCTGTGGTTTGTTGTTGTATTTAATGGCGTTATCGAGCAGGTTGCTGAAGATGATTTCAAACGCCTGTTTATCGGTTTCTATACTGTTGTGTCCTGATTGGTTATCTATTTGAACATGCACATTGTCCTGGTAGGCGAATCGCTGAATAATGCTGCTGAGGCTCTCTTCCAACGGCATGGCGGTTGTTTGCCGCTGATGCAGTTGTTGTTCCAGCCGGGTGATGGTCATGATCTGATCGATGAGTCCCTGGAGTTTGTCGAGTTCTGTTTTATTGAGATGAAGATACCGTGTTGTCATTTCCGGGCTGTTGCTGCCGCCGAAGTTGAGCAGCGCTTCGTTGGTGGCCTGTAGTACGGCTACCGGTGTTTTCAGTTCGTGGGTAACATGACTGATAAAGTCCTGTTTCATTTGCTCCAGTTTCTTTTGTTTTACGATGATGCGCCAGAGTGTCCATATGCAGCCTATGATCAGCAGTCCTATAAAGAAAGAAACGATGATAGCCGGGAATATTTGTTGCAGGAGATAGATGGTTTCGCCGGAAAACAGTACGCCGATGGTATTGGTTTGGGTATTCAATGCAGGGTGAATGAGCAGCAGCCTCGGATTACTCTTTACTGCGGTCAGGGTAGAGTCGGTGTACAGTCGGAACGGCAGATCAATATTTTTTTCATGCAGCAACAACCGGTATTCGTGCTGCAGGCTGTCGATATGCACCAGCTGTAAACCAAAAGATGAAAACATGCGGGAAAGAATATTGGACATCTGGGCATATTCCACATTGGGTACAGGTATGCTGTGGGATTTACCGGTATCGAGATGCAGCCGGGCGGCGAGTGTATTGATCATGCTGTCGCGTTTCGCGGCCTGCTCCACAGTTTCATTTTCATCATCTTCCAGTTTTTCAAAGTTAATGGAAGACGATATATTCATTTGTTGAAGGGAGTCGTTGGTACGGCCTATGTGACCCAGGTTGCTCATCATGGCTGAATCATAGGCCTTTTGCAGGCACTCCGTCGCAGTAGTACGGAACGACTGCCGGGCAGTAAGCCAGGTTTGTCTCAGCCAATACAGCTGAAAGAGCAATGCTACAGTGGCGGCTGGCACTGCCAGCTGACCAATTCTTTTAACCGAAAGTTTCATACCGGGGCAAATATAAATGGCCGCGTATTTATATCCCGTTTTTTTTAACAATCATTAACAAACGCGGAGGTTGTCTTACTCAGGATTAAACTTATTTCACTGATTACGCTGATTTGATCACTTTGGGATTTTAAAGGATTTGGGGAGATTAAAGCGGATATACTCGCTTATATCTCCCCGAATCTTTTAAAAAATATAATCAGTTAAATCAGCGTAATCCTGAGTGAGACAAAATCCGCGTTTTCGCTTATATCTCCCCGAATCCTTTAAAATCCCAAAGTGATCAAATCAGCGTAATCAGTGAAATAAGTTTAATCCTGAGTAAGACAACCTCCGCGGTTTTCGCTTATATCTCCCCGAATCTTTTAAAATCCAAAGTGATCAAATCAGCGTAATCAGTGAAATAAGTTTAATCCTGAGTAAGACAAAATCCGCGTTCTTCGCTTATATCTCCCCGAATCCTTTAAAATCCAAAGTGATCAAATCAGCGTAATCAGTGAAATAAGTTTAATCCTGAGTAAGACAACCTCCGCGTGGAGCTTTGTGTACAATTTACACAAACGATTTATTTTCACTGCCTTGCTTTTAACAATGAAAATTGGTAACTTAGAAATGGTGGTTTTTCATTTATTTACTATTCTAAATATCTTGCCATGGGAAAGGTACGTAATATCCTGCAGGTAAAGGGTCATGCAGTATACTCCATAAATCCCGACAACACTGTTTTTGAAGCGCTTCAACTCCTTGTGGATCACAACGTGGGAGCATTGACAGTAGTTGATGAAGACGAACATTTTATGGGAATTTTCTCCGAACGTGATTATGCCCGCCGGGTTATCCTGAAGGGGCGTGCATCAAAGGAAACCCTGATCCGGGAAATCATGACGGAACGCCCTATTACGGTTACTGAAGATGATTCCATTGAAGATTGTATGGGATTGATGACAGATAAAAGGATCCGTCACCTCCCGGTTGTTGACCAGCAGAACAGGCTGATGGGTTTGATATCTATTGGTGACGTGGTAAAGTTTATTATTGACGACCAGCAGCATATCATTACCAGTCTTGAATGCTATATTACGGGTACGCATACCTGAGTATCGCATTTTAATCTTTTGTTTTATCATTGTATTTTTTGTAACTTCAGTTTCATATAGTCTTTACCGTATAGCAGCACTTGAAACGTTATGAAACCGGATCCGTATCCGGTCTTCCCTCTTGATTTGGCGGTTTACAGACTAGCATTACCAATAATAGACATGTTCAGTAGATTGGAAAGCATACTACTGGTTTTAACTGATAGACAGGCATGACGGACTTTTAAGTAAATCGCTCGGGAGGGCGAACACTTTGAAAAGCGCTGTTTCTGACATCACCCCTATCTGGCCGTTTTTAGCATATGGTGCTATCGTTGTGATACTTATCAGCATCATACTGGGGCTTTCTTATGTACTGGGGCAGCGGCATAAAGACCGCGCCACCGGAGAGGCTTATGAGTCCGGCATCATCTCCACCGGCTCTGCACGATTACGGTTCCCTTCCCAGTTTTACCTGGTAGCGATGCTCTTCGTTATTTTCGACATTGAAACGGTATTAATCATATCCTGGGCAATTGCCTATGAAGAAGTTGGCTGGACCGGCTTCCTCGGCGTTGCCGTTTTTATCTTCATATTACTGGCTGTACTTATTTACGAATGGCGTAACGGCGCATTGGACTTCGGGCCCGATGGGAAAAAGATTTTACGCGCATATAAAAAAATGCGGAAAAAAACCTCCGCTCACGTTAACGGATACACGGACATTAAGACTCCAACACCACAGGCACTGACGTAGCAACAGCATGTTGATTTTATGATTTCATGGTAAATCAACTTTTATATGAAATGGTGGCTGACCAACGCAAATGATGTAACGGGTAAGATATCCGGCAATACTTCTATGGAAGAAGTGATACAGCAAAGTGTAATGCTCACTTCCGTGGAAAGCCTGCTGGCATGGGGACGGAAAAATTCACTATGGCCCTTCCATTTCGGCCTTTCCTGTTGTTTTGTAGAAATGGCTACCGCTATGACCCCTAAGTATGATATGGCCCGGTTTGGTGCGGAAGTAATCAGAGGTACTCCCCGCGAAGCAGACGTCATGATCATCGCAGGCACCGTATTTATAAAAATGGCGCCCGTCATTCAACGTTTGTATGAGCAGATGATGGAGCCCCGCTGGGTAATATCCATGGGCTCCTGTGCTAATTCCGGCGGTATGTACGACATCTACAGCGTAGTACAGGGAGTAGATAAATTCCTGCCTGTAGATGTTTACGTACCCGGTTGTCCGCCACGCCCGGACGCATTTATGTCGGGACTCGTTATGCTGCGCGACAGCGTAGGCAAAGAGAAACGGCCACTCAGTTGGGTGATCGGCGAACAAGGCGTTATCCGTCCGGAAAAGATTTCCATGAAAGACACCCTCCGTGAGAAACGGCAACAAATGACAAATTTTAAAACACCCGATGAAATATAAAATACTTACTAACATCAACGGATATATGAAAGATTAAACCGGAAAAAGACCACAATTTTATCTTACCCCCATCTAAACTTAATACGCCATGCCAGAGCGCATTGCAGCGGAATTAAGCTCCCGTTTTGGTGATATCACCTTCGAACCTCAGGTTACACGGGATGGGACGCCCACCTTCTGGACGCCACAGGAGCATATTGTGGCCGTACTACAGTTTCTTAAATCTGAAATACAAATGCCTTATCGCATGCTCTATGACCTCACGGCCATTGACGAGCGTGCGTATAAACGGCAACAGAACGGGCATAAACCCTATGACTTTACCGTTGTTTACACACTTTTTTCCTTCGACAGAAACGAATTCCTGCGAATAAAAGCCGGTCTGCACGGCGAATACCCAACGCTGGAAAGCATCACCCCCATCTGGACGGCCGCCAACTGGTACGAACGCGAGGTATACGATATGTTCGGCATCCGGTTCAATGGTCACCCCTTACTCAAACGCATCCTCATGCCTTCCACCTGGGAGGGGCATCCGCTCCGGAAGGAGCACCCGGCACGCGCTACTGAAATGGGGCCTTTTAAGCTCTATGACGAGAAGCAGGACAGGGAGCAGGAGGCCCTGCGGTTTAAACCCGAAGAATGGGGCTTAAAAAGCCATAGCGAAGACGCTGACTTTATGTTCCTCAACATCGGTCCGCAACACCCGGGTACCCACGGCGTGTTGCGTATCATCCTCCAGCTCAACGGCGAAGATATTGTGGACGCCGTACCCGATATCGGCTTCCATCACCGCGGCGCGGAAAAGATGGGAGAACGGCAATCCTGGCATACCTACATTCCTTACACAGATCGTATCGACTATCTCGGCGGCGTGAATAATAACCTGGCTTACCTGTTATCGGTGGAGCAGCTGGGCGGCATTGATGTGCCGCTACGTGCGCAGGTGATCCGCATTATGCTCTGCGAACTGTTCCGCATTGCCAGTCACCTGGTGTGGTATGGAACCTTTGCACAGGATCTGGGGCAGCTGTCGCCCGTGTTCTATATGTTCACCGACCGTGAACGCATCTTTGAAATCATTGAAGCCATTTGCGGTGGCCGTATGCATCCCAACTGGTTCCGTATTGGCGGTGTTGCCCAGGACCTGCCCAACGGCTGGGAGCCGCTGGTGAAAAACTTTATCAGCTATTTTCCCAAACAGCTGAAAGAGTACGACAGCATGGTCATGAAAAATTATCTCTTTAAAGCCCGTACTAAAGGTATCGGTATCTATACACTGGAAGAAGCCATTGAATGGGGCGTAACCGGCCCCGGACTCCGCGCCTGCGGCCTGGAGTGGGATATGCGCAAGAAGCGGCCATATGGTGGTTATGAGAATTTTGCTTTCGAGGTCCCGGTCGCACACAACGGAGATTGTTACGACCGCGCGGTAGTACGGGTGGAAGAAATGCGACAGAGCCTCCGCATTATTGAACAATGCGTGGCCTACATGCCGTCCGGCGATTACAAGTCGCACCACCCGCTGGCTACCCCTCCTGTAAAAGCACGCACCATGCAGGATATTGAAACGCTTATCCATCACTTTCTCAACGTAAGCTGGGGACCGGTAATACCCGCCGGAGAGGCGGCTGTTTGCACGGAAGCTACCAAAGGATGGAACAGCTATTACCTGATCAGCGATGGCAACACCGCTTCTTACCGCACCAGGGTACGAACGCCTTCTTTCCCGCACATGCAGATGATTCCGTTGATCAGCCGCGGATATACCGTGGCCGACCTGTTATCGATACTCGGAGGAATGGATTATGTACTCGCAGATATTGACAGATAATACAACAACATATGCTTTCTGCTATTGAAATAGAACAGATCACACATGAAATGCAGCACGTGCCGGTAAAAAAGGCCGCCTGTATAGAAGCATTAAAAATTGTACAGGGGCAACGCCGCTGGGTATCTGATGAAAGCGTGGCGGATATCGCCGCTATCCTGGAAATGAGCACCGCGGAAGTAGACAGCGTAGCCACTTTCTACAACCTCATCTTCCGCCGGCCGGTAGGCAGGCACGTCATCTTGTTGTGCGACAGTATCAGCTGCTACGTGATGGGCTATACGGAGATTAAACAACAACTGATGGACCTGCTGCAGATCAGGTACGGACAAACCACACCCGATGAACGTTTTACGCTGCTGCCCAATGCCTGTCTTGGTACCTGCGACCATGCGCCGGCCATGATGATAGACAACGACCTGTACAGGAATCTGACAACAGCTTCCCTTTCACAAATACTGGATCAATATTTATAAAGATGGAAAAACCGCTCACACAACATATACCCGCTTCCGGAGCGCCTCTTCACCTGAAGGAGTACGAAGCAGTGGGCGGCTATGCCGCATTACGCAAAGTGTTGCAGGAGCTCACCCCGGCGGAAGTAACAGGCAGGGTGAAAGACGCCAACCTCAAAGGCCGTGGCGGCGCAGGTTTCAGCACTGGTATGAAGTGGAGCTTTGTTCCCGCGGAAGTAACCGGTCCGCGCTACCTGATCTGTAACGCCGATGAAATGGAACCCGGCACCTTCAAAGACCGCTGGCTGCTGGAAGGGAACCCGCACCAGTTGCTCGAAGGAATGATCATTTCCGCTTATGCTATCCAGGCCACACAGGGTTTTGTGTTTATGCGCTGGGCATATAAGGAAGCCGCGACGATCATGAACCAGGCAATTGCAGATGCCTATGCCGCGGGATATCTCGGTAAAAATATACTCGGTAAAAATTACAGCCTGGAAATGCAGTTGCATACCGGCGTAGGCAGGTATATGTGCGGGGAAGAAACGGCATTGCTCAATTCGCTGGAAGGGAAACGCGCTGTACCCCGCGCCAAACCACCCTTTCCACAGGTAAGCGGATTGTTTGGTAAACCAACCATTGTAAATAACGTGGAAACGTTGTCTTATATACCGCATATCATCAGCAAGGGAGGCGACTGGTTCAAATCATTGAGCTATACCGCCGACGGGGGTACGAAAATATACGGTGTAAGTGGAAGAGTAAACAAGCCCGGTGCCTGGGAACTACCTATGGGCGTTACTATGCGGGAATTACTGGAGGAACATGCGGGTGGCATGAAAGCGGGATTCCGTTTTCGCGGTGCCTTGCCTGGTGGCGCTTCCACTGATTTCTTAACCGATGCCCACCTCGATGTGAAAATGGATTTCGCAGGAGTAGCTGCCGCGGGAAGCCGCCTGGGTACCGGCACTATGGTGATACTCGACGACCGCACCTGCCCGGTGGGGTTTGTACATAACCTGGAGCATTTCTTCGCACAGGAATCGTGTGGCTTCTGCACGCCCTGCCGCGAAGGACTGCCCTGGACGGAGAAGATACTATACGCACTGGAGCAGGGACAAGGAACTTACGCAGACCTGGAGCAACTGGAAATGCATACGAAGCTGTTGGGCCCCGGTAATACTTTCTGCGCGCTGGCGCCCGGTGCCATGGAACCGTTGCAAAGTGCGCTGAAATATTTCCGGGAAGATTTTGAACAACACATCAAAGAAAAAAAATGTCCATATGCCGATCATACACATTGATAATAAACCTTACGAAGTAAAGGAGGGAAAAAACCTGCTTGAAGCTTGCCTGTCGCTGGGTTTGAACCTTCCTTACTTTTGCTGGCACCCCGCCCTGGGTGCGGTAGGCGCCTGCCGTCAATGCGCTGTTAAGGTGTTTAAGGATGAAGATGATAAGAAGGGAAAGATCATTATGTCGTGTATGGAGCCGGTAAAAGACCAGCTTCGTTTATCCATTGACGATACCGATGCCCGCAACTTCCGCGAGCATGTGATCGGCTGGCTGATGACCAATCACCCGCACGACTGCGCCGTATGTGATGAAGGCGGTTCCTGCCATTTGCAGGATATGACGGTGATGACAGGCCACTCTTACCGTGATTACCATTTTACAAAACGAACTTACAACAACCAATATCTCGGACCATTCCTGAATCATGAAATGAACCGTTGCATCCAGTGCTACCGTTGTGTGAGGTTTTATAAAGACTTTGCCGGTGGTAAGGACCTGGATGTTTTCGCCGCGCATAACCATGTGTATTTTGGCCGGCAGGAAGAGGGTACACTGGAAAGCGAGTTTAGCGGCAATCTTGCCGAAATATGCCCTACCGGTGTGTTTACGGATAAAACCCTCAAGCAGCATTATACCCGTAAATGGGATCTGACCTCTGCTGCTTCTGTATGCCAGGGCTGCGGACTGGGCTGTAATATCATCGCCGGTGAGCGTTATGGCGCCGTGCGACAGATCACTAACCGGTTTAATGGCGCGGTAAATGGTTATTTCCTTTGCGACCGTGGCCGCTATGGCTACGAATTTGTGAACAGCGGACAACGGATCAAAACACCGATGGTGCATCACGGCCCTGCAGATAAGGCCAATGGCATCCCGGTGTTGCAGCATGTGCATCAACGGATGAAACCAGGGAAGACCATCGGCATAGGATCGCCGAGAGCTTCCCTGGAATCCAATGCTGTGCTGAAAGAACTGGTTGGGGAAGACAACTTCTACCTGGGTGTGTCAGCAGCAGATCACGACCTGGTATCCCTTTCTCTCAAAATACTGCAACAGGGACCGGTGCGCAGCGCCTCCCTGCAGGAAGCGGCAGCAGCGGATGTAGTGCTTATCCTCGGTGAAGATGTAACCAATACGGCGCCGATGCTGGCCTTGTCGGTGCGGCAGGCGGTACGCCGTATCCCGGTGGAAGATGTCATCAATCATATTCACATGCCCGCATGGCAGGATGCCGCCGTACGGGAAGCCGTTCAGGACAGCAAAGGCCCCCTCTATATTTTAAATGTCCAGGAAACCAAACTCGATGAACTTGCAAAAGGTGCTTATCACACGGCGCCGGACAATATTGCCCGTATAGGCTTTGGCGTTAGTCACCTGCTGAGCAGTAAAATGCCCGAAGTAAAAGGAATGTCGGAGCAAGGGAAAGCCATTGCTGCAGAAATAGCAGCGGTGCTGAAAACCGCTAAGAACCCGCTTATCATTGCAGGCTATGGCGGTGGCAGTGAAGCCATCATCAAAGCCGCCGCCAATGTGGCCTGGTCCCTGCGGGATCTTGGTATCGATGCCATGCTTACCTACACGGTGCCGGAATGCAACAGCGTAGGACTTGAAATGCTGGGTGGCCACCGCCTGGATTCGGCGGTAGACCGTGCCTTGAATAGCGAAGTGGATACCGTGATCGTTTTGGAAAATGACCTGTACCGCCGGCTGAACCAACACCGGGCAGAACAGTTTTTTGGAAAGGTGAAAGATGTGATCCTGCTGGATCATCTTTATAATCCCACAGCGGAGAAAGCCACCATCATTTTACCGGCTGGCACCTTTGCTGAATCGGACGGTACGCTGGTGAATAATGAAGGCCGCGCCCAGCGCTTTTTCCAGGTGTTTGCACCCGACTCCGCAGTGCAGGAAAGCTGGCGCTGGCTGTTGCAGATCGCCAGCATTAAGGGGCATGCTACACTCTCCGGTTTGCAACACTTCGATGAAGTAGTGAATCACCTTGCACACGCATACGAAAAATTTGAAAGTATAGATCATCTCGCGCCGCATGCTGATTTTCGAATTGCCGGTCAGAAGGTACCGAGGGAACCACATCGCTTTAGCGGCCGTACCGCTATGCAGGCAAATGTAGATGTAAGCGAGCCCCGTCCGCCACAGGACACAGATACCGCGCTGTCCTTTACCATGGAAGGGTACCGGGGAGAGCCGCCTTCTTCCATGATTCCCTTTTTCTGGTCGCCCGGATGGAATTCTGTGCAATCAGTAAACAAATTCCAGGTGGAAACAGGCGGACCGCTGCACGATGGCAACTCCGGCAAGAGATTGATTGAACCTCACGCGAACGGGCAAACGCCTTTTTATACGGAAGTACCGGAGCCCTTTCTGCCGCTCAAAGAACATCTGTTACTGGTACCACTCTATCATATTTTCGGATCAGAAGAACTGAGCGTGCATACACCGGGTATTGCAGAACGTATTCCGGCTCCCTACATTATGCTGCACAGTGAAGACGCAAAACGGTTGCAGGTAACCGCTGGATACCTGCTGCATTTCACAGATAACGGTCATCACTATACGTTACCGGTGATCATTAACGATACATTACAGGAAGGCGTTGCCGGAATACCTGTAGGCCTTCCCGGCATGCAGATTTCAGAGGCGCCGCAACTGATAAAAGTATAATGCTATGATAAACATTTGGTGGGTAATAGGAGGGGTGCTTTTTGCACTGTTAAATACGGCGGCCGGTCTTATTTGGGTGGAGCGCCGGATGCTGGCGCTGTGGCAGGACCGTTACGGTCCCAACAGGGCAGGGCCCTTCGGGCTGTTGGTGGTGCTGGCTGATACTATCAAGTTGTTTTTTAAGGAAGACTGGATTCCGCCATTTGCCGATAAAGTAGTGTTTGTATTTGCGCCCGGTGTAGTGATGCTGAGTGTGCTCATGAGCTTTGTGGTGATACCTTTTGCACCAGGAATTGTGGTGGCAGATTTGAATATCGGCCTGTTGTTTTTCCTGGCCATGTCTTCACTGGGCGTATACAGTGTAGTGTTGGGCGGCTGGGCTTCCAATAACAAGTATGCGTTGCTGGGCGCTATGCGCGGGGCTTCGCAGATGATCAGCTATGAGGTGTTTATGGGATTGGCGCTGATGGGCGTGGTGGTGCTGAGCGGCTCTTTTAATCTGGGTGAAATAGTGGAAGCCCAGCGGAAGGTGTGGTTTATTATCCCGCAGTTTATCGGCTTCCTCATTTTTCTGGTGGCAGGCGTAGCGGAAACACACCGTTTACCTTTCGATATCCCGGAGGCGGAGAGTGAGCTGGTAGCGGGCTTTCACTCGGAATATTCCGGGATGAAGTTCGGTATGTTCTTCATCGGTGAATACCTGGGCGTAACGCTGATCTCCGGCATGCTGGTAACGCTTTATTTTGGCGGCTGGCTTGGACCGGCTTTTCTGCCGCCGGTATTATGGTTTGTAATAAAAACGTTTGCCTTTATCATGTTGTTCATCCTGTTCCGGGCATCTATGCCGCGGCCGCGGTATGATCAGTTGATGGAGTATGGATGGAAGGTATTGTTTCCGTTATCGATTTTAAACCTGATGGTAACAGCTGCCATTAAGCTGTGGTTAAATACTTAAAACAAAAAACATGTTTAGTCTGGTAAGAAGTATGTGGCTGATATTCCTGCACATGTTCCACAAGCGGGAAACCTTTCAGTATCCTGAACAGCGGGCGCCGTTGCCGGCCCGCTGGCGGGGCCGCATTGCGTTAACCCGCGATCCGGATGGAGGCGAACGATGTGTAGGTTGCTACCTGTGTGCCGCGGCCTGCCCGGTAGACTGCATCTCCCTTCAGGCAACGGAAGATGAATCGGGCAGAAGATATCCGGAGTTTTTCCGGATCAATTTCTCCCGCTGTATTTTCTGTGGCTTCTGCGAAGAGGCTTGTCCTACCTACGCGATACAGTTATTGCCCGATTTTGAAATGGCAGAATATAACCGTCAGAACCTGGTATATGAAAAAGAGGACCTGCTCATTAACAGTGAAGGCAAATATCCAGGTTATAACTATTACAATATAGCCGGTATGGCCATTCGCGGAAAAGACAAAGGCGATGCACAACACGAAGAACCACCGGTAGATATTAAAAGCCTGATACCATGATAGGAACTGCATTTTATATTGCTGCATTGATTGCAGTGTTATCTACCGTGATGGTGATCACCCGGTACAACATTATGCATGCCTTGTTATATCTCGTAGTGTCTTTACTGGCGGTGGCAGTGGTGTTGTATCTCTATGGCGCGCCTTTTATGGCGGCATTGGAAGTGATTGTGTATGCGGGCGCCATTATGGTATTGCTGATCTTTTTTGTGATGATGCTGAACCTGGGAAAAGAGTCGGCCGCGCAGGAGCGGCTATGGCTGAAGCCGCGCATCTGGATCTTTCCATCGCTGCTTTGTATCATCCTGCTTGGAGAGCTTGTTTTCCTGGTGTTGCAGAACCGCCAGCCCGTATCAGGTATTCAGATCGTGAATCCGAAGGAGGTGGGCATTGCTTTATTCGGCCCTTATATCCTGGCGGTGGAACTTACCGGGATGTTGCTGATGGCGGGCATTGTAGGGGCTTACCACTTAGGGCGTCAGAAAGAGAAAACATTGCACCGGTTCCTTGAAAATAATCAATCATGATAGTACATCCTACCACAGCGGGCATGCTGCTTGCCGGCGTTTTATTTGTGCTGGGGCTGATCAGTATACTGGTTCGCCGCGACATTATTTTTATGTTGCTGTCGGTGGAAATAATGCTGAACGCAGCAGGACTGGCCTTTGTTGTGGCTTCTTCTCACTGGGGTACAGCAGACGGGCAGGTGATGTTCATCTTCATCCTGGCGATGGCGGCGGCAGAAGTATCGGTAGGACTGGCATTGATCTTACAGTTATATCATCAGCTCAAAACACTGGACAGCGACGAAGCAGCAAAAATGAACGGATAAAATATTCAATTGTATGTTTCCTGCACTCATACCGCTCATTCCTTTTATCAGCGCCTTCCTGCTCATGCTGGGCTGGAAGCGTTTCGACCGTATAGGCGTTACCGTAATCGGATGCGGCAGTATCGGACTGGCTGCAATAGTGGCTATTATCATCGCTATGCAATTTGCCGCAAATGGTGAACAGGCGATTGTTCAGCATGCCGGCAACTGGCTGGAAGCCGGTGGATTTAAAACAGGTTTCGATTTCCGGATGGATGCGCTGTCGGTGGTATTTGTGCTGGTGATCACCATTGTGGGCTTCCTGATCCATGTATATGCATCCGGTTATATGCACGACGATCCGGACTACGCCCGCTTTTTTGCCTGTATGAATTTATTTGTAGGCGCCATGCTTACGCTGGTGATGGCAGATAATTTATTGTTGTTATACTTTGGCTGGGAAGGTGTGGGCCTTTGCAGTTACCTGCTGATCGGCTTCTGGTATAAAGATCCTGCCAACGGGTATGCAGCGAGGAAAGCTTTTATTGTAACACGCATAGGCGATACCGCGATGGCCATTGCTTTGTTTATGTTATTTCAGTATACCGGTACACTGAGTATTCCCGGCATATTGGAAAACAGTACACAAATCTGGTCTGTGAACGATGGAGTGGTAACCATTATCGCTTTGCTGTTGTTGGGCGGCGCGGTGGGCAAGTCGGCCCAACTGCCGTTGCAAACCTGGCTGCCGGATGCCATGGCGGGCCCTACGCCGGTGAGTGCGTTGATACATGCCGCCACCATGGTTACGGCAGGGGTTTATATCATTGCGCGTACGCATACTTTATTTGAACTGGCGCCGGCGGCGCAAACCACTACTGCTGTGATAGGCGCTATCACTTTGGTGCTGGCGGGTTTCAGCGCCCTGGTGCAAACGGATATTAAAAGGGTGCTGGCTTATTCCACGGTGAGCCAGATCGGGTATATGTTCCTGGCACTGGGCTGCGGCGCGTGGTCGGCGGCGGTATTTCATTTTGTTACGCATGCTTTTTTCAAGGCGTTGCTGTTCATGGCCGCAGGCGCTATCATTGTAGCGTTGCATCACGAGCAGGATATGTTTAAGATGGGAGGATTGAAAAAGCAGTTG
The DNA here is from genome assembly GCF_051362515.1 of Chitinophaga sp. ARDCPP14. Lineage (NCBI taxonomy): Bacteria > Pseudomonadati > Bacteroidota > Chitinophagia > Chitinophagales > Chitinophagaceae > Chitinophaga > Chitinophaga sp. ARDCPP14. Next base: position 91,245 of record NZ_JBKIXB010000012.1, on the reverse strand, counting down.
CGCGGCGTTTACTGGGTATTCCTGGTTGGCTGTGCTTCCCTTGCGGCTATTCCTTTTATAACAGCGGGCTTTTACAGTAAGGACCAGATCATTTGGTTGTCGTGGTCCGCTGCCGGTGGTCATGTTGGCTTCTGGCTGGCGGCGCTGCTGGGTGCGTTACTCACGGGTATGTATACTTTCCGCATGTTTTTCCTGGTATTTTATGGAGAAGAGAAAACAAAGGTGCATCACCGGCCGGGGAGCAGTATGATGATCCCGCTGTATATCCTGGCGGTATTATCTACGGTTGCCGGGTTTATAGAATTGCCGCATACGATGGGGCATGTAACGTTGTTCAGCAACTGGCTGCAACCGGTATTGCCGGCGGTGACGGTACTGCATGAAAGTCTTTCTATGGAATGGACTTCACAGGCCTTATCGGCCTTGCTGGCGCTGGGCGGCATCGGGCTGGCGTATGCCTGGGTAGTGAAGCATCCCAAAGGCATGTCTGATTTTCTGGAAATGCCTGCTATTATGTGGCTGCGTGGCTACTGGAGCAGGGGATGGGACTTTGATGAATTGTACAATGTGCTGCTGGTACGCCCTTTTGTGTACTTGTCGCGTATCAACAGAAGGGATCTGATAGACACGTTTTATATCGGGCTGGCGGCGTTTATGGAATGGTGTCATAACGTGCTCGCACGTACGCAGAGCGGTTTGCTGAGATGGTATATACTTGGCGTAGTGCTGGGTGCGGTGGCGATATTGTCGGTGCTGATCTGGCGGATATACATATAACCCGAACGATTAAACGAACAATTATGATATTGCTGGTATTGATATTGATCCTTTTTGGCGCGGCGTTATTGTCGTGGGTGGTTGGCGTGAAAAGCCACGCTGCCAGCCGGTGGATAGCCCTATGCAGCCTGCTGGTGAACCTCGGCATTATCGCAGGGGTATGGATGGAGCATACGGGTAGCAGCAGCCGTTGGTGGTACCAGTTCCGGATGGACTGGGTGCCGCATTTCGGTATCAGCCTGCACCTGGCGATGGACGGTTTAAGTATGCTGATGCTGGCGCTGACATTTTTCCTGGGGGCGCTGGCGGTATTAATTTCCTGGAAGGAAATCCAAACGAGGGTGGGGTTCTTTCACTTTAACCTGTTGTTTGTGCTTTGTGGCATCACAGGCGTTTTCCTGACGATGGATCTTTTCCTGTTTTATTTTTTCTGGGAGATGATGCTGATCCCCATGTACTTCCTGATTGGTATCTGGGGACATGAACACCGGGAGTATGCGGCCAACAAGTTTTTCCTGTTCACACAGGCGGGAGGCTTGCTGATGCTGCTGGCAATACTCGGTCTTTACTTTGTGCATAAAGCTAACACTAATGTATATACGTTTAATTATTTTGAGCTGTTGAATACGCCTATGACGCCTTCTATGGAGCGATGGCTGATGCTGGGTTTCCTGATCGCCTTCCTGGTAAAGCTGCCGGCAGTACCTTTTCACACCTGGTTGCCGGATGCGCATACGGAAGCGCCTACTGCCGGCAGCGTGGTGCTGGCGGGCTTGTTACTGAAAACGGGCGCTTACGGTATCCTCCGGTTTGTGTTGCCGCTGTTTCCCACTGCCGCCGCAGACATAGCACCGGTGGCCATGTTGCTGGGCGTAATTGGTATCCTGTATGGGGGCATGCTGGCCTATGCGCAAACGGATTTTAAAAGGCTGATTGCCTACACCAGCGTAAGCCATATGGGCTTTGTACTGCTGGGCGCCTTCGCCCTGAATGAAATTGCTTACCAGGGCGTAGTGATGCAAATGATCACACATGGCATTAGTACAGGTGCGTTATTTATTATTGCGGGCGCGTTGTATGAGCGCATACATACCCGCAACCTCCGGCAAATGGGTGGGCTTTGGCTGCGGCTTCCCATGATGGGCAGCGCTGCCATGATTTTTGTGATGGCCTCTCTCGGGTTACCGGGATTAGGCAATTTCGTAGCGGAATTCCTGGTGTTGCTGGGTAGCTGGCAGGCCAGTCATGTGCTCACTATCCTGGCTACTATTGGCCTGGTGGTAGCAACGGCGTATTCGCTGCGTATTATGCAGAAAGTTTTCTTCGGTCCGTGCGACCGGCAATATGCCATGTCCGATCTGAACGGGCGTGAGCTGGTGATCATAATAGCATTGGTAATAGTGATATGCTGGCTGGGCTTCCATCCGCAACCGGTATTGAATACTTCCCAAAACATTGACTATGTCGTTCGCTGATTTTTTAAGTCTGGGGCCGCTGATCACCCTATGTGCTGCGGCAGTGATAGCCATGTTGCTGGTTGCAGCCTGGCGTAATCACCGCATCGTGTACAGCTTTTCCCTTCTTGCTTTTGGTATGGCGATGGCGGCGGTGATTCCTGCCATTAAGTATATTCCTCATCCCGTGCCACCGCTGCTGGTGATCGATGAGTTTTCACTCTTTAATTCCGGGTTGATCCTCGTGTCGGGGTTTATTATCCTGTTGTTGTCATTTAATTATTTTGAAGAAAGGGAAGAGCGGAAGGAAGAATACTACATTCTCCTGATCCTGGCTACTATCGGTGCTTTGGTGCTGGTGGTAAGCCGGCATTTTATGTCGCTGTTCCTCGGACTGGAAATACTAAGCATCAGTTTATACGGATTAATTGCGTACCTGCGTGCCCGTGAGCGGTCTGATGAAGCGGGGATTAAATACCTGATGCTGGCGGCGTTGTCGTCTGCTTTCCTGCTGTTTGGAATGGCGCTGGTGTATGCCTTTACAGGCCATATGGATTTCCCGGGAATAGGGGCAGCCTTACGTGAGGCGGGTTATTTGCCGGTGAGCGTGATGGCGGGTTTTGGTTTGATGCTGATAGGCGTGGGTTTTAAACTGGGCATTGTTCCTTTTCATATGTGGGCGCCGGATATTTATGAGGGCGCGCCGTTGCCGGTGGCGGCGTTTATTGCCACGGTTTCCAAGGGAGCCATGCTGGTGTTGCTGATCCGCTTTTACCAGGACATTCATGGGAACGACTACCCGATGTTGTGGTGGATAGTAGCTATTATTGCGGTAGCGTCTATGTTTGCGGGCAACTGGCTGGCACTCACACAGCAGAATATCAAACGTATCCTCGCCTATTCTTCTATTGCGCATATGGGTTACATCCTGGTTGCTTTTTTATCGGGTGTGCAAACCGGGCTGGAGGCGCTGGCATTTTACCTGGTAGCTTATTTTATTACAAGCATCGGCGCTTTTGGGGTGGTGATTGTAATGTCGAGCAGTTCGCAGGATGCGGAAACGATTGCTGATTACAGGGGGCTGTTCTGGCGTTATCCCTGGGTAGCCACCGTATTTACGGCGATGCTGTTATCGCTGGCGGGCATTCCGCTTACCGCCGGTTTTATCGGTAAGTTTTATGTGGTGCTGGCGGGCGTGGACGGGCACCAGTGGTTCCTGTTGTTTATGCTGGTGATTAACAGTGTGATCGGGTTGTATTACTATATCCGGCTGGTGGCGGCTATGTTTGCGGTGCCTGCAAAAGGGCAACAAACAACGGTGATACCGGCCCTGCCCATGGCCGGTAATATTACCCTGGTGATTTTAACCATACTGTTAATAGGGCTGGGTGTATATCCTACTGCTATGATGGCGCTGATTCAGCAAATGATGCGTATCCTGGTTTAACCTGCACGATTCTGTTCATCACTGGTACCGGTTTTTCTTTCGCGGGCCGCTTTAATGGTGGCACTGCCAAATTTATAGCTGAAAGAAAGGTTTACCGTGCGGAACTGCCAGGTATTGAAGATGCTCATGTTCAGGTTGGCAAATTCTGCGGCCCCGCGATAGCTTTCATTCCGCAGGATATTGTTATAGCTCAGTTTTACGGTGGCATTTTTATTCAGGAACATTTTCTGAACGCCCAGGTTCAGGTTATACTGTGCATAGCCCCTGAAAATCCCAAAAATAAAAGGCGAGTTATAGTAGCCCATTACTTCTACCTTAAAATCTTTCGGAAGAGTAATAGTATTTGTGCTGCTGATATAATAATTGAAGTTATACCGGTAATAAGGATCATTCGTTACGGGATCTTCAAAACGGTATTTGTTATAGGAGAAATCTGCGTTGTTGTCGCTGGTCCACCATTTTGTAAACTGGAAAGGCAGCGTAAACAGGATGCTGTAAATATCTGTTTTATCATAGTTGCGTTCCGTGCTGATGGAGGCTTTGGTACTGTCGTCCTGTGTAATGAATTCTTCCATCATATCTTTAATCCGGCTATAGCGGAAAGTGGCGATGTATTTGTCTTTGAACGTATAGGCAACTTCTGCGATGTTGCTGTATTGCGGCCGCAGGTAAGGATTCCCCCGGAAGTAGGTATACTTGTCCAGGTAAAACATAAATGGATTCAGCTGACCGTACTGCGGTCTTTCTATCCTGCGTGACATGGCCAGGCTCAGCTTATTTTTATCATTCAGCTTTTGCTCCACGTTGATGTTTGGAAAGAAGTCGACATAAGAGCGTTTCACATTTGTTCCGGTCGTAAAAGAAGTCCCGGTAGATTCGGTGTTCTCTACCCTCAGCCCCAGCTGCAGATTCGTTTTATGTATTTGTTTTTTGTAAGTGGCGTATGCGGCATAAATATTTTCCTGGTAGTTAAAGCGGTCGCTTAATCCGGGGGAAGGTTTATAGCCGCCATGAAACAGGGAGTCGAATTGCAATACGTTGGTGGTGGTAACGAAGCTGGTTTTAGCGCCGGCTTCCAGTTTACCTTCCTTGCCGAGCGGCCAGCTTACATCTGCTTTCAGGCTTTTGATAATTACCTGTGTACCTCCGGTGGTGCGGATGCTGTTGGGGTTGCGGTTCAACTGTGTTTTGGCGTCATACAGGCTGTCATTCAGCTGCATAAAGCGGTGGTTGTTGAACTGTGCATAGTCCCCATCAAAACTGATTTCCCTTCCGCCTGCAGTATCCAGGATCAGTTTGTAGTTGAGGTTAAGTGCAATGTTATCGAACTTGTTATTGTTGGTGGTAAGGGAGTTCACGGTGGAATCTGCCGGCATATTAACCCGGCCAAGGTCGGCATTGCTGTAGATCTGGTTACTGAAGGCGTTTTTATAGCCGTTGGCCAGTACGCCGATGGTTTGTTTATCAGTGATAAAGTAATCCATTCCTATTTTCAGGTAGTTATTTTTAAAGCGGTTACGCTGAAATATATTCTGCTGAAGATAGGTGGAGCTGCCATCGTTTTCCTTTACGTTCCGGCTGTATACGCGGGTAACCTGGCGGGGATAGTCGCCCTGGTCGAAATTACCGAACAGGTTGAATTTTTCCGTTCTCCAGTTAACATTACCGGAAATACCATAGCGGCCGTATCTCGACTGGGTAAGGGTAGCATTCACGTTACCATTTATCCCGGTCATTTTTCCTTTTTTAGTTTTTATGTTGATGATACCGCCGTTACCGGAGGCATCGTATTTAGCAGAAGGACTGGTTAATATTTCAATGGAAGCAATGCTTTCTCCGGGTGTTGTTTTCAGGAGATTGGTTAATTGTTCGCCACTGAGGTAGGTCAGTTTGCCATCGATCATTACCGTAACGCTTTGCCCCTTCAGGGTTACGTTTTCGTTGTTATCCACCTGTACTCCCGGTGCGCGGCGGAGCAGGTCCAGCGCGGTATTGCCGGCGGCGCTCACGCTGTTCTCGATGTTCATGACTGTTTTCCCGGCAGAACTTTCAATAAAAGGTTTCTGGGCGGTTACATTCACGGCCTGGAGGTTTTTGCCTAAAGTGTTCAGGCGGATGGTATCCAGGGTAACGTTTTTATGAGCGGCGTTGAGTTGAAATGTTTTGCTGTAGGTGGTGTTGTATCCCATCTGGGAGGCCTGGATGAAATAATGGCCAAAGGCTATTTTTTCAAAGGCACAACTGCCGTTGGTAGTGGTCAGTTCTCCTTTTACGAGGGAAGAATCTTTGATATTCCTCACCATTACGCTGGTAAAGGGGAGCGGCTTGCCTTCATGGTCTGTAATTGTCAGTGTAATTTTTCCTGTGGAATTGGATTGTTGTGCCAGGGTAGCGTGCACACCAATAAAAAGCATTCCCAGGGCTACGATGATTGTTCTCATACTATCGTTTCCGTTGTAAATTTTCTCAAAAGCTAGTACCAAAAAAGGGGGTCTGTTATTTCCTGCTGCAGTTTTCCTGGTAGTATTGAAGCGCCGATCTTAAAACATCCTGTATTTTGCCGAGGGGCATCTCTGTTGTTTTATTCATCATACACGACGATGGGGTAGTGGGACAAGCAGGTGTTTCCCTGAAATATCCCAGGGTGATCAGGTAAATAGGCAATTCATCCGGGTTGCTGGCGGAAAGGTAGCCACGGTTGACCATTTTCCCTCCGCATGCTATGATCAGCATCACCACGGTACTCAGGCTTAAAACGATAGCAACTTTTTTCATACCACATTTTTACTAAAGACGAACGGGTACGAAAAAAGTTGCACGAAGGGTGATAATATTTTTACTGGATAAATTTATCTTTTCCAGAGACGCTGTATGGTGGCGGTTGAACGTTGTTCTAATAATATTGTGTGACCGTCGCTGAGTTCTTCGAGTAGGCCGGTTTGGTAATAACGAACGGTAAGCAGCTCCAGTCCTTCGTTGTAAACGATTTTAAACTGCTCGTGGAGCGTTTTGATCAGGAGTTCTATCTTCTCCGGGTTATTATCTATACAGCAGGAGAAATTGATGGCTCCGTTCTGCATCAGGTTAATTTTCACCTTCAGCCCGTGGAAGATCTCATAGATGTCGCTGATCTTATCTTCTGTGATAAAAGAGTAGTCTTTAGAGGTAATATTCAGCAACACCTGGTTCTTTTTCAGCACAATGATAGGAGGCAGCAGTTTTACATCTGCGGTTTCCCTGATGATGGTGCCGGGCAGGTTTTTATCCAGGAAACATTTCACCAGCAGGGGGATCTGTTTGTTCTGCAGTGGTTTAATGGTTTTCGGGTGGATCACCTGGGCGCCATAGTAGGCCATTTCTATCACTTCGCTGTAGCTGATCTCCGGTATATTCACGGTGTTGGGGAACAGTTTTGGATCGGCATTTTTCAATCCTTCCACATCTTTCCAGATGGTTTGGCTTTCGGCATCGAGCATATTGGCGAAAACGGCGGCGGAGTAATCGCTGCCTTCCCGGCCCAGGGTAACGCTTTCGTTCTGGTCGGTGCTGCCAATAAAGCCTTGTGTAATCACAATATTGGTGTTGTTGAACAGGGGAACCACTTTTTCGGTTACCTGCCGCTGGGTATAGATCCAGTCGATATTAGCGTCGCGGAAGTTGTCGTCTGTACGGAAAATATCTCTCACATCCAGCCAGGTATTGTGGATACCCACGCTGTTAAAGAAGGCGCTTACAATAGAGGTACTCAGCAGTTCACCCAGGCTCACCAACTGATCGTAATAGTAATCATAGGTGCGCAGGGGTTTTTCGCCCAGTGTCCATTCAGCTTCGGTGAAAAACTGCTGCAGTTGGATAAATAATGGATGATCCTTTGTTCCCAGCAAGGCTTCGGCTACATTCACATGTTGCTCCTCGATGTTAAAGAGAAGCTGCGCGGCAATTTCCCGTTTGCGCAGGAAAAAGTTTTGTGCTACTTTCTCCAGCTCATTGGTTGTTTTAGCCATGGCAGAAATAACAATGAGGAGTTTTTCGTCCGGAAATGACTGTACAATCTGAGCCACCTGCCGGATACGTTCAACACTTTCTAAACTTGCGCCACCAAACTTGAAAACCTTCATATGATAGTTTATCTTCTTTTAAAAAATTATTCGGCAAAGTAAGACAAGTTTAGAATTGTTTTAAAATCTGTTTGCAGATAAATGACAGTTCCGTTAAAATAGTTTCAATTGACTAAATTCGCCCATACAACCTAACGTTATGAATCTTAAGCAAAAAGTAATGACACTGGATGAATTTACTATCCAGGAGTTACGGAATTACCCGGGAGCCACCGGTCAGTTATCCGGTTTACTGCGTGATATCGGCCTCGCTGCTAAAAGGGTAAATGTGGAAGTAAATAAAGCCGGTATTGCCGACATCCTGGGAGAAGCCGGCCGGACCAACGTGCAGGGCGAATCAGTAAAGAAACTGGATGAATTTGCCAATGAGCAGTTCATTGATTCACTGGAAACCAGTATTTACTGCTGTGGCGTGGCTTCAGAAGAAAATGAAAACTTTATTCCTTTTCATGATGAGCATTCCAAAAAATCGAAATACGTGGTGTTACTGGATCCCCTGGATGGTTCCAGCAATATAGATGTGAATGTATCTATCGGTACCATTTTCTCGGTGTACCGCCGGCTTACGCCGGAGGGCTCTGAATGTGAACTGGAGGATTTCCTGCAGCCGGGCACCAAGCAGATTGCCGCCGGGTATATTATTTATGGTTCCTCTACCATGATGGTATATGCTACCCGCCGCAGCGTGCAGGGCTTCACCCTGGACCCGTCTATCGGGGAGTTCTGCCTGTCGCACCCCAACCTGAAATGTCCGCCCGACAGCGATATTTTCTCTGTTAATGTGGGTTATTACCACCTATACGAGCAGAAAATCCGTAAATCGATCGATCATTTTATGGCGAGGAATGAAAATGACCGTATTTACCGCCACCGGTTTGTGGGCTGTATGGTGGCCGAAATACACCGTACCCTTATCCAGGGTGGTATTTTCATGTACCCGGCTTTTGGTAAGTACCCGGCAGGCCGGTTAAGGCTTTGTTATGAGTGCAATCCTATGTCGTTTATCATGGAAAAGGCGGGCGGCGTGGCCATGGCCAACGGTAAACAGCGGCTCCTGGAGTTGAAACCGGTACAGCTGCACCAGCGGATGGCCATCTTTATAGGGTCCAAAACAATGATGGATACCTGGCAGCGGATCATGAACGAGTAGGCTTAAAAAAATATTACAAAAAACGGTGTATAGCGGATACAAAATGTCCATTATACACCGTTTTTAATTTCTGGCACCCGGCTTGCTAAACCTGGCCTGGTTTTAATAGTCATATTAGTACTCTTTATTCATTTTTAATTATTAACCATTTTATTTCTATGTCGATTTTGAAGAACCAGCGGATCATTGCATTATTAGTCGCCCTGTTGGCCGTTTTCCAGGTTAGCGCGTGCTCACGTGCCACTCATGCGGCAGACAGCAGTAATGCAGGTGCCAGCATGGATGACCAGATTCTTTACTACACCAACAAGTTCCGTCAGTCCAAAGGGCTGAAGCCTTTACAGCTGGATGCCACCATCAGCCAGCAGGCCCGCCGCCACAGCCGGGATATGGCCAACGGCAGCACAGGTTTTGGTCATGAGGGATTTGAAGAACGCGTAGCCAACGTATCCAAAAAGATGGGCCGCGTAGCCAGCGCCGCTGAAAACGTAGCTTATGGCACTCTCGACGCCGAAGCCGTGGTAAATGGATGGATCAAGAGCCCGGGGCACCGCAAAAATATGCTGGGCGATTATACGCTCATTGGTATCGGCACCGCCGATAAGGGGAGGATTACCTTCTTTACGCAGGTGTTTATCAAGCAATAATTGAAACGAAGGGGACAGCCACCGGCCGTCCCCTTCGTTCAGAGGCTCTTTTTTTTCGCATTCTTTCTGTAATTTGGCCCCATGGAAAAGAAAAAGATCATTGAGGTAAGCAACCTGGTAAAAAAATACGGGGAGTTTACCGCGGTAAAAGGAATCAGCTTTGAGGTGTTTGAAGGAGAGATCTTTGGCCTGCTGGGCCCCAACGGCGCCGGTAAATCCACTACCCTGGAAATTATTGAAACCCTCCGGGAAAAAACAGCCGGCAAAGTGATGGTGGGAGGTTATGACCTCGACAAAGACCCCAACGATATTAAAAAGATCATCGGCGTACAGCTCCAGAGTTCCGGCTATTACCCCGGACTAAATCTCACAGAACTCATAGAAATGTTTGGCGGCCTTTATAACCAGCCCGTGGAGCCCATGAAGCTCCTGGGGATGTTTAACCTGGAAGATAAAGCCAAAGCAAAATTCAAAGAACTTTCCGGTGGCCAGAAACAACGGTTTTCCATTGCCACTACGCTCATCAATAAACCACAGATCATTTTCCTGGATGAACCCACTACCGGCCTGGATCCACAGGCCCGCCGCAACTTGTGGGAGCTGATCCAGCAGGTGAGGAGCCAGGGTACCACCGTGGTAATCACCACCCATTATATGGATGAAGCAGAATTCCTCTGCGACCGTTGCGCTATCGTCGACAGCGGTCTTATTATCGCTATCGACTCGCCCGATGCATTGATTGATAAACTGGTATCTTCCGGTTTTGAAAGAAAGAAGGAGGTGAAGAAAGCGAACCTGGAAGATGTATTCATTCATCTCACGGGGAAAGACTTACGCGAAGAATAAACCAACACCTAACGGATGGAATCACTGAAATATCCTATTGGCCGCTTTGAAGCATTGCCGGACTACACACCGGAAATGTTGCGGGGATTTATTAACGACATCCGCTATTTGCCCCAGCTGGTGGAAATCGCCGTGCAGCAACTGGACGAATACCAGCTGCAAACGCCTTACCGCCCGGATGGGTGGACAGTAGCGCAGGTGGTACACCACCTGGCCGACAGCCATATGAACGGATACACCCGCATGAAGCTGGCCCTCACAGAAGAACAGCCGGTTATAAAACCTTACGAGGAACAACTATGGGCGGAACTTCCTGATGTGAAGTTTACACCCATAAACGTATCTATCACCCTGCTGCATGCCCTGCATAACCGCTGGGTAAGTTTGATGGAGCACTTATCGGATGCCGACTGGGAACGTACTTTTGTACATCCTGCCAATGGCACCAGTCATCATTTAAAAACCCATGCCGCCAATTACGCCTGGCATGGTAAACATCACCTGGAGCATATCCTGCGCCTGAAAGAACGAATGGATTGGTAAAGCATTGTTATTATGAATATGGACTGGAAATTACTGTCATCGGAATACCTTTTTAAAGATGCCTGGCTTACGGCGCGTATCGATACCTGCGAAACGCCCGCAGGTAAAATTGTGGCGCCTTATTACGTACTGGAGTATAGCAACTGGGTAAACGGTGTGGCGATTCGTGAAGACGGGCAGGTAATCATGATCCGGCAGTTCCGGCAGGGAGTAGGCAAAACGTTGCTGGAAATTCCTGGCGGCACGATGGACCCCACAGATCCGGATCCTTTATTTGCCATGAAACGCGAGATGTTGGAAGAAACCGGGTACGCATTTAAGGAATGGGTGTCGCTTGGCACCATTGCGCCTAATACGGCTTCCAGCAACAACTACACGCATATGTTCCTGGCAACGGGAGGGGTAAAGGTACAGGAACAGGAATTGGATCACAACGAAGATATTGAAGTGGTGATTATGCCGCTGGAAGAACTACAGCAACTGTTACTGGATAACAAAATAGTACACAGTTTGCACACCACCTGTATCTTTTACGCGTTGCTGTATCTCGGTAAAATGACGATGAAATAACTTACATCACTTCTGCTACAATAAAAAAGCTGCCACAAACGAGGATCATATCATCCGGCTGGGCATGTTGCCTGGCCGCCTGCAGCGCCGCCTGAACAGTTGGGTAAGCATGGCCCTGTAACCCGCTGACCGCCGCCATTTCAGCCAGTGCTACTTCGTCCAATGCACGGGGGATCTGTGCTTTGCAGAAATAATAATGCGCCGTAGGCGGGAATAATGGCAGCACTTTTTCTACTTCCTTATCTTTCACAAATCCTACTACAATATGTAACTGCTGGAAGTTAACATGTCCGAGCTGCTGCATCACTTCGCGGATGCCGGCTTCGTTGTGGCCTACATCCAGTACAGTGAGCGGATGCCGCTGTATTACTTCCCAGCGGCCTCTCAGGCCGGTCAGTTTCTTTACGTGGGAAAGGGCGTGGCTGATGTGATCCCAGGTGATATGCCAGCCTTTTTGCTGTAATATTTTTACGGCCGACAATACGCCCATTACATTTTTTTCCTGGTACTGACCGGTCAGATCCAGTTGTAAACGGCGCATCTGCTGTTGTCGTGTATCCAGTAACGTTATAGTAAAGTGATTGCTTTCAATGGCGCCGGAAGCTTCCATCCATTCCTGGTCTGCGAAGTGAATGGGGGCATTCAGCGCGTTGGCGGTATTAATAAACACGTCCTGTACTTCAGACTGTGTTTCGCTGATCACTACCGGTACACCGGCTTTGATGATGCCTGCTTTTTCACTGGCAATCTGCGGGAGTGTATCGCCGAGAATATTTTTATGATCGTAGCTGATATTGGTGATCAGCGACAGTTCGGGCGTAATGACGTTGGTGCTGTCCAGCCGGCCGCCGAGGCCCACTTCAATGATGGCAATGTCTACTGCTTCCTGCTGGAAGTAGCGGAATGCCATGGCAACGGTGAGTTCAAAAAAAGAGGGTTGGATGTCGGCAATATGCCCGCGCATCTGTTCTGTGAAATTAACTACAAAATTTTCCGGAACCATTTGCCCGTTGATGCGGATACGCTCCCTGAAATCCAGGAGGTGGGGGGAAGTATAAAGTCCTGTTTTGTAGCCGGCCTGTTGGAAAATGGCTGCCAGCATATGGCTGGAAGAGCCTTTGCCGTTGGTACCGGCTACGTGTATGGTTTTAAAGCTGTGTTGCGGTTGGTTCAGCTGATCCAGTAATGCAATGGTATTATGCAGGTCTGTTTTAAACGCACTGGCGCCCACTCTGGTAAACATGGGCAGCTGTGCATAGAGATAGTCCAGCGTTTCTTTGTAAGAGGCCATATTAATAATTATTAACCACCGGGCAATCCAACTGGCGGTTACGCTTCTTAAAGAGCCCACCGCCCTCACCCCGTTCGAACATGCTTGAATTTAAGCGCAAAGCTACAAAAGCATTTGCACGATCGACATGTTTTTGAAAGAGGTTGGTGAAAATTGTGCTGGAGCCAATCAGGAGGGGACCTATGCGGATACCCGCTCCTACATCGGCCTGGCCGTTACGGTTAATAGTGAATGGCATATAGGCGCCAAAAAGGTAGGTTTCATACCGTGGCGTAATATTAAACTGTGTTAGTGCATATGTTTTGGAGATATCGCGGTTGCCGGCGGTTAATGCAATAACCGCATGTGCGCTGATAAAAAAGCGGCTGTCGATATTATAATCACCCATCAGGTTGAGCGCCGTGGGCAGCATCATATTGAAAGTAGAATCGGTGCCCAGTGGCGTAAAATAATTGTTGAGCCGGCGGGCGTATTGCTGCAGACTTTCATTTTTCTTATACTGCACATCCTTTGGTACTACATTGTCTTTTACCAGGCTGAGGTCCGTGTTAATAGGCGCTTTGGTATATTTTATCCTGCCGATGTCGGTAATGGAAGCGCCTATACGAAATTTATAGTCATCTGCATCAGAGCCTTCAGAGGCGCCAAAGCCGCCGTTGTCGGGGCGGTATTCGTAGATCACGCCGATGTCTGCACCGATACCGTTGTTATGGAATAACTGGAGGTTTTTTTGTGCGGGCGACTGCCAGTCGTCCATTTCTTTATTATAGCCATAATAGAGGGTACCACTGGTAATAGTGGCACTTTTTGATGAGTTTAGCCTGAAGTCAACGCCCTTAACAGCAGCGTAACCCGCAGCCACGCCACTGAGCAGTTTCAGTGTAACGCCGGCTTTCCACCGGCCGCTGTAAGTTTCTTTGATGGTGCGTGCATAACTGAAGCCCAGTTCATGCCATACATGCGAGGAAACGCCTGCACGCGGAATGCTTAAATTGGTGTTGATATAACCTGGATTTGGGAAATCCACCCCAAAGAAATTGGCGATGGGGGTCGTGAAATTACCGCCGCTACTGCTGCTGCGCATACGCCATACAAAGGAAACAGACTGTTTTTCATCAATAGCATATAATACAGAAGGTAGTGCAATTTCCGCCATTTGCCAGCCCATTTGTTTCCTGTTGGCGCCTTCATCGAGGAAATAATCCTGGTTGCGTTTCAGCGTATCAGGAATATTAAACAGCAATGATTTCGGAACGCTCACATAAGTGTTGCCGGCATTTACATCCGCACCTATAATATTTACATCCCATTTATAGCGATAGCCGGCAGCGCTGGCCGGGTTGGAGAATACACCATAAATACCCGCGTAGTTACTGTTATTGTAACCCGGGAAAGTTTGAGCCACAGCGGCCTGCATCAGCACGAGCAATATTGCGGTGCCGGAAAAGATACGGTTAAGTTTTACAATCATCGTTGGCGATAAAAAATAGGTTCCTCGAAATGACACAAAAAAATTGCTCTTGTCAGTTGTTGCAATCATAGGTAAAGATGATGTAGGAACGACAGATTTCTGGATGAAGCTATGCTGTTCCGGATCAGTTCCTGGTCCGGTAAATAAAACAGCCTCTTTTAAAATCTGTATATATTACGCTGCTTATTCTGCTTTGAAAAAGAAGCGGATCACTCCGAACTGTTCTTCTGGTGCATCCGGGTTGGCATTGTATTTCAGTTGTCCGCTGGAGGCAGCCTTTTTGGCAATCTCAATCAGGCGGGGGTTACTGATAGTAGATCCTTTCATACTAAAAGTGGCAGATGTCACATTTCCCTTTTGATCTACTTTTATATTGATGGCTACATAGCCTGTTTCAGTGCCGTCGTAAGTAACCTGTGGCCTGCCGATAAGGCTTCTTCCATTGAGGTGGAAATCGGAGCGTCCGCCGCCGAGTCCACCGCCCGTATATCCGCCGCCGTTAGGGTTACCCCCCAGTTGACCGCGATCGCCGGGTTTGCCGGTATTACCTTCTCCTGTGGCATTATTGGAGCCATTGGCGCTGTTACCGCTATTGGCACTGTTGCCGGTACCGCCTGAAAACACCGCCTTTGGTTTTGGTGCGGGTGGTGTGGGCGCCGGTGGCGTTTCTGCAGGTTTCTTTGTTGGCTTAACAGGTTTTGGTTCTAATTTCTTTGGAATCTCTTTAGGTTTCTCAACAGGTTTTTCCGGTTTTTTTATTTCCGGGGCCTCTTCTTCATCCTGGGTAGCAATATCCTGCTGAGGTTCAGTGTTGGCCGGAGCGGTAGCAGCCGGACTTTCAGCTGCTGCTGGTTCTGGCGCTGCAGCACTGGGCGGATTAGGGTTCAATGGTTGTTCGTCGCCCATGCCATCATCGGATGTGCCAAGGTTTACTTCCATGCCAAGATCCTGATCCGGTAAGGGCGGAGGTGCAGAAAAACCGGTAAATACCAGCGCTACTAACAGCAATGCATGCACGCCGATAGTGATTCCTAAAGCCTGTATATTTTTTTTACCGTTTTTTTCCTCCATGATAACCTTATTGAGTGCCTGTTCAGACCAAAGTTAATGTTTTGATCCAGAAAAAATAATCGCTCATCAAAAGATGAATTCCGGATCTTTGCAAAAACTGTGCTGTTAATCCAATTATCGTAAATTATTTTTCACCGATTTTATGAACCTGGCCAGACAAACGATCCGTCTTTACCAAAATGCCTATACTGGTCTTGCTCCTGCTACCTGGTGGCTCTCGCTTGTATTGCTGATCAACAGGAGCGGAACGATGGTCATTCCCTTTATGACCGTATATCTTACACAACATCTTCATTTCAGTATTGCCCAGGCAGGCCTGGTTATGGCCTGTTTTGGTACCGGTGCCATTGTTGGCGCCCTGCTGGGCGGATGGCTGTCTGATAAGATCGGTTTCTACCAGGTACAGTTCTGGAGTCTTTTCTCTAACGGATTATTATTCATTTTATTGGGTCAGATGCGCACCTTTGAGCAAATATGTATCTGCGTATTTGTAATGAGTTCTGTGGGAGATGCCTTCCGGCCGGCCAACAGCATTGCTATTGCCGCCTACAGTTCGCCGGAAAACCGGACCCGGTCGTACGCCCTGAACCGGCTGGCGGTGAACCTGGGTTGGTCAGTAGGTCCTGCTATCGGCGGTATCCTTGCCAGTTTCAGTTACCAGCTGCTTTTCTGGGTAGACGGGTTCACCTGTATGCTGGCGGCCATCCTGATGCGGATTTTCCTGCCGCCGGTACCTGCGCCGCCAAAGGCTGCCAAGGCAGCCGTAAAAGCGGAAGAGAAGGTATGGAGGGATCATATTTACCTGTGGTTCCTGCTTTTTGCCACCGTAAATGCCATCTGCCTGTTCCAGTTTTCCAGCATTGTGCCGTTATATTTTAAAGAAGTGATGCACCTGGAAGAGTGGGCTATTGGTCTGAATATGTCTGTTAACGGGATCCTGATTGCGCTGGTGGAAATGGTAATGGTGTACCGCCTCGACGGGAAAATGCCTAACCTGTCCTTTGTGGCCCGCGGCGCCATGATGGTTTGCTTGTCCTATATGTTACTTTGTTTCCTGCCGCCGGTATGGGCATTGGCAGTAGTATTTATGGTGGTGATCACCTTCGGTGAAATGTTTTGCCTCCCCTTTATGAACAGTTTCTGGATCGGCAGGAGCCTGGACCATAACCGCGGACAGTATGCCGCGTTGTATACCATTTCGTATTCGCTGGCCAATATTGTATCGCCCACAACGGGGGCGTTTGTGGTGCAGCATCTTGGGTTTAGGCCGTGGTGGGGGATTACAGCGCTGGGGTGCATATTGTCGGGCGGCGGTTTTTTGTGGTTGCAGCAAAAAATAGGGACGGGCAGAAAACAAATCAATGGATGATATTGTCCAACACTTTACCATTATTGCCACATAATTGCTAATTTTGCAGGTAAATTAGTAATATTGGTTAATGAAAGTAATTCAATTTACTGTCCCCGTTGCCGATGAAGGTGCTGTAGTCATACAGGAAGATATCCTCCCTTACTTTTATAATTACCTGCATCGTCACAAAGAGGCGCAGGTAACACTTATTATAAAGGGAGAAGGCACCCTGATTGCCGGAAACTATACCCAACCTTTCAAGGCCGGAGATATTTATGTGATTGGCGCCAACCAGCCCCATATGTTTAAAGGGGATGCGCGGTATTTCGAAAATTTACAGGAGAAGAATATCCACGCCATCCATATCTTTTTCGATCATGAACATGCATTACAGGGCTTATTTTCCCTGAAAGAAATGGAGGCGGTAAGAAAGTTCCTGCAACTCAGCGCCAACAGTTTGCAACTGCCGGCCGAATACGCAGAAAAAACAGCTGCCGATATATTAAAGATCTCCCGGCTCAGCGGCGCCGAAAGGTTGCTGGCGTTTGTGGGCATGCTGGTATATTTCTCTAAACAGGTGAAGGATTGGAAGTCGTTATCCACGGGGTTTTCCAGGCAATCTTACAGCGAGTCGGAAGGACTGCGGATGAATGATATTTACCAATATACGCTGGAGCATTATGCGGAGAATATTTCGCTGGGACAAATTGCCGGCGTGGCGCATCTTACTACTTATGCTTTTTGCAAATACTTTAAAAAACATACCCGCAAAACCTACCTTGAATTTCTGAATGAGATCAGGATCAATGTGGCGTGCAAGAATATTATTAACGGTGACTTCGACAGTATTGCAGCAGTGGCCTATGCTACCGGGTATAACAACCCGATTACTTTTAACCGGGTATTCCGGAAGGTAACGGGAATGTCGCCTTCGGCGTATGCAAGGCAATACCGCTTTGCGGAAGAACTAAAGTAAGTTAAACGAAAAAGGCTGACCATCGCGGTCAGCCTTTTTTAATATAAAGAGTTCTATTCTCAGTGAGCGAAGTCGCTCATATAATCGCCCGTAATACGCTCCATCGGAGGATTAAAGTAACCGAACTTCAGATCCGGGAATTCCTCATGGATCAGTTCCTGCAGCTGTTTTACCCCTAAGCATTCGCCCGTTTCCGTTACGCCCAGTTTACCGAGGTACCAGTCGGGATCAATATTGAAATTACGCCACTGGATCATATTCAACCCTGTTTCCCTGATCAGTTTACGCAGCGCTTCATATTCATCTGCGCTATCGGTCATGCCCGGAAATACGAAGTAGTTGATCGAGGTCCAGCCGCCGAATTCACGCACTACTTTCAGGCTTTCGATGATATCTTCAAAAACGTAGTTGTTAGGGCGGTAATACGGGGTGTAATATTTTTCCTGTGCGGAGTTCAGGCTTACGCGGATACTATTCAGGCCTGCTTCACACAGGGCTCTTACCGCATCCGGTTTACTGCCGTTGGTATTGATATTGATGCTGCCTTTAGGCGTGTGTTTGCGTATTTCCAGGATGGATTCGCGGATGGTTTCCCACATCAGCAGTGGTTCGCCTTCACAGCCCTGTCCGAAGCTTACGATAGGGAAGGGGGCCGATTCCAGGTGAGGTACGGTGTACTCCACAATTTCTTCCGCGGTTGGTTTAAAGCGGAGGCGGTCCTGCGTGGAAACAATGCTTTCTTCTTCCGGCTGGAATGAAATGCAGCCCACGCAATTGGCATTACATGCAGGAGAGGAAGGAATAGGGCACTCCCATCTTCCCATAAAATAATTACGGGCAGCAGGACACTCATAGGTGAGCGCGCAATTTTCCGCGAGATGCTGTACCAGCCTGTTATGCGGGTATGCTTCCACCAGGGTTTTTACGCCCTGTTTCACTTTTTTATCGTCAAAGCCCGCGCATTCCTGGCGGATATCTGCTTCAATGCGGGTGGCGGGCACATAAAACTTACCATCCAGCCAGCCTACTGCGGTGTAGCAAAACAGCGGCAGGGTAGGCGCATCCGGCATGGTTTCGTAGGCAGCCAGGTAAAAACCGGTATGCGCCGGCGGTATGAATGCGGCTACGGCCCATCCTTTATCACAAAGCTGCATATCGCCGGTGGCGGCGTTGATGCCAATACCACGGCGGCCGGGCAACTCATACAAATTACCTCCTTCCGGTAATTCAATCCATTCGTCTGCTTCTACCGGCCATGCATCCCAGCCGCTGCGGCCGGTTACATACAGGGTGGTATCTTCAAAAATATTACCGTTACCGTCTGAGTATAATATGTAAGGTGTTTGTTTTAGCATTTTCTGTTTTTATATACTGTTATTGCACCCTGCTCCGGAAGAAGTTATTCAGTGCTTCCCTTTGTTCGTTGCCTGGTTCATCCAGTATTTCGAGTTGCAGGATCTTGTTGTTCTTAAAGTCTATTGTGAGCAGATCGTTCCGCAAAATTACGTTATTCAGTTCGTTCCAGCCAACCAGCCTTTTTGAAAAGGTGGTAGGAAGGGTAATTCCGGTGGTATCCATCTTTACATACGATGGCTGGAAAATACGGTGTTCCATCCAGCCTACGTAGGCGAGCCCGGCGCCTACCAGGAACAGCAGTAATGCGGTAACCGGGTTGAGGTGCGACAGGAAATACAAACTGCCGGTAAAGCAGATGAGCGCTTCTATCATCCGTGCGACGGTATTGGCTTCGGTGAATTTCTTAAACCTTCTCATGGTAAAAGGAAAGCCGATGCACAATACACCTACTACCAGGAAAAAAAACGCCAGGAACCAGTTCGGCTGCGGACTGCGGTAAATACCGATCGCATTAAACAGGAACAGTATGCCCGTAAGCCCATGCATAACCGGTAATAACCGGATTCTGCTGGAGGTATTCGGATGCAGGATGCGCAAACTATGCATGAACAGGAATGTGAGATTAAGAATTGGAACTGATCAACAGGTTACAAAGTTTGAACAACACACGGGCGCCTACGTTGGCATCCCATTCGTCGTGTGAAGTGCTTACTTCGTTCAAATCAAAACCGATCAGTTTCCGGCCGCTGTCCAGCACCCGTTTGAAGAGATAATATATTTGTTCCGCCTCAAACCCGCCGGGTACCGGGGTACCGGTATGGGGGCATAATTTCGGATCCAGTCCGTCGATATCAAAACTGATGTATACCTGTTGAGGTAAGTTGTCTACAATGCTGTCGCAGATAGCTTTCCAGGATTCTCCCTCAAATTGTCTTTCCTTGATCTGTTTATCGAAGAAGGTTACTACGCGGCCTTCACTATTATTTACGTAATCCACTTCTTCTTCGCAATAGTCGCGGATACCTACCTGTACCAGTTTAGAGAGCTGCGGCACTTCTGCCAGGGCATTAAACATGATAGAGGCGTGGGAGTATTTGAATCCTTCATATGCATCGCGGAGATCGCAGTGTGCATCGATCTGGAGGATACCAAACTCGCCCTTGTGTTCACCAATGGCTTTGAAGAAGCCGAGTGGCGTACTGTGGTCGCCGCCTACCAAACCTACCAGCTTGCCTTTTTCCAGGAGCGATTTGGTTTGGATGTACACCCACTCATTCATGGCCCTGGTACCGTTACTTACATCTACCAGTGTTTTTTTCAGGAATTCATTTTCAGAAATATCTCCCCCTTCGGTCAGGAATTTCAGGTACAGTTCTGCTTCCTTGCGCAGGTAATCGCTGCGGAGCAGGAGGTGCTTGTCTGGTTCCCGCATGTAGAAACCCTGTTTCCAGCCGTCTTTTACATCTGCGTCGTACAGGTCTACCTGGAAGGAAGCCCTGAAGATACGTTCCGGGCCGCGGGCCGTACCATTGTTATAGGAAACGGTCACTTCCCAGGGAACAGGTAATAATACCAGTCTTGCCTCTTCTTCGGAAAAAGGTAAACCAAAAACGTTGTTGGACAGCAGGCCAACCGAGTTAGGGTCAAATTGAGATAAATCTGCCATGATAAAGTCGTACTTTTCTAAATTCCGCGCAAAGATAGGATTCTGTTTACTTACAGCCGTCCTTCTCCTAAAAAGAATTACCTTTTATATAAAATTTGTCGGAAGAAGGTCATTTTCACTTAATTTTGCCGATTAATCGGAAACAAATAAAGTACGGCAAAAGGAGAGGAGTTGTTGAAGTCGCGCTGGTAAAGGGTTTTTGCAGCTTGTGTCTAATCAATAGGGAAGATAATTTTCATATGAAAAAAACAAATATTATTCTGCTGGTGGTAATTGCGGTGGCAATTGGAGTGATAGTGACTATGGTGGGTGATTTCAGCACCTATGAAACTTTTGCAACAGCCCGCGAGAAAGAAGGGAAAGAGTTCCATGTGATTGGTAAACTCGATACCTTAAAAGCGATGAACTACGATCCAACTAAAGATGCCAACCTGTTCAGCTTCTACGTCCACGATAAAACGGGGGAATCCCATAAAGTAGTTTTCTACGGCGCAAAACCTACCGACTTTGAAAAGGCCGAATCCATTGTACTCACCGGTAAAATGGAAGGCACTGAGTTTCACTGCAGCAAAATACTGATGAAATGTCCTTCCAAGTATAAGGACGACCAGGTTGCAGTGAGCAACAAACAGATATAATTAGCTATATGTATATGATTGTCGCCGTCGGATGATCAATGCCACAATATTCACATCTCTCAGAGGAATTTTATGAAGTTTGTAGGGGAACATTTACTGCCGGGCCAACTAGGCCACTTCTTTGCCATACTGGCATTTGTAGCATCTATGGTAGCCACCGTGGCTTATTATAATGTAGTTAAAGGAAAAGAACCGCTGATCAGGGATTCGTGGAAACGACTGGCGCGCTGGTCTTTCGTTATACAGTCGGCTGCCGTAATCGGCGTATTCAGCTGCCTCTACTTTATCCTGTATAATCACTATTTCGAATATAAATACGCATGGCGCAATACTTCCCGCGACCTGCCTATCCAATACCTGTTATCCAGCCTCTGGTCCGACCAGGAAGGCAGCTTCCTGCTGTGGAGCATCTGGAACAGCATCCTGGGGATTTTCCTGATCCGCACTTCCAAAAACTGGGAAGCGCCGGTAATGACGATCTTCTCCCTTGCACAGCTGATCATGGCCAGCATGTTGCTGGGTATTTTCATCCTGGGCTATAAAGTGGGCAGCAATCCTTTCATGCTGTTGAGGGAAGCGCCTGAAAACCAACTGGCGCCTATCTTCCAGACAGCTGACTATATGCAGCATATCCACGACGGAAACGGTTTGAATGTAACGTTGCAGAACTACTGGATGGTGATTCACCCGCCGGTATTGTTCCTGGGTTTTGCTTCTATGATCATTCCGTTTGCTTTTGCATTTGCCGGGTTATGGACAAAAGATTACACCGGCTGGGTAAAACCGGTACAGCCCTGGGGTTTGTTTGCCATAATGATGCTGGGAACCGGTATTATGATGGGCGCTGCCTGGGCCTATGAATCGCTCAACTTTGGTGGTTACTGGGCATGGGACCCTGTAGAAAATGCATCACTGGTGCCGTGGCTGACCATGGTGGCGGGCGTGCACACACTCCTGGCGTATAAAGCCACCGGGCACTCGCTGAAATCTACCTTCTTCTTCTTCTTTATTTCCTACGTGCTGATCCTGTACTCCTCTTTCTTAACAAAGAGCGGCGTACTGGGCGATACTTCCGTACACTCCTTTACCGATATGGGCATGAGCGCACAGCTGCTGATTTCCATGCTGGTGTTCACTGTGCCGGCCATCGCCCTGCTGATTGTACGCAGAAAAGAAATCCCTTCCGTAAAGAAAGAAGAGAACAGCTACTCGCGTGAGTTCTGGCTGTTTGTAGGTTCCCTGATCCTGCTGATTGCAGCCATCCAGATTACCTTCACTACTTCTATTCCGGTATGGAATAAATTACTGAGCCTCACCGGGCTGAAGTCTGCGTTCAACATGAACGATATTGCGCCGCCGTCTGACAGTATATTCCACTACAACAAAATCCAGATCTGGATTGCGATTGTACTGGGTGTATTAACGGCGATTGTGCAGTTTATGCGGTACAAGGATACTCCCCGCGGCGAAATCACGAAGAAACTGCTGATACCTACTATCGTAGCGCTCTTATTAACCGGGCTGGTGGCCTGGAAAGGCACTATTACCTACGATACTTACGGCGCCGGTTTCCTTACTGCTATTTACCTGATGTTGTTTGCCAGCATTTATGCGATTGTAGGCAACTTCTTTTATATTTTCTCCGGCCTGAAAGGCAAAATCAAAAATGCAGGCGCTTCTGTTGCGCATATCGGTTTTGGGATGGTGTTGCTGGGCGTGCTGATTTCCTCCGCCAAAATGGAAGTGATTTCACTGGACCGCATGAAGATGCTGGGCGATGGTATTTTTACAAAGGAAAGCAAACAGAATCCGCGGGAGAATATTATGCTGCCAAAGGATGTGCCGGTGGAAATGGGCGACTATCATGTTACCTATACCGGCGATTCCGTAGCGCAGGGAGATCCCAAAACGTATTATGTAGTGCATTATGAGAAAAAGGATAAACAAACCGGCAAGGCGCTGGAGCGTTTCACCCTTTACCCGGATGCGTTTGTGAATAAAAAGGAAAATGCGCTGTCGTCCAACCCGGCTTCCAGGCATTACCTCACGAAGGACATTTTCACCTACGTATCTGCCGCACCTAACCGCGAAGAAGCCGCCAAAGAAGATACCACACCTTATGTTACCCATGAAATGAAACAGGGCGATTCGGTGTTCTTCTCCAAAGGATTTATTGTGCTGAAAGGATTAAACACCAAACCGGAAAGCCGCAATTACATTCCGCAGAATGGCGACCTGGCCGTAGGAGCAGAGCTGGAGGTATATACGCAAACAGATGATCATTTTAAACTGCAGCCGATCTATTTTATCCGCGACAGCAGCTACCAATACAGCGTGGAAGACACCCTGGCGCCACTGGGACTGAATGTACGGTTCTCGAAGATTATGCCGGCGGAGAATAAAATAGAGCTGAAGGTAAAAGAAGCGTCGGGCTTCAGCGATTACATCGTGATGAAAGCGCTGATATTCCCTTATATCAACGTGTTATGGCTGGGAATCATTATTACGGTGATTGGTACCGCCATGAGTATTTATCAGAAAGTAAGAAGAAGATAACCTCCGGATATTTTTTTGAAAGAATCCTTCAATGGCGTTGCTGTTGAAGGATTTTTTCTTGGTTAAATCACCAGCCGGGCAGCGCCATTTCAGAATTCTTATCTACATTTAGCTGGAATAAATATCCTTATGATGCCTAAGTGGTTGCGTATATCCCTGATCGTTATAGCCACAGCAGCTGTGGTGTATCTTCTTGGCCCCAAACCGGCCGAACCGGTTTACGAACACAAACTGCCCGCAGTACCGGCTGCCGGCCCGGCCCTGGAAGCCTACATACAGCATAAAGAAGCCGGGCACCGGCTCAAACCGGATAATGAAGCCCGTATAGTATGGCAGGACTCCGGACATCATAAAACGCCTTATTCCGTGGTGTACCTGCACGGCTTTTCCGCCAGCCAGGAAGAGGGGAACCCGGTGCATCGCAACTTTGCGGCACGTTACGGATGTAATTTGTACCTGTCGCGGCTCGACGGGCATGGGATCGATACCAGCGACCCATTGCTGCATATGACTGCGGCGGGTTTGTGGAAAGATGCAGAAGAAGCGCTGAGCATAGGCAAGGCGCTGGGCGATAAAGTGATCCTGATGACCACCTCCACGGGCGGCACACTGGGGCTGAAGCTGGCAGCGGCCTACCCGGGTGATGTTTATGCGATGATCAATATGTCGCCCAATGTTGCGATCAACGACAACCTGGCCTTCCTGGCCAATAACCCCTGGGGATTGCAGCTGGCCAGAACGGTGAGCAAAGGTGATTTCAGGCGGAGCGATGATAAAGACCCCGAAATAGCAAAGTACTGGTACAACAATTACCGCCTGGAAGCGGTGGTGCAGTTGCAAAACCTGCTGGAATCCAGTATGGTGGAGGAGACCTTTAAAAAGGTGCATCAGCCGGTGATCAATTTATATTATTATAAAGATGAAACGCACCAGGATAAAACGGTGCGGGTAGCCGCCATCCTGGAGATGGAAAAGCAGCTGGGAACGCCCGATTCCCTGAAGGAGGCGGTGCCTATACCCGGCGCCGGCAGCCATGTGATGGGCTGTGCGCTCACCGGGCATGATATCCCCGCAGTAGAGAAAGCCATAGATGATTTCGTAGTAAATAAGTTACATATGAGGCCGGTACAGTAACACTTTTTAGTTAAACCGGATTTTCAAATCTTTTTATAACTTGTGGTAACATTCCGTACATAAGCAACGTTAAGTTAACTATGCGCATCCGTTTTAAACAGATCATCGTTTCATTATTCCTGGTACTGGTCATATCCCTCTGTCACACGGATGCGATGGCCCAGGAGGCGCATGGTGCTGATGTGATACCGTTGCATGCCATGATAGTAGGACGTGATACCGTTCCGGTAATCACGCTGGCAATATTTGATGTAGTAGCTAAAATGCCGAAGGCGCTGCGTAAAGAACGCGAGCGCTGGAGCCGTTTACGCAACGCGGTATATGTAACCTATCCTTTTGCCAGATCGGCGGCAAAAGTGCTGAAAGATGTGAACAGCCGCATGGCTACCATGAATAAAAGGGAACGTAAAGCCTTCCTGGCCTCTAAAGAGAAAGAACTCAAGGCCCAGTTTGGCGATAAACTGGAAAACCTCTCCGTTTACCAGGGAAAAGTATTGATGAAACTGATCGACCGTGAAACGGGTCAGAACTGCTTTGAAATCATCAAGGAACTCAAAGGCGGCTTTAATGCCCGTGTTTGGCAAACCGTTGCTTTCTTTTTTGGAGGTAACCTGAAAAGTGATTACGACAAGCAGGAAGACCGCGACATCGAGGTGATTGTGCAGGAGCTGGAAATGTACCAGCAATTCCGCGCCTACAATTAATTGGGCTATCTTCGTAATATTCGCCCGTCATGAAAAAGGGCTTATTATGAAAGCAAGGATCTTACTTATCAGCTTATTATTTATTTCTGTTGGAGCGATGGCACAGGTAGCCAGTGACGATCCCGTGTACGTGCTGGACAGCGTGATCGTGACGCCGTCGGCCATGGGGCAGGTATCGCCCGACCGTATTGGCGTGATTACCATTGCCAAAGGCGCAAAGGCGGTGCTGAAATATGGCAGCCAGGCGGAGAACGGCGTGGTATATATAGAAACGAAACCCTTTGCCCGTAAAAGGGTGAATGTGTTATTGAGCAATGAATCCCCCGCATATGACAGTTTGTTGCGGAAATATGGCAACGACAGCAGCTTTTACTTCATCGTAAACGGCAAACCGGTTACGCCTACCAATGAAACCGGTTTGATGACCTTAGACCCGAAAACCTTCCGTTCTGTACGGGTTATTTCTGAGAAAGAGGTACAGGATAAGTACCAGGTGATGGACCGGAAAGCCGGGATCGTTATCACCAGTTCAGATAACTAAATATTTTCCCATCTTTGCACCTCAATTTACAGCATATGAAACTAGATATACTGGCTATAGCCGTGCACCCCGACGATGTGGAGCTGGGGTGTGCAGGCACACTGATGGTGCATGCGCGTCAGGGAATGAAGGTGGGCGTGGTGGATCTCACCCGGGGGGAACTGGGCACCCGCGGTACCCCGGAGCTGCGGGAACAGGAAGCACAGGCAGCTGCAAAGATCATGGGACTGGAAATAAGGGAGAACCTGGGACTTGCTGACGGCTTTTTCAGAAACGATACGATGGAGCAAATGGCGATCATTACGGCGATCCGTAAGTACCGCCCGGACATCGTGCTGGCCAATGCAATGGACGACCGTCATCCTGACCACGGAAGGGCCGGCAAACTGATTGCCGACAGTTGTTTCCTGGCAGGGTTAAGAAAGATAGAAACCATGGCAGACGGGCAGGCGCAGGAAGCGTGGCGTCCGAAGCAGGTTTTTCATTTCCTGCAGGACCGTTATCATGAACCTGATTTTGTAATAGATATCAGTGCCGTAATGGAGCAGAAGCTGGATGCGATTAAAAGCTTCAGTTCACAGTTCCTGGCGCCGAAAGATCATGAACCGCAAACCTACATTTCGGGTTCGGGCTTTTTCGACAGCGTTATTTACCGCGCAAAAATGCTGGGTAAGATGGTGGGGGTGGAGTATGCCGAGGGGTATACGTCTGCCAAGATGATCGGTATCCGGAATTTTGCGGATATGATTAGCGAAACGACGTGACGCGGATTTTGTCTTGGCTCAGGATTACGCTGATTTTACTGATTACCTGGATTTTTACTTTTGGATTTTATAAAGGATTAAGGGAGATAGAAGCGGATATTCGCTTTTATCTCCCTTAATTATTATTTTAAGAAAATCTAAAAATCAAAGAAAAATCCAAAGAATAAAAATCCAGGTAATCAGTAAAATCAGCGTAATCCTGAGCCAAGACAACATCCGCGGGGGACTGCGCTGGAGAATGGCTCTAACACGCCTGGGACATGCTTAGGAGTAGCCTTTGACATGCAGTAAAGGTGGAGGTCACCTGGAGGTGATGTGGACTTGATCTGGAAACCATTGCCTGGTTTGGGTTAGCGGGGAATTTGATAGGGCTGTTTATGCATTTGGAAGAGATGGGAAGACAACGGCGGGGATATCCGCTATGGTCTGCCCATCTCTTTTTAATGATAAAGTGACGATATGTTTGGCGGCAGTTCAGCCGCTGAGTAAGGTTGTGAAAAGTTGAGGGGGCAGGAGTGCAGGCCGGTCGCATCAGTACTTACCGGCGTATAAAAGTCCGACCCCGCTTTGGGGCTTTTCAGGAACGGTCAATGGGACCCGCTAAACACTAAATGAACAGATCTCGGGTAGCGTCGAATTCATCGTGTTTGATGATGCTGTTTTTAATAAACGGGATCAAAGCAAGTCCAATCGTGATAACCACCAGTAAAAAGTATTTTTTCTTCATTTCCATGCTAAATTGATTAAAAAAAGTCCACTTATATAACTAAATAACGTGCCAAAATGTTACAGAAATAGCATAAAAATGTTAAGTCCGGAACATTTTTTTTCCTTATAGTTGCCATGTTTGTTGTTGCCCGCCCTGCCGCAGTGAAAAGGCATATATATAGAGAAACTCAATACCACATTTTTAAAATCTATTTGATTAATAATGAATGTAATGTGATCTTTGCGCCGTCAAAGCATAAAATCATTAGTCTGTAAATCAAAAAGAGAATTAGTAATTATGAAAAATGTTATCTTATCCGTAGGGTCAGAGTTTCCCGAATTCAAAAAAACGGCTGTAGTATCAATTGAAAAAGGTAAAGAATTTTATGAATTGTCTTCTGAAGAACTGAAGAACTCCGGCAAATGGATGGTGATGTTCTGGTGGCCTAAAGACTTTACTTTTGTATGTCCTACTGAAATAGCTGAATTTAACAAACATGCGCAGGATTTTGCTGATCGTGATGCGGTGTTAATCGGAGCATCTACTGACAGTGAGTTTGTGCATGCTGCATGGAGAAGAGATCATGATGATCTGCGTGGCCTGCAGTTCCCTATGCTGGCGGATACTTCCAAATCCCTTGCTACTGAGCTGGGTATCCTGGAAGCCAATGAAAAAGTGGCTTACCGTGCTACCTACATTGTAGATCCTCAGGGTATTGTACGCTGGGTTTCTTTGTACGACCTGTCTGTAGGCCGTAGCGTGAAAGAAGTGCTGCGTGTACTGGATGCGCTGCAAACAGATGAGCTGTGTCCTTGCAACTGGACGAAGGGTGAAGCTACGCTGACAGCTTAATGAATCAAGTCATTTACGGTTTTATTAAGAAAGAGGGTTGTCCTGCCGGGATAAGCGTGGCGGGACAACTTCTTCCGGTAATAAAATTATTAAATAAAAAAATTAGATATTATGTTTGCAACTACAAATCAGGATACGGCTGTTCAATTGCTGGAAGCAGTGGGTTTAACGGCGGATTCGGTTTCAGGAAAGCTGCAGTCGCTTGTAAACGTGGATGCGCGTTACCTGAAGGATCTGAAGATCAATGTATCCAATTCCCTGGCAGCGGCTACATTGTCGAAGAAAGAGGCGTATATGATCGGGCTGGCCGTGGCGGTAAATGAGAAGCATACGGATCTGCAGGCGTCTTTTGAGAAGCTGGCGGTGCAGGAAGGCGCAACCGACAAGGAGATTGCAGAAGTAATCAGTTGTACTTCCCTCATGAGTGCCAATAACGTATTTTACCGTTTCAGGCATTTTGTGAACAAGGAGTTTTACACGACTACTCCTGCGGGTATCCGGATGAGCATTATGGCGAACCCGGTTTTGGGGAAAGAGTTTTTTGAGTTGCTGAGCCTGGTGGTGTCTGCGCTGAATGGTTGTGAAATGTGTGTAACTTCGCACGAAGAAGCGTTGTTGAAACACGGAACCGATCAGCAAAGAGTGCTGGAATCGGTAAGATTAGGAGCCGTTTTACGTAGCCTGATCGTTCTGTTGTAAAAAATATTTTCGGCAAAAGACAGATGTAAATTTGCCTGATAACTGAATGGTTATCAATATTTTGCATTGTGTTCACATTTTAAGAAGCCGCTTTTCACGCGTGTCTTTTAAGCATATGTGAATAAATTCATTTAATAATATTTGCAAAATCCATAAATAAATTGGACTTTTGCATTCCTAAATTTTTAGATCATGGCAAGAGTATGTCAGGTGACAGGAAAGAAGCCGATTACAGGTCACCATGTTTCCTTCTCCAACATTAAGACGAACAGAAGGTTTCTTCCTAACCTGCAAAAGAAACGTTTTTTCCTGGCAGAAGAGGACAAATGGATATCATTGAAAGTTTCTGCTGACGGTTTAAGAACCATCAACAAGAGAGGTTTGTATGCAGTTGTGAAGGAATTGCGTGCAGCTGGTCAGGCAATCTAATTCTAAGACTCACTTAATTTGTAATACACAATGGCAAAAAAAGGTAATAGAGTACAGGTAATTCTGGAGTGCACAGAGCACAAAGCTTCTGGCAAACCCGGAACTTCCCGTTACATCTCTAACAAGAATAAGAAAAATACTCCTGAGCGTCTGGAGTTGAAAAAGTACAATCCTATTTTAAGGAAAGTGACTGTACACAAAGAAATTAAATAAGTAATTGTTGATGGTGAATGGCTGTATTAGCATACTGCCAGTTAGCCATTGGACCATAAAAACAATAGAATACCATGGCAAAAGTAGCTTCAAAGAACGCGAAAGTAAAAGATACTAAAGCAGCAGCTGAATCAAAGGTATGGACTAAGGTTATCAGAGCCATCCGCTCTCCTAAAACCGGTGCTTATACTTTTAAGGAAGCAATCGTGCACAAGGATAAGATCCAGGAGTACATGACCCAAAAGTAATTCGGCTTTACTAATAATACTGAAAGGCTGTCCTGTTAAGGGACAGCTTTTTGCGTTATGCGGGTGCGGAGTTTGTCTTTCTCAGGATTACGCTGATTATACAGATTACCTTGATTTTTACTTTTGGATTTTTTTGGATTTAAAGAGATTTTGGAAGATATAAGCGGGTATACGGATATACCCGCTTATATCTTCCAAAATCTTTTAAAATCCAAAGTGATCAAATCCCCTAAATCAGTATAATCAGTGTAATCCTGAGAAAGACAAAATCCGCGTAATCAGTGAGAAAGACAAAATCCGCGAATTTTCGCGTATTTTAGCACCCAAAAAACCGGGATGTACCGGACCCAATTAATCTAAACTATGAGCTTTTTCAATAAACTATTTTCCAGGGAGAAGAAGGAAAATCTGGATCAGGGTTTACAAAAAACCAAAGAGAGCTTCCTGAGTAAAATAGGACGCGCCATTGCAGGGAAGTCCAGTGTAGACACCGAAGTATTGGATAACCTGGAAGACGCCCTTATTTCTGCGGACGTTGGCGTAGACACGACTGTGAAGATCATTGACCGGATCGAACAGCGGGTAGCTAAAGATAAGTATCTGGGAACCAGTGAGTTGAACAGAATGTTGCAGGAAGAGATTGCAGCGTTGCTGGTAGATGCCCCTGATAGTGGTTTCCGTGATTTCGATATACCGGCCGGTAAGAAGCCTTATGTGATCATGGTGGTAGGCGTAAATGGAGTGGGCAAAACCACCACCATTGGTAAGCTGGCCTATAATTTCAAGAAAGCGGGTAAGTCGGTGATGCTGGGTGCTGCGGATACTTTCCGTGCAGCGGCAGTGGATCAGCTGACTATCTGGAGTGAAAGAGTAGGGGTACCTATTGTAAAGCAGCAAATGGGATCTGACCCGGGCGCGGTGGCTTTTGATACGGTACAGAGCGGGGCCGCTAAAGATGTGGATGTAATTATTATAGATACCGCCGGCCGTTTGCACAACAAACTCCACCTGATGGATGAACTGGGTAAAATTAAACGGGTGATGAAAAAAGTGATCCCAGACGCGCCGCATGAAGTGTTGCTGGTATTGGATGGTTCTACCGGGCAGAATGCACTGGAGCAGGCTAAACAGTTTACAGCAACCACAGAGGTAACAGCCCTTGCTATTACCAAACTGGATGGTACTGCAAAGGGTGGTGTGGTACTGGCCATTGCCAACCAGTTTAAAATACCGGTAAAATACATCGGTATCGGTGAGAAAATGGAAGATTTACAGGTGTTTAATAAAGAGTCTTTCGTAGATTCGCTGTTTAGTGTAAATGGCTGATTTTCTGTTCATTGTGAATGTTAATTAACAACTGACACAAATCTTATTTAATATTTTACTTTAGGTGAAACAATCGGGCTCCCAACAGGAGCCCGGCTCGTTATTTGATTAACATTAAAGCGCTTCGTTTGTAATTATAAATAGCACTGCATTTATTAAATTTGAATACTTGTTCCCTTTTTGTACCCTTTTTAACAATTCGTAAGTATGATAGTACAGCACATAGATCGAGTTGAAGATATTACACCAGCGGAATTCAAGAAGAACTATTACCATCCACGTAAACCTGTAATTATACCGGCGGCGGCGCTTAGCCAGCACTGGCCGGCCTACAACAAGTGGACATGGGATTATTTCAAATCGATAGTCGGAGACAAGACGGTTGGGGTATATAATAATGAGCGCGCCAACGAGAATACGCTTGTCAACGGAGCAGATGATTATATTACTTTCGGGGCCTACCTCGATATGATACAACAGGGACCGGTAGCGCTCCGGATTTTCCTGTTTAACATTTTTCAGCATGCTCCCCAGCTGGTGGAAGATTTTACTTTCCCGGATGAATTTGCCTCCGGGTTTCTGAAAAAATACCCGATGTTATTTGTGGGCGGCGCCGGTTCGGTGGCGCATATGCATTACGACATCGACCTTTCACACATTTTCCATACCCAGTTTATTGGCCGTAAGCGGGTATTGTTGCTGGAGAATAATCAGTCGCCGCTTATTTACCGGATGCCTTTTACCGTAGAGAGCGCGGCGAACTTCGTCAACTGGCATGAGCAGCTGGACCAGGACCAGTTTCCGGCGCTGAAACATGCGCGGGGATATACTACTATCCTGAACCACGGGGACACGATGTTTATGCCGGCGGGCTACTGGCATCATATGGAGTACCTGGATGGCGGTTTCGCCATGAGTCTCCGGGCGCTGGATCCTTCTTTCGTCAATAAACTAAACGGGCTTTATCACCTGGTGGGCCTGCGGGGAATGAATAACCTGATGATCAGGATGGCCCCCAAGTGGTGGTACCATTATAAACGGCAGAAGGCCCGCGAACGTGCCGACAAGGCCATGGAGACGCTGAGCTGACCTGGGTTTCAACGTTATGCTAAGTAGCTAGTCAACAGTTACTTAGCATTAATTTCCAATTGTCAATTCTTTTTACTACCTTTGCACCTTCCTTAACCCCCACTAAGACTCAAGTCACATACAGTAAGTCTGCTGTTACATTCAATCAGTGTCTGTGTGTCTTCGTGGCGGTAGCGGCTCAACAAATGATTGACCGCTTGTTTAAAAACATTCGCGCTTGAAGACAAAAACTTTAAAGAAAGACAAGGTTAATATTATTACGCTTGGTTGTTCCAAGAACATGGTGGATTCAGAAGTACTGAGCGGTCAGCTCATGGCTAATGAAATCGATGTGGTGCATGAAAGTGCAAAACGCGATCATAACATTGTGGTGGTGAACACCTGCGGATTTATTGACAAGGCCAAAGAAGAATCGATTAACACCATCCTGGAGCAGGTAGAGCTGAAACAACGTGGTAAACTGGATAAAGTATACGTAACGGGTTGTTTGAGTGAACGCTACAGGGGTGACCTGGAATCAGAGATCGGCGGAGTGGATGCCTGGTTCGGAACCATGGAATTGCCATTGCTGCTGAAAAAATTTGATGCAGATTATAAAGCAGAACTGATTGGAGAAAGATTACTGAGTACCCCGTCTCATTATGCTTACCTGAAAATAGCAGAAGGTTGTAACCGTACCTGTTCTTTTTGTGCTATTCCGCTGATGCGGGGTGGCCATGTTTCCAAACCTATTGAGGAGTTGGTAACCGAAGCACAGAAACTGGTGAAATCCGGTGTAAAGGAAATCATGCTCATTGCGCAGGAGCTTACCTATTATGGTTTGGACCTGTATAAGCAACGCCGTTTGGGAGACCTGATGCGTGCGTTGGCCGGAGTGGAAGGACTGCAATGGATTCGTCTCCATTATGCTTATCCCACCAAATTCCCGATGGAGATCCTGGATGTGATGAATGAGTTCCCAAATATCTGCAAGTATATTGACATGCCGCTGCAACATGCTTCCAATGCCATGTTGAAGGCCATGAAGCGTCAGATTACCAGGGAGGAAATTGAGCAGCTGGTGCATGACATCAGGGCCAAAGTACCGGGTATCTGTTTACGTACCACCCTGATTGCCGGTTTCCCCGGTGAAACGGAAGCGGACGTGGAAGAACTGAAAGGTTTCCTGGAAAGAATGCGTTTTGACCGTGTAGGGGTGTTTACCTACAGTCATGAAGAAGGAACCAGCGCCTATGAACTGGAAGATAATATTCCAGCAGAAGAAAAGGAGAGCAGGGCGCAGGAAATAATGGAAGTACAGCAGGAAATCTCCCTGGAAAAAAACCAGGAGAAAATAGGGAAGATCTTTAAAGTAATAGTAGATAAAAAAGAGGCAGGCAGATACCTTGCCCGTACCGAGTTTGATTCGGTGGAAGTAGACAACGAAGTGATCATTGACACTACCAAACGCCTGAAACCGGGCGACTTTGTAGAAGTACGTATCACCAAGGCGTTTGATTACGACCTCGAAGGAGAACTGGTAACCAACAGCTAATCACTGAAGGTAACCAACAGCCGATAGCTAACCGCTGGAAGCTGAAATAATATTTTTAACAGCTGACAGCGCACTGCTGGAAGCTATATACACAGCTCCCGACGGAGCTTGATTAATGCAAATATGACTACATTTGAATCACTGGGCTTACAAGAGCCTATCTTAAAGGGAATTACGGACCTGGGCTTCGTTTCCCCAACTCCCATCCAGGAACAGGCAATACCAGTATTGTTAGGAGGTGACCGCGATTTCGTAGGTCTTGCCCAGACGGGCACCGGTAAAACTGCTGCATTTGGCCTGCCATTGCTGCAGCAACTGGATCTGAAAATAAATAAACCACAGGGACTGATCTTATGCCCTACGCGTGAACTCTGTTTACAGATCACCAATGATCTGAAAAACTTCAGCAAATACCTTGGCGATGTGAGCATCGTAGCGGTATATGGCGGTTCCAGCATTGTTCAGCAGCTGCGTGAACTGAAAAGAGGAGTACACATTGTAGTGGCTACTCCCGGCCGTTTACTGGATATCATTGACCGTGGTGCGGTTAATTTCGACAATGTGCGTTATGCGATCCTGGATGAAGCAGATGAAATGCTGAACATGGGATTCCAGGAAGACATTAACAGCATCCTGTCTAACACCCCTGAAGGTAAAACTACCTGGTTGTTTTCGGCTACAATGCCAACGGAAGTTCGCCGTATCGCCAAGAAATACATGGAGGATCCGTTTGAACTGACTGTAGGTAACAAAAATAGCGGTAACGTTAATATAGAACACGAATACTACGTAGTGCGCCCGCGTGAAAAATATGCGGCCCTCAAACGTATCGTGGATTTCAACCCTGAAATTTTTGGTATCGTTTTTACCCGTACCAAAATTGAATCACAGGAAATTGCAGAATCGCTGATCAAGGACGGTTACAATGCAGATGCCCTGCATGGCGACTTAACCCAACAGCAGCGTGATAAGGTGATGAAACGCTTCCGCGAAAGAGCGCTGCAGGTATTAGTAGCTACAGATGTGGCTGCCCGTGGTATCGACGTGGATAACGTAACACACGTAATCAACTACGATTTACCGGATGACGTGGAAAACTACACACACAGAAGTGGCCGTACCGGCCGTGCTGGTAAATCAGGTATCTCTATTGCTATCATCAGCAGCCGTGATACCGGAAAGATCCGCCAGATTGAACGTGTGATCCAGAAAAAATTTGTAAAGTCTGAAGTACCGGATGGTTTCGCAGTATGTGAAAAACAGCTGTTTGGCCTGGTGCATAAAGTACATAACGTAGTAGTAAACGAAGAGCAGATTGAACCTTACATGGAACGCATTAACGAAGAGTTTGCCTCCATGAGCAAGGAAGACCTGATCAAACGTTTTGCTTCCCTCGAGTTCAACCAGTTCCTTGAATATTACCAGGATGCGCCTGATCTGAATGCAAAAGACGACAGACGTGCCGGTACACTGGGAGATGACAGAGGTCCGCGCAGAAGCGATGGCAAATTCACCCGTTTATTCATCAACCTGGGTTCAGTAGATGATTTCAACCGCGGCGATATGCTCCGTTACCTGTGCGACAATACCGGTCTGCGTGGTAATAAAATCGGCCGTATTGATCTGAAGGGTGTTTACTCCTTCTTTGAAGTAGAGAACGAAGAACTGCCTAAAGTAACCGAAGCTTTCAAGAAAGTGGAATATAACGGCCGCAGCGTGAGGATAGAAATGTCCCAGGATGGCGACAGACGTCCCCGCACCGGTGCCGGCGCAGGCGATCGTGGCCCGCGTCGTGAAGATGGTCCGCGTAAAAGAAGCTGGAGTGCAGAAGGTGGCAGCCGCACGGGCGGTAGCCGCAGCGGTGGCGACAGACGTGAGTCTTTCGGCAGCGGTGGCAAACCTCCGTACAAGAAAAAATACTAATCCGCAAAACGGAATAGCAATATAAAAAGAGAAAAGGTGTCCATCGGGCACCTTTTTCTTTTTATGTAAATATCTGTTTCATTGTATAGGTCATTTTCCCAAATTTAAACTATCTTGTTAATCAAGACACCCAATTCACACGTTATTATGACCGGAGATACAAATCGCGCTTTACAGTACGTAGAACCATTTACTCTTTTTTCTTCCAGTGATATAACGCTTTTCCAGGCAGGCTCACATTACCGGCTATACGAAAAGTTTGGCGCCCATGCGATGGAGGTGGAAGGCGCCCATGGAACGTACTTTGCCGTTTGGGCACCGGACGCGGCATTTGTAGCAGTAATGGGGGATTTTAACGGATGGGATCATTACACCCATACGCTTTACCCCCGGTGGGATAGCTCCGGCATCTGGGAAGGTTTTGCACCCGGTGTAAAGCCTGGCTCCCTCTATAAATACTTTATCCGTTCCAACAGCGGGGAAGAGCTGATCAAGGGAGATCCATACGCCAATCACTGGGAGGTACGTCCTAAAACAGCATCGGTGGTATACCCGCTTGATTATGAATGGGATGACAAGAAGTGGATGGATCATCGCCGGAAAAACAATGCACTCGACAGTCCTTTTGCCGTATACGAGGTACACCTCGGTTCCTGGCGCCGCCCCGATCCCTCTGATCCGGAGCGCGTATATTCCTACCAGGAAATAGCCGATATGCTGGTGCCGTATGTAAAGGAAATGGGATTTACCCATGTGGAATTAATGCCCGTTATGGAGCATCCTTTTGATGGTTCCTGGGGATACCAGATCACTGGTTACTTTGCACCTACTTCCAGGTATGGCACGCCACAGGATTTTATGGAGATGGTGGAAGCCTTCCACCTGGCCGGTATTGGTGTGATACTTGACTGGGTGCCCTCACATTTCCCATATGATGCGCATGGACTGTTCCGCTTCGACGGATCGCATGTGTATGAATATGCGGATATGCGTAAGGGTTATCACCCTGACTGGAACAGTTATATATTCAACTATGCACGGAACGAGGTGCGATCGTTTTTACTGAGTAATGCCGTTTTCTGGTTCGACCGGTTCCATGTAGATGCCATCCGTGTAGATGCAGTAGCATCGATGATCCACCTGGATTATTCCAGGGAGAGAGGCGCATGGGAACCGAATGAAGTGGGTGGTCATGAGAACCTGGAAGCCATCAGTTTTCTGAAGAAGCTGAACGAAACGATATATGCCCTGTTCCCCGATGTGCAAACCATTGCGGAAGATTCTACCT
This sequence comes from Chitinophaga sp. ARDCPP14, assembly GCF_051362515.1. Lineage (NCBI taxonomy): Bacteria > Pseudomonadati > Bacteroidota > Chitinophagia > Chitinophagales > Chitinophagaceae > Chitinophaga > Chitinophaga sp. ARDCPP14. The sequence goes on along the minus strand of NZ_JBKIXB010000012.1, from coordinate 53,864 downwards.
CCCACTATGGCGTATCCAGACCTACTTTTATGGGTGGGCTGGGCTTTGGTATGAAATGGATGATGGGGTGGATGAATGATACGATCGATTATTTTAAAAAGGATCCTATCCACCGGAAGTGGTACCAGAACGATCTGACCTTCAGCCTGGTGTATGCGTTCGGAGAGAACTTTATGCTGCCGCTGAGTCATGATGAAGTGGTACACGGGAAGTCGCCCATGCTGTATAAAATGCCTGGTGACGACTGGCAGCAATTTGCCAATCTCCGGTTGCTATATAGTTATATGTATACCCATCCCGGCACCAAGTTGCTGTTTATGGGTGATGAATTCGGGCAAACATCGGAGTGGAACTACCGCGGGGAGCTCGACTGGCACCTGATGAAACATCCTACCCATCAGGGTTTAAAGGCTTTTGTAAAAGATATCAACGAATTTTACGCCGCTTCTACCGCTTTATACGAGCAGCAGTTTGATGCCGCAGGATTTGAATGGATCACGGTAAACGATTATGATAACTGTGTGCTGGCCTATGTGCGGAAAGGAAAAGCAGCCGGCGATATTCTGCTGGTGGTATTGAACATGACGCCGGTAGTCCGGGAAAACTACCTGGTGGGACTTCCCGTAGCGGGAGAGTGGGAAGAAGTAATGAACAGCGATGCCCCGAAGTATTACGGCAGTGGTGTGGTGAACACCGGTGTTATCCGCACCGTTAAGCAGACGTATAACGGCAGGGACTATACGATTTCTTTGAGCTTGCCTCCTTTGGGTGCGACTATATTGAAGCTGCGATAGCGCGGAGGTTGTCTTACTCAGGATTACGCTGATTATATTGATTAAGGGGATTTGATCACGTTGGATTTTTAAGGATTTGCGGAGATGTGAGCGGATTTTGTCTTTCTCACTGATTACGCTGATTATATTGATTACTTTGATTTTACTTTTTGGATTTTATAAAGGATTTGGGAAGATACAAGCGGATATACCTGCTTTATCTTCCCAAAATCTTTTTAATCCAACGTGATCAAATCCGCTAAATCAATATAATCCCTTTAATCCTGAGTAAGACAACCTACGCTCACATCTCCGCAAATCCTTAAAAATCCAACGTGATCAAATCCCCTAAATCAGTATAATCCGTTTAATCCTGAGTAAGACAACCTACGCTTACATCTCCGCAAATCCTTAAAAATCCAACGTGATCAAATCCCCTAAATCAATATAATCCGTTTAATCCTGAGTAAGACAACCTACGCTTACATCTCCGCAAATCCTTAAAAATCCAACGTGATCAAATCCCCTAAATCAGTATAATCAGCGTAATCAGCGAGAAAGACAAAATCCGCCCCAAATTAAACCTTCTCTTATTTCCATCGTCTATTAGCAATCTGATCCCTGTTGCAATAAGCGGTGATGGTGGTACGTTTTATGTGGTATCAGTGTTTCAACCAGATCAATTCGTCCATATTTTTATTTAGTTACATAAAACCGTTCTTTTTATGAAAAACTTTCTCCGCAAACCGGGGCATGGTTTGGTGATGGCAGTGTTGGCTGCTGTTACATTAGCGGGAGCCTGTAAAAAGGATAACTCCGCTTCCACCACGCCTATTCCGGACAATAAACAAAAGGTAAGTCTTTATTTATCAGATGATCCGGGTTACTTCGACAAAGTATTACTGGATATCCGCAGCGTAGAAGTACTGGTGGATACCTGCGGTAAAACGGATGACGACAACTGGTCCGACCGGGACCGTTGCTGGTGGGATGAGGACCGTGACCACGACCGGAACAGTGGGCGGGATACCTGCCAGTTGTGGGATTCATTGGATATTAACCCTAGTGTTTATGACCTGCTAACTTTAAGAAACGGAGCTGATACCCTGCTGGCCGGCGGCGTGGTAGCGAAAGGAACAATGGAACGTATCCGTATTACTATTGGCGACCAGAACTCGCTGGTGAAGGACGGTGTTACTTACCCGGTGAAATCGATCTCCGGTCAATCGAAGATCATTGTGAGAGTGCGTCACAACGAGTGGGATGAGCTGAGCGCGGATAACCTGCAGTTGTGGCTGGACTTTGATGTACAACGCTCTATTATCAGAACATGGAACGGAAAATTCATCCTCAAACCCTACATTAATGTATTCACCATTCTTAAAATGGGCAGTATTTCCGGTAAGGTAACCCCATGGGATGCCTACCCGGTGATTTCTATTTACAACAGCAGCAGCGATACTTTATATGCACTGCCATGGAGAAGCGGTGAGTATAAGGTACGTGGTTTGAAAGTGGGCGACGACTGGAACGTTTTTGTAAATGCCTCCAACGGTTATAAGGACACCACCGTTACCGGCGTAAAGGTAGCGCGCGGGAAAGACACGCGGATCGGGAATATCCAGCTGCATAAATAGCAGCAGCGTAGGTTGTCTTACTCAGGATTAAACTGATTACACTGATTACGCTGATTTGATCACTTTTTGATTTTAAAAGATTCGGGGAGATGTAAGCGAAGATAACCGCTTATGTCTCTCCGAATTTTTATTAAAATCATTTATAAAATCTAAAAAAATAAAATCCTTAAAATCAGTATAATCAGCGTAATCAGCGAGAAAGACAAAATTCGCTTATATCTTTCCGGATTTTTCATTTAATCCTTTATAAAATCCAAAAGTAAAATCAAAGTAATCAGTATAATCAGCGAGAAAGACAAAATTCGCGCGCGTAAAATATTTAACTTGTGACAAAGTAATATCTATGAAGAAACTGTTGTTTTTATACCTGTTATTATTGAGTGTTTGCAGTATGGCGATTGCCCAGGCGAAGGTGAACCAGCGTGATGCGCAAAACCGTAAGCAAGGGCGTTGGGTGGAGGAAGTGGGAGAAGTGAGGGGAGAGCCAGGGTATACCTGGGAAGGCGTTTACAAAAACGGCCGGAAGGAAGGCGTTTGGAAAAAGACTTCTGCCATTGGTAATTTACTGGCGGAAGAAACTTATAAAAACAATGTGCTGGATGGTTACTGCAAGTATTATTTTCCTAACGGGAAGCTCAGTGAGGAAGGGGCTTTCCTGGCTACTGAAATTGAAGGACAGCGGGATACGATCATGATCATAGATCCGGTGACGAATGCCGAAACGCCGACAGAGATTGTAAGGTTGGGTAATTCCGTTCGTAACGGGGTATGGAAGCTATATGATGAAGAAACCGGGAAGATGGTGAAGGAGTATTACAAGCGGGGGGAAACCGTTAGTGCTGATGAGTTGGGCGACAGTACCGAGGTGGCCGCGCCTGCAGTAAAGAAAGCTCCGTTGCAGTTGCCGCATGAAAATACCGGCAAGCACAAAAAGAAGGGCTGACAAAAATGAACAGCGTGGAAGCTAAAATGAACAAAAAGATTTGTCCGTTTTAGCTTTTTTTTATGTAATTTCATCAATAGGATGTGATCTTATAGAACCCGTAAGTCACCAATAATTTTTTTATTGAGAATCCTTTTAATTTGTTTGTATGAAAAGCCTTACTATCAACCACGCGGAGAATCCTCAGGAATTACACGGAATAGAATATACTACTGACAGGATGGAAATCCTTTTCAGAGCTGTTTTTATCTTTTTAGTGTTTTGTGCATTGACTTCTATTTTCTTTTTGTCTATTTTTTATTAAGCATAAACAATGATCATCAACGTAAGAAAGGCTCAAAGGTGATTTATCATCTTTGAGCCTTTACGATTTTTGTAAGCATTGCTAAATTGATTTTTTAAGCTGTAATCCTTATTCAGATTAGATCTATAAGCTATTTACTTTGATTTCTGATTCAGGAACTCTTAATTCAACGTTAACAACTTATTCATTTTGTTCATTGTGCGTTTATCGCCGCTGAACATTTTGTACAATGATATTTAGCATCTACTTTTATAGTTCTAAAGTTGGCATAGGTTATGAAACCGGCGCGAGATCTCTATCTGAAGTGCCTTTCTTTTTTTCTTACCACTTTAGATATCTTTCTACTTCATTGATATTTCTTCAAAGCTTCTTGGTACAACAAATGACACGGTATTATCTGCCAGTATGTTTTCCGGGCGTATGGCGGTGGCTTGTCCATCTACAAGCAGTGTAGTGGGTTTGAAGGGAAGGCCATGCACAATGATCCGGTGATTTTTATAGGTTGTTTCGTAATTGATATAAAATTGTTTTTTAAGATAGAATTGTTGCGCGGTAGAACGTTGCTTGAAGCGGATCACGTTATATTGTCCGTTTTTATAGCCATAGTGATCGCCGGCATCTTCGTACAACACGCTTTTTACTTCTGTATCTCCGAAATAAACGTGCAGCAACATTTCCGTAACCGGTGTTTGCTGGGTGTACTGCATTTCCGGGAATTCCGGTAATACAGCGCCTGCTTTTACAAACAGGGGTATTTCGTCGAGGGGAGTTTTTACCTTAATTTCTTTTGCGCCTGCGTATTTCTGATCGTTCCAGAAATAATACCAGTTTCCGGCGGGAAGGTATACTGCTTTTTCCTGCATACCTTTTTCGCTTACATGGCTGATGAGCAGGGAGTCGCCGAACATAAACTCGTGCGAACAGTTGTGTGTGGCGACATCTGTTTGCGCCACAAAAGCCAGTGGGCGCAGCATGGGCGTACCGTGGGTGGCGTATTGCCAGAAGGTAGTGTACAGGTAGGGGAGCAGTTTATATCTTAATGTAATAAACTTAGTCACCACTTTTTCGTATTCCGGTCCGAAGCTCCAGGGTTCCTGGTTAAAGCCTGTTTCATTGCTGGCGGAGTGGGTTCGCATGAGCGGGTGGAAAACAGCCAGCTGAATCCAGCGGGTGTACAGTTCGCCATCGGGTTCACCGATGAAGCCGCCGATATCGCTGCCGGTAAATGAAATACCGGAAACGGCTAAACGCTGGCATTGCACGCTGGCCAGCCACAGGTGTTCCCAGCTGGATACGTTATCGCCGGTCCATACGGAAGACCAGCGTTGTGCGCCTGCGTAACAGGAGCGGGTAATGAGGAAGGAGCGGTTGGGCATCAGGTATTTTTTCATACCGGCTGCGGTGGCTTTGCTCATCAGGTGGCCATATACGTTATGCGCCTTGCGGTGACTCACCTCTTCGCCGTCGTAGTCGTGGCGCACATCTTCCGGGAAGGAGCCCATTTCAAATACGGCGGGTTCGTTCATATCGTTCCATACGCCGCGAACGCCGGTTTCGGCCAGGCTTTTGAACAGGCTGCTCCACCACTCCCGTACTTCGGGGTTGGTGTAGTCGGGGAACACACATTTGCCCGGCCAAACGTCTCCTTCCATCAGGGCGCCATCGGCGCGTTTGCAGAAGTAGTTGTTTTTGATGCCTTCCTGGTATACGGCGTAGTCGGCATCTACCTTAATGCCGGGATCGATGATCACTACTACTTTAAAACCTTCGGCGGCCAGTTCTTTGATCAACCCTGCGGGATCAGGGAACCATTCCTTATTCCAGGTAAAGCAGCGGAAACCGTCCATATAATCGATATCGAGGTAAATAACATCGCAGGGGATCTTCCGTTTGCGGAATTCCTTCGCGATTTCTTTTACGCGGGTATCGGGGTAGTAGCTCCAGCGGCACTGGTGGTATCCCAACGCCCATAGTGGCGGGAGTTCGGGGGTACCGGTGATTTTTGTATAAGATTCGGCCACTTCCAGCAGGTCGGGACCATAAATAAAATAGTAGTTCATTTCGCCGCCGCGGGCCCAGAAACTGCAGGCATCTTCCCTTTCTTTACCAAAATCAAAGATGGTGCGGAAGGTATTATCGAAGAAAATGCCGTAGCCGATGCCATGGTGCAGGCCATAATAGAAAGGAATGTTCCGGTACAGCGGGTCGGTATCTTTCTGATAGCCATAGGCATCTGTTCCGTAGTTTTCCAGGCGTTTGCCCCGGAGATTCAGTTCAGTGGGCTTGTCGCCAAGTCCGTAGAAGCATTCCCCTTCCTGCACTAACTTGCTGCAATACTGGATTTTACCTCCTTTGAGCAGGTAGTGTTGCCAGTGATAACCCATTTCATCCTGGTTGATCACTCTTCCTTCCTTGTCTGAAATGGTGATACGGAGGTTATCCCGCGCAATAAATACCTTTAATTCATCTGTATAGATCTCAAAAGTTTCTTCCCATTCTTTTATACCAAAAGCGATTGGTGATTCTTCCAGCGTATCGCTGGTGGCGTAGGAGAAGTCCCGTTGAAAAGAGCCTTCCGCAGCATATCTGAAGCGGAGGATCTTGTCGGCAATTACCCTTACTTCGAGAATTGTTTCGGTAGTATAAAAACAAAAATAATTTCCTTCTTTTTTCCAATCCCTGATACCATCGGGATAGTGTTTGGCGCCGTATTTACTTGACGAGGTTTCAACTTGCATAATCTCTTTTTCTGGATGCGCGGTAATGCGTTACCGAGGTCTTAAATTACATAAAAAAATCAGAGTAGTGATAGTCCTTTTGCGTTAGATGCTCCTTTTTGGGCGTTTACCCTCTAAATTGGCAGCTTCGCAAAAAATCCTAACAAGTAAATAAATTACTTATTAACTTCATATCAATAAATTTACTTTTTGCTTTAACCTATTTTAGTGGGTGCACCTTTCCAGGAGCACCTTTTTATTGGCGGTGGCCCTGATCAACGTTTTGCCAGTACACCGATATCTTTTCCTGCTACATATACGGTTGTTCCTTTTCTTGCTTTGGCTGCTACATTAAAGCCTTTCCCGATTTTTTTCCAGTGCTGACCGCCATCTTCTGAAATATCCGTGCCGGAAGTACCGGTAGCGATAAGCAGCCGGGGACTGATCCAGGCTACGCAGGAGCGGTATCCGCCGGGAGGTACTGCGGGTGCTTCCCAGCTCAGGCCGCCGTTGGTGGTGAGCATGCAGTTTCCTTTCCGCGCAGTGTCCTGCTTATAGTCGCCACCCACAGCTATCCCGGTGGCCGCGTCGCGGAAGGCGATGGAAAACACGCCGGTGGTGCTGCTGCCCTGTATCAGCGGAATCGTGTAGGCTTTTCCGTTATCCGCGCTTTTAAAAAGCCGGGCTACCTGGCCGCCGGTGGCAAAGTAAACGTTCTTCCCCGGCAACAGCACCATGCTGGTGCCGCTGGCAGCAAAGATGGCTTCCCCTTCTGCAGCGGCCGGCAAAGCGGGCGTGGGATCAGCTTTCCAGCTGCGGCCGCCGTTATGTGTCCGTATGACAGTAAATTTCCCGTCGATCGGATCGCCGATAGCGATGCCTTCCTGTTCATTAAAAAACTGCATGGCATCAAAGAAAATGCCCGGCCTGTTATCGTAGAATACCTGCTTCCAGGAATTGCCGCCATCTTCCGTTAAAAAAATCAATGCCGGTGCACCGGCATTCAATACAATGGCTTTACGGGCATCAAAGGCATACAGTGAACGCCAGTCGCAGCTGTCGCAGCCGGTAACCGTGGTCCATTTCCAATGCTTACCGCCATCGGTGCTGTTACCCACCTTACCGCCGGTGCCGGAGGCCCAAACCACTTTGTCTGTTACCACGCTCAGTCCGCGGATACTTTGAACCGGAGTAGCTGTTAGTATGTTTATATGGTAACCGGCCGCCGTGTCCTGGGCGGCAGCCGGGCGAAAAGCAAATATTAAAGTATAACATCCCAGCAGCAACAGGCGGCGGAGCACCCTTTGTTTACGGGTGATAAATGGCCACTGTCCTGTGTTTAAGCCTGGCAGGCCGGCTGCTGTGTTGACTGTATTCATAAGAGTATTTCGTTTATTCCCAATCTGTTAACGGGAAGAAAATTACAAAATTGCTACAAAGTGTGACACAGATTTATATATTTGCAGATTACCTAACCTGCTTACACATTAACAATATTCCAGTGCATCAACCGCATCGCTTAAAAATGTTCATCCTATGCTGTATATGGGGACTCTTCTCCGGGATGCTGCATGCGCAGGACAAACCATACATTTTTGACAGCTATAGCGTTAATGAAGGCCTTTCTCAGAGCACGGTATTCGATATCACCCGGGATGACCAGGGATTTATGTGGATTGCCACCCGCGACGGCATCAACCGTTTTGACGGGTATACCTTTAATGAATACCGGTATAAACCCAGTTCCCTTTACAAGGCAGGCGAAGGCAGGGGAGAGCTGGTAGCCCGCGGATCTACCGGCAACCGCGCGGTAATCAACCGTTTTGATCTGAAAGGATATAAAGGATTTTCTTTTTATAAAGACAGCCGTTCCCAGTTATTGCTGGCCCATAACAACGGGATCAGCGTGTACGATAAATATAAGAACAACTTCAGTAAGCTGCTGGAAGATACTACTATCGTAAATGCCGCAGAACGTGATAATAATGTGAAATTTGTGATCCTGGGAGAAGATACGGCCACCAACACCTTGTGGGTATGGCGTCCGATGAAAGGTATCTATGTACTGGATAATACGACTTACGCCACGCGCCGCATCATTTTGTATCCGCCGCAGTTTGTACAAAGAGGGATATTGCCTTCTGTAGTGATGAAAGACGGGAATACCATCTGGATGAACGGCGACCAGGGAGAGCTTTTTTCCCTGAACATCAAAAATCTCCGCATCTCCACCTATTGCCTGCCCGGTGTGGGCGATAAGCCGTTGCTGCGCAATCTGAATAAAGACTCCATGATCATCATCAGTGCAGGTCATATTACGCTCTTTAACAAGCAGCGTAACAAATTCAGCGACCTGGTTTTTGATGTGAAGAATGAAAAAGGGGAACCGTTTATTCCTGCGGTATCTGAGCTGGATCAGTACGGCAATGTATGGATAGGCGGAAGCGATGGTGTGCTGATATACAGTATTGCGCGTAATGAAATTGTGCGGCATATTGTGAGCTTTAATACTTTTGAAACGCGGTCGTTCAACGATGTGTCGTGGCTTTACCGGGATGTTGCTGATAACATGTGGGTAGGCACCGATGGCGATGGATTGAAGAAGTATTCCCCGCATAAAAAAGTATTTAACCTTTACCGTTCGCCTTATATCACACATAACATGGTGCAGGCCGTGTACAAGCACGATGATGGAAAATTGTACGTGGGGCTGATGAGGGACGGATTGAATATTTATGAAGATGGTGGAAAATTCCTGGAGCGTATTTCCAATGAATTATATCCCGGAAAATTTCCCGGCAACGACCTGGGCGCTATTTGCCGGGAGAATGCAGAGCAGCTCTGGCTGCACTTTGCGGGGATGCACATCGGCCTGTTCAATGTAGAAACCAAGTCTTTCCTGGATCTTACCGGAAAAGTAACGGCGTTGGGTTTACCGACGCAGCTGGCGCCATTCCCTTTCCTGTTTAAGCGTACCAACGGACAATTGTATTTCAATTATGGCGGCTATCTGCTGATGTTTGATAATACCGAGAAAGGATACGAAGTAGCGGTAGTGCATAATTTTTCGGATGAAGTACTAACCGCTTTTTATGAAGATTACCTGGGTAACCAGTACGTGGGTACGAAATCGGCGTTATATATAAAGCGAGTAGCTGATTCCCGCTGGAAAAACGTATTCCTTGCGCCCGGCACTACGGTGAAATCCATCAATAAAAATGCGCATAAAGAGTTGCTGGTGGCTACCAATAAAGGATTATTCATCCTGGATGATACAGGGCGCATTAAGCAGCATTACAACAGTTATGATAATCCCAAGCTGATCAATGATTATATGTATGGTGTGTTGCTGGATGATAAAGACAGGATCTGGGTGAGCCATAATAAAGGGTTATCACAGATCAACCCGCTGACAGGTGAAATCACTACTTATAATTATGAAGATGGGTTGCAGTCGAATGAGTTCAATACCGGTGCGTTTTATAAGTCCATCGACGGCCAATTATTTTTTGGCGGCATCCGTGGGGTGAATGGATTTTACCCGAAGAATTTCCGGGACAATTTATCCAATGCCAAAGTGATCATCCGCCGGATGGAGGTGCTGGACAAGCCTTATGAATCTGACACGGCCATTTCATTGCTGAAGAAAATAGAATTGCCGTATAATCAGAATACTATTGCTATCGAATTTGTGCCGCTGGAGTATACCAATCCATTAAAGAACAAGGTACAGTATAAGCTGGAAGGAGCGGATGAGGATTGGGTGCAGGCGGGTACTTTCAGGATGGCGCGTTACACCAACCTGCATCCCGGCAGTTATGTTTTTAAGTTGAGGGCCTCCAATAATGATGATATCTGGAGTACGGTTCCTACCACGCTGGAAATTGTAATCAAAATTCCTTTCTGGCAGTCGCTGTGGTTCCGGTTTTTACTGTTGTTATTACTGCTGGGAATTGCTTATTATTTCTCTACGCTATATCTTGATTATAAGATACGGCATGAGAAACTGAAGCTGGAGAAAGAGCAGGCGGTAGACCAGGAGCGGGCGCGTATTTCCAGCGATATGCACGATGATCTTGGTTCGGGGTTATCTACTATCCGGTTGCTGAGTGAAGTGGCGAAGCGGAAAATCCAGGATCCTTCGCAGACGCGGGAAGTAGAGCGGATTTCTGAAACGGCGGGAGAGATGGTGGATAAGATGAGTGAGATCATCTGGGCGATGAGCTCCTCCAATGATTCGCTGGCTAACCTGATTGCTTATATGAGAAGTTTTGCGGCCGAGTTTTTGGAGCATGCACATATCACGCACCAGTTTTATATTCCGGAAACTATTCCAAATATTAAGCTGAGTGGTGGCACGCGAAGGAATATTTACCTGGCAGTGAAAGAGTCGTTGCATAATGTAGTGAAACATGCGAAGGCAACGGAGGTAATTGTGGAAGTGAAGATGCATAAAAACATGACGATCATGATTAAGGACAATGGAAAAGGGTTTGACCAGGAAAAGGTAAGATTGTTTGGAAACGGATTAAAAAATATCCAGAAAAGGATGATATCGGTTGGCGGAAATGCGGATATCAGTTCGAATAATGGAACAATAGTTTTTCTCGATATCCCACTAAATTAACATACATTTGTTTTTAATAACATTTAAGTGTTATAATTCCTTTTAAACATGACGGTATACTCAAAAAAGAAGTCCCAGGATAACATGGACACTATCACTATTGCGATAGTAGAAGATAATCATGATATCCGCACGGCTATGGAATTGCTGATTAATGGTTCTGACGGTTATGCCTGTGTAGGGACATTCAATAATGCGGAAACTGCCGTGGAGCAAATCCCTCAGCTGATGCCTAATGTGGTGTTGATGGATTTTAACCTGCCGGGTGGCATGAATGGTATTGAATGTATTGCGCAGTTAAAGCGCGAGCATCCTGATATGCAGTTTATGATGCTGACGGTGTATGAAGATGATGATAAAATTTTTATGGCGCTGGAGGCGGGTGCGAGTGGTTATATTCTTAAGAAAACATCTCCGGGTGAATTACTCGAAGCCATCCGTGATTTGTATGATGGTGGTTCCCCGATGAGTTCGCAGATAGCGAGGAGAGTGGTAGCATTTTTCCAGAAGCAGGCTAAACCTAATCCGGCACTGGAAGCATTGACTACGCGTGAAAAAGAAATCCTGGATCAGTTGTCGAAAGGCTATTTGTACAAGGAAATTGCCAGCAACTTATTTATCAGTATTGAAACGGTAAGACGGCATGTACATAATATTTATGAAAAGTTGCACGTGCGCAGCCGTACGGATGCCGTAAATAAATATTATAACAGATAATCAGTAATTCAGGGATTTTATTGTTTCCCGTGGAAGCAATAAAATCCCTGAATGTTTTTCACCGGTGTCCGGCTTTAGGTTTGAACACCAGGTGCACAGATAATACTACAGCAGCAATCAACAGACAGGCGAGTTTAAATAACAGACCGGTTTTCATGGGATAGGGATTTACGGTTAATAGGTAATATAGTTAAGACATAATACTCCCTGATGGCTATTGCCAGGCTGATGTGACCAGTTGTGAATATTGTATGAAAGCCATTTGTTGGTAAAGCAGGTAAAATTGATCATCGCATCATTTGCCATGAATCAAATTTCCGGATAAGGCGAAGGAATTTATTTCCGATGCTGTTATCCTCTTCTTTTTTAATGAAGTAGGTAGCTACAAGCGCTACCAGAAAAACTGCAGTAAGCAGGATTAGAAATAGTATTTTCATAGGGACATAGGTTAGGATATCTCAAAATTGTTGACTTATGTAAATATAAAGAAATATCTGATATAAGGATCCATTCACATTAGTTTTTTTTATACCATTTTCATGTGATACTTCCCGAAAACCCCCAAAACTGTTCATTATCTCCCGGAAATATAAAATTTAACAGTCTTAATACATTGGTAATAAATAATGTAAGCATAGTGTATAACTTATACTTGGGATGATTCCCTGAATCCTTTATTTTTGCCAGCAATCAGATTTTGCTAAAAGATTTAGTATCCTTGCAAAATAGGGTGCGACCTACGAAACAATAGTATTTAGGAAATTATAATATATTATGGCAAACACGGACAAAACGGATAACAAAGATCTATTTGCTTCCTATACGGAAGACTCCATACGGTCGCTGGACTGGCGGGAGCATATCCGCCTCCGGCCTGGTATGTATATCGGTAAACTGGGAGATGGGTCGAGTATGGATGATGGTATTTACATCCTGCTTAAAGAGGTAACGGATAACTGTATTGACGAGCATACCATGGGTTTTGGTAAACAGGTCGATATCAAGGTAACGGAGCATCATGTCACCATCCGCGATTTTGGCCGGGGTATTCCTTTGGGAAAGGTGGTAGATGTAGTGAGTAAGATTAATACCGGCGCAAAGTACGACAGTAAAGCCTTTCAGAAATCAGTAGGTTTGAATGGGGTGGGTACAAAGGCAGTGAATGCTTTGTCCAGCTATTTCAAGGTGCAGTCGATCCGTGACGGACGGATGAAAACCGCTGAGTTTGAGAGAGGGGTTTTAATAAAAGAGCATAAAGAAACGGCGACAACGGAACCCAATGGTACCCTGGTTACGTTTACACCGGACGATACTGTATTTAAAAACTACCGTTTTATACCGGAATTCCTGGAGAACCAGATCTGGAATTATTGCTTTTTGAATGCGGGTCTTACCATTAGCTTCAACGGCAAGAAATACATTTCAAAGAATGGTTTGCTGGATTTGCTGCAGCGTAAAACGAATGAAGAAGATCTGCGTTACCCGATCATTCACCTGAAGGGAGAAGATATTGAAGTAGCGATTACCCATGAAAGCCAATACGGGGAAGAGTATTATTCTTTCGTGAATGGTCAGCATACCACCCAGGGTGGTACGCACCTGGCGGCTTTCCGGGAGGCGTTTGTAAAAACGGTACGCGACTTCTATAAGAAAGATTATGAGGCTACCGATATCCGGGCTTCTATTTGTGCGGCGGTATCCATCCGCGTACAGGAGCCGGTATTTGAATCGCAAACGAAAACCAAGCTGGGTTCACAGGTTGTTTTTGAAAACGGGCCGTCTGTAAAGGCGTTTGTACTGGAATTCCTCGCCAAGCACCTCGATGATTACCTGCACCGTAACCCGGCAATTGCAGATGCGTTGAAGAAACGTATTGAGCAAAGTGAACGTGAGCGTAAGGAGCTGGCCGGTATCAAGAAACTGGCGAATGAAAGAGCGAAGAAAGCGAACCTTCACAACAAGAAGCTGCGCGATTGCCGTTTGCACCTGAATGATGAGCTTACCGGGAAAGATAAGGCAGAACAGGAAGCCCGCCGGCTGGATTCCACCATCTTTATTACAGAGGGAGATTCTGCCAGTGGTTCCATCACCAAATCGCGCAACGTGGAAACGCAGGCGGTATTTAGTTTGCGTGGTAAGCCGCTGAACAGTTTTGGTCTTACCAAAAAGGTAGTATATGAGAACGAGGAGTTCAACCTGTTGCAGCATGCGTTGAATATTGAGGACGGCCTGGAAGGATTGCGCTACAATAACATTGTGGTGGCTACCGATGCCGATGTGGACGGGATGCACATCCGTTTGCTGCTGTTGACTTTCTTCCTGCAATTTTTCCCTGACCTGGTAAAGAATGGTCACGTATATATCCTGGAAACGCCGTTGTTCCGCGTACGTAACAAGCAGCAAACTATTTACTGCTATAATGAAGATGAGAAACAGAAGGCAGTAAAGAAACTGGGCAACAAGCCGGAGATTACCCGCTTTAAAGGATTGGGAGAAATTTCTCCGGATGAATTTGGCCGTTTTATCGGGGAAGATATCCGTATTGAGCCGATCATTTTATCGAAAGATATTCATGTCCAGAAGTTACTGGAATACTATATGGGTAAAAATACCCAGACCCGCCAGGAGTTTATCATCAACAACCTGCGGTATGAAAAGGATTTAGTAGAAGAAACAGTATAGAAAGGCATATGGGCTTAATACACATTGTTTTTGGTCAGTCTTCGGTTCCGGTGTTGGGAGAGGCGATTGCGATGGATGAGAAAATGAGCGGAGAGATCCGCTGTTTTGAAGATGACCTGTCCGTTGGACCATTATTTATCCTGGACACCAAAGAGGGCCGTGCCGGCCGTCGCCAGTTCTGGCAGCAGCTGGCGGGTATTGAACCGGTAGCTCCGGCAGCCGGGGAAGAACCGGCGGCAGAAGAAGTGACCGGCGATCCCGATGATGCCGATCTTTTTAAATCCCTGAAAGCGCAATTAAAGGAAGACCCCGAACAGGAAGTATGGATATGGGCCGGGCAAAACGCCCGCGATGTATGCGGGTACTATTGGCTGGTAAGCCAGCTGTATGATTTTGCGGGACGCATCCATATTATTTACCTCAACAACCTGCCTTTCCTTAATGAAAAGGGAGCGGTGTTTTATCCTACCCATCTGCACCAGATACTGCCAAAGGAATTCCTGAAGGCAAAGAAGCTGGCGCGTCCTATTTCACTGGCAGAATACGAGCTGGATGGCGATGAGTGGCATCGCCTGATGAATGAGAACGCAGGTATCCGTTTACTGGAAGGCGGAAAGAAGATCAAAGGAGAGCCTACCCTGTTTTACGACAAGGAGTTACTGGCGCAGAGTGGAAAAGAGTTTGTGAAAGCATGGCGGGTAGTGCAGCAGGTAACCGGTAAACTGAAATACCCTGTGATGGACCAGTTCCTGGGCTGGCGGCTGAAAGAGCTGATCCGCGAAGGCAAACTGGAAAGCAGGGGCGATCTGAAAACGATCCGTGATTTTGAAGTGAAACAGCCGGGAGAAACTACTGAAAATCCAACAACTACTGTATGATAACCGTAACGCCACTGGAATTGATGGGAGCTGATGACCGCGGCAGCGGTTATTTCTGGAACTGCAACCGTACGGGTGATTTCCTGGTTTGCTACCGGAATGCGGGCAGCAGCAGCGGGCAGCATTATCACGAAGGTAAAAGCGACCATAAGAACCCGGAGGTGCTATACCTGTTCACCGGCAAGGCAGCCATTCACTGGTGTGCGCTGGGAGGCCATGAAATAGTAACAACGGAGGTAACGGCGCCGGCAAGGGTAGAAGTACCTGTGAATGTATGGCATCAGCTGGTGGCCATTACAGATTGTTGCTTTATAGAACTGAACTCCCTGGAGGATGTACAAAAAGACAGTGTACGTATCTGGCGGGAGGATTTTGAAAAAATGATTAACGTAAAACCGTAAGTGTATTATACATGGACATGGAAAATAAAACATCAGACGAATCTCTGCACAATGTCATCCACGTTGGAGGCATGTATGAGAGCTGGTTCCTGGATTACGCCTCTTATGTAATCCTGGAGCGGGCGGTGCCCAGCATGGAAGATGGGCTGAAGCCCGTACAGCGTCGTATCCTGCACGCCATGAGAGAAATGGACGATGGCCGTTATAATAAGGTGGCCAACGTGATCGGGCAAACGATGCAGTATCACCCGCACGGGGATGCTTCTATCAGTGATGCCATTGTTAACCTCGGACAGAAAGACCTGCTGATTGATACCCAGGGTAACTGGGGCGATGTAAGAACCGGTGATGATGCAGCAGCAGCCAGGTATATTGAGGCGCGCCTGTCGAAGTTTGCGCTGGACGTAGCATTTAATCCTAAAACTACTTCCTGGCAGCTTAGCTACGACGGCCGTAAAAATGAGCCACTGGCATTACCGATGAAGTTCCCGCTGCTGTTGGCACAGGGAGCGGAAGGTATCGCGGTTGGTTTATCTACCAAAATATTACCACACAATTTCATTGAGCTTATAGACGCTTCGATCAAATACCTCCGTGGTAAAAAGTTTGAACTGTTCCCCGATTTCATTACCGGTGGCATGGTGGATATTGCCAGTTACAATGATGGCAAACGCGGTGGTAAAGTAAGAGTACGCGCACATATTGAAGAGAAGGACAAAAAGACGCTGCTGATCAAGGATGTGCCTTATGGTATTACTACCACGCAGCTGATGGAGTCTATTGTAAAGGCGAACGACAATGGTAAGATCAAGATCAAGAAAGTAGTGGATAACACGGCTGCGGAAGTGGAAATTGAAGTGCAGCTGGCGCCGGGTATTTCACCGGATATTACGATCGATGCGTTGTACGCATTCACCGATTGTGAAATTTCTATTTCGCCGAATGCCTGCGTGATCGTAAATGATAAGCCACAGTTCCTCACGGCTTCCGATCTGCTGAAATCTTCCGCGGATTATACCAAAGACCTGCTGAAGCAGGAGCTGGAAATCAAACTGGCGGAACTGCAGGAGAAATGGCACTATACCTCCCTGGAAAAACTCTTCTTTGAAAAAGGAATTTACAAGGAGCTGGAACAAAAGCATAAGGACTGGGAAACCGTACTGAATGCTATTGATAAAGGATTTACACCGTATAAGAAGCAACTGAAACGCGAAATCACCCGCGAGGATATTGTGAAATTAACGGAAAAGCCTGTACGCCGTATTTACCGTTTGGATATCAATGAACTGAATGAACAGATCAAGGGTATTGAAGCGGAAATCAAAGAGGTGAAGAACAACCTGGCGAACCTCACCGATTATACCGTTGCTTACTACGACAACCTGCTGAAGAAGTATGGTAAAGGCCGGGAACGTAAAACGGTAATTAAAACGTTCGACAACATCCAGGTAGCGCAGGTGGCTATTGCCAACACTAAAATATATGTGAACCGGGCGGATGGTTTCATTGGTACTTCCCTGAAGAAAGATGAGTTTGTGGCAGATTGTTCTGACCTGGACAGCATCATTGTATTCCGCCGGGATGGTAAAATGCTGGTGACCAAAGTAGCGGATAAAACCTTTGTGGGCAAGGATATCATTCATGTGGACATTTTCCGTAAGAATGACGAGCGTACTACTTACAACATGATCTATGTAGAAGGTAAGACGGGAGTGAGCTATGCCAAACGTTTCAATGTAACGGGTGTTACCCGCGATAAGGAATACGACCTGGCGCATAAAGGGGAGAAGAACTCCAAAGTGCATTATTTCTCTTCGAATCCTAACGGGGAAGCAGAAGTGGTGACCATCAAGCTGAGTCCGAACTGCAGCGCACGTAACAAGGAGTTCGACCTGTTCTTTGAAACCATTGCGATCAAGGGACGTAACTCCATGGGGAACGTGGTAACCAAATACCCGATCCGTGGTGTGAAGTTCAAGGAGAAAGGAGTGTCTACACTGGCCGGACAAAAGATCTGGTATGATACAGAAACCGGTCGTTTGAATACAGAGGAACGTGGCGTGTACATTGGTGCTTTTGAAGGGGAAGACAAGATCTTTGTTGCCTTTAAAAACGGTACTTATGAGCTCACGAACTACGATCTCACCAACCGTTACGAGTCGAATGATGTAGTGTACATTGAGAAGTTCAACCCGGAAAAAACGGTAACCGCTATTTACTTTGATGCGGATAAGAAGCAGTTTAATGTGAAACGTTTCCGGATTGAAACGCAGACGCTAAACAATAAATTCAATTTCATTAAGGAGGGCGCGAATAATTACCTGGAAATGGTAACAACGCATACCCAGCCAATTGTATTGCTGAAAACAGGCAAGAAACGCAGTCCGGAAGAGGAGGAAATTGATCTTTCTGAATTTGTGGAGGTTACCGGCTGGAAAGCAGTGGGAACAAGGATTGCAGGGGATGACCTGATTAGTGCGGAGTTGTTGTCTGAGGACGAAGATCCTGATCCGAATGAAGAAGGACCGGCAGGCGGGCAGGGAGAATTATTCTAACCACCTGTTGCAGAAAATATAGAAGCGGGTAGCAGTAAAATGCTATCCGCTTTTTTGTTTTTGTAAGATGATTATATTTTGCCGCCCAGGTTTTTGATCATCTTTTCCAGGAAGTTGATCGCCGTAAGATGTTCTTCCGGCGTGATGCCTTCCATTACTTTTTCCCTGTTTTTCATTTGGAGCGCGTCGATGGCAGCGTACTCCTGTTTGCCGGTATCTGTAAAGGAATAAAGATCATCAGCATGTTGGATCCAGTTGCGTGAGAGCAATGTTTCCAGTATTTCGTCCAGCTCTGCAACGGTGAGGAAGCGGCTTACCTGGTGGTAATACAGGTCTTTGGAGATCTTTCCGTGCGTATTTATATTTTTCAATACCTGCCAGTGAAACCTGTTGATGCCAAAGGATTCAAAGGCGGCATTGGTGAAATTAGTGATGAGACAATCGGCTTCTTTCAGGTACCAGCCGATGGGCAGCTTTTGGTCTATTTCGGATTGCATAAAATTGTTTTTAATCTTTGATGGGGGTGGTTACTTCGATCATGAAGGTGTCGAAAGTAAAGTAAAAGCCAAAGTTCTTACGCATGATCTGCGGAACCTGGTCCAGTACGATACCTCCGCTTTGCAGTCGCTCCCAGGTGGCAGTTACTGCGGCTTTATCTTCCAGATAAAATCCTATGTGAAAAGTATCCGGGTAGGTGTTATTTCCTTTCTCATTCATGCGTTGGTTCATCAATACCAGGATAAACCCGTCGGGGCCATTTAAAACAGACAGGGTATCGTTTAGTTTTGGGTCGGCGCAGATAAAATCAAAGTAGGTTTCAAATAATGCCCGGGTTGCCGGTACATCTTTGACGCTGAGGTTTAAGTGATTAAGTTGCATTGCAGTGTAGATGATAAATGAATGTTCGCTCTTTTAAATGCAAATATAAGAGAATGATTGTTCTTTTAAAGAAAAAAAGCGCATTTTTTTTAAGACCAGTATTAGCTGGGATCGGCGAGGAAGCCAGTATTGCTTTCCCCGTCCACAGGGATGTAGATCCGTTCCCATTCATTGCCGTCGGTTACCTCCCAGGTATGGCCGGGGCCGTTCACGTCTTCAGCGATGAGGATAATGCCGGGTTCAAGGATAAAGGTATCGCCGTTGGTGACGGTAAATTGGAGCCTACCTTTCAGCGTTATCACAAATTGCCGCCGCGGGGCGGGGTGGGGAATATGTTCCAGCTCACCGGTTCCTGTCTGGCAAAAGAAATAGTTCGCATCGATTTTGTTCCTGGTTGGGATCTTACCGGTTTCAAAGGAACAATCTGTTTCATTGGTATTGAATAGCCTGATAGCCCTGATGTATGTTGATTCGTTGTCCGTTGCTGCCATGTGAATGTTTTATTGTTTCTTCTTTGATGCGGGTTTCCTGGGTGATTCCTGCTGGAAATCTTCTGCCGACTTAGGCTGGGTCATACTTTTCTTTTTCTGATCCAGTGGTTGCGGGGTAGGAGCGCCTTTTCCGAGCGGGATGGCGTCATGAAAGATCTTGTTAACGTGCATCCATTTGCCGGCCTGCCATTTGAAGCCTTCGTAGTCCATATCGGTTACGTAAGTGAATTTCTTCATGGGCTCATTGGTTTCGGATATGAGGTGGTCGAATACGATCATGTCCAGTTCCTTGTTATAGTTGAGCGTGGCGGTGCTTTCTTTTTTATATTCAATGATAAAGCGGTTGCGTGTGGGTTTGGGTGTGCTATCTTCCGCAAAACTAAAAAACGGGCCGCCCAATACAGGTGTACCATTCTGGAAGGTGAGCATTTCCACTATTTTCTTCTGGCTGCGGGGATTGTTGGCATCCCAGCCAAAGAGGGTATAATATTCTTTGTTGAAATAATGGCGGTGCACAATATTGTAATAGAGGCAGCCATACCAGGATTTATTATCGCCGATGGTATCGGTGTTGGTCATATAATCCGAGGCATCAAACAGGGGGAAGAGCTTTAGCTGTCCATCGGGAGTATTCATCTGGATGGCCCCGAAATGCCGGTAGAAGCCATTTTCGCGTTCCAGTGCCCAGGTGAAAATACGGAAGGCGCTATCCTGCGGATATTGAATAGAGATGGTTTTCAGGGAATCGAACGGAAAACGGAAGGAGTATTTTGTTTTCAGTGTTCTTACCAGCAACGGAATGAAGGCTTCTGTAGCCCGTTGCCGGCCTTCGTCGCCTTTTCCGTTGAAGATATCCTGACTGAGCACCTGCAGGGTATCCTGGTTATGCATTAACTGTTTCAGCCCTGCGGCATCCGGCCGCTGCGCCAGGGTGAGCAGCGAGGTAAAGACGAAGAGCAGTGACAGTAGTGTTTTTTTTGCCATATCTATTATACGGTTACGGCTTAGAATTATTGTACCGCCTGTGCAAACTGCAGCAGGTTTTGATATCGCTGATCGATCAGCGGGTGAGGAAAGGGTATTTCCGGACGGGTAGACGGGATAAAGATGGTTTGCATGCCCAGGCTTTTCCCGAACTGCATATCACTAAGGGTGTTGCCTACCATGACGGAGGAGCTGAAATCAATATCCGGGAAGTCCTGTTTTGCCTGAATACCCATGCCGGTGGCGGGTTTACGGCATGGACTGCTGCTGTCTACATCCGGGCAGAAATAGATACCATCGATTTTACCGCCGTGCAGCTCAATCTGTTGCTGCATTTGTGTATGAATTTCCTGTAAGCCTGCTGTAGTGAGCAATCCGCGGCCGATACAGCGTTGGTTGGTGATTACAATGATGCGTTTGAAACGGCTGGCGAGGATGGGCATTGCAGCCAGTACACCTTCACTGAAGTGAAACATATCCGGCCGGAGCACGTATCCATCGTGGATTTCATCGTTGATTACACCGTCTCTGTCGAGGAATAGGGTCATGATACCAATACTTTTTTTGCTGCTTCGTAATCGTCCGGGATACCGATATCAATGAAATAGGTGTCGCTGATGAAGCCATATAATTTTCCTGCCTGTGCGCCGGGCTCCAGTACTTCTTTCTCAAAAGAAAATTTCTCCGGCAGGGCCAGGCTTTGCAGGAAACCGGCAGAAGTGCGGTAGATGCCACCATTGATCAGTCCTTCTTCACAATATTTTTTTTCATGGAACCTGGTGATCTGCTGATGTTCATCCAGCTGGATACTGCCGTAGCGGTCGAACTGTTTCATTGGTTTCAGCGCCAGTGACAGTGGGCTTTGATGCGCCTGGTGAAAATTATTAAACGCTGCGAGGTCCACATCAAAATAGGTATCGCCGTTAATAATGAAGATCTCATTGCCTTTCACGGCAGACAGGGCATTGATGATGCCACCGCCGGTTCCCAGCGGCTCCGTTTCTACGGTAAAGGATACACGCAGCGGGAGTGTTATGCTGTTGCACCAGTTTATGACCTGTTCAGACAAGTAGCCGAGCGACAGTACCGCGTGGTTAATGCCCTGTTTATGCAGGTATTGCAGCAGGTAATATAAAAAAGGGCGTTCACCGAGGGGGGCCATGCATTTAGGCTTATCGGCCACTACGCTTCTGAGGCGGGTGCCGAGTCCCCCGGCGAGTACGATACATTCTCTCGTCATGCGCCAAACAGGTTGTTTTCCACTATTTCGCAAATAATATGTCCCACGGTGATATGTGCTTCCTGGATGCGGGGCGTATCGCCGGAGGGGATGTTGATCAGGTAGTCGCTGCCTTCTTTCATTTTGCCGCCGGT
Organism: Chitinophaga sp. ARDCPP14; assembly: GCF_051362515.1. Taxonomy (NCBI): domain Bacteria; kingdom Pseudomonadati; phylum Bacteroidota; class Chitinophagia; order Chitinophagales; family Chitinophagaceae; genus Chitinophaga; species Chitinophaga sp. ARDCPP14. The sequence continues at coordinate 31,902 of NZ_JBKIXB010000012.1, read as the reverse complement.
GGCGCCGGTCATGCTTACTACAATCATACCCTGTTCCTTTGCCACCTTTATGGCTTCAAGGATATTAGCGGAGTTACCGGAGGTAGAAATGCCTACCAGTATATCTCCGGGGCGGCCTATGCCTTTCAGGATGCGGGCATATACCTGATCGTAGCCGTAGTCGTTGCCTACCGCAGTGATGTAAGAAGTATTGCAATGCAGTGCCTCTGCATACAGGGGCATGCGATCTTTATAAAACCGGCCGGAGAATTCTGCGGCCAGGTGTTGGGCGTCTGCGGCGCTGCCGCCGTTTCCGCAGAAAAGGATTTTATGATCGGTTTGCAGGCTGTGGGTAATGGCTTCTGCTACCAGTTTGATGGTATTTAACAACGGTTCATCCTGGCAGATGGCCTCTTTTACAGCGATGCTTTCCCGGATCTTATTGGCAATGAATTGTTTCATCAGCAGATATTTTTGATTTGTTGTGCCCTTAAATGCTCCACGTTTGAATACCGTGATTGGTAAAGGTATAGCGTTTTACATCTCCGCCAAAACCGCTTAGTGCGTCTACTACGGCGAAGCGGGTATTTTTCGGACAATAGAAGATCATGAATCCGCCGCCACCGGCGCCGGAAATTTTACCACCGCTGGCGCCGGCTTTGCGGGCAGCTTCGTAAATTTCATCGAGCTGGGGATTGGTGATGCCATGGGCCATCTTCTTTTTATTTTCAAAACCGTAGTTCAGGATTTCACCGATTTTATCGATGGTTCCCCGCAGTAATGCTTCTTTCATCATCACCGCCTGTTCTTTCAGTTGGTGCATGGCTTCAATGGAAGCATCTTTTTTATCGGTTACATTTTTTTGTTGTTCGGAGATGATAGTGGAAGATAAGCGGCTGGTAGATGTATAGAACAATACCAGGTTATTTTCCAGTTCGTGAAGATTTACTTCTTTAATACGCAGCGGGTTTACAATTACTTTGTCGCCCTGGTAAAACTCCATGAAGTTTACGCCGCCAAAGGTAGCCGCGTATTGGTCTTGTTTACCGCCGGCCTGGTTCAGGTCCTCGCGTTCAATAGAATAAGCGAGGTGCGCCATGTCATATTCCCCCAGCGGTAATTTCATCCATTCCGCGAATGCGCCCAGTACGGCCACCACGAGGGTGGAGGAGGTACCGAGGCCGGAGCCGGCCGGTGCATCTACAAAGGTGGTGAGTTTAAAACCAGCAGATGGTAAGGAGCCATAATCTTTTTGCACACGGTTAATAACGCCTTTCAGGATATCCAGTTTTCCGTCTAACGGTAAAGGGTATACGGCATCATAAGTAGCGGTTTCCCTTCTGTCGGCGCAATCAAAAACCACTTGTCCGTTCTGGAGGGGTTCTATGGATGCGCGCGCATATAAGGAGATGGTAGCGTTGAGAATGGCGCCACCGTATAAGTCCGAATACGGACTTACATCTGTGCCACCACCGGCAAGGCCTATACGTAAAGGTGCTTTACTTCTGTAAATCATGCTAGTTGTCAGGTTTAATTTGCTGGCCATGTAGTCAACAATTATGATGCCGCTGTGTCTATCACCGGCATATTCATCAGCGATCTGTTGCCAGCGTATGAATTTCTTTTGCCAGCCGTGCCCACGAATATTGCAGTTTCTCTTTGCGGAGGGCTTCCACCATATCAGCTTCGCGGTTTTCCACGAAATATTTTTCGATGGCAGCTGCAATAGAGGCTGGTTCCGGTTCGGCCTGGAATCCTACTACGCCATCCGGCACCATTTCCACGAGTCCGCCTACATTTGTTACCACCATCGGTTTTTCGAAGTGATAGGCGATCTGTGAAATGCCGCTCTGGGTAGCGCTTTTATAGGGTTGTACCACCAGGTCGGCGGCGCAGAAATAGTTTTTAACGGCTTCGTTCGGAATGAAATCGGTGTGCATCAGCACGCGGTCGCCCAATTGCAATTTATTCAGCAGTTCCAGGTAGGGGGCTGCATCTTCATAATATTCGCCGGCAACGATGGCGTGAACATCCAGTTTTTTCAGTCTTTCATCCGCCATTGCCTGCAACAGCAGATCGAGTCCTTTATACTGGCGGATGAAGCCAAAGAAGAGGATATATTTTTTGCCCGGGTTCAGTTTCAGCTGGGCGCGCGCATCTTCTTTCGATATCAGGGCGCCGTAGTTGTCGTAGATAGGATGCGGAATGAGCGAGGCTTTTTTCACGGGCTCAAATACCCGCAGGTCGTTGAGTACCGATTGGCTCATGGCTACAAAGGCATCTACCGGTTTCAGGAAATATTTTGTAAAAGCTACATCACCGGGCCTTTTTTCGTGCGGTACTACGTTATCCAGTACGGCAATAACTTTGGTGTGTTTTCTTTTGCCTAACCGCAGGAGGGAGCCTAATGCCGGGCCCATGATGGGTAGCCAGTATTTGGTGATGATGATGTCCGGGTTCATTTTCCGGATCTTGCGGCCTGTTATTAACCAGTTCAGCGGATTAACGGAGTTGATCAATCTTTTGATGCGCAGATGCGCCGGAGCGGGGTCGGTAGAGAACTGGCTTTTTCCGGGGAAAAAGAATTTGGGGTATTGTATGGTAAAGGTCCATATTTCCACCTCATCCGTTTGCTGGAGTTCTTCTGCGAGTCGCTCGTTATAAGCAGCCAGCCCACCCCGGAAGGGGTAGGCTGTACCTAAAATAAGTATTTTCTTTTTGTCAGCCATAGATTCAGATAACGATAATGAATGAGCGGATCAGCGTCTGCGGTTGTGTTGGTGTGCTAACTGCAACTCTTCATCCGTAACATTACTGGTATGGTCCATCCGCTCTTCCACGAGGTATGAATTACGTTCCGTGGCGTTGCGTGTTACCAGTTCCCCGATAAAACCGGTGAGGAATAGCTGGGAACCGATGATCATACAAAGCAGCCCGAAATAGAACAGGGGCCTGTCTGTCATGTTTACTTTATCAAAGAATATCTTTGCCAGTGCGAGATAGGCAGCTATCACAAACCCTACGAAGAAGGAGAGGGAGCCCAGTGCGCCGAAGAGGTGCATGGGGCGTTTGCCGAATTTGCCGATAAACATGATGGTGGCCAGATCCAGGAAGCCGTTGATAAAACGTTCCAGTCCGAATTTGGTAACGCCATATTTGCGGGCGCGGTGTTCCACTACTTTTTCCCCTATTTTGCGGAAGCCGTTCCATTTGGCGATAACCGGAATATAGCGGTGCATTTCCCCGTATACTTCTATGGACTTCACTACTTTTTTGCGATAGGCTTTCAGACCGCAGTTCATGTCGTGCAGTTTCACGCCGCTCATGCGGGTAGTGGTGTAGTTATATAATTTTGAAGGAAGGTTTTTGGTAAAAGCATTATCGTAACGTTTCTTTTTCCAGCCGCTCACGAGGTCGAAGCCTTCTTCCACGATCATGCGGTAGAGTTCTGGTATTTCATCGGGACTATCCTGGAGATCGGCATCCATGGTAATCACCACATCGCCCTGTGCCGCGCTGAAGCCTTCATTGAGGGCTGCGGATTTGCCGTAGTTGCGCTGGAACTTGATCCCTTTTATGAGGGGGTTCTGCGCAGCCAGTTGTTGTATAACGGCCCAGGAGTCGTCTGTGCTGCCATCGTCTACCATCCATACCTCGTAGGTGAAATGGTGTGTGTCCATCACTCTTTCAATCCATGCCGCGAGTTCCGGCAAGGATTCTTCTTCGTTTTTTAAAGGAACGATTACGGATATGTTCATCTTAATAGAATAGTATTATTAAAGTGGTCTTTCAGCCGGTTTCCTGCGTAAGATCAGCGAAATAATCGCTGACACTGCAAAATAGAATATAATTCCTTTCAGGAAGTCCAGGAATGATTTTTTAATACCAACATTGAAGTCGGTTTTACTTAATTCATCGAGTTGCTTATCAATTTCATCCTGCGGCGCTTTGAATTTGTGCATCCACTTTTCTGTAGACTCCAGCAGGTTTTCTTTCAGTGCATCTACCAGTGTTGGATCAATATACTTATACAGGATATACTGGTACACGGTAATGATGGCAGTTCCGATAATAAACGCCGTGAACACAGGTTTCAGTACTTCTTTAAAACTAATATACCCTCCCTGTTGTTTCCTGGCTTCCAGGCCGGCGAATATTGCAATAACGATAAATACAGCCAGTTGCAACATGCTGTTCCACCATGCAAACAATACAGATGGGCCGGCGATGTAAGTAATCACGTTCAGGAATACCAGAGATACGCCTCCCACTACGCCCCATAACAGGCCTGGGTTAGAACTTTTCTGCATATAGGTTAATTATTTATATGAAATACGGGTCCATTCACTGTGGCATGTACTTTCCCCTTCAGTTGTTCGCCAATATACGCTGAATTTTTGGACCGGGAAGCGATATGGGCTTTGGTAAACTGCCAGCTGGCTTCCGGATCAAAGATCGTGAGGTTGGCGGCGGCGCCTTCCTGCAGGGCCGGCTGTGGCAAACCGAATATTTTCCGCGGGTGGATGGTGAGCATGTTAATCAGCTGTTCCAGCGGCAGCTGAGGCAGGTATTGCCTTATTACGCCGAAGGCGCTTTCCAGGCCGATCATGCCATTTTTGGCATATTCAAACTCTACCTGTTTGGCATCCCAGTCCTGCGGCGTGTGATGAGTAGCAATGCAATCTATGGTGCCATGTAAAACGGCTTCCTGCAGGGCTTTCACATCGTCAGCGCTGCGCAGCGGCGGATTTACCTTCAGATGGGTATCGTAGTTGATGAGTTGAGCATCGGTTAAAGACAGGTGGTAAGGTGTTACCGAGCAGGTAACTTTGATTCCTGCTGCTTTGGCGGCGGCGATCAGCTCCACTGATTTACGGGTGCTGATACCGGTAAAGTGGATGCGGGAGTCGGCATATTTCGCCAGCTCCAGGTCGCGTTGAATGATGAGTTCTTCTGCCAGTGCGGGCTTTCCGGGCATTCCCAGCTGGGTGGAGTAAATGCCTTCGTGCATGAGTCCATGCGAAGAAATGCTCTGGTCATCCGGCAGCTGTATAAGGGTGCCGTCGAATGCTTTGATGTATTGCAGCGCTTTGAGCATGAGGCCGGGCGACTGCAATGGCTTGAGGCCATCGGAGAAGGCTACAGCGCCTGCCTGCTGCATTTCGTACATTTCCGCGAGGCCGGTACCCTCAAGGTTTTTCGTAGCAGCGCCAATTGGCAACACCGTGGCGGCCGAATGACGGGTTCTGCTCAGTACGTATTCGATTTGCGGTTTGGTATGCAGGGCGGGCTGGGTGTTGGGTACCACCATTACGGTTGTGTACCCGCCGGTGGCGGCAGCTTTGATACCGCTTTGCAGATCCTCTTTGTGTTCCTGTCCGGGGTCGCAGAAATGTGCGAAAACATCCATCCAGCCAGCGGAAACATGCAGGTTATCACCTGAAATGACCGTTGCCCGGGCATCTTCGAGGTTGTTACCAACCTGCTGAATGATGCCATTCTGAATAGAAATGTCTTTTTGCTGCCCGTGTAAGGGTGAGGAAGGCGCTATGATCTTTACGTTCTTGAGTAGTATGTGCATGCTTTACGTTCTATAACCGGTCCGAAAATACAGGGGCAAATGTAACATAAAACTGTTAATTGTTGAAGGGGAGCGGCCCCCTACTTTTCGGACGGCTGTTCAGGTTGGTATGATAATTGAAAATGCAGGGGTAGCAGATCAAAATAACTACTGATGATTGACTATCTTTCTAACCTCGTAGCACGGATATGCGACCGCTCAGAACAATTGCATAATGGCCAGACGACCAGCTGGCAGGCCCTCCGCGAAGCAGAACAACTCGCTAATCACGCTTATATACCCCTACTTTATCAATACATTGAGCAGGAGCCCGACAAAGATAAGCGCCGCGCCGCCTGTTTTATTATCACCCAGCTTTCCAGGAATACCAACGACCCCGAAGTGATCCGTTTTCTTTTGGACCGGCTTAAAATGGAACAGGATGCCGATATGATCACTGCGATGCAGCAGGACCTGGAACGGGGACTCGCCATACCAGGCTATATTAACCTGGAACCGTTGTTTAATAACACGCTTTCACTCAATAATAATATCCGCCGCTCTGCGCTGCTGGCGCTCAGAGGTACCCGCCACCCTTCGGTGGAAGACTGGGCCCTGAACCTGCTGAAGCGCACCGTAAACGAATACGATATCTATTATATCACCCTGCTGCTGCATAAAGTAGGTACGCAGAAAAGTGTGCCTGCACTGCGCAGGCTCCTGGAATATCACCGCCAGGATGTAAAAAGCCTGGCTTTCGCCGCTATCGCTGACATTGAAAAAGAGAAGGAAGCCATGTTTTATACACGCTGCCTTATGCGTGGACAACTCAAATTTGAAGCGATGGAAGCCATTTATAAGTACGCTGATGAGAATGCGATCCAGGCGGTGACCGCCCGCATTACCGAGTTGTTATCAAAAAGACGCAGCAGCGCCCGGATGACGATAGAAACGGTGAAGAACGGCTTTACAGACCTGATGCTGGGCATGGAATTCCTGTTCCGTTTCAGAACTGCAAAGACAGATGTGAAGAAAACATTTTCCTGGATTACAGAGAAACGGGCCGACTACCTGTTGCCCGAAGAAAGGGAATGGGTTAAAAAACATCTTGTGAGCGCGTAACGGGTAAAACCTTAATTTAGCTCCCCAAAAAGAAGGATGAAGAAAGCTTTCCTATTGCTTTTGACAGGATGGATGACGGGTGGGCTGCAATATACCTATGGCCAGCAACGTCAGTATACCATGGCGGAAGCCACTAACGGGCTTCGGCAGCAACTGGCACCGGAGCGCTTAAAACAGTTTGAATGGGTGCCTGGTGAAAACGCCTACACCAGGATACTATCGGAAAAAGATAATTACGCCTGGATCAAGGTAGCACTACCCGCCGGCAAAACAGATACCCTGCTGACACTTTCACGGCTCAATGAACAGTTATTTTCTTCCAAACCTTTACGCGGTGTGCCACCGCTGCACTGGATGTCTTCTACCAGTGCCTGGTTTTCTATCGGTAACACGCTGTATAAAGGTCAACTGCAAAATGGCATCATGCAATTCAGCCAGTGGTGCGAATTACCCAAAGAAGCAGAGAATGTGACGGTGAACAACCAAAGCGGCCAGGTTGCCTGGACCGAAAACAATAACCTGTTTATCCGTACCGACGATGGCCATGTACAGGCAGTTACCAACGACGCCGATATCAATATTGTGAATGGAAAAAGCGTTCACCGTGAGGAATTTGGCATCGACAAAGGTATTTTCTTCTCTCCCAAAGGTGATCAGCTGGCATTTTACCGCATGGATCAGCGCATGGTAAATGATTACCCGGTTATCGACTGGTCGGTAACGCCCGCGCATAATACCAATATCAAATACCCGATGGCGGGTGGTAAATCACATGAAGTAACGCTGGGTATTTATCAGCCATCTACCCAAAAAACTATTTTCCTGAAAACCGGCGGGCCTGCAGATCATTATCTCACATGTGTTACCTGGGCGCCTGACCAGCAATCTGTTTATGTAGTGCTGCTGAACCGCGAACAGAATCATTTATGGCTGAACCAATACAGTGCGGCTACCGGGGAACTGGTAAAAACACTGTTTGAAGAAACAGATGCTAAATACGTACATCCTACCCATCCGTTAACTTTTGTTCCCGGCACAACCGATCAGTTTATCTGGTGGAGCGAAAAAAGTGGCTATAACCATTTATATCTCTATAATACCAAAGGAGAACAACTGCGGGAAATTACCACCGGTGATTGGGTGGTGAATGAACTAACGGGTTTTATTCCGAAGAAAAATGAAATCATCTTCACGGCTTCCAAAGAAAGCCCGATGGAGAAACATTTGTATAAGATTAATTACAAGCAGCAAACAGCAACGCTTTCCGCACTCGATAAAGCTGCGGGCTGGCACGATGCACAGGCCAGCGCCGATGGCAGCTATGTGCTGGATGCTTACAGTTCCGGTACCACTCCGTATGTAGCGGGGGTAACTGCCACCGCCGGTAAATTTGAACAAAATATTATCACCGCCACCGATCCGCTGAAAGACTTTCAGCGTCCGCAAATCAGGCAGGTGACACTGAAAGCGGATGACGGCACGCCTTTATACGGTAAACTGATCCTGCCGGTGAACTTTGATTCTACCAAAACCTACCCGGTAATTGTATACCTCTATAATGGGCCTAATGTGCAGTTGATCCGTAACACTTATCCCTACAGCGGTAACCTTTGGTATGAATACATGGCGCAACATGGCTACGTAATTTTTACGATGGATGGCCGCGGCAGTGATAACCGTGGAAAGGCTTTTGAACAGGCCACTTTCCGGCAGCTTGGTACTGTGGAAATGAATGATCAGTTACAGGGCGTGGCTTACCTGAAGTCGCTGCCGTATATTAATCAGCAGAAGATGGGTGTACATGGCTGGAGCTTTGGTGGTTTTATGACCACATCGCTGATGCTGCGTCATCCGGGCGTGTTCCAGGCAGGAGTAGCCGGCGGGCCGGTGATCGACTGGAGCATGTATGAAATTATGTATACCGAGCGCTATATGGATACGCCGCAGGAAAACCCGGAAGGTTATGCCAATTCCAACCTGCTTACCAAAACAAAAAACCTGCAGGGTAAACTGATGCTGATCCACGGCACCAACGATGATGTGGTAGTTTGGCAGCATTCGCTGGATTTCCTGAAAGCCTGTGTAGATAATGAAGTACAGGTAGATTATTTCGTATATCCGGGGCATTTACATAATGTATTGGGAAAAGACAGGGTTCACCTGATGCAGAAGATCACCGACTATTTTGACGTCCATCTGAAATAGTTTTTTAGATTTCTTTTTAAAGCGAAGATCATAGCGAAAAATTAATATTCGCTGTTATCTTCGCTTTATTATTTTATGCTAATTGCGATCAGCTAATCTTAAACAGTCAACGATGAAGTATTTATTCCTCGCTATGAGCCTCTTAACAGTTACCACTTTAGCGGCACAGCAGAAGAAACACAAAGTGTTATTTATTATTGCGGATGGTATTCCGGCAGATGTGATTGAGTCGCAGCCCACTCCAAACCTGAAGCGCATAGCAAAGGAAGGCGGGTATTGTCGTGCTTACGTGGGAGGAGAGAAGAATGGTTATTCGCAGACGCCTACTATTTCAGCGGTGGGTTACAACAGTTTGCTTACCAGCACCTGGGTGAATAAACATAATGTATGGGACAATGATATTGCCGCGCAGAATTATGCTTATCCCAGCATTTTCCGGTTTTTTAAATCGGCTTATCCTGAAAAGAAGACGGCTATTTTTTCCACCTGGCTGGATAACCGTACCAAACTGGTGGGAGATGGATTAGCGCAAACAGGCAACCTGCATATTGACCACGCGGTGGATGGACTGGAGCTTGATACCGTGCGGTTTCCGCATGATAAAGACAGCTGGTATATTCATCTTATTGATGAAACGGTGGTGAATAAGGCGGCAGATTTTGTAAGAAGCGATGCGCCTGATATGACCTGGGTATACCTGGAATACAGCGATGACATGGGGCATCGTTATGGTACCGGTGAGCGGCTGGATACTGCCGTGCGGATGACGGATGACATGGTGGGTAAGATCTGGGATGCGATGGAATACAGGCGTGCAAATTTCAACGAAGACTGGCAGATCTATATTACCACGGATCACGGTCGTGATGCGCATGGCGGACATGGCCACGGCGGGCAATCGGATCGTGAGCGGACTACCTGGATTGTTACCAATGCAAAAGGATTGAATCCTTACTTTAAAACGGCGCAACCGGGTATTGTAGATATCCTGCCTTCCATTGCGCGGTTTATGAATATCTCTATTCCTAAGGAGAATGCGCGTGAACTGGATGGCGTGCCGCTGACAGGCGCTATTTCACTGGCGCAGCCTACTGCCAGCTTAGTGAAGGATCAGTTGCAACTGGGATGGAAAGCTTATGATAAAAAGGGAAGCGTAAAAATATGGGTTACGACAACTAATCATTATAAAACCGGCGGGCACGATGAATATAAGCTGCTGGGAGAGGTGCCTGTATCAAAAGAAGGCGCCAGCATCAGCGTAAAATCGCTTCCATCCTCATTTTACAAGATTGTATTGGAAGGGCCGTTAAACACGGTGAACAGGTGGGTGGTGCAACAATAGCTAAAACAAGCGAAAACAGGCTTTACGCAAACGCTTGCGCGGATAACGCAAGCGTTTGCGTACATGGAATGCCAAAAAAATCATGTAGAATCGTTGTAGCAATTAATCAGAAAGTGAACTAAGCTGGAAAAGCAGCAATTATAGACAGCGAACAATGAAGTCGAATAACCTGCCACGGTCAACTACTGTGGCAAGGTTATCGATAAGATAATGCCTCAGCGGTGATGTATCACCAGTTGCGACTCCATGACAGTGCGTTGAAAATCATTCAAGGCATGTTCTCCGTTCAGGAGTGATAATAACATATTAGTAGCCGCCTGGCCCTGTTCATAAGGGAACTGCTCCACAGATGCAGCAGGGGGAAAGGCTGTATACCCGCTTACCGGTGTATTGGCGTAAGATACAAAAGTTATATCCTTATTTATTTCCAATTTTTGTTTCAGGGCATACTGTACGGCATCCATGGCTACATAGTCATTGAAAGTAACGACGGCCGTTACTTTTCTTTTGAGCGACAGGAGGTACTGCATGGCTTGTTCTGTGCCTGCGGCGGTGAGGTCGGCGTTGACGATCATTTTGGGATCGTATTTAAGGCGGTGTTTCTGCAGTGCCCTGATGTAGCCGGTAGCACGTTCCTTGCTGGCCACCATTGTTTCGGGGCCGTTGATCATACCAATTACGCGGTGGCCCTGTTTCAGCAGGAAATCCACTGCCTGTACGGTGCCGGATTCCAGGTTGCAGGAAACCGCGTGCATATCAGGAAGGTTGGGAATGCGGTCGAAGAAAACCACCGGAATCCTTGCCTGTTGCAGCATTTCAAAGTGTTCGTAATTGCTGGTATTTTTTCCGATAGAAACAATGCAGCCGTCCACCCGGTGCTGTTTCATGCTCTGGATGATCTGTTTTTCACGGGCTTCATCATCGTGTGATTGTCCCAGCAGTACCGTGTAGTTATTGCTGTATGCCGTGTCTTCGATACCGCTGATAGCGCTGGCAAAGAATGCCTCCGACAGCTCGGGTAAAAGGATACCGATTGTAAATGTTTTACCCTGCTGGAAATAGATAGCTGTCTGGTTGCGTTCATAATTCAGTTCGGCCGCCAGTTCTTTTACCCTGGTTTTAGTTCTTAAACCTATACTGTGATGATCATGTAACGCCCTTGATACCGTGGATACAGAGATGTTCAGCCTTTTTGCAATTTCCTTTATTGTTGGTTGACCCGAAGAAACCACCTTTCTCATACATTTCAGCAATTAATAGAAAATAGATACAGCGTATACTCTGCCGGACAAGTTACTTAGATATTGGAAAACATTAGCTTTTTTTTATGAATAAAGCTTGTTTAGGATGACGGCTTTATTTTTTTTATGCGTGTCAACATCTAATACCACGCTGGATTCTAACCGGGTTCTAACGGACTGAAGGGGGCTTCGGCCTGCTATTTGCTATACAGGGGTTGCTTTCCATTGTATACCCCACTATTTATATATACTTATTCTTTAGATTATTAAAAAGTGTAATTTTATGAAAATAGCACAACTAGCCTTGCCGGTAGCTTTAGTAACCATTTTTGCATCCTGTTCTGCCCCTCGTAAATTAAGGGAATCACAGGCCAGGAATGCGCAACTTGATAGTCTTTACCGCGCTACCTACGGTAAGCTGAGAACCTGCGAAGAAGATGCCGCCCGTGCCGCTGCATCGTACAAAGAAAAAGTGACAAATTTAACGGAGCAACAGCAGCAACTGAAAACCAACAATACCCAGATGCTGGATCACCTGAAGGAGTTGTCCGTAATTTCCGGCGCCCAGGCAGAAAGCATCAAGAAATCCCTGGATAATATTGGCGCCAAGGATGCTTATATTAAAGATCTCCAATCAGCTATTGCCCGTAAAGACTCGCTGAACATGCAGCTGGTGATGAACCTGAAAGGCGCCATTGGAAATATGGATGATAAAGACATCAATATTAAAGTGGACAAAGGGGTGGTATATATAGATATCTCCGATAAGCTGCTGTTTAAAAGCGGTAGTTACGAAATCAATGAAAGAGCCAAGGAAGTACTGGGTAAAGTGGCCAAAGTGCTGATTGCCCAGCCGGATATTGAATTCATGGTAGAAGGTCATACTGATAACGTGCCTTACCGTCCGAATATATTGCTGGACAACTGGGATCTGAGTGTGAAGAGAGCTACTTCCGTAGTACGTATTCTGCAGAACCAGTATAACATTCCGCCAGCACGCATGACCGCTGCGGGCAGAAGCGAATACCTGCCTATCGCTTCCAACGACACCGCTGAAGGCAAAGCAGCCAACCGCAGAACGAGGATCGTAATACTGCCACAGTTGGATCAGTTCTTCAAATTACTGGAAAAACCAGCGAATTAAGCGAAGGTTGTCTTTCTCAGGATTACGCTGATTTTACTGATTAGCTGGATTTTTACTTTTGGATTTTATAAAGGATTAAGGGAGATAGAAGCGGATATTCGCTTTTATCTCCCTTAATTATTATATTAATCTAAAAATCTAAAAAAATCCAAAAGTTAAAATCCAACTAATCAGTAAAATCAGCGTAATCCTGCTCCAAGACAATTTCCATCGCCGAAGGCGATGCTTACACCGCAGGCTTCGCCGCTGGTTTTTTGCCGAAGAACCAGGAGAGGCTTAGCATGAAGTATTGGGTGAGAACGGTGTTCCGCTGCTGTTCTATGTAGGTGGGGGATTGCATGGTGAGCAGCGATTGATTTTGTTTTGTGAGATCATAGGCGTAGAGTTTTGCCTGGAAGCTTTTGTCTTTTCCAAAGGCTTTGGCGATCCAGCTGTTGAGGACTACAAATTGCTGATGCTGACTGGTATTATTGAAATACAGGGCTGCGCTGCCGATGCTGAGGTTGGCAGGGAGAAAAACGTTGGCGGTGAGTGATACATTGTACATGAGGTAGTCGGAATGTTTGTTGTTCTGGATGGAGTAAACGCTGCTGATATACAGCATGCTTACAAATCCTTCCAGTTCCAGCGTTTTTTTGTACATCCAGGAGCCGTTCAGCATTTGTGTGATACTCAGATCAGTAGTGCGGCTTTTGACCTGGTTGATAAACGAATTATTCCGGCTGAAATAATAGGACAATGAATAGTTAAGTGTTAAGGCGGGTTTACTGAATCTTTTACCTATTGAAAAGTCCTGGTTAAAACTAAAATTTCCATCCACATTTACTGGTTTATTGATTTGCCGGCCGGCAGAGTCGGAGTAGATGGATTGTGTCATGGCATTATTTGGCAAATCAGCGCCAAGGTTGGTACTGAACGTAAGGCCTTTCACGCTGAAGGAACGGTAGCCGATGGCGGCAGAGTTATAAATAGACGGTTTCAGATCCGGGTTGCCGAGTTGCACATACAGCGGGTTCCGGGTAGATACTACCGGCAGATACACGTTGGGAGGAGGGATGCGGGTTTCCCTGTTTACCCTCAGGTCCAGGCTTTTGTAGTTATCTATTTTATAGAAAAGGGACAGGTTGGGAGACAGGTAATGAATCCTTTGCAGGAACTCATTGCCGGCGGTGAAGTTGTTGCTTTTTGAATCTGTGAAGTTATAGGCAATATTTAACTGGCCCTGTATTTTTGTTTTATTAAGAAAGAGTCCTGCACCAACCGACTGCTCATTGATCTTGTTTTTGAACCGGTAGGTCAGGTCCTGGTTAACAAGATCATATCCTTTCTTTTCATTATCGAAATCGAAAGCGTCCTGGTTATTTTTTGTGAGGTTGTTGGTTATTTTATAGGATACGTTCAGGTACATGGAAGTGAGCAGTGGATATTGGTAGTTAAACCTGGCCATCAGCCGCCTGACATTTATTTTTGCATTTACCTGCTGGTTGATGGTGTCTGCCAGGTTTGTGGCGGCGAAAGTATTCAGGGTGGTATTCTGCTGTTCATCTTTTGTATTGTTCTGATCAATATTGAAGGATATGCTTACACTGCCGGCTTTGGGACTGAACTGATGGTTATATTGGGTGGTGAGGTTGATAACATTATTCCTTCTTGTTTCCAGGTTATTGGTGTTGCCAAAGTTGATCGTGTCATTGCTTTTCCCGCCTGTTGAAACGTATTGATTGAAGGAGCGGAAAGTGTTATGTTGTGTGTTGGCCGACATATCTATGGAGACAAGATTTTTTTCATCGACCTGGATGCTCAGGTTGGTAAAGAGGATATTCATGTTGGCAGTGCTTCCCGAGGTATTGTTGTTGTTGTAGCGGAAGTTACTGTCCGGAAGTACGTTGTCGCGCTGTTGCTGCTGGCTGTTATTGACGTTTTGGCTTTGATGGAGGAAGTTGGCGTTGAGTTTTATTTTTTTGGAGATATCGGTACCAAGATTCGCGCTGACATTATTTTTCCTGGAGAGGCCGCCCATCATACTTTCTCCCCTGCTCAGGTTTTCATCGGTGGAAGCAGGGCCGCGGGAGGAATTGACATTATTGATATATCCCATCACCACCGCCTGCCTGGTATCCCTGAACATATTAACGTTGGCGGCGGCGTTATACCGTTTGTCAGTTCCATAGCCTGCGCCGGCAGTGCCATTGAATCCTTTCTTATATTCTTTTTTAACGGTGATATTGATGACCTTTTCATTTTTACCACCTTCCACCATACCATCTATTCTTTTTCTGTCGATGACCTGTATTTTATCGACAATATCCGCCAGCAGGTTCTGCGTTATTTTTTTGGTGTCGCCTGTTGCACTATTGCCATCCTGGAAAAGCGGTCTGCCATTTACCAGGATGGTTTTGATAGCGGTGCCCTGGAAAGACAGGTTCCCATCGGCATCAATGGTGATGCCGGGGAGTTTATTGAGCAGGCTTCTTACAGAAGCATTTTCGGTTGTCTGGAAATCGCCCGCAGAAAATTCAACAGTATCTTTTCGTATGGTGAATGCCGATTTATTTACTTTTACGTTAACGCTGTTTAGTTTGATCGGGTTACGCTGAAGACCGGAAAAGCGAAGGTCTACCTGGAATACCTTGGCTGACTTTTCTGATATCATGATGAGCGAGGTAGCGGCATCGTATCCCATGAAACTGATCGTGATCACATAATTTCCCTGTGGTATTTTTTTGAGGATAAAGTCGCCGGATTCATTCGTGATGCCCTGTGCTTTAAGAATGGATCTTTCTGCGGTGAAGAGCAGTACATTTGCTCCTGTCAGTGGTTTACGGGTATCTTTATCATACGCATGGCCTTTTATTTCTCTTTGTGCGGAAAGCGTGAAATGCATTCCTATCAGCAGTACGGTTAACGATAATGCGTAGTATTTTGCCATGCGAGGATTTTGGTTATTTCAATACAATGATAGTATGGAAGCATCCTCATCCCGTTAATCAATACCAAATGTTGTCAGAATGGTTAAAGAATTATTAATAAGATAACGAGATTAACAATTGATTCACAAATGCCGGGGCCATGATTATTGGAGTATTTTTTGATGAGATGTCTTTCTTTTTTGATCTTTGAACCCCGACAAATAAAATTACTATTTTATGAATACTGCTACGTTAGTTAAATCGCTGAAGGACATGTTGCTTAAACCCAATGCACACGTCACTTTCAGCGATTCGGTAAAAAAGCTGCCAGCTGATCTGAGGGGGGTGGTACCTGCCGGTATGCCTTACAGCATCTGGCAATTGGTGGAGCATATCAGGATTACGCAATATGATATCCTCGATTTCTCCAGGAACCCGGACTATAAGGAAATTGAGTGGCCAAAGGCCTACTGGCCGGAGGAAACTGCTCCGAAGGACGATGCCGCATGGAAGCACAGCGTGGAGCAGGTGGATAAGGACCTGCATGCCTTTATTGACCTGCTGGAACAGAGCGATGATCTGTTTGCGCCTTTTCCGCATGGCACCGGGCAGCACTTATTCCGGGAAGCCGTATTGTTGCTGGATCACACCAGTTATCACACCGGTGAGATTGTAGCTGTCAGAAGAATGCTGAATGCCTGGCATTAAATACATTTCCATAAACAATCGGTGAACCAGTGTTTGCGGTCGAAGAACCGGGCCACCGGCCTGAAGCCTGCATAGGCGGCCAGCTGGTCTGTTTCTTCCAGGCTGTACTTCTGTGAGATCTCCATATAAATGGATTCATTTTCTGCAAAATTTACGGTCGTATCCTCCCCGATGTGCACCTGTTGGTTTTCCAGGCTGATGAGATAACTTTTGCAGGCGCCGGTAACCGGATCGTAGGTAGGGAAGTGTTCAAATTTTGAGGTGTCAAAATCTGCATACAGTTCCCTGTTGATACGGTGTAAGAGGTTGAAGTTAAACGCGCGGGTGATGCCGGCGGAGTCGTTATATGCATTCAGGATTACCTGCGGATGTTTTTTGAGATCGAAGCCTGTCAGCAGCAGATCGCCGGGCTGCATATATTGCCGCAGCTGCTGGCAGAAGCTACGGGCGGCGCTCACGCTGAAGTTGCCGATGTTGGCGCCCATGAAAAGCAATACTTTCTTTTTGGCGGTCACCTTATTGGCCTGCTGCAGCATATGGAAATATTCCCCGTTTAAGCCATGCAATTGCAGGCCGGGTACCTGCGCGGGCAGGTTCTTTTCCAGTTGCGTGATCACGTTGGCGGAAATGTCGATGGGGAAATACGTATAATCGACGCCGTTATTGATCAGCTGTTGCAGCAAGTGAACGGATTTGGTAGCGTCGCCTGCACCCAGTTCCACCACATCAAAATCGCCGGCGTATAACTGTAACGCCTGTACTATTTGCGCAGACTGTTCGCGGAGAATTTCCATTTCGCATCCGGTCAGGTAATATTCATGGCACTGCATGATCTGCTGAAAGAGGGCATCTCCTGCCGCATCATAGAAATATTTCGGGTCCAGGTATTTCTGGGGTGCAGTGAGGCCCTGCACCACGTCGTGATAAAATATATCGGTGGCCGGTTTGCGCTTGCATGGCGCAAGTACATTAGGAATTACAGTCATAATTATTTTTTGATGTTCTGAACTTGGATTCACGGAAAGCAGCGAAGCTATTTTCCGGAGATCCGGATCATTTCACAACGTTGTCTCAATCATCCTGCCAATCTTATCCCGGTAAATTGCCATCTCAGTGAAGGATGGAAAAAATTACGGTAAGTGATACGGCTATGGTTGGGCGAAGTTACTTCAGAGCCACCACGCAGTACCATCTGATTGATCATGAATTTTCCATTATATTCACCGATGGCGCCGGGCGCCTTTGCAAAGCCGGGGTAGGGGAGATAAGCGCTTTCGCACCATTCCCACCGTTGGCCCCATGCCAGTTGCGGTGCGGCTACTTCCCACTCAAACTCTGTTGGTAGCCGTTGTCCTTTCCAGGCGGCATATGCAGCCGCTTCGTAGTAGCTGATATGCGTAACAGGTGCATCCGGCATGATTGGCTGAAGCCCCTGCCAGGTATAATGCATCCATTTCCCGTCGATGTTGTACCAATACATCGGGGTGGTTACCTGGTTATTTTTTACCCAGTCCCATCCTTCCGCGTGCCAGTAGCGGAAATCCTGGTAGCCACCGGCCTGGATAAAGTCCAGGTATTCCGTGTTGGTGACCAGCGTGGTACTGATTTTATAATCCTGCAAATATACGGTATGCCTGCCCAGTTCATTATCAAAACAGAATCCGTCCCCTGCAAAGCCGATATCATATACGCCGGCACGTATATTTAACCAGGTATCGCCGGGATTGTTCACTATGGGTATATCTTTATGATGAATATCGTAGGCAGGGAACAGGGGATTATGCCCGAGGATATATTTAATATCCGTGTACAGTAATTCCTGGTGCTGCTCCTCGTGGTTCAGTCCGAGAATAAACAGCTCCTGCAGCTCCGGGGACAGTTCTTCTTTCAAAAAATCTGTCATGGCTTCATCCACATACTTCCGGTAGCGCATGATATCTTCCACTGCCGGGCGGCTCAGGTTACCGCGATTGGTGCGGATCACCCGTGCGCCAACGGATTCATAGTAGCTGTTGAAAACATAATTATATTGAGGATCAAAAACCGTGTAACCTTTAGCGTTAGGAAGCAGGATAAATGTTTCAAAAAACCAGGTGGTGTGGCCCAGGTGCCATTTAGGCGGACTTACATCCACAATAGGTTGCACTACATAGTCTTCCGTTTTTAGCGGGGCGCAAATTTTTTCGCTTCTCCGCCGTACTGTTTCATATTGTTCTTTCAGTAACATAATTACAGGTGCTTACTGTTGATTCACATATTTTGTAAAATCAGAAATGCTGCGGATGTGCCGTTCTTTTGCTGCGGCTCTCTGCATCATTAATGCGTAGGTATTATTAAATCCGATGGGTTGCAGCCATTTGATACGATATTGTTTTTCAAATGCTGCGCTTACATAGTCGTAAACTTTCTGGCTGTCGCCGATAATGCTGTCTGTGACCTGTTGCGGCGCCTGGAGTAATACGAGCAAACCGGTGCCGGTGTATTCCGGGTACATATCTATCTGGTCGTTTACCAATGCGTCGAACACAATCTTTGTACCGCCGAGTCCTGTTTTGGTGACTGCAGCAAGACCGGTATGACCTTCGATCAGCATCTTGTACATGGCGGCGAGGATATAACCGTCGCCAAAAATTTTCGAGCCGATGCGGATAGTGCCTTTAGCGCCGTTGCCGGCTGGTTTCCAGAGTTGCCTGGCAACAAGAAAATCCTTTGCCACCTTTTCCGGATTTTGTTTAAGATAGTCCACCCGGTAGTTCAATTCCGTCATGATACTATCATTAATTGTACCAACCAGCAGGTTGAGTGCCGGTTCCAGTTCCGGGTATTGTTGCAGGGTTTCTTCCCGTACAATAGGGGCTGCATAATAGGGCGGAAAAATATGTTTATCATCTTCCAGTACAACCAGGTCAAAAGCCTTTACCCTGCCGTCTGTGCTGCTTCCGCTTATAACGTCCAGCTTTTTTTCGTAGGCGGCTTTATACATGATCATGTCGCTGATGACGAGGGTACGGATATGCAGGCCGTATACGGATTTTAGCCCGAGGTTACCGTCTTTTCTGCCCATAAATTCGGGGGTGAATCCGGCCAGCATTTTACCGCTGTAGGTATCGGGCAAAAGATAGAAAGAGGAGAGAAGCAGGAAGATAAAAGGCAGTGCGTATAATGTTTTACGGGCTTTCCGGATATTGATGTGCTGGAGCAGCGACAGGAGCCAGTCGAACAGCAATGCCAGTAAAGCTGCGGGTATGGCTCCCGCCAGCATCATATTGGTGTTGTTGAGTGCGATGCCGCCGAAGATAAATTCCCCGAGTCCGCCTGCGGCGATGTAGGCAGCCAGGGTGGCTACGCCTACATTGATCACTGTTGCGGTGCGGATACCGGCCAGTATAACGGGCATGGCCAGTGGCAATTGTACTTTCATCAGCATTTGCCTGCGGCTCATTCCCATACCGGTAGCTGCTTCTGTTACATTGGGATCTACGCCGCTGATACCGGTGTAGGTATTACGGATAATGGGAAGCAGTGCATAAAGAAACAGGGCTACTATAGCGGGTTTGGGGCCAATGCCCAGCAGCGGGATCATGAACCCCAGCAGGGCGATGCTTGGAATGGTTTGCATTACGCCGGCGAAGCCCAGCACAGGTGCTGCCAGTCTTTTTTTACGGGTGATGAAAATGCCGGCGGGTACGCCTATGGCTACGGCCAGCAGCACAGATATAAAGGTAAGCCCGGTGTGCGTGAGGGTTTGCTCCAGCAGTTTACCGGATTGTTGTTGTACAAATTCAAATAAGGTTTCGGTTGCTTCCATGCCGTTGCGTTAATTTTTGTAGGCAGCTATTGCCGCCATAAGTCCATTCCCGTCAATTATTTTTTGTTCCTGTTCGTATGTTACGGCTACCGGCTGTTGCGTAATGGCTTCCAGGGCGTCCCAGCAGGTGCTGGAGGCGGTTAATTGCCCGTTTGCAGCAGCAGTGGAAGATGGCAACCATTGCCACAGGTCTTTTATCTGCAGGGACTTCAGCTCCAGCTGCAGTCGCTGCGGATCGAGGAATGACCTTACAAAATCGTTGGCCGGATGGAAGATCAGTTCCGCAGGTGTGCCGAGTTGCTGGATACGTCCTTCGTTCATGAGACAGATCCGGTGGCCCAGTTCAAAGGCTTCCTCCACATCATGTGTTACCAGGATAATGGTTCTGTGGCTGATCTCATCGAGCGATTTAAATTCCTTCCGGACACTGATGCGTGTAAGCGGATCCAGTGCGCCAAAGGGTTCATCCATGAGGAGTACCGGCGGATCTGCCGCCAGTGCGCGGGCCAGGCCAACACGTTGTTGTTGTCCGCCACTGAGCTGCTGCGGATATACTTCCGCGTAGGTGGCGGCAGGTAAACGGAGTTTATCCATCAGCGTGGTGGTGCGATCGTGAATACGTTTTTTATCCCACTTCAGCAGGGAGGGTACGAGGCCGATGTTGTCGCTCACGGTGTAATGCGGGAACAACCCGGTGTTCTGTAATACATAGCCGATGTTACGCCGGAGTATTTCAGGAGACAGCTCCTGTATTTCTTTCCCGTTAATAAATATCTGGCCGCTGTCGGCTTCCAGTAAGCGGTTGATCATGCGGAGGGTAGTGGTTTTGCCGCAGCCGCTGGTGCCCAGCAGTACCAGTGTTTCCCCTTCCTTTACTTCAAAGGAAATATCATCGACTGCTTTCTTTCCAGGACCAAAATATTTGGAAACATTCGACAGTTTGATCATTCGGTATATATCAGATTGTGGAAAAAATTGCTCATTATGGAGCAGGTTTCTCCAGGGTCATAAAGAGATTGTTTAATGATTCTGCATAGAGCGGATGGGCAAACACCATTTCACGTATCTGCGTGGCAGTGACACCGCCCAGCATGGCCATCTGCAGGATGGACATGATTTCGCCGCCTTCGGTGCCTATTACAGCGGCTCCCAGGATTTTACCGGTGTGTTCATGTACCAGTGCTTTCATAAAACCTCTTGTTTGCCCCGTTTCTATGGCCCTGGCAACTTTGTCCATACTCAGGCATGCTGTTTTAAACGGGATACCTTCTTTCCGCGCTTCATTTTCAGTGATGCCGATACGTCCCAGTTGCGGGTCGGTGAACATACAGTAAGGTATCTGCCGGTCTTTTATACTGATGTTTGCATTTTCAAAAATGTTCTTATAAATAATGAGATGATCGTTGTAGGAGATATGTGTAAATGCAGGGCCTCCCTTTACATCGCCGAGGGCATAGATGCCCGGTTGGGAAGTTTCCAGGCGGTCGTTTACCTGTATAAACCCTTTTTCATCTGTAAGTACATTTGTTTGTTGGAGCTGCAGTGCCGCGGTTTGTGGCGTGCGCCCGGTTGCAATCAGTATATGCGTGCCCGTTATAGTATCTTTATCATTACCGGTGGTAATGTCTATGCTGATCCTTTTCCCATTGAGGGATACGTGCGTTACCTGTGTACCGGTATGGATCTGCATGTTTTCCGATTCCAGCATTTTTTTTATTACCGCCGCCACGTCGGCATCTTCTTTTGATACCAGTTGAGAAGCGGATTCTATTATAGTAACGTGACTGCCTAAACGCTGATAGAGTTGTCCCATTTCCAGGGCGATGTAGCTGCCGCCGAGAATGATCAGTTCTTTCGGAACCGTTACTTCATCGAGCAGGGTGGTGGAGGTAAGATAGGGTACCTCAGCCAGGCCCGGTATAGGGGGAATAAACGGCTTGGTGCCGGTATTGATGAAAATGTGATCGGCAGTTAGTATATCTTCTTCTCCTTTGTAGCCGGTCACCGTAATTGTTTTATGCCCGGTGAAGGCGGCTGTTCCCATGAAGATGTTTACATTATCTGATTGTAATCCTTTGGCTGTTCCTCCGCGGAATTCCGTTACGATATTGTTTTTCCGCGCTACAATAAACGGCAGATCCACCATGAATCCGTGGCTGTGAATGCCCCAGTCTTTACTATGAAAAACGGTATGTGCTACTTTTGCGCAGGCGATCATTGCTTTGGTAGGTGTGCAGCCATCGTTGATGCAGGTGCCACCGAGATAGCGTTGTTCAATGAGCGCGGTTTTCCAGCCTTTTTCTTCCATTTTTTTTGCCAGCGGATTTCCCCCCTGACCTGATCCGATTACTATGGCGTCAAATTTTTGCATACGGAAAGATTTAGGATGCGGGGCCAAAGATTATACCAACGAAAAGTAAGTAAATTTAGCGAATTAAAGCGGATGTTGTCTTTCTCGCTGATTACGTTGATTATACTGATTACTTTGATTTGATCACTTTGGATTTTAAAGGATTTGGGAGATAGAAGCGGAAAAGCGGAGTTTGTCTTTCTCGCTGATTACGCTGATTATACTGATTACCTGGATTTTATTTGGGGATTTTAAAGGATTTCGGGAGATAGAAGCGGAATATATCGCTTATATCTCCCCAAAATCCTTTAAAATCCAAAGTGATCAAATCAAAGTAATCAGTATAATCAGCGTAATCAGCGAGAAAGACAAAATCCGCGTAATAATTCTTTATCTTTGCGGCTTCTGCAAAAAGATATAGATTTTGGTAAAGATTGATAACATAACGCTTCCTGATTTTCCTTTGCTGCTGGCTCCTATGGAGGATGTGAGTGATCCTCCTTTCCGGGCGGTGTGCAAGGATGCGGGCGCTGACCTGATGTACACGGAATTTATTTCCAGTGAAGGGTTGATCCGTGATGCTATGAAGTGCAGGAAGAAGCTCGATATTTTTGAATATGAACGCCCGGTGGGGATACAGATCTTTGGCGGGGATGAGGATAGCCTGGCGATGGCTGCCAGGATCGTGGATGTTACCAACCCGGATCTGCTGGATATCAATTTTGGGTGTCCGGTGAAGAAGGTAGCCGGAAGAGGCGCCGGCGCCGGTGTACTAAAGGACCTGGACCTGATGGTACGGCTCACTGAAGCCTGCGTAAAGGCCACTAAGCTGCCTGTTACGGTGAAAACCCGGCTGGGATGGGACGACGACTCAAAGAATATTGAAGAGGTAGCAGAGCGGCTGCAGGACGTGGGCATCAAAGCCCTGGCTATCCACGGCCGTACCCGTTGCCAGATGTATAAGGGCGAAGCCGACTGGACCCTCATCGGTAAAGTAAAAAATAACCCCCGTATACATATTCCTATTTTTGGTAATGGAGATATTAATAGCCCGCAGAAAGCGCTGGAATATAAAAACCGTTACGGCGTAGATGGTATTATGATCGGCCGTGCAGTAATTGGCTATCCATGGTTGTTCCGGGAGATCAAACATTATGTGAATACCGGCGAGATTATGGCTGGCCCCACCCTGGAAGAACGTATTGCCGTAAGTAAGAAACACCTCCGCCTGTCGGTGGAATGGAAAGGCCCTGTGCAGGGAATCAACGAAATGCGCGGCTGCTACGCCAATTACCTGAAAGGGTTACCTGATATCAAACAGTTCCGCACCCGGCTGGTGACCATGAAAACCGTGGAAGAAGTGGAAGCCGTATTAGATGAGATTGAAGCCTATTATAAAGGCATTGAACTGGCCAACACGCCGATTGAATTAATTGATTATCACCAGAAGTGTCCGTTATAGACCGAAAATTTTATGATATAATAAAACTAATTATGCGTTTGTTTTGTTATATCATAAAATTTATCAGATGTCCAGATTTTTCCCGTTTGCCACTGCGCTTGTTCTTAGCACCATAGGCCTCTTTTCCTGCCACACATCTCCCGAAGAAAAAATTACCGCCGACAGCACCGCTGCCGTTACCCCGGACGTTGGCCATATCCGCGACCTGGGATACCGGGAACAACAACAGATTGAAAAAGTGATTTATGGCTTCTGTGAGCATTTCGACAACGGTCACCTGGATAAATGTGTGGAGTTTATGGATGATAACATCCGCGGGGAAATTGATGGGGTAAAGCTAAAAGGAAAACAAAACTGGACCGCTAAAATGGATTCCCTGGTGCTGAGTATCCGGAATACGCATTACCAGTCGAGGCACCTTATCTCCAATATGCAGTTTTATCCCGGCACAAATGATACGGTGCGGGTAACGATGTATGCCAGTAACCTCTGGACAGACCTTACCACCGGGCAGATCCAGTTGATGTCGGTCGGTTATTATAAGGGCAAGGTGGTGAAGAAAGACGGCAAATGGTTTATCGCTGTGTTAAACTCCCTGCCAGATAGCCGGCTGGTAAAGAAATTTTACCAGGATGTTCACAGCGATCGTGAGGTGTTGCAATAGGAAATGGTTTTCTCGCATAAAATAATGGTGAAGGATTGTCCTTCACCATTTTCATTTATTTCACCAGCAGATGGCTGGTAATATTACCAGGAACGGTCTGGTAGCTGTCGAATGTCAGCGATGCCGCGGCCCTTCCCGAAGAGAGTGTACGCAGTACCGTTATATAACCGAATAATTCGGACAACGGCACCATAGCGGTGATGGTTTGCACGGCTCCATTCATCTCCATTTGTTTGATCACACCGCGGCGTCTGTTCAGATCGCCTGTGAGGGTACCGGTAAATTCTTCCGGCATGGTTACTTCTACTTTCATCCAGGGTTCCAACAAGCGGGGAACTGCTTTGGCAGCTACGCTTTTGAAACCGGTGATGGCTGCATGTTCAAAATCCAGGGCGTGGGAGTCGTTGTTATGGATGGAACCATCCAGCAATCGCACGCGCATGGACTTCACCGGGTAGCCCGCCAGGGCGCCATTGTTCATGGCGGACTCGAACCCTTTACTGATCGCAGGAATGAATTCTTTTGGAATAGCACCGCCTTTGATTTCGTTGATAAATTCCAGCCCGGTTGCCTGTTCATCGCCGGGTGATAGTTCAAACTGGATGTCCGCAAAGTTGCCGGAGCCACCATTTTGTTTCTTATACACTTCACGATGGGTAATGGCCTGCGTAAATATTTCTTTATACGCAATCTGCGGTTGTCCTTTGTTGATGTCGAGATGATATTGCGTTGCCAGCTTTTCCAGCACTACTTCCAGGTGAAGTTCGCCCATGCCTTTCAAAATCGTTTGGCCGGTAGCGTTATCCACTGTTACGGTGAGCGTAGGATCTTCTTCCAGCAACCTGTTTAAGGCATCGCCGAGTTTGTCGTTGTCCTTGGCAGATTTCGCCTCAATCGCATAGCCGATCATGGGTTCCGGGAAGCTGATTTTTTCCAGCAATACCGGGTGATCCGGATGCGAAAGGGAGTCGCCTGTTTTTACATCTTTCAGTCCTACTACCGCACCGATATCGCCGGCGCCTATTTCTTCCACTGTTTCATATTTATCGGACATGATACGCATGAGGCGGCTGATCCTGACCTTGCGGCCGGTGCGACTGTTCCAGAGTGTATCGCCACTGTGTAATACGCCTGCATATACCCGCACTAACGTTAACTTCCCTACGTAATCGTCTGTTATGATCTTAAACGCAAGGGCAGCGAGCGGCGTGTTTTCACTAACCGGGATCATCACCGTTGCTTCCGTTTCTGGATCGGCGGCTTTTACATCGCCGATGTCTGACGGAGCAGGGAGGTAGGTAGCCACTGCATCGAGCAGGGGTTGTATACCTTTGTTTTTATAAGCGGCACCGGCCAATACGGGTACCGCTTCCAGGCGGATGGTAGCGCCGCGCAGTGCGGCGTAAATATCTTCCGGAAGGATACTGTTGGGAACAGTGGTATATTTATTCAGTAAAGATTCATCCAGCAGGGATAATTCTTCCAGTAAATAATTACGTGCTTCCAGCGCTTCGTTCAGCAGGGCCGACGGGATATCCAGCGTTTCATATGTTTTACCGTCTGCGGTGTTCCATACGAGCGCTTTCATGGTGATAAGGTCTATTACCCCGGAGAAGTCATCTTCCGCACCAATGGGTAGCTGTACGGGCAGCGCATTGGCGTTTAGCCGTTGGCGTATATCGCTTACTACGCGCCGGAAATCGGCGCCCTGCCTGTCCATTTTATTGATGAACGCAATGCGGGGAATATTATAATGATTCGCCTGATGCCATACTGTTTCCGACTGTGGCTGCACACCGGAGCGGGCGCAGAACACGGCTACGGCGCCATCCAGCACCCGTAAGGACCGTTCCACTTCAGCGGTGAAGTCGACGTGGCCGGGCGTATCAATAATATTGATCTGCCAGGTATGATCCTGGTATTGCCAATAGGTGGTGATCGCTGCGGAAGAAATGGTAATACCTCTCTTTTCTTCCTGTGGATCACTATCCATCACAGTGTTGCCTTCGTCTACGTTGCCAAGTTTATGTGTGAAGCCGGTGAAGTAAAGCATGCGTTCAGTGAGCGTTGTTTTACCTGCATCGACATGTGCCATGATACCTATATTTCTAAAATCCGCTAAGCGTTTCATATATTCTTATTTAAAAAGGAATTAAAAAAGGCCGTTCATCTGGTAATGAGCGGCCTTTGCTTTATGCAACAGGAAGTCTGCATTACCGGACCAGCCGCGTAAATGACATTGATGCTTTAATAATAAATTTCCTGTTGGTGTTCATGTTGAATTATTCTTTGCTAAAGAAACTGTTGAAGATATTGGGGGAAGCAAATAAAAAAGCCTCTTCGGATGAAGAGGCCCTTGAAAAAGATTTCAGGAGTTATATATTAACCTCTCATATCCGGGATGGATTTGCCTCCCCGTCTTGAATTAAGACAATGCGGGTACTTGCAATTACCGCTCTGATAACGGTAGTTGCGTAACTGCATGCCTGATATGTGAGATAGTTGTTCATATACTTTTAAAATTGCACCGCAAAGATAGGTGGTTTTTATTGAAAAAACTAATCTGAGGGAAGAGCGCCAGCAGGTCCTTTTTCTCTTAATTGTACAAAAATATCTCTCATATATACTGGTGGCCCGATGTTGTTTCGTCGTAATTTTGCCTCACCGGCTTCCCGGCATTTAACCAGTAAAATAAAATCTTCATTATATGAATATTACAGACATTAACGGTACGGTACAATTATCGAATGGCGTACAGATGCCTTATTTCGGATTGGGTGTTTTTAAAACAAAGGAAGGACAGGAAGTGATCGATTCAGTGACTTATGCACTGGATGCCGGCTACCGGCATATAGATACTGCTGCTATTTATGGTAATGAAGAAGGAGTGGGTATTGCCATTGAAAAAAA
Source organism: Chitinophaga sp. ARDCPP14 (assembly GCF_051362515.1). Classification (NCBI taxonomy): domain Bacteria; kingdom Pseudomonadati; phylum Bacteroidota; class Chitinophagia; order Chitinophagales; family Chitinophagaceae; genus Chitinophaga; species Chitinophaga sp. ARDCPP14. The sequence continues at coordinate 4,498 of NZ_JBKIXB010000012.1, read as the reverse complement.
TGCCACCGATAGAAAGGATATCTTCCTGACCACAAAAGTATGGAATGCGGATCAGGGCTACGACAGTACCCTGAAAGCATTTGATACCTCCCTTGGAAAACTGAAAACAGACTATCTTGATCTGTACCTGATACACTGGCCGGTGAAAGGTAAGTATAAGGAAACCTGGCGTGCACTGGAAAAGCTATATGCAGATGGCCGCGTAAAAGCCATTGGCGTCAGTAATTTCCTGCAACACCAACTGGAAGATCTCTTCCAAAGCGCAAAGGTAATACCTATGGTAGACCAGCTGGAATTTCATCCTTACCTGGTACAGCCGTCCCTGCTGGATTTCTGTCAGAAAAACAACGTGCAGTTTGAAGCCTGGAGCCCATTGATGCAGGGTAAAGCATTTGACGTGCCATTGCTGAAAGAACTCGCGGAGAAATATAAAGTGTCGGTAGCACAATTGGTATTAAGATGGGACCTGCAAAAGGATGTGGTAACCATTCCTAAAAGCATCCGCCAGGACAGGGTGATTTCCAACGCGCAGCTGTTCAATTTCGAGATCAGTAAAGAAGATGTGCTGAAGATTGATGCACTGGACCGTGGCGAAAGGGTAGGACCGGACCCGGATAATTTCAATTTCTAACGCGGAAATTGTCCTGGCTCAGGATTACGCTGATTATACTGATTACCTGGATTTTTACTTTTGGATTTTATAAAGGATTAAGGGAGATAGAAGCGGATATATTCGCTGTTATCTCCCTTAGTTATATCTTAAAAAAATCAAAAAAATCCAAAAGTAAAAATCCAGGTAATCAGTATAATCAGCGTAATCCTGAGCCAAGACAAAACTCGCTCTAAGCCCCGGCCAGCGCGGCAAATAATTTGTCGATATCGGCTTTGTTGTTGTAGAAGTTAAGGGCTACCGTCAGGATGTTATTTTTATATCGCGCCTGGATATTATTCTTTTCAACTTTTTCATTTTGCGCCGGCGTAATTTCCAGCAGTTGTATGGCAGAAAGGTGTTCCGGCGGATAGTCAGACAGCAGCCGGATACCGTGTGCCGAAGCCTGTTGCGCCAGGTAGGTAATTAACTCTCCGACATACGCCTCTATATCACTAATGCCTATACGATGAAGGCATTTTAGTGCTTCTCCCAATAGTAATATATTTACAAACGGCGGCGTGCCGGGTTCAAATGCGGTGGCGGTTTTTTTAGGAGTGAAGTTCGTGTAGTCCTTTACCGACTGGAAATCTGCTATTTCATACTCTACATTATACCAGCTCATCACCTGCGGCGGGTATTGATCCAGTATTTTCCGTGATACATACATAGCGCCGGTGCCATAGCCGGCAGTTACCCATTTGTACGCGTGAAAGATGAGGATATCGATATTACATTCCTGTACATCAATATCGTTTACGCCGAATGATTGCGTGGCGTCTACAATGTGGATCAGCTGATGCTGTTTGCATAGTTCGCCGATGGCTTTCAGGTGTTGACGGAAGCCGGTTCTGAACATCACGTGGCTGGTGATGAGGATACGGGTGTCCGGTGTGATTTTAGCCGCAATATCTGCTATGGAGATCTGGTTACGGTCATCACTGTCTACTAAATGAACGGTATGACCGTTATGCATCCAGCCCACAAAGCTGCTGGGAAATTCATCCCGCATGGTGATGATTTCATAGTGTTTTGGAAACATCCCGTACAGGAGGATCATGGCCTGTGAGGTACTGGTGATGAAAGCAATTTCACTGGCCTTTGCGCGGATCATTTCACCGATGAGGCCTTTGGCTTCGTCGGCCTGGTGATCCCAGCCGGGCATTACCCCGCGGCCTTTTTCACTGAGTTCCGTGAAAAGCGCTGTCGCCTTTTGTACAAAGGGGGTACTTACCGGGCCGCCGCCGTTGGTAAAAAAATAAGTACAGTTATCGCATACCGGGTAATCGGCCCTGATATTCTCCCATTTAGTCATACTATTTTATTAATTTCTTCACGATAATAAACAAAATAAACCATTGGTGGCGTGGCGGCATGCGATTATGTTTTTTATATGATAACTTGCGCAGAGGTGGATCATCTTATAGAAAAAAATCAGGTTTAGCATGTGGAGAAAACAGTTTTTCATTTTTGGTTCTTTACTTTTATTTACATCAAACGCAGTTGCACAGCAGCCGGCATTGTTCAAACGGGCGGATGCGCCGTTGAATGACCGGGTGAACGACCTGCTGCATACCCTTACCTTGTCTGAAAAGATATCGTTGCTGGGATATAACAGCCCGGCGATAGACCGGTTGCAAATCCCCGCGTATAACTGGTGGAATGAGGCGTTGCACGGTATTGCCAGGGGTGGAGAAGCTACCGTATTTCCGCAGGCGATAGGGTTGTCGGCTACCTTTAATGCGCCACTGGCAAAGGAAGTAGCCAGTACCATTTCTACAGAAGCCCGTGCTAAGTATAACCTGGCCGTGCAGCAACACCGGCATGTGCAATATATGGGGCTTAATTTCTGGACGCCTAACATCAATATCTTCCGTGATCCCCGCTGGGGCCGCGGTCAGGAAACATATGGAGAAGATCCTTATCTCACTGCTACCATGGCGGGCGCCTTTGTGCAGGGATTACAGGGAGATGTGCCCGGCATGCTGAAAACGGCGGCCTGTGCCAAACATTTCGCCGTTCATAGCGGACCGGAAGCCGACCGGCATAGCTTTAATGCCATCATCGACGAAAAAGACCTGCGGGAAACCTATCTCTATGCGTTTAAAAAACTGGTGGACGGCAAAGTAGAATCGATCATGTGCGCTTATAACCGCGTAAATAACGAGCCTTGCTGCACCGGTAATACGTTGTTACAGGATATCCTGCGGCATGAATGGAAATTTGGCGGACAGGTTGTTACCGATTGCTGGGCACTGGACGATATCTGGCTGCGTCATAAAGCCATTCCCACCCGCGAGGAAGTGGCGGCAGCCGCCGTGAAAGCAGGCGTAAATCTCGATTGCGCCAATATTTTACAGGACGATGTGATGAAAGCCATTGATAAGGGCTGGTTAACCAGCGCGAATGTAGACAGTGCCCTGAGTGCCACACTGCGTACGCGCATAAAGCTGGGATTACTGGATGCGCCCGCGGAAAGTCCTTATAACGGATATGGCGCAGATAGTGTAAATAACGGCTATCACGCCCAACTGGCCCGTGAAGCGGCCAGGGAAAGCATGGTATTGCTTAAAAATGACGGTGTATTACCCTTAAGTCCGGATAAATATGCTTCCATGCTGGTGACCGGCTCCAATTCCGCATCATTGGAAGCACTGATGGGCAACTATCATGGTGTATCGGGTAACATGGTCACTTTTGCCGCTGGCCTGGCCAGGGCTGCAGGTCCGGGTATGGCCATGCAATACGACCAGGGATGCGACTTTACAGATACCCTGCATTTTGGTGGTATCTGGGCTTCGCAGAACTGCGATGTAACGGTAGCGGTGATCGGCTTAACGCCTCTGCTGGAAGGAGAAGAAGGTGACGCTTTCCTGTCCTCGTCCGGCGGCGATAAAAATACGCTGAGCCTGCCCCGCTCCCAGATTCTGTTCATGAAAAAATTAAGGGAAGCGCATAAGAAGCCCATCATTGCGGTAATTACTGCCGGCAGTGCAGTAGACGTATCTGCCATTGCTCCCTATGCAGATGCAGTGATCCTGGCGTGGTACCCGGGAGAACAGGGTGGTAATGCCCTCGCAGATATCATCTTTGGAAAATATTCGCCCGCAGGGCGGTTGCCTGTTACATTTTATCAATCCCTGCAGGACTTGCCCGACTATAAGGACTACAGCATGAAGAACCGTACTTACCGTTATTTTAAAGGTAAATCAGCATATCCTTTTGGCTACGGCCTCAGCTATACGAAATTTGATTATGCCTGGCACGCAACGCCCGCAAAAGAATACCGCAGCAAAGACACTATCCGTGTATCCGTAGCCGTTAAAAATACCGGCGCCTTTGATGGCGACGAAGTAGTACAGGCCTACATCACCTATCCGGATATGGAACGCATGCCGGTGAAGGAATTGAAAGCATTTAAACGTGTTCGTGTAAACAAAGGCGGAGAAGAAATCGTAGAATTGGCACTGCCAGCAGCAGAGTTGCAGAAATGGGATTTGCAGCAACACGCGTGGAAGCTATACAAAGGCACGTATACGATCAATATAGGAAAGAGTTCAGACAACTTCGTGTTGTCGCAGCAGTTCCGCGTAAGATAACGCGGATGTTGTCTTGGCTCAGGATTACGCTGATTTTACTGATTACCTGGATTTTTACTTTTGGATTTTTTTTAGATTTCTTTGATTTTTTAATAATAATTAAGGGAGATAAAAGCGAAAATATGTACTGCTCCCCAAAGTTTAGACTTTTTTGATTAGGCGGCTTGAGTTCGATATTGTATTGGACTCAAGCCATTTAGTTTTAATTTGATTCTATCGTTATTATAATATTCTATATATTCTCGAATGT
>NZ_JBKIXB010000011.1:0-288237 GCF_051362515.1 Chitinophaga sp. ARDCPP14 | reverse complement strand
GCTTGCTAAAGCAAGCTGACATTAACTATTTATTCTCTTAAAAAACACCTGATCATCATAATGATTATTAGGCCATCTTTTGGCTAAAACAAAGAAGCTGTCTCAATTAATTATGAGACAGCTTCTTCTTTTTGCTTAAATACTTGAAAATGCTATTTGATGATTCACGCCAATTTTACTTCGCTAAAATATAAACCGCAATCCCAGCTGGGTTTGCCAGCGGCTTAACAAATCCGGACTGGCAATAAACGTTTCTTTCAAAGAAGGATCGAACTGGTAAGTAGGCACGCCATTGGTTACGCCGGTTACAGATATTGGCTGGAAATAACCTGAGTTGCTGGCATACTTCCGGACGCCCCATTTGCTGCTGATCAGGTTACCGAGGTTAACTACATCCAGGCTGATTTGAACAGTCCGGATTTTTTCTCCGCTCTTAAAATAAAAATCCTGTAATACGCGCATATCCACCTGGCTGAACCAGGGGCTTACTCCTGCATATTTTTCTGTGTACATACCTCTCCGGCTCCGGAGGTAATGATCTTGTTCGATGAATGCTTTATACGCCGCTTTCTGGGCTGCGGCATTCTGTACTACCCCGTTTACGTCAGTAAGCGGTGCGAACTGCATTAAGTCGATTTCGCTGTTCTTGGGAACGTAAAGCAGGTCGTTGCTGGTAGTGCCGTCGTTGTTGATGTCTCCTCCATAAATATAGGCAAAGCGGTTACCACTGCTCCAGTTACCGAAGAGGGAAACGGTTGTTGCATATTTACCTTTTCCGTAGTTGAACTTTTTGCTGGCGGCCACTACGAAGCGGTGGGTATTTCCATAAAGGGAAGGTGTATTCCTGGCTTCGTTGGCATTATTGAGAATGGGATTCCGGTCGAATGCGTCGCCGCTGATTTCTGCGGAAATGGAGCTTGCATCGCGCGACACGAGGTAATTATAGGCGCCGTATAAAAACAGGTTATTGGCGAACGTTTTTTGAACGGTGAAGCTGGTGTTGAACTGATCGCCTGTTTTTGTATTGGTGAAAATATACGCATTCACGGCTCCTTTGTCGGTGTCTTTGTATACACTTCGCGTATCACCGATGCCGCTGTTCAAGGAGCCTGTGGGCGTACCCAGCTTATAGTTCCTTACCATCATGGCATTTACATCTTTAGAATAGGCTACATCTACGCTGAAAATAGTTCCCAGTCCGGCCCTGATATCGGCACCGATATTGGTGCGCCAGATCTGCGGCCATTTAAAATCGCGGTCGGTGGCGCAATAAAAACCGGAGGTGGGGTTGCCGATCTGGTTACCAATCCATACAAACGGGAAACGGCCGGTAAAGAGACCGGAACCGCCTCTCAGCTGCAGGCTCTTGTCGGCTTTCACATCCCAGTTGAAACCGATCCTCGGGGAGAACAGGGGTTTGGAGGAAGGAAGCCGGGTATTGTCCAGTTGTTTTCCCTGGCCGTTCGTAACCCGTTCTCCATGTTCATCGAAGAGGGTGAGGTCATCGTTATTGGGAATGGTGGGAGAAGTTTTTTTGCCATCCGGCGATTGAAAGGAGGAATTCATATAAAGCGGAATATCCATCCGGAGGCCGAAGGTAACGCGCAGGTTTTCGGTGGCTTTCCACTCATCCTGCAGATACGTTGATAACTGTGCAACAGTGATATAATACCAGTTCCATTTATCAGCGGCGCCTGCGGCTCTTGCTGCCGCTACATCCACATCCAGCGGGTATGCACCAAAAACATATTTGCCGCTGGCCGGAACACTGTCTTTGAAAACCTGGATATCCGCGTCGCTGAAAAGGGTAGCGCCATAACCGGTGAGGTTAAACGAATTCCCGAATTTAAAGGACTCATAAGACCCTCCAACGGTAATGGTATGTCTGGGAAGGATGATGTTGAAATTGTCTGTTACCTGGAAGGCATCCTGGTTCAACCGGTTGTTGATAGAAAATGGCTCATGCCCGGCCACGATGTACATGGTACCGTACTTGGTGATATTCAGTACAGGAAAGGGTTCCGAGAAAGGCGTCCGTTTGTCCTTGAAGGTGGTATACACGGCCCTCAGCTTATTGGCGTAGCGGTTGCCGAAACTGGATTTCAACTCCGCGCCGAAAGATTGCAATCTGTTTTCGATCTCATAGCCGGAATTTCTGAATTGTAAAGTCTGGTAATCGGGACCACGGTCGCGGATGGCGTTGGGGTGCGCAGGTTTTTCTTTAGTTGCCTGCAGGCCATTGTAGGTAAAAGACAGGCTATGATTTTCGTTGATCACCCAATCGAGTTTTGCTAACCATTTATAATTTTTTTGCTTGAGATTAAAACCTTGCCAGGGACCGGTTTCATAGTTGAACTTGTCCCGCAGGATATCGCTTACAGCTATCAGGTCCGATTCCAGCACGCGGGAAGTGTTATTGTTGTCGCCGTTGCTGGCGGTTCGGGCCACGTAGCTGCTGGCAGCGTCGTCTCTTTGTTCTGTTTCAAAGTTGGCGAAATAGAAAAGTTTGTTTTTAACAATGGCGCCTCCTACTGCAAAGCCGGCCTGCAGCTGTGTGAGATCCGGTACGGCGATTTTGTTGCCGTCCACTTTTTTGCCGGTCATGCCCTGGTTGCGGTAAAAACCGTACACGGTGCCGCCGAAAGTATTGGTACCTGATTTGGTAACAGTATTAACGCCGGCGCCGGTGAAGCCCGCCTGGGTTACATCGTAGGGCGCCAGGTTCACCTGGATCTGGTCGATGGCATCCAGGGAAATGGGTTGAGCGCCTGTTTGTCCGCCGGGTGTAGGTGCATCCAGGCCAAATGGGTTATTGAATACGGCGCCATCGAGCGAATAGTTATTGTATTGCCCATTGCGGCCGGCGAAAGAGGTACCGTTGATCGTTGCGGACGCGGAGGGCGTCAGCCGGGTAAAATCATCCGCAGAGCGGGAGATGGTTGGCAATTGACGCAACTGACGCGAACTGATATTAGAAGAGGCGCCGGTACGCTGGTTATCGAAAATTTTGGAGCGGCCGGTAACCGTGATGCCCGACAGGTTAGCAGAGCTGAGTTCCAGCTGTAAGTCCAGGGCAGTGTTTTGTCCCAGTTCCAGGAAGATGTTCTCTTCCGATTTTTCTGAATAGCCCACGAAAGTAGCCGTCACTTTGTAGGGCCCCCCTACCCTCAGATTAGGCACCTGGAAGGAGCCATTATTCTGGGTGATGATTACTTTACTGATACCGGCTTCCCGGTATTCGATTTTCACGGTGGCACCGGCTAATGGTTTGCCTTCCTTACTTTGGATGGTGCCGCTCAGGGTGGCAGTGGTTACCTGTGCATAGGTTATTAGACTGGTGAACAGGCATAACAGGATAAGGCATCCGGTAAGAACTGGATTTCTCATAGCAGCAGTTGATTTTGGTTGACTATGAATATATCAATTTTCCGTAACCTTTTGTTAACAAATTTTACACAAGGATATTATGTGTTTTCATCAATACTCATTTCAGTAATAAAATAAAAACAGCGAAGTGATGCCACTCCGCTGTTTTATTTTATTTAAAGTAACTGTTCTGTTATTGTTGATTCGCCAGGGTGATCATGGCTGATACTTCTGCCACCGCGGCATCGTCGCCGCCGCTGAAGCCCGTGAAACGGAAACGGATGTTACCTTTGCCATCGATAACAAACTTGGTAGGAATGCCATTCACTTTATAGCTCTCTACTACTTTGTTTACACCGGTTGCAGGATCTTTGAGGTCCATCAATACTTCAAAAGGAAAGTTATTGCCGGTAACATATTTCTTCGCGTTCGCGGTTGCATCTGCTTCTTTTTCCCAGGTATGCACGAACAGGAATTTCACATTCGGATCGCTTTTGTACTTGTCCATTGCCTTTTTCATTGCAGGAAATGAGGCCTTACAGGGGCCGCACCAGGTGGCCCAGAAGTCCAGTACAATGGTTTTTCCTTTGTAATCTGCCAGTGACACGGTATTCCCATCTACATCTTTCAGGGTGAAGCCAGGAGCCGGTTCTGTGATGATCTGTTTGGCGAATTCTTCCTGCATTTTTTTATCCAGCCCGCTTTTCAGTGAGTCTATATATCCCTGCAGGTTGTTATCACCACGTACTTTGGCATAGGCGGTAGCCAACAGTTCTTTATTGTTGTCGTTCAGTTTGCCCTGTGCCGCAATTTCAGTCATGCGTTTGAGTACTTCTTTATATTCTCCTTTTGCCAGGAACACTTTTGCATACATCTCGTTTACCTGTGGTCTCACAGGTGTTTCTGCCTCTTCTGCGCGTTTAAGGTACACCAGTGCGGAGTCATATTCTTTATCGTTGTAAAGCAGCTGTGCATAGGTACTCAGATAGCCTGGATAGCCCATCGCTGCAAAGCCGGCTGCCATTTCATTCTTACGGGTCGTTCTGAATTCCCAGGCATCATCAACGGCTTTTTTCAGCAACACTTTTGCTTCCGCGGTGTGTCCTTTTTTAATAATGCGTTCAGCAGTTCCTGCCCACCCCTGCCCTTTCCAGAAAGGGGATTCTATACTGTTGGCATATTCCAGTGCTTTTGGCAAATTATCGGCGTTCGCATAGGCAATGCCCACACTATTGCGGGCATAGTCATAAACGATCAGATCGTTGTCCAGTTTGCCCTGCGGGAATTTCTTCATCCATGCTTTATAGAGCGCTTCTTTTTTCACCGGGTCATTTTCGTCGTAGATAGGTTGTACCTGCTTATCGCGGACGGTGATACCAGCAGGGAATTTTTTTTCAGCTGCCTGCCGGATAGAGTCAGAGACATTTACCTGCTTCAGCTGGTAAAAGAAACCGGATGCCGTAAGCCAGTCGGATTCCTTTTTACTTTTGGTGAGCGCATATAGTTTAGTCGCCAGCAGTGCTTTATCGGCATCACTGCCTTTAGCGAGCTGCGTATAATATCTCATCAGGGAGTCCTGGCTAACTTTTGCCTGTCCGTTTGATTGCAGGGCGGCGGTAAGGAGACTACCACTCAGCAAAATCGGGAGTACTTTTTTCATATTGTGCATGGTTGGTTTATGATTAGTTTGTATATCCCGGGTTTTGAGTTAATGCCGGGTTAGCAACACGCTGTGCATCGGGAATTGGATAGAGTATGTCGGTGCTTGTCCAGGTGGCAGGGCGCATGCCGCCTATCACCTCATCTGCACGGGTTTTACCTCCGCTGGAAATTCCAGGTGTGCGTTTAAGGTCAAACCACCGGTGTCCCCATTCTCCGAATAATTCCGCTTTTCTTTCATTTTCGATGGCCAGCAGCAGGCTGGGCTGGGTGATGTTATTATCCAGCATTGGGAGCCCTGCTTTAGCGCGGATGGTATCCACGTCGGCAATGGCGCCGGTGAGGTTGCCCTGTTGGGCGCGCGCTTCTGCTCTTATCAGGTACTGTTCAGCCAGGCGCAGCATCACGTTAAACTCATTGCCGGTGGTGGTACCAGCGGCGAGCACCCGCAATTTATATTTTGTGATCACTTTATAATTGGTGCCCCCGATATCGGTTGCTGCTACCCAGCTGGTTTTCCGTTTATCGCCTGCTTCCAGTGAATTATAAAGTGTATCCGTTAGCGTTACTGCCGGAACGGAACCTGTTGCTGCTGCATAGCTGCCTCCATTGGCACTCCTGTTGGTAGTATAGGTGGATAAGCCGGTAAGCGTAGCCAGTTGCCATATCACTTCATTGCTGGTATTACTGAAGGTAGTGTTCAGGTCTTTATTCAGACTGTAAATACCGGAGTTGATCACGGTGCTGGCGGCAGATTCTGCATTGGCCCATTGCTTCTGGTACAGGTAAGCCCTTGCCAGCAGGGCGTTCGCCGTTTGCCGGTTAATCCTGGTTCTCAGTGTGGCGGGGTATGCATCTGTGAGTATACTTTGTGCCTCTGTAAGATCCTTTATGATCTGCTCCCATACCTGCGCTGCCGGAGTACGCGCCAGTGTGGCATTTGCCAGCGGATCGTCTGTAACCGGCATTGGCACGTCGCCAAACATATTTACCTGGTACATATTGATGAAGGCTCTCCATACTTTGGTTTCTCCCAGTAACTGGTTCTTCACGGGAGCAGACAAGGTAGTGCTGCGGGAAATACCATCCATCATGGCATTGGCCTGTGCAATGGTGGAGTAAGAATATCCCCAGAGTACGAAGTTAATCACGCTGTTGGTGATGGTGATGCTGTTTGTTTTAAACTCATCGAAAGCGGGACTGGAAATATTGTTCTGCAGTTCATTGGCAGAAAGTCCCGGCATTTCACTCAAAGGGAAAAGTACATCCCGTGTAAAGCTGGCATTATAAACCCCCAGCACTGCGCTGGTGGCAGTTGCATCGGATGCAAAGGCCTGGTCAAGGCCCACCTGCGTTGTAGGCGGACCAATTTCCACCAGTTTTTTGCAGGAAGAAAAAGCAATTCCTGTCAGTAATATTGCTGCGGTTACCTTTTTATTTATTTTGAAGCAAGACATCGAATTCAGATTTTAGAATGAACAGTTAATACCAAATACAATGGTCCTCAACGGCGGCATGGCAATCATACCGGTACCCAATCCCGGAGGACCTCCTGAAACACTCGTTTCGGGATCGTAGATGTATTTATTCTTCGCCCAGGTAAACAGGTTCTGTCCTTCTGCATATACTTTCAGGTTACTGATCTTTGCTTTTGTAATCCATGCCCTCGGGAATGAATAGGAAAGAGAAGCAGATCTCAGTTTCAGATAGCTTGCATCTCCCCACCATGCGGTAGAACTGTAATACGGCGTATAGCCGAGATAGATAGGCGTGCCGGAAGTAGAAGTAGCTGCCGGGTAGGCGGCTTTATCGCCTGGTTGACGCCACCTGTCGAGCAAAGATGTGTTCTGGTTATTTGTGCTGCTGCCAATGGGTATATCGAAAGTATTGGTAGCTCCCTTCCTGTGGTTATATTGCAGGAAAAAGCTCAGGTCCCAGTTCTTATAGCTGAAACTATTGTTCAATCCTCCGAAGAAAGGCGTACCTGGTTTGATGATCTGACGGTCATTGTTAAAATCAACACTTCCATCTTTGTTCACATCCACATACTGCGGGATTCCTGTATTAGGATCATACCCGGTGTAAATATATTTTCTGACAAGGTCAATAGGCTGCCCTACAAGATAGCTGCTGGCATAAAAGGATTTCTCAATCCCTGGAAATTCCACCAGTTTATTTTGGTAGAAGGTTACGTTGACAGATGACCTCCAGCCGAAATTCCATGTTTTAAGATTGAGGGTATTCAGCTCCAGTTCCACCCCACTGTTTTGTACCAGGGCTGGTACATTTACAGTATAGCTGTTGTATCCCGACTGTGTAGCCAGTGCGGCTGACAGGAGTTGATCGGCGGAGCGGTTACGGTAGTAACTACCGGTAAATGCGATCCTGTCGTTCAGGGCGCCCAGCTCCAGGCCAAACTCCAGCTTGCGGGTGGTTTCCCATTTCACACCCGGGTTCGGCAGCGTTCCCCGGAGCAGTGCGGAAGCCCCCTGGTAAGTACCTGCGGATGACAACAAAGGCAGGTAGATGTAGTTATTGATCTGGTCATTACCAGTGGTACCGTAGCTGGCTCTCAGCTTACCGAGACTAAGCCAGGGAAGTGCGTCTTTAATAAAATCTTCTTCAGAGAACAACCAGGCAGCGCCCACTGCGCCGAAATTAGCCAGGATATTATCCGGTCCAAACCTGGAGGAAGCGTCACGGCGGAAGGTTACATTCAACAAATATTTTTGTTGGTAATCGTAATTGATACGGCCAAACAAAGATGCGTAACGGTAATCGAAGTAGTTGCTGGAGTTCAGCACAATAGTACCTGCACCAACCAGGGACCCCAACAAGGCTTCGTTGCTGTAATTCCGGCCGTCTACACTCTGACCGGAAGTGAGGGTCCGCTGATACGAACTTCCTACCAACAGGTTCAGTCTGCCCTGCTTCATATCTATACTGTAATCAAGGGTTGGCTCCACGATGTAATTCTGCGACCGTGTGTTCGCAAAAGTGGCGGACGACTGCGGATTGTTGACCGGATTCTGCGTAGATGCCGGCAGTGGATTCACCTGATCCAGGGTGGTATTGGTATAACCAAGATTTACTTTGAAGTTGAGATTTTTAATGATGGTATAACGCAGGTTGGCGTTTGTCATCAGGTTAGTTGTTGTATTGGTATAGCGGCGTTGCAGGAGCGCAAGCGGGTTATCGTAACGACCAGTCCATGCAAGTTTGCCGGTGCTGTCGTACAAAGGCATGTTAGGTGGCAGGTTGTACAGGGAAATAACATCTGATGCCGGCAGAACGGTTTTATCGTTGGAATAGTTGGTTGTGAAAGCCGCATAAAATTTATTGTTGGCAGAGGTATGGTCAACAGATAAACGGCCAGTGAGGCGCTGGCTGTTGAAGTTACCGGGGTACACAGTAGTTTCCTTATGATATCCGCCGCTGAACATAAAATGCGTTTTGGTATCCCCTCCTGAAACAGACGCCTGTGCATCGGTGGATCTGGCCGTTCCTCCTACCAGGAGTTTCTGCCAGTCGGTGTAAGCATGCTGGTCCCATACGGTTAATTCCGGCGCATTCGCTGTATTTGGTGTGAGGCCATCATTTTTAAAGGCCTCTTTTCTCAGGTCCAGGTATTGCTGTGTGTTCATCATAGGGATGAAGTGGTTTACTTTTCCCGATCCTGTATAGGCATTGAGGTTCACCCTTGTTTTGCCGGATTTGCCTTTCTTCGTGGTGATGAGGATCACGCCGTTAGCGCCCCTGGCGCCGTAGATGGCCGTTGCATCAGCATCTTTCAGGATATCCATCCGTTCAATATCATCCGGGTTGATCATACTGAAAGGGCTGATACCACCGTTGGCGCCACTGGCACCAAAGGAGTTGAGGTTATCCGTAGGAGGAAAAGAGCCGTTGTAATTGGTGAAAGGAACGCCATCAATCACATATAAAGGAAGGGTGCCTGAGTTCAAAGAGCCCTGGCCCCTGATCTGTACCACGGCAGCGCTACCCGGCAAGCCATTCTGCTGGGTGATCTGTACACCCGGGATACGTCCGGGTAGAGCGGCCAGTGGATTGGAGATAGGTTGCGTTTCGATATCCTTTGCCGTAATGCTGCTCACCGAACCGGTATTCAATCTTTTAGTAGTAGTTCCATACCCGATCACTACTGTTTCAGTTAATGCATTTACCTGCTCCTTTAAAACAACGTTGATGGCTGTACGGCCTTTAACGGCGATACGTTGTGTTTCAAAGGAAAGATAGGATACTACCAGCTGTGCTTCCGCCGGAGCCCTGTTGATGACATACTCTCCGTTTTCATTCGTCATTGCGCCGAAAGGAGTGCCGGGAATCACCACAGATACCGCAGGAATGGGATTTCCTTTCTCATCTGTTATTTTCCCGCGGATAGTAATGCCGTCATCTGCCGGTTTTATTTCAGTGCCCGGGGCTTTTTTCACCCTGATAGCAATGAATTTTCCCGACAGGGAATAAGCGAATGGTTGGTTATTGAAAAGTAATTTCAGCACATCTGCCAGCTCCTGATCTTTTACATCAATGTTTACGGGCGCTGCCTGGCTGAGTTGGTTCTTCCCATAAATAAAGCTGTATCCCGTTTGTTTTTCAATTTCCCGGAACGCTTTTTCCAGGGAACCTGATTTCATGTTCATAGATACTTTCTGCGCGAAAGTCTGGGTGGCCAATAGCAGGCATCCCATGAGTAAATAAGTCCTGAGGTAGTTGGCACCTGGCTTTTTCTCTCCTGATTTCGAAAGGCATAAAGCGCTCATCAGCTTTTTTACAAGCATAGCTTCTGGTTGATTTTTGATGAACAATACCGCTGTGCGGATAAACTAAAATCTGGCAACATTTCTCCCGCCGGTAAGGTGGCCTGCCTTACCCGATCGGACGATTGAGCTGGTGTATGTACTATTTTATCACAGTAATTTTCCGTCCTTCAATTTTGAAATGAACGAGATCGGTCATCTCCAACAAGTTCAGCAACTGAGATACGGGGACATCCCTCGGAATTCTCGCGACAAAAGCATCTTTAACATCGGTCTGAAAGTCGACGTCTACATTATAATATCGTTGCAGCTCTGACATTATGGTGGCGATGTCAGCGCCATTAAAAACAAATAATCCTTCCTTCCAGGCAGTTACCTGCTGCAGATCGGCGTTGGTGACCAGTTGTATAGCACTCCCTGCTGTTGCCGCCTGTTCGCCCGGATGCAGCAACTGTGAAGCGGCGGCGGTATTTACTTTTACGGTACCGCTGACAAGGGTGACCTTCATTTTTTCTTCATCCCGGAAGGAACGGAGATTGAAAGCGGTTCCCAATACTTCAATGGTGGTTTTATTGGTGCTGGATTTTACAATGAAAGGCTGGTTGCTGTTTTGCGCAACTTCAAAATAAACCTGTCCCGTTGCGGATACTTCGCGTTTACCGCCACTGAATGCAGCCGGATAGGTAAGTGTAGAACCTGCATCTATCCAGACTTTGGTGCCGTCGCCCAGTACAATCGCGAGCGCCTTGCTTCCATTTGGAACCTGGATAGTATTAAAACTAACGTCGTTACCAGCGCTGTTATAAACGATCTGGCCATTCGCGTTTTTGGAAACGCTGGTTTGTCCCTGCATGGCAAGCGTGCCATTGCTCGCTGTATCCAGCAGGATCTGTTGACCATTACCCAATGTAAGTACGGCATGATTACCGGCCGGCGCCAAAATATCATTCTTAAAACGGACCGCCTGGGGCGCCAGCGGTTGTTGCCGCTGTTGCTGATAGAAATAATAGCCGGTACCCAGTACCAGCGTTACTGTTGCTGCTGCGGCCCACCTGTACCACCGGACCACTTTCCCTTTGGGCCTGCGGTCGAGTACAGGCTGTAAACGCAGGCGGATCGCATCCTCCAGCAGCTGTTTATTGCCCAGCAGGTGTTCATCCCAGCCTTCCTGTTGCTGAAAAGCATTGAACAGCTGGTTGTATTGCAGCAGCTCTTCATCCGTAGCTGTGCCGGATATAACTTTTTCTGTTAATAATATTGCCTCTTCTCGTGTCATGCGTAACCTGTCATATACATAGGCAATTGTAAAAGGACATACCCTTAAAAGAGTCTCAAATTTTTTTTTTGAGCCGGGTATCTTAATGGTAATGGGTCATCACCGGGAGTAATAACAAGGCGAGCAGGTGAGGATCTACTGCTGCGCGGATACGTTTCAGTGCTATTGTTTTCTGTGCCTCGACTGTTTTTATGGAAATATTCAATAAGTCTGCAATCTGTTGATTCGTCAGTTGCCCGTCCCTGCTCAGGAGAAATATCTCGCGGCACTTTTCCGGCAAACTGCGGATCACCTGCCCGATAATCGACTTCAGGTCGCTCAGCTCCATAAAGTCCTGCGGACCCGGTGTTTCCGGTAAAGACAACCCCGCCAGTTCCGTATAGAACTCCTCTCTCACCTTACCGGAGCGGATATAATTAGCCACCTTAAACCTGACAGCGCTTCGCAGATAGGATGGCACCGCCTGTATATCCAGTTGCTCCCGCTTCTCCCACAACCATGCAAAAATGTCCTGTATGATGTCCATACAGGCGCCCTGGTCGCGCAACAGGTAATATGCCGCCTGGTACATACCGGACCAATGACGGGCATAAAGCAGATCGAACGCTGTCACATCCCCTCTCTTCAGCATAGTTATCAGTTCCAGGTCACTATAGGAGTTATCCCTTATCAAATTCGCTCATTTTCTGCCACTAAATTAAAGAAAGCACCGTAGATTCAGCATACATATGTTATAATCGATATATAAATACCCCCATAAAAAAAGCCTTTACCTGACCAGGCAAAGGCTTTTCTATCCAATAATACCAGCGTATTAATGATTATAGGGAGTCACCAGGAGTTTATATTTTCCATCTTTCAATAATTCTTTTTTAAACATTATCTCCACCCGCTTCTGCTCTCCTTTTAACAACGTAAAATAGTTATCATTCATGATGGCGGGCAACACGCGTTCGTTGTTGTCTGCCCTTAACAGCTGCACATGTACTGCAAAGGCGGGGGCAGATGAGGGATTTGTGATGGTAGCAATAACGCGGGTACTGTCGCCATGCTGTTCCAGTTTGGAGGAAGTTTTCAATTGCACCCGGGGCAGTTGATCCAGCGCGGTATAATCTGCCATTCGACTGCTTCTCCAGTAGAAATTTTCAGACTGTAATCTGCCCTGTCCATCTTTCAGCAACAAGCGGATGAACTGTACATCCGTCAACGCTTTGCTGCGTTTGCCGTACACCTCCATGTCATACAGCGAATAGCCCCATTCTGTGGCGCGTTTACGGCCAAGCATACGTACGTAACGCGCTTTTACGGGTTTAATAGGGATGGTTTCAATTCCCCCGCTGCCAGTATCTGTGGCGTACACATCCTGCCAGGATTTTGCATCGGCGGACACCTGGAGGCTATAGGCACGGGCATGAGCGCTTTCCCAATGCAGCATCACGCTGCTGATTTCCTGTACGGCATCCAGGTCCACATATACCCATTCATTGTCGGTGTAGTTGCTGCTCCATCTTGAACCGGTGCTGCCATCCGCTACGGCCCCGGCGCCGGCGCTTTCCGGTGATGACGAAGATGCTACTGCTGATTTTTTAAAAGCAAGGTTATCGATATTGAAGTTAAGATCGAAACAGGGTGTGGCTGTATTGGAAGCTGCATCTACGGTTGCTTTCCGGCCGAAGGTTGGCGCCGGCGTTCCATCCATATTGTAAACGATGGCTTCCGCCTGTAAACCATTGTATTGTTCCAATGTAGTGTTGATCACTTTTACGGAATTATCTGCCGCACTCCATTGAATATGCAATGGCTCACAGGCTTTTTTAACGCCCCAGTATGCACCGGTGAGGTCGTAGTAATAGTCGTAGGTTTGCCACACCAGGCTTGGATAGGCGCTTTGGCTCATCCAGGTCATTACACCGGAGGCATCGTTCCACATATGGTGCAACCAGCCTTCGTATAATGCCTTGTTGGTTTCTATATTTAACAGCTGCGCTTTGCGGCAATAATCTTCGATGCCGGTGGCTTTGCCATAACTTTTATTAATGGCGTCGTCGTACCGGTCGGGGCCTGCGTTTGCGGCAGAGGGACCGAAGAAGTGCAGATCCCACATTTTGTTACGCGGCCACCAACTGCTGTCCGGCATAAATTTTTTAAAGCTTTCGAAAGAGGTGAAAACGGCGGTGCCTATTTCTGTGCGCATTCCCCATCCGGGTGTTCCTCCAAAGCCACCGGGGTATTTTGTGAAGTACCAGGCGGGCATGAAATTGGCCCAGGGGCCGCTGCCGGTTAACCCGTCCGAGTGGGAATTAGCCTGGTAAAGGCGGTCGTTGCCATCGTAGGCGCTCACATCTTCCTTTAACCAGCCATTCAGTGGCGGTAAAGGATACCCTTCGTTGTCGCCGCACCAAACCGCGATGCTGGGATGATTACGAAGGCGTTTGATTTTCTCCACGGCGTTCCTGTTAAAGGCGAAAACATCTTTTGGCAGATTAGGATGTGAGTTCAGCCAGAAATCGTCCCATACAAGCATGCCATACTTATCGCAGGCATCATAAAACTCTTCATCGGTTACACTGCCTATCCAGTTGCGGATCATGTTAAAGTTCATTTCCTTATGCAACCGCACCCTCGTATTGTATGCTTCGCCGCGGCAGCGCAGCATGTATTCAGACATGCCCCAGTTCCCGCCTTTTATAAATATGCGTTTGCCATTTACGCTGATGTGCAGCACGCCGCCAAGCGTATCGTAGCTGTATTGCTTTACGCCGAAAGTAACCTGTTTGCTGTCGGATGATTTTCCACCGGATACAAACTGCAGCTGACAGGTGTACAGCGGCTGACTGCCATAGCCATTGGGCCACCACAACTGCGGATGTGCTATCTCCGGATGAAACATTACCTGCTCCGATTGTCCTGCGGGTAGTTTTATTTTTTTAGAGAAACGGATATTGCCTGGCTGGATAATACCGGATACTTCTCCTTCCTGTATGCCGGCCGAATGATTATCCAGGTCCATACTGATGCTGAGCTTTGCGCGCGATGAATCCGGTAAAGCAGTGCGGATCCAGGGATCTGCAATCGTCACCTGGCCGGAGCTGCCAAGATATACATCGTCCGTAACGCCCATGTTAAGGCCGGGCACATAAGGCATCCAATCCCAGCTGGCGCTTGAAATGTAGGTAGGACTGGAATAATTCACAATAGGCGTACCTGGCCAATGCACTAATAACAGGAGTACATTTGGCCGGTCATATCTCAATATATCCGTTACATCAAATTTGCCGCGGTCCATAAAACCATCCAGCGCGCCAATACGCTGACCATTCAGGTATACTTCCGCTTTACGGTTCACGCCTTCGAAATTCAGCCACTGCTTTTCAGCAGTATTACGTGCAGGCGTAAACGTGGCCCGGTACCAGAAATCGCGGTCATATTTTGTTTTATCTACCTGGTAAATATTATCTCCGAAGTTGGGATCTTTCTCCAATCCAGCTGCTACAAATGCGCCAAATACTGTACCCGGCACCACGCCGTTCACCCAATTATGGTCGTTATAGTCCGGGGCATGGAGACCAGGCTCCTGGCCTGCTTCCGCTGCTTTTACTTTCCAGTGTACGGCTTTATTACTGCTGTTTAAGCTGAACGTCTTTTCCTGTGCTTTCATTGCCAGCCCTGAGATCATCAGCAGGGCCAGCAATTTTTTTCCTTTGTTGAACATGATTATTTGCTATTGCCAATTGAATACCCGTACAAAATACGGCCTGTACCTGTCGGCACTACCGGGACTGTTGAAGTTGGTGGAAAAATCAGTGGGATTGATATTGTAAGAAATCACCAGCTCCCCTTCCCTGCTTAGTGCATGGTGCACAAATGAATTATAACTGATGAAACCTACGCTGTATTGATCCGGGATATGGTACAGTGTGCGTTTATTCGTCCACGGCCCTACCGGCGTAGTTGATTCAAGAATATAGATATCCAGTCCGAAAATAATTTGCTGCGATACGAGGTAATATTTACCATTTTTATAAAAAACGTTCGGCTGGCTGATGTCATTACAAACATTGTATTTCACCGGTGTAGTACTCCATCCGGTTCCGTTGTAATATTCCCAGGCGCCGTTAAGATCATGATTTGCTGCGCGGGCCACGTACATAGAAGAGGTGAGAAAACCATTTTCCGTACTGTACATATACGTATAGCCATCGGGTGCTTTCATGCTGCCAGCGCTGTAGTTACTGAGTGTATCCTTATCCTGGATCAACTGGTTCAGCTGCATGGAGGGCAAATCGAAGATGGCGAGGTCTGTGCTTACGTGTGCAAAATCCCAGGTGCCGCTGCCGGTTTTCTTCACATGACTTAACAGCATCTGTACTTTGTTATTATATACCTGTCCGGCGCCGGGCCAGTACCAGTCCTGGTCTTCAGGTGCATTGCCGTATTTGATCCAGGTTTGACTGGCACTCCCTGAACCAGGGTTAAGTTGCACAAAGCTTTGCAAAGAAGTATCCAGTTGCAGGTGTGCTGCGTTGCGCAGCATTACGTTATTGGTGCGGTTACGGTCCGCACTTACCTGCCCGAAGAAACTATCCTGGAATGACCATAGCAGGCGGCCATCCGGCAGTAACACCGAATAGCAGCCGTCGCCACCGTTCCAGCCCTGGTAGCGGGTAAGATAATCGTTGTAATCAAGATCGCTGTATACTCTTACTGCCGGGTTCCACTGGCCATTGTTTGGCAGCAGTTGCAAACGCGGACCGGCAGCTGTTGTCTTTTTCATGATGCGTACGTACCAGTACTTCTGCTCCCCGGATTCGGAAGTGACGCGGTAAGCATAACGATTGTTATTGGCAGCAAAATCCACCTTCACTCCCGGCGCGGGCAGCACAGTCGCGTTTTTGGATACCATCACCAAAGGGCTCACGGCACTCAGGTCCACATCATCTTCTACCCATACCGTAACGGTGGCGGAATCTGTTCCGTTTATGATCTCTGAAGTACCCACCTGGCCTTCGGGTAACCGGAAGGAAATGATGGCGCGTTCCTGGCTTTGATAATCACTCAGCGGGTTCTTCACACAGGAAGTAAAAATGCCGCCGGTAATCAATAGCAATAGCATTTTGTTCATAAGATATTATTTAAAGCTGATTTGGAGACCCAGGTTGATCACGCGCTGATTGATGTAGGCATCCCCGGCGGAGTTGCTGGCTACTTCGGGATCCTGCTGGTACTTATCGTAGTTGGTCCACGTAAGCAGGTTATACGCGCTCAGGTACACACGTGTATTATTCAACCGGCCCGGCAGCCAGCGGCTGGGCAGCTGATAGCCCAGGTCCACTGTTTTCAGCCGCACATAGCGCGCATCTATCAACCAGAAATCCGACATATACGTACGCGCACTGTTTACCGTGGTAGGGTTGCTCGTGAGCCGCGGGAACTGCGCCTTATCAGCATTTTCCAGCGTCCATCTCTGCTGGTGAATAGGCTGGAACTGGCTCTGGAAAGTTTCAATACCGGTGCCTACTACGCTGAAGCTGTATCCGAAGGAGCCCTGGAACAGCAGGTTAATACTGAAGCCTTTGTAATTGGCGCCGAGGGTAAGTCCCAATACAGTGCTGGCCAGGTTGGGTTTTCCAATGGGCCCCTGGTCGTTGTTATCGATCACGCCATCGCCGTTGATATCTTTGTATTTGAGATCGCCTGCCTGTATAGGATATTCACTGAGTGGTGCAGCGGGTTTATCGTGTGTATTGGCCTGGATCTTCTGGATATCTTCCGGTGTGTAGAAACCGATAAAGGTGTATCCGAATGGCTGATCGATTGGCAGTCCCGTTTCCCGCAGCCAGGGATAGGCGGGTTGCGCTTCGTCTTTAAACAGTACTTTATTTTTGAAATACTGGAATACAAGGCTGGTATTAAAATTTACCTGGCGGATATTCCCCCGGTAGTTGATCTGCCCGTCGAAGCCCTGGTTACTGGTTCTGGCCACGTTGGTAGGACTGTAGCCAATTCCAATCATGTTGGGCACAGAGCCTTTCCGTACCAGCTGATCGAAGCGGATATCGTGGAAATAATCTACCGTAAAAGATAGTTTGTCTTTAAAGAGATTTACATCGACCCCTACGTCTGCTTTTTTTGCTTTTTCCCAGCTTACGTCCATGTTGCCAAGATCGCCTTCGTAGATGGAGCCGGATTGCGTATCATTCTCCCCAAAAGAATAACCGCCGCCATTGAGATATTCCTGGCGGTACAGGTAACGGTTACCTGACGTAACATCAGAACCTACTACACCGTATGATCCACGCACTTTCAGAAGGCTTACAAAGCTGTTGTTACGTTTGAAGAATGGTTCTTCCGAAATACTCCAACCTACGCCCACGGCAGGAAAGAAGCCGTTGCGTTTCTTTGCCTGGAACCTGTCGGAGCCATTGTAGGCGCCGTTGAAATCGAGCAGGTATTTCTGTTTATAGTTGTAGCCTGCCTTGAAGGAAAAGCCCCTGAAGTTGGCAGGAATATCTGCCTTCGACGTATAGCTTTGCCTGTTATACAGCGCCAACCCATTGAGTGTATGATCACCGAAAATACGGTTATAGCTGAGGAAAGCCTGTGTATTCACATTCCGGCTGTAGAGGTCTGTGTTACCTGTTACCCGGTATTTCTGCAGGCGGTAGTTGCCGCGGGGATCGAGGGTGTACGACTGATCCGCCGGGTTATAATAATATGATGGCGGTTCTGCTTCGCGGAATAAATTTCTTGCATACTGTTCGATGCCACCGTATGCAATACGGCCTGTGAGCGACAGCCCCTTCGTCAGGAAGTCCAGCTGTTGCGTGATGTCGTACAGCACATCAAAGTCCGTTCTTTTAGTGCGGCTGTAGCCACCGTTAGCCAGCCGTGCATTGAGCGTAGGCAATGCGTCCTTTGTATCCACGGCATAGGCGTAGCTCCCGTTGGGGTTCATTAAAGGCGCGGAGTAGGGATGTATTTTTTCAAAGTTGTATACTTCTGATACCACGTTGGCCGACCGGGGCTGGTTAATATCACCGAAACGGGTGGTAAGATTGAGCCGCATGGTTAACGTTTTGGTAGCGCGCATATCGAGGTTGGAGCGGAAATTATACCTGCGGAAGAAGTAGTTGGTATTCACTTCATTCCTGGGATCAGAGAAGTCTTTTACCAGGCCGTTCTGGGTGAGGAATCCGCCGGAGATAAAATATTTCACAGCTTCTGTACCGCCGGAAATATCCACGTTGGTATTGGCCTGGTAAGCGTGTTTTTTGAATACCGCATCATACCAGTTGATATCCGGGTGTCCGTAAGGATCGGCGCCGCTGCGGAAAAGTTCCAGGTCCTGGGAGGTAAATTTCGGCGCCAGTCCATCGTTTTTGTACGCTTCATTTACAAGGGTGGCCGCATCATAGGAGTTCAAAAACTTTGGTGTTTTCACCGGCGACTGCTGGCCTGATTCCACGCGGAGGTTTACCTGCGGAAGTCCCACCTTACCGCGGCGGGTGGCCACCACCAGTACGCCGTTGGCGCCTTTGATACCATATATTGCCGTGGTGGACGCATCTTTCAGGATAGAGATACTTTCGATTTCATTCACGTTGATCTGTTGCAGCTGATCATAGGAATATTCGATGTCATCTACAATGATCAGCGGTTTATTTCCATCGCTGTTCAGCGAGCTAACGCCACGGATAAAGAAATCGGAAGCATCCTTTCCCGGCTGTCCGGAGCGTTGCTGAGAAACGAATCCCGGCAGTTTCCCCATCAAGGCATTCTGCACATTAGCGGTAGGTACGTTCCTGATTTCAGCGCCGGTAATGGCACTTACAGCGCCGGTGCTGGTGATACGTTTGGCGGTGTTAAAGCCTACCACCACTACTTCATCAATGCCCTGGGTGGAAGATTGCAGCACTACGTCAATCGCATCGCGACCGGCTATGTCAACTTCCTGCGCGGAAAACCCGATCAGTTTTACGATCAGGGTGTGGGAACTGCCTTTCAGGGCGAGTTTGAACCGGCCGTTGGCATCAGCTATCACGCCGTTGGTGGGCACGCCTTTTTCCGAAATGGAAGCGCCGGGCAGTACCCCATTTACGTCTTTTACCGTACCACTTATATTTTTTTGCTGGGCTGTTGCCACAAATGGTGCAGCAACCAGCAGCAGGAGAAACAGTATAATATTTTTCATCTTCAGTCAGTTAAATTTCTTGTAAGGAATATGACTTTACCAGCCCGGATTTTGGCGCATGTTATCGTTCTTCACCACTTCATCGTATGGAATGGGATACAAATACATTTTGGGCGCAATAAACACCGGTTTAAATACTTCCGCCAGGTTATAGCTAAAGGCAGGTCCTTCCTTGATGATGTTCATACCATGCAGTGCCTTTCCATATACCTGCTGCGCAATTTTCCAGCGGCGGATATCCCAGAAGCGGTGTTCTTCAAAGGCCAGTTCTATCCTTCTTTCGTTACGCACTACATTGCGCATTTCATCTGCTGTCATATTTTCCTTCAGACCATACATGCCGTTATCGCCGGCTGCAATCCCAGCACGGGCGCGCAGGTCTTTCAGCACCTGGTATACTTCCGCAGTGGGGCCGTTGGATTCATTTTCTGCTTCGGCAAAATTGAGCAATACTTCCGTGTAGCGCAGGATGATCCAGTCGTGGCTTGTATTGCTGTACTGTGTGGCATTTTCAAAGTTGCCCATGAACTTGCGCATATAGTAAGATGTTTTCGTACCGGGTTCTGCGCCGCCGGGCCGGTGCTGACCGCCCTGAAATGTTTGCAGTTCGGTATTCAGCCAGCGGGCGCCATTGTACAGGATACTCATGGCCAGGCGTGGATCGCGGCGGGCATAGGGTTCATTGGAGTTGTAGCCTGATGCAGGATCGGTGATCGCCAGCCCGGCATTGGTAGGGAAGGCATCCACCAGTTCCTGGGTGGGATTGGTGCGCCCTCTTGCTACCGCGGCAAAACCTACCGGTCCGTTGGTACTTTCAATTTCCGTAGTGTTTCCCCCCTGGCGGAAGAAGATAACCTCACTGTTGTTTTGGGTGATGAATACATCTTTGAAATTGGGTACCAGCGCGAAAGTCTTTTCATTGATCAGTTCCCGGGCGGCATCTGCTGCCAGCTTCCAGCGTGCTTTATCATAACTGCTGTAACCTGTCAGCGGATTACCGGCCTCGATATTTTGCCCGTTGAACAAGGGACTGGCTGCATACAGCAACACCCTTGCTTTTAAAGCCAGTGCAGCGCCCCTGGTGGCACGGTGGCTGTTCAACTCCGGCGCTACAATGGGATTAGGACGCAGGCTGTCTTTGATGGCGTTGCATTCGTTTACAATATAGTTTACGCAATCTGCGAAAGAACTGCGCGGTATCTGCACATCATCTCCCAGCTCTCTTACTTTATCTCCCATAAGCGGTATACCGCCATAGCGTTTCAGCAGTTCAAAATAAAACAGCGCCCTGATAAAACGGGCTTCTGCTTTCCATGCGTAACGGATAGAGGCGCCGTTGGGTAATTTTTCCTTTACGGGCGACACGTCGATATTGGAAACAAAAAGACTGGCAGCGCGGATAGCGGCGTAGCAATTGTTCCAGGGCGATTCGTCTGTGATGGGTGCATAAGAGGTGAATGCACCTGTGGCAAGTTGTGATACCGCGGAGGTACCTACCAGGCCGGAGATGGCATCATCTGAGGCTGCATCGAGCAAATCGCCGCCTACACGGTTGTAGCCACCGGGAAGTTTGGAATAGATGCTGTTGAGAAATTTGTTGGCATAGGTACCCAGTGAATCATCCTGGTCAAATACATACTCGATGGTTACTTTTTCGAGTGGAATAACTTCGTAATCTTTTCTGCAGCTGATGATGACTGTCATACAGCCGGCCAGGAAGATCAATATGCGGAAATGTTTCATGGTGCGTTGTTTAGATGGCTGACTAGAATTTTATGTTGATACCGGTGTTCAGTACCCGCTGGATGGGATAGGCTCCCACTCCTACTTCGGGGTCAACGAAATCGTATGCAGCATGTGTAAACAGATTCTGTGCATTGGCAAATACCTTTACGCTGCCCAGCCTCACGCGGCTTGTCCAGCGGTAAGGGAGATTGTAAGCAACATTTATATTTTTCAGCCGGAAGTAATTACCATTACGTACCCAAAAAGAAGAGCTGAATTTATTGTAGTTGTTGTTCGCGTCGGCAGTCAAACGCGGATAGGTAGCGGTACCCGCTGTTTCCGGTGTCCAACGGCCGGTGATCTGTTCATAAGCCTGACCGTAGGTGAAGTTCTGAAACTGGAAACCTGCTTCGGTGGCAAAATTATCTACATAGTTAATTCTGTTACCCACACCCTGTAACAATGCGCTGGCTTCTATTCCTTTCCAGGAAAAACCGATGTTAACGCCATAATAAATACGAGGCTTATGCGTACCGATAGGCGCTTCATCAAACTGGTTAATGACGCCGTCGCCGTTCAGGTCTTTGTAGCGTATGTCGCCTGCCAGTGGTTTATAACCGGCGATGGTAGCGCTGCCGGCCGCTTCTTCTGCTGATGCAAAAAAGCCATCTGCTATATAACCGAAGCGCATGCCTACCGGCTGTCCTGTTCTTTTGTTCCAGTCGTAGTCGCGGCGCTGTTCATCCATAAACACCACTTTGGTGCCTTCGATACTTCCATTGGCAGTAACGAAATAGTTAAAATCCTTTATCCTGCCCTGGTAGGTTACCGTAAGTTCTCCGCCCTGGTAGAGGTTAATACCGATGTTTTCCGGGGGATAGGCGGCGCCGGAGAGGGCGATACTTTTTCCGCGTATCTGCAGGAGATTTTCGTAGCGGTCGTGATAATAATCGGCGGTTACCTGCAACCTGTTATTGAAGAGTGACAGGTCCATTCCTACATCCATTTTCCGCGCGGTTTCCCAGGAGATATTCACATTGGCCAGGCCATTCTCCTTAAAGCCGGAACCTGCGGATCTCGCTGTCCCCTGGGAGTATATGCCGCCGCCAATGCCATTATCTTCGCTAAAGTCCTGGCGCCAGATATAATAGCCGGAATTATCGATACCGTTGCCGGTATGTGCATAGGTACCTCTTAGTTTCAGCTGGTTTAACCAATCGTTGTTTTCTTTGAGAAAGTTTTCCTGTGCGAGGTCCCAGCCGATGCCGCCGGCGAAGAAAGTGCCATATTGTTTACCCGGCAGATAGCGGTTATAGCCGCTCCTGTTGAGGGCGCCCTCTATGAAATATTTACCTGCGTAGTTGTAAGCTACTTTACCTGATATGTTGGTAGATTTACCGGGCAGATCATAGTTAAAGATGGTTTGCCTCGTATCGGCCAGCACTACGGCATTCACGCCATGCGGACCAAACTGCCGGTCGTAGTTCAGTGATGCCTGTCCAAAGAAATACTGCGCATTAAAAACGGAAATGAAATTATTCTGCTGCGCCACTGCGTTGCCTGCTTTGGTATACAGCGTGTCTTCATCTGTTATCGATACGCGGTATACCAGGTCACTTTTACTGCGGTCTATTGCATTGGCTGATTGTATAGACAGGTTACCTTTTCCTTTTAAGGACAGGCCGGGCAGCCAGTCGCCAAGATTATACTGCAAATTTACATTTGCCATCACATCTTTGCTGTTATCCTGTATATAGCCGCTGTTAATGGTTTGCGACAGGAGGTTGCTGGTGAGGTTACTGGTACCGCCCCAGCTGCCGTTGGGATTGTAAACGGGATAAGCGCCGTTCGGTGTTCCGAGGAGGTTTCCCAATATGTTGTTAGTTCCGGCGCCCGGTTGCGTTCCTTCCTGCAGGCGGCCAAAGAGTTGCATGCCTACATTGAAGTTTCGTGTAACGTCAATGTCTACGTCGGTATTGATCAGGTAACGCTTTAATCCTGCGTTGGTGTTATAGTTATTATCAGAAGAAGTTTTGAATATACCCTGTTGACCGGTATAATTCAGTGACACGGAATACCGGGCTACATTACCGCCGCCGTTGATGTTGAGGTTGTAGCGGGACATAGGAGCGTTATCGCGCAGGATGGTGTTATACCAATTTACGTCCGGGTTGGTGTAAGGTTTTGTATGATCGCGGAAGGCGATAAAGTCGGATTCCTTGTACAGCGGCGCTTTGCCATCGTTCTGCAGGGCTTCATTCAGCAGGTAAGCATACTGCCATGCCGGCAAAGGCTTTGGCTGGCTGAGAGATTGCTGGATGCCTGTTTGTGCAGTAAAGGATACGCGTGGTTTGCCGGCGCGGGCGCGTTTGGTGGTGACCAGTAATACCCCGCGGGAGCTGCGCTGACCGAGCATGATGGTAGACAATCCATCTTTCAGCACTGAAATCGATTCTATATTTTCAGGATCGATGGAAAACACATCCCGCTGTATTCCGTCTACTATTGTTACCGGTACCTGCCCGCGCAACGACAGATTC
This sequence comes from Chitinophaga sp. ARDCPP14, assembly GCF_051362515.1. Taxonomy (NCBI): domain Bacteria; kingdom Pseudomonadati; phylum Bacteroidota; class Chitinophagia; order Chitinophagales; family Chitinophagaceae; genus Chitinophaga; species Chitinophaga sp. ARDCPP14. The sequence goes on along the minus strand of NZ_JBKIXB010000011.1, from coordinate 264,699 downwards.
ATTTCTGTATTATCATTGGGTTCCGATGCGCCTGGCCGGGGAATGTTCCCGATAAAGATATCTACATCGAAGTTGTTACCCGTGCCCGGGTTCCGGAAGCCGCTTACCTGCTGGGTATACAATCCTGCCAAACGGCCTGGTAATGCGTAGGCAAACAAGGTAGCCGGTGTGGTAGACAATTGATTGGTGTATACCGTACCGATGGCGCCTACCGAACTTTTCGGGGAGGCTTCTCCATAGAGTACGGGAATACGTTGGGGTAAAGGGATAAATAGTTCGTCCATGCGCAGTGTGAGCGCGGTGGTATCGTGTATTTTTTGTTCTATTGCCTTGTAACCGGGATATTGGATAACCAGCGTGCTGTTCAGGGCCGCATGGATACTGAATGCGCCGTTGGTATTGCTGCTGGCAGTGTCGCCGGTATTTTTTACAGAGATGGCCGCCCCTGCAAGTGGCTGGCCATAGTTATCTATCAGCCGGCCGGAGATGATACCGGTTTGCTGTGCCTGTGCATTCGCGCAAACCGCAAGTACACAACAGGCAAGGGCTGAAATATATTTATTGATGTAGCTGTGAGCCATTGTTATTGACATTTGAAGGTGTACACAAAAGGGGCAGTGGTATTGCTAAATCCTACTTTCACCGTGCCGGTAGCATCTGTAAAAAAGTATTCGATCTTCTCCAGCGTTTGTCCTTCCTGCATGTTAAAATATGCGCGGGGCCAGATGGTGATAGCAGATTTATTACCGGTATAGCTTTTCAGTTTTGAGCTTTCCGTTTGCGTGCAGGCTTCGAGGATATGTCCATCGCTGGTATATCCTTTTGCGCAGAGATAAATGTTGCTTACGCCATTGAGCGCTGTAGACACTACATCCGGGTCGAAGCTCAGGGTGAGGAAGTCATTGTCGGTGGCAACACCGGGGCTTACTGCCGCTATCTGCGGATTGCAGAAGTCGATGAGATCGCCCTGACCATCCGTGATGGAGAAGCAATCTTTGAACATGCTTTTGTATACATTGTTGGAACCGAATACATCGCTGAGTCCATCGCTGCTGGTGCCAAGGAAATAGCCGGTTTTAAACTGTACATTTTCCGGACCTGGTTTGATCACCATGGTAACATCGATCTTATCTTTTACGCCTTGTGGTACATTATAGGCCTGATCTGTCCAGAACACTACCCATTCGAGATTGTCTGTCATATAGTTGCCGCCCATGCCGAACCTGTTTTTCAGTGCCGCCGGCCATGACAGGCCGCCGACGAGAACAGACGAAGGCACCGGCACCATTTTACCGTTGCCATAGGAAGTGGTGGTATAGGTAATCGTTGAATTGGCTGCTGCCGCCCAGTTTTTAGGCGCCAGGAAACCAATGATCAGTCTTACGCCGGTGCGGCCGCCGTCGGCTACATCGATCCGGTTATGCATGGTGATGGTGATGTTCTCTCCTGCTTTAGCAGCAGAGGGCTCGTCCACGCCGTCGAGGAATACGCAACCAGCCAGCAGTAAGAGGAACAGGATGATACCGTATGTATATTTTTTCATAACGTGTTATGTTGTGTTGGATCAGGGATGCAATCTTTCGAGTGTGTAGTCGTATGTGTTAGCGGTACAGCCGGGACTGAACGAAAAGTTGATGTTCCGTTTTCCGTTTACCACCGGGTAAGTGAAGGTGGTGCTGACCGGGCTGCTGACGCCCGTTTGACTGAAGCTGATCCGGAAAGGATATTTGGGATCATCCAGTGCGTAGCTGCCGTTTTTACTGACCACGAAAGGCAATGGATTTTCAATGGTATATTGAAGATCGGCGGTGAAGCGTATCCTGAACTTTGTAAAGTCCGTTAGTGTAGTGATATCCACGCCATTGCGCACTGCTTTAACGATGCGCCATTCGCCTGCAATATCTTTCACCGGCTCGGGCACCAGTATTTCACTGCGGTGACAGGAGTTGATGATGAGTACCAGTATTGGCATCAGTAAACATATCTGGAATCTTGATTTCATAATGTTGCTTTTTACCAGGATGGATTTTGTTTTAACTCAGGCGATTTCGCGGTTTCTCCCTGCGGGATGGCCCACAGGTACATGGCTTCGCGGAAATTGTGTTTGCGTACGGGGAAGATGGTATAGGTAACGTTCGCGCCGTTGCGTTTCACTTCCATGCCGGTCATTTGTTTATTTTCTGTTTGCGGGGCGATCTTCCATCTTCTTACATCCCAGAAGCGGTGGCCTTCAAATGCCAGTTCCACTCTCCTTTCCGCGTGAATGGCCTCTCTCATTTGTTCTTTTGTAAGTGCTGCCGGCAATTCATACGGCGATAGTCCTGCGCGTTTACGTACCAGTTCCACCGCATTGTATACTTCCTGCACCGGGCCTGCATATTCGTTTTGTGCTTCCGCGAAGTTTAGCAGGATTTCTGCATAGCGCATCAGCGGGAAACAGCGTTGCGAGCCGTGTATAAAGTTGGCGGCAATATTTTCATCGAGCATTTTATTGGTGTAGTAACCGGTGGGTGTTCCGGCATGTACCGCATCCTGGCTTACGCCTTTGCCATCGGGGCCGAGAAAGATATTGACCGGTTCTTTCAGGCCGGTGTTTTGTATCAGTGGCGTTTGGTCGCGGATGACGGAATAGGCCAGTCGTGGATCACGATTGCTGTATGGATCGGCTGCGTTGTAGCCTGATGAAGGATCGGTAATAGGTTTACCGTTTGCCATACCAAAAGCATCCACAAATCCCTGGTAGGGGAAGCCTCCCTGGGCGCCGTTCCGCGATGGTGGTTGCCAGGCGCTTTCGAGTTCACGGTTGCCGCCCTGCATCCTGGCGAAGATATATTCCGGGTTCACCCGAAGGGTAAATAATTTATAAAAGCCATAACCGGGAGCAGTGGTATTATCTTCATTCAAAGAATAAGCAGCGGTGTTCATTACGGCAGCAGCGGCATCGGCGGCGAGCTTCCAGCGTCCCGGAACATTGTCGGGGTACCCTGTAGGCGCCTCCTGCGGATTGATACCGCCACCATTGAAGAGCGGGCTGGCGGCATACAGCAGCACTCTTGCTTTCAGCGCCATAGCAGCGCCTCCGCTGGCGCGGCCGTAATCTTCGCGAATCCGCACGAGTGGTAATACGGCGGCGGCTGCATCGCATTCAGATATGATGTAGTCCACGCACTCTTTATAGGAGTTGCGCACCGCGGGGATCTTATCTTCCACCTTATACACAGAGTCGCCCAGCAGCGGAACACCTCCATAATGTTTCAGCAGATCGGCATAATACCATGCTCTCAGGAAGCGTGCTTCCGCGGCCATCACGTTGCGGATAAACGACGGAATGGGTGAGCCGGGCAGGTGCTTCAGCAGCTGGTTTACCCTGCGGATATTGGTATAGGGCAGGTTCCAGGCGTCGGCGCTGATGATAGAAGGATTGACGGTACCGGTGGCAAATTGAATGGAGGTGGTCACCGTGGCAGATTTCTGTGGTTCCGCTTCATCGCAGGAGGCATCGAGGCCGCCGTTGCCAAAGCGGGTAGCGTTTTCCGCAAAGCCAATGTCGACATAAATGTTGGTGAGGAAAGCGACGGTGCGGGCGCTGTCGGCAAATACCGTTTGCTCGTTCAGGTTAGTCGTTTCCGTCTGATCCAGGAAGTTCTTTTTACCGCAGGAAGCGAGGGTAAAAATTCCTATGCACAGGCATACAGGAGCAGTGAACGCAAATTTCATTTTCATAACGTTAATACGTGTTAGCATCCAGCTTTTGGTGATAAAAATTTACATACGTGGCATGACATCGCCTGTTCTGTAAAAGCAGTCTTCTACAGTGGCCTATGATGCGGGATCTTTTTTGATTGGTTACGGTTTGTCCCTATGGTATGACACCTTAAAAAGACCCTACCGCCATTCTTCCATTAATTTTTATTTAATTCCCCAGTTTTTTGCCGGCTGGTTACCCATTTCCAGTACCAGTGTGCCGCCGGCGGTGATATCGGCGTGGTTGATATAACAGTGGGCGTATGGTTTGCCGTTTAACCAGGCGCGCTGGATGTAGCGGTTGGCAGGCGAATTATTGCGGGCGCTGATAGTAAACTGTTTGCCTTTGGCGTAAGCCGGATCCAGGGCGATGCTAATGTTATCAAACACCGGGCTGGTGATCTCATACCGGGTACTTCCGGGGCATACCGGATGCAGTCCGCTGGCGGCCAGTACATACCAGGCAGACATCTGCCCTACATCTTCATTACCTACCAGTCCTTCCACAGAATTATGATAAGCGCGGGCGCAGATTTCGCGGGTCCATTTCTGGGTAAGCCAGGGGGCGCCCAGGCGGTTGAATAAAAACGGAACGTGATGAACCGGTTCGTTGGCATGGTTGTAATAATCGTTCCACATCATGTTTTGCGGAACTTTATCAAAGAATACGGTCAGATCTTCCAATACCTTTTCTTTTCCACCCATAAGAGCTACCATGCCGGGCACATCGTGCGGAACAAACCAGCCCTGCTGATAAGGACTGCTTTCAATAGTGCCATATCCCTGTTGCATGCGGCCCTGTTCCGGCCAGGGTTGCCAGCTGCCATCGTCGTTGCGCGGGCGGAACCATGCTTTGGCGGTGTCAAATACATTTTTATAATTGGCGCCACGGGCCAGGTATTTTTTCGCATCGTCCTTTTTGCCGAGTGCGCCGGCCAGTTTGCCGAGGCACCAGTCGAAGTACGCGTATTCCAGCGTGAGCGACACACTTAGTCCGCCGGTGGAATATCCTTTGCTGCCGTTCCCGAATTTCTCTACGGAGTTTTTGGCGAAGGCATAGCCTTTACTGATATCAAAGCCACGTATTCCTTTTGCCCAAGCATCTGCCATCACCGATACGGCGGGATTGCCGATCATGCAACCGCTGTAGGCGTTCAGGAATTCCCAGCGTTCCAGGTATTGGTTGCCGCTTTCATCTGCCAGGGTGACCAGTGAATTCACCATGTCGTTTACTACGCGGGGATTGATGATGCTTTGGAGGGGCATCTGGCTGCGGAATACGTCCCATCCGCTGAAGATGGTGCGTTTGGTAAAGTTTTTCACGGCGTGAACTTTTCCATCTCCCCCGATATATTTTCCATCCGCATCAGAAAAATTGCGCGGGTCTATCATGGTATGATACAGGGCTGTATAGAATATTTTCTTCTCCTCTTCCGAGCCTCCTGCTACCGTTATTTTTCCCAGCGCTTTGTTCCAGGAGTTGAAGGTTTGCTGCCTGATACCATCAAAATTCCAGTCTTTGATCTCTGTTTCCAGGTTATTCCTGGCGCCATCGATGCTAACGAAGGAAATGCCTGCTTTCATCAATACAGCTTCCTTTTCTGTTGTAGCAAATTCTGTATAGAAGCCGAGATGTTTACCTGCTTTCTCTTTAGTGCCGGGTATCACCGTTGCTTTTGCGATCTGTTGCTGGTAGCGGGCGCTTTCAATGTCTTCCCGTTTACGCGACCATCCGTCGGGGATGTCTGCACTCCAGACGCCGTATTTTGAAAGTGGTTTACTGAATTGTGCGTAAAAGTATACTGTGTAATTACCTTTACCATCGCCGTTTCCCCAGCCGCCGCCTTCCGGTGTGCACTGCATGTACCCTGCGATGGTGCTGTCGTTGATCACTTTCACTTCCTGCCAGGTGGAGGTACCGCCTACCCGGCGGGCCAGGTCGATTTGTAGGCGTGATTGCTGATTGGCGGGAAATGTAAAGCGCATGATGCCGCTGTGCGGAGCGGCGGTCATTTCCGCTTTGATATTATTTTCTGTGAGCAGAACGGAGTAGTACCCTGCGGTAGCCTTTTCTTCTTTTTTTGAGTAGGTAGAACGATACCCTTCTTCCGGATGTTGCCGGCTGCCGGCGGCAGTTTGCAGGGGGCCGGTGGCGGGCATCACGAGGAAGTTGCCAAGATCTCCATACCAGCCGATGCCGCTCATTTGCGTAAAGGCAAAGCCTTCTATGGTGGTATGTTCATAACTGTATCCTGAGCCGTTGTCGCCACCGGTAATGGTATTGGGGCTGAGCTGCACCATGCCGAAAGGCGTGGCTGCACCGGGAAAAGTTTTGCCGAGGCCGTGGTAACTGCCGGCGGCATCTTCACTGGTACTGGCGCCGATGAAAGGATTTACGTAAGCAGCGGGCCCCTGGGCCTTACCAACCGTTGCAACCAGAAAGAGTGCGGAAACGAATATAGAAGCAGTGATTTTCATCTTTAAATTTTAACGATCTCAATTTTATGAAGCACCGGTTTGTTGATGGTATAAATCAGTTTAACGATGGTATCGATCTCATTCAGCCAGGCCGTACGCAGTTCTTTGTACATGGCTGTTTCATAATTTCCTTCGTGGAAGCGCAGCATACCATCTGTTTTTGCGGCGGTGCGCACACTGTCCAGTGCTGCGGCGTTATCGTGCAATAATAAATGCTTTTTATCAAAAAAGTTACCCTGTACCCAGTAGTAACTGCGCAAATGGCCTTCCAGCTCTGCACGGCGGAGATTGAGCTGCATAATGGAATACGCCTGTTTGTGTTGCGGCGTTTCCGGCAGCGTGGCAAGGTTGATGCCTTCGGCGAATGCGGTAGCGGACCATTTGCCCATAGCGTAACCGTCTATCAGCAGTGTATAATCTCCTGACGACAATCCATCTACCTGTAACATTTCCCGGTTAAAATCTTCTGTAAAAGGAATCCAGTTCAATGCATCAGATTGTTTCTGGTTATTGCCCCATATGCGGGACACCGTATCTATGGGAAAGGGCAGTGATGCGGCCAGGTAGCCGAAACTTACTTTATTACCGGAAGCTGTCAGCTGGCTGATATTACAATTCACCGCCTGTTGCAATTTACCAGCGCTCGCGTTAATCCTTACTGCTGCCACAGGTTTGCCGTTCAGTCCCTGGCTTTTCAGGAAGAGGGAAGCCATTACCAGGTGTCCTGCATTACCGGGATGGATCCTGTCGGGGCCAATCATGGTAAAAGTGGAATCCTTTTGCTGCAGTTGTTCATTCAGCGCTTTCATAGGCCGGAACAGGTCTGTAAAAGGCCAGTTATTTTTCTGTGCCGCTTGCTCCTGGAACTTTATTATTTCCAGCATGGCCTGTTGTTTACCGGGAAAATAATTCCCTGGTATCTTCGCGGTTTCATCGTATGGCGGCGACGACATCATTACTTTTTGTATAGCCGGCAGTTTGAGCAGCCGTTGTTCTATTTGCTGATAACTGCTGCGGGACGCGTCAATCCGTTCAGCGGCGGTTTTAGCAGCATCGCTGCTGTTAAATTCAAAGTAGCCGGTGTCGTTCATACCGAATGTGAGCACCAGTACCGTGGGCTTTTTAGCCAGGATATCATAATCCAGGCGGCGGTATATATCCGATGCTTTGTCGCCGCCAATGCCACCGTTGAGGATCACCAGTTTTTTGCCGGGGAAATGGGTCATGTAGTAGAGATAAATATACGAGACATAGGCTCCTGCTTCGGTGATACTGTTGCCTACAAAAATCACGCGGTCATTTTGTTGAAAGGGTTTTACCTGTGCCTGCGTGAACAAGGTGGCGAGGCATAACCCGATGGAATACACGAACTTTTTCATATTGTGGTTTAGTTATTTACAATTACATTTTTCAGCCGGATGGTGCGGATACCGAAACGTGGTATCGCCAGGCGGATGATTGTTTTGCCCGCAGCCTGCCGTTGTTGCAGGGTTTCCACTGCCTGTCCATCCAGTTGTTCTATAACAGCCTGCGCCGCTTTACCGTTGAAAGACAGTTGCTGCTGACCGTTATTTCCACCCGCATTGTACAACCTGATAAGCAAATCTTTTCCATCAATCTGCAGGGCGGATACCTGCCAATGATCATCCGCTACTGCCAGCAGGGAAAAATCTTTTCCACCGGTGGCAGGCAATACCTGCAATGGTTCGCACCAGCGTGCTTCCTCATTGGGGATGGCGCCCGTTTCCCAATTGCCTTTATGCGGAACGATGGCATAATTCACTTCTGTAGGGCCGGTAATATCATAATTACGTCCCCAGAGCGCCCTGCCCGCATATTGCAACGTAAGACCCAGCGGATAATCCTTTCCATGCACATAACTGGTAGTATGATCGGTAAACAGGGCCAGTCCTGCGTTGCCATCGGTTACATCCGCCCAGTGGAGGATGACATTATTTTTAATGCTATCCCAGCTGCTGAAGAAAGTATTTTCCAGCCGGCTGTCCGTTACATCAAACGGTGCATCTTTACTGAGTTTTTGTGAAGAGAGCGCAAGCGGGAACAGTACCTGCAGTTTGCAGCTATCGTTATAAAATGCTTTGTGATATGCTTCCGTACTATAGTTGTTAGCCTGAGAATAAGCGCCTATGCCGGGATTGCCCTTCCAGTTTATGGTTACTTTCATATCTATTCTTCGCTGACCGTTGGTAAGTGTAAGCTGTTGTGTAAATGGGTGACCGGCAATAAAACCGTTGATTTCCGCCGACATGCGGGCTTTGTTATTTTCAGTAATGCGGATAACCGCTGCCGTATCCATGCTGGAGCGCCAGGCGCCTTCCTGGTAAAAGTATCCCCTGAGTTCATTGAACCCGCGATTGCTTTTTGTGTCTACCATTTCTTTGCCGGTGGCTTTAACTACCAGGCTGGTGATAACGCCGCCTTTGGCGGGGTCTATTTCTACGCGGTATAAGTCTGTTTCCAGCAGATAGCGTCCTGTTTCCGGACGGGTATCTTTTTCTGTACCTGTTATTTGCTGCAACCTGTAAACGCTGAATCCCATTGGCGGCACGGAAACTTTAACAGCTCCCTGCGCTGTTTGCACCTGTCTTCCTTTACTGTCTGTTACTTTCCAATTGCCACCCGGTAAATCAATCCATTCTTCGCGGCGGCGTGCCGTGGTATTCAACACGCGTATAAAAGCAGCGCCGTTATTATTTTGTTGCAAGATACTGTCACTTACGGCGATGGTGTTATCTGTCCAGTGTTGTACCTTATCGATCCAGGTATCACCTTTGCTGCCATTGTAAGGCACGATCCAGCAGTCGTGATGCTGGGCCAGCAGCAGTGATTTCCAGGCGGTATCCAGTTGTTGCTGCGGCCATGCAACATGATCATATAGCGTGGCAATGGCGGCATATTTTTCTGCTGTTATCAGTTTATTTTCTGCTGCTCTCACCTGCTGTGCAATACGCTGTAATACCTGCGCACCCCATACCAGGCTTACCTGGATGTCTTCCTGGCTAAAGCGCCATGAGGGCACATTTGTTTTGCCGGCCACGCTGCCGATATAATTCCGCCACGTTTCATACTGTGCATTATCTTTCAGCCAGGGGCCGTTGCGCCAGCCGGCATCCTGCAGGCACATGCCCACGGGATTGGCGATGCCGGCGGCCCGTGCGGATGCTAAATATTCTTTGCTGTTGTTCCAGGCAGTAGTTTGCCAGGTAGAATTGGGTAATAAGGCTTCCGAACTATATCGCGGCACGGTTAGCAGCCGGCTGCCATCGGGGCCCTGCCAGTTAACCAACTCTCCGCCAAATGCGCGGGTGTAGCCTCCCCAGCAGGTATTCGGATTTTTCAGGGATGCATATTTAAATCCGAACGAGCGGAGTACCTGTGGCAGGGCGCTGGTAAAGCAGGGTTCTTCACTTGAATAAGTAGTGAACCGGGCGCCGGGAAAATGTTCCCTTACTTTTTGTATGCCATAGCTGAACTGGCGGATCATACTTTCACCGGAGCTGGTGTAGAGATAACTCTGACCATATGCCGGGTTCACATATTCTATGCGGCCGTTGTTGGATTGATCGGCAAATAATTGTTGGAAAACCGTATATGCTTCCGGTTCACGGGTCTTCACCATATCCCAGGTTTCCGGTTCTATTTCCAGGTTAATTTTCCAGTTAGGGTTTGCCTGCAGCTGGCTGTTTATAAACCGGGTGTATCCTACGGGATAGTGCCCGTAAACGCCGCCATGATAGCCATCAATAAAATAAGGCTGCTGGGCAAAAGATTCCTGTGCCGCAGCGGTGAGTAAAACCGCCAGGCAAATAGTCATTCGTTTCATGCTGTTGTTAAAGGGCCAAGTCCGGGTTTTTCTGAACTTCAGCTAATGGTAATGGAAATTGAAAATCAGTTTCTTCGAAGCTCCGCAGGTGGTTGGGTGCTTTGTATCCGACGAGGTTGGTCATACGGCCGCGCGCCACATCAAAGGCTTTGCGGGTGCGCAACATATCGTACCAGGTCTGGAATTCAAAACACAGTTCCCAATATCTTTCCCTGAGAATATCATCTGTTGTTAAAGCAGCAGGCTTAGGCGCTGCCGGGAATGCCCGGTGGCGTACCGAATACCAGGCGTCGATAGCCGCTGCATCGGATGTAGTGCCACCGTCGATTACACTTTTTGCTTCTGCACATAAAAGCAAAATATCCGCGTAACGTATCAGGGGAAAGTTAGCCCCTGAGCGGCCGGTTTTTTCTGCTTCCTCATCCCAGAATTTGAAGATATAAGGTTCGGAGAAAAAGATGGTTTCGGCCGGGTTGCCATAACGCGGGTATTTCGTATAGAAGAAAGCCTTTTCCTGTTTACGTCCGTCGTCTGCTGCATACGAATCATAAAACGCGGGCGCTGGCGCCATGGCCCCACCATAGGCGGGTTGTATAGAAACCGGCTGACCGGGATATGGAAGATAGGCCCAGTGAATGTTGCTCACCGCCACCGTAGGATGGCGCTGCAGCATAAAAATATGCTCCCGGGTATTTTGCACCGCGGGGTTACGCAGATCGCTGTATTGCTCAAACAGGGAAAACTGGTGGCTGTCGATTACTTCCATCGCCTTGTCATAGGCCTTCTGGTAATAAGGCATTCCTTTCTGCAACGGATAACCGGCCATGGTGATGTATACTTTTGCCAGCAAAGATTTTACGGCGCCCAGGCTTACATGCCCGCTCTGATCCGTCCAGGGTAGACCGGCATTTTCTGCTACGGTAAGGTCCTTCACAATCTGTTCATACACGGCTGCTTTCGGCGAGCGGCGGATTCTTACATCATTAATATCTTTTGTGGTGGTGAGTTTCAGGGGAATGTCGCCAAAAAGCCGTACTGCCTGGAAGTAATACCATGCCCGCAGGAAATGCGCTTCACCGAGGTAACGCTGCTTGGTTAATTCATCTACCACCAGTGTTACGCTTACGTTTTCAATCACGCTGTTGCAGTTTTCCACCGGGTAATAAGTAGCGTTCCACCATCCCTGTAATTTTGAGTTTGCATTATCGAGCCGGTCTAACCGCAGGAACTGGTCATCTTCAAAACCTGATGGCCGTGGCCGGCGGCTATACCCTGTGATATATTCCAGTGAATACACCGGGCTAACGGCTACGCCTATATTAGCCACGAAGGGAGTAGCGAGGCCGTCGTAGGTACCGTTTACCGCAGCGCTCACCTGTTCAGGTGTTTTGTAGTAGTGTGTGAGGCTGAGAGAACCCGAGGGTTCCTCTTCCAGGAATTTGTTGCAGGAAGTAATCAATATGATCATCCCCAACAGCACCAGTTGTTTCATATTTCAATTCCTTTATTCAGAATGTAACATTTAATGTGAACGCCAGCGTTTTTGCTTTCGGGTATTGATACATATCCACTCCCTGGTTAAAGTCGCCATCGAATGAAGATGCTTCCGGATCATATCCTTTATACTTTGTGAACAGGAAATAGTTTTCTGCGCTGACGCTGATGGCAGCTGACTTTATATGATACCGTGCGAGCCAGTCTTCCTTTAGCCTATAGGCCAGTGCGATATTACGAATGCGCAGGAATGTTCCTTTTTCTATGTAATAACTATCCATCTCATTATCGAGTCCATCCTGCGGCAGCCGCAGCGCCGGGTTCATGCCGCCCTGTTGTTCCGGCGTCCAGGCATTGAGCAGGCTGCGGTAGCTGTTGATGGTGGGTGCTGCGTTTTCCATGAGCATCCTGGTAAAGTTTGCCAGGCTGTGGCCATAGATCGTTTGCACATCTACCAACAGCGAAAAATTTTTATAGGTAAACGTGTTACTCAGGCTTGCTTCAAAATCGGGCATACCGTTACCAAGTACCGTCCGGTCGTTGGCATCTTTCACTTTATTATTATTCCCGTCTGCGTATTTCAGATCGCCAGGCTTTTTGCCATAGGCAGCAGCTTCCGTTGCTTCCTCTGTACCCCAGGTACCCAGGCGGCGGTAGCCATAAAATTCATTCAACGGCCGTCCTTCCATGATGCGGCCACCCCAGGGATACATGATATCGCCATTCAGTTCCAGTACGAGGGAGCGGTTCATGGAATAGATCAGGGAAGTGTTCCAGGAGAATTGTTTGCGCCGGATGTTGTTGGTAACAAGCGACAGTTCAACACCCCTGTTGCGGATAGAACCGATATTGTCAAACACGCCCTCATAGCCGGTGGTAGCCGGCATCAGCCGGTAATACAGCAGATCTTTTGTTACGCGGTTATAAACGTCGCCGGTAAATTGTATCCTGTTGTCCAGCAGTGAAACATCGACCCCGATATTCAGCTGATGGGCTTTTTCCCATTTAAGATTTTTGTTACCCAATGCTTCCAGCATAACTGCGGGCGCCGCCTGGCCATTGAATGCCACCTGGCCGCTCCGCAGCCTGTCCTGCGTTACATAATCGCCGATATCCGCATTGCCTACGATGCCGTAGCTGCCACGTATCTTCAGGTCGTTAATGCTGCGCACATCCCGGAGGAAAGGTTCCGACGACAACCGCCACGCGCCCGAGAAACTTGGGAAGTATCCATACACATTATTGGCTCCGAAGCGCGAAGATCCATCTGCACGGAAAGAAAATCCCAGCAGGTAACGGCTGTCGTAGTCGTAGTTGAACCGCATATAATACGAGTTCATTGCTGTATTGCTTGTTCCCGACTGCGGCCGTTGCGGTACCAGTCCTGTTTGCAGGCTGTTATACGAAAAGAAATCATCGAAGAAGCCTTCGCTTCCTGCCTGCGTGTTCATGTTCCCGAAATAGTACCAGCTGGCGCCTGCCACGGCAGTAACTTTATGTTTGCCAAACTGGTTGTTCCAGGTCAGGTAATCTTCCGAAGTCCAGGAGCCGGAATTACCATTTGCCCGTGTGGCTACTCCCTGTTGCGTATCCGAATATCCGCGGATATCCCGGCCGGAATAATACAGGTTGTAGGTGGCGCCTGTTTGTCCGCTCAAACCCGCTGTGATATGCAGTTTGCTGTTCAGCCGAATGGTGGTAATCAGGTTGCCCATCGTATACGTGCGGCCGGCCACCGACTTTACTTCCTGCATAAGTCTCACCGGGTTTTCAGAATCCTCTGCACCAGGATAATCTCCTTTGCGCGAATACGTGCCATCTGCATAGCGTACCGGCAGGAAGGGCAGAAATTCATATATCTGGCGTACGGCATTTAATCCGAATGTATTGATGTCGACATTATTCTGTTTGGCTGCCCCGCTGTTGATGACCGCCTGTACGTGCAACCATTTTGTGACGTCCCAGCCGAGGTTGATAAAGCCATTGATCTGCCGGGAGTAGCTGTTGATCAGGATTCCCTGCTGGTCGTTGTAAGACAGGTTGACCAGGGCGGAGAAGCCATCCTTTCCGGCAGACAGTGACAATGAATGTTCGTGGGACACTGCCAGGCGGCTTGCTTCCTCCTGCCAGTCTGTATGATATTTAGGCGAACCGTCTGCATTAAAAAGTTCATCCTTCCGCGGAAACTGGCGGGTAGGATCGAGATGCGGCGCGGTGCGGCCAGGCAGGTATTCATACTCCCGCTTAAACATCTCCAGTGCTTCTTCTGCATTCATCAGCTGTACTTTGCGGGCCAGTGAGCCAAAGCTGAGGGTGTTGCGGAATGAAATAGCCGGGCTGCTTTTTGTGCCTTTCCGGGTGGTGATCACGATCACGCCGTTAGATCCTCTTGCACCGTAAATGGCGGAGGCAGCCGCATCTTTGAGCACATCCACCGAAGCCACAATATTCGGATCAAGGATCAGGGGATCTGCGCCCACAATGCCGTCTACCACATACAGCGGACCGTTGTACGCGTTGATGGAACCGGTGCCCCTGATTTTTACGATAGGATTACCGCCGGGTTTCCCGGAGTTCATCATCACGCTGACACCGGCTACTTTCCCTGCCAGTCCCTGCATGAGGTTCATGGTGGTAGCACGTTCCTTTAATACATCGCCGCTCACGGTGCCTACCGCTGTGGTAAGTTTCTCCTTGCTGGAAGTGCCGTAACCGATCACCACTACTTCTTTGAGTGATGAATATTTCGCCAGCATGGAAACATAGAGCATATTGGCGCGTTCCACGGGAACTTCCTGTTCGCCGAAGCCGGGAAGGCTGAAGCGCAGGGTATCCCCCGGATCGGCATGTATGCTGAAGGAGCCATCCGGCTCTGTTACGATACGTGGCGGCGAACCTTTCTTTATGACATATACACCCGGCAAGGGGTTGCCGTTGGTATCCGTCACCTTTCCTGTTAATACCGAAGCCTGGTTCAGTGGCGGCGCTTCCTTCCGGGTGATGAGGAGGTTCCTTCCACGCAGTTCATATTGCAATACGGATGGCAATAATTTCAGCACCTGTTCCACCGGAATATTCTTTTTATTGATCGTTACTTTTCCACTTTTTGCAATTTCCGACGGGTTATATACAAACCGGAATGTGGTGGAGGCTTCCACCTGTTCAAACACTTTATCGAGTGTTTCATTCACAACATGTATATCTACCGTGGTTTGTTTCAGCTCTGTTGTTGTTCCGGATTGGGCCATCATCCGCGGCGGGTACAGGCAACACAATGCCAGCACCAGGCAGGCAAGCCACCTGGGCGTCATGTGCACGCACTCCGCTGTTTTCACTTTCATAACTTGAAATTATCACGCCACATGGCTGATCCTTCCGGATTATTTAGTTGGTTGACTTTTTTTGTAAACCAGGTATTCGTTTTTGCCCGGCGTTTGCCGGTAGCTAAACCCATAAATATCACACAACATGCCCAGTACGTTTTTAAACGGTACGTTGGCATCGAACCGGGCGGTGAGCAATGAGCTGGCAATTTGTTCGCTGGCAAACCGGATACGTACGTCGTAACGGCGTTCCAGTTTTTGTGCAATATCGCGGAACAGCGCTTTCTTAAATATCAGCTGACCCTGTGTCCAGGCGCTGACGTCTGCCGCAGCGATGTTGCTTGTTTCCAGCTGATCTTCCGCAGCATGGTATATGACCTGCTGATTGGCCCCCAGCGTGGCATGGTTGCGCTGACTGTTTCCAATGGCGACCTTTCCGCTGGCTACTGTTACCGTTACTTTTGCATCCGGCGTGTAGGCGTCGATGTTAAAGCTGGTACCAAGTACATTGATATGAAGCGTGCCCGCATGCACCAGGAAGGGAGCGCCTTGTTTGGGCGCTACTTCAAAGTAGCCTTCCCCTTCCAGCCAGATCTCCCGGCCTTTTGTTTCTTCATACCGGAGTTTACTATCTATATTCAGCCATACAATGCTGCTATCCGGCAGGCTGACCTTCTTGATGCCTTTTTTACCGGTTTGTGCTGTCACACTTGCAATGGGCATTCCCTGCTGAACCGGTTGTTTCCGGGTCAGGAAGAAGGCGCCTGCGGTAATGAGCAAAGCCACCGCGGCGGCTGCGGCCCACCAACGAACAGACCGGTAGCTAACCCGTGGCTCCGCAGCTTCCACCTGGCGGCTGATGCGCAGGAAGATCAGCTGCTCCAGCGCGGTGCGTTGCTCCGGGCTGAATTGCGCAGTGAAGGCCGGATCATTTTCGAAAGACCTGTACCAATTGTCCACCTCACTGATTTCAACATCAGTGGCTGTACCGTCCAGGTATTTATCCAATAATTCTTTTAACCGGGTGTTGTTCATATCCATAGTCTCTCTAACATTAGACACCTGAAAAATGGCTTACCGCCATCACGATTCAAAATAGTTTGACATTTGCACTCCACAGCAGCAACAGCGATACCAGGCACCAGAACAGGATGTAATGATATTGTTTCAGGTGAGCGCGTAATATTTTCAGGGCTTTCACCATATGTTTCTCTACGGTGTTCACCGAAATATTCATTTGCCGGGCGATGTGCTGGTACGACAACTGCTCTCTCCTGCTCAGGTAAAATACTTCCCTGCATTTTTCGGGCATGCTGGCGCAGGATTCATCTATATGCCGCTGCAGTTCTTTTAATTGCAGCGTGCTGGCGGCGTCTGACTGATAAAGACCGCTATCATTCAGTACATGCTGCTGATAGGTGTTGCGCACCAATTGTGAACGGATGGTATTCAGTATCCGGTTTTTCAGTGATGTATGCAGGTAATTGCGGAGCGATGTGTTAAGAGAAATGGTTTCCCTTTTCAGGTAGAGGTCTACCAGCAGGCTTTGCACCAGCTCCATGGCCGCTTCCTGTACTTTTACACGCCGGTAGGCGGCATCCAGTAACTCCTGCCAGAAGCGCCTGTACACATCCTCAAACGCTTCCTTGTGTCCCTGTTTTACAAACAGGAACAACTCTTCATCTGTATACGTGGAAAAATCTTTTCGCATCGACATGAATTCGAACTACGGGCTAATTTAATCGTTTCAGTACGAAATTCTTCATGTCGGTACGAAAATATCGGCAGCCGTATTTTCACCGGCTGCTCAGCGAGAAAGGTTTGTCGGCATCGGCAATGCCCCGGTTGACAGCCGGTTTATTACCCATTTCCAGCAGCAGCACACCGCCATTAACGATATCTGCATGCCGGAGCCAGTTGTGCGGCCACGGTTTACCGTTGAGAACCGCCGACTGGATATATACATTCTCCGGGCTGTTGTTATGGGCTTGCACCACAAACTGCTTCCCGTTTTCAAGTGTTATTGTCACTTTCGGGAACAGCGGACTTCCGATCACGTATTGATCCGTGCCTGGGCACACGCTGTAAAAGCCCATAGCGCTCATTACGTACCAGGAGGACATCTGCCCCTGGTCTTCATCCCCGGGATACCCGTTTTCTCCTGCATTGTAAAGTTGGTCCATTACTTTCCGCACATGCGCCTGTGTTTTCCAGGGCTGGCCGGCATAGTTATAGAGATAGATCATATGTTGCACCGGCTGATTACCGTGTGCATACTGGCCCATGTTGGCGTTTACCATTTCCGTCATTTCGTGGATCGTTTGTTTGTAAGCGCCCACGTTCACTTTATTGGGGGCGCTGAAAACGGAGTCCAGTTTTGTGATGAAGGGCGTATTTCCTCCCATCAGGTTAATCAGGCCTTGTACATCATGAAATACGGACCATTGCCAGTGCCAGGCATTCCCTTCTGTGTAGGGACCACCCCATTCATACGGATCAAAGTTTTCCTGCCAGTTGCCATCCAGTTTACGGCCGCGCATAAACCCGGAGAGGCTGTCGTACTGATTTTTATAATTATACATGGTGCGGCCAAAAACGTACTGATAAAAATTGTTGCCAGTCAGCTTGGCTAGTTGATAGCCGCAGAAATCGTCGTATGCATATTCCAATGTTTGCGAGGTGCTGCCCTGTGATTCGGGGAAGCTGACATATCCCAGCTGATAGTATTCTTTCCAACCGGCGCGGCCGTTGGCGCCGCCCCAGGGGCCTTTGTTCATGGCTTCATGATAATAGGCGTCCAGCGCTTGTTTGGGATCGAAGGTGCGGATCCCTTTCACCCATGCGTCTGCCAGCAGAGAGATGGCGTGATTGCCGAGCATGCCGCCTGTTTCGCCGGGGAACGACCAGGCAGGGAGCCAGCCGCATTGTTGCTGCGCATCCAGCAGCGCCTGCATGTAGCGGCCTTCCATGGTGGGGTGCAGGATGGTGTTTAGCGGGAACTGCGCGCGAAAGGTATCCCAGAAGCCGTTGTCGGTGTACATATACCCGTTATGTATCTTTCCATCGTACGGACTGAAATAATAAGGTGCTCCTTTGCTGTTGTATTCAAAAAAGGTATGTGAAAAAAGATTGGCGCGGAAAAGGCAGGAATAAAAAGTGGCTTTGTCTTTTTCCGTTCCGCCTTCCACCCGTACCCTGGCAAAGAGCGTGTTCCATATTTTGGCGGCCGCCGCTTTTGTTTGTTCCAGCCTGGTGAAGGGTTTGAGTTCCTGTTGCCAGGTGAGTTCCGCCTGTGCGGCGCTGATATAGGAAGAAGCGACCCTGGCCTGTACCACCGCACCATTCTTAAAGCGAACAAATGCGCCTACGCCTTTCCCTTCGGCCGACAACGTATCGGCAAAGATCCGGTTGTTGGTATTTTCCCAGGTGCCGCTGGCTTCGAAAGGCTGGTCGAACACGATCACAAAATAGTTACGGAAGCCTTTGGGGATAAAGCGCCCGTTGGTGACGTATCCCGTAATTTTTCTTTCTGCCGGAAATATTTGCACGCCACTCAGGGCATTATAGCCATCCAGTACAATATAGGCGGGTTTCTTCGCGGGGAAAGAAAAACGCAGGTGTGCGCCTCTTTCAGTAGGTGATAATTCCGTGGTGATGTTATTGGCGAAAGTTACCTTGTAGTAGTCGGGGCGGGCTACTTCATCCACATGACTGAAAGCTGTAGCGCGCTCCTCTTCTCCTACTGCCAGTTTACCTGTTACCGGCATCAGGCTGAATACGGCGTAATCGCCCACCCAGGGGCTGCACTGGTGCGTTTGCTGGAAGCCGCGGATGGTAGTGGCTTTGTACTGGTACTTCCAGCCGTCGCCGTTTTTGCCTGTTTGGGCAGACCAGGCATGCATACCAAAAGGCAGCGCCGTGGAAGGATGGGTGTTGCCATTACTGAGCGAGAACTCCGAATTGGTGCCCTGTAAAGTATTGGCGTAGGCCACCAATTCTTTTTGCTGCGCTGTGGTGGCGAGGGAGAAACTGCAAAGTAAACCGGTGAAAAACCGGCGTGTGTTTTTTATACGTGGTAGCTGCATTGCGTGGTAACGGCTTTTAGAGTAGACACGCAATGGAACAGTTACCGCCATTTAGTACTTATTTTTTTAAGAAAACATTTTTAATGTAGCAGCGGGAAACAGCCTCCCGGTAGTAAATGTACTGGCATTACAAACCCGTTTTCCCTTCCAGCCAGAAACCAGCCGTAAATATTCTGCCGCTGATATTGTTATTTTTCAACACTCTTCTAAAGGTTTGAACTGATTTTACATTTCCGGTAAGAATGTAGTTAGCCGTGAGCCAATCGCCAGCGTTAAAAACCGCCAGGTCGTTTATCCACTGCTCATTCCTGAAGTGATTGTTTTTAGGAAATACTGTGTAGTTCTCCAACCCCAACAGCCGGGGTACCTGTTCGTTTGCTTCATCCAGTTCAAAATAAAACTGAAACTCGTGATTGTTCTTTTTCAGGTAAGGTTGAAAAGACACCGCCAGGCCCAACGATGTTTCATCGCCAAACAACAACTGCTTTTCCACTGCCGGATCATATTGCTTTTGCCCTCTTGGCATGCTGACCCTTACCTGGTCACCAGCGGTTAGGCGATCCATAAAAAGACATCCTGGTGCAGCACCGTGCAGGTGAAAAATGATTTCCAGGATACCATTTTCAACATCGCTGAATGATACCGAGTAATTTCTGTATTCCGTATCACTTACCCTGATTATAACGGCATAGCCTAACTGGAAATTCATCCCTGAAAGATTCCCTTTAAACCGTATCTTTTTTATGTTCGGATTGATATAATTTGTTTCCATCACTTTCATTAATGGAAACCTGGATCCCAGCAAGCCTTCCATTGCGTCGCCTAACCATTTTGCTGTTCTTGGCATTTTACACAGTTTATTATAACCTGCAAAGCAAGGCTATATTTCTGCCGGCAACAATGGCAATACAAGCGTAGTTGTTGGACTATTCGAGGTTTTTTTTCCGGAAAGCTATCGCCGTCATTCCCGTTACTTTTGTAAAAAATCGTGAAAAGTAGGCATAGTCGTTGTACCCCAGTTCGGTGGCAATTTCTTTAACAGACTTGCCGGAATGGCAAATCAGGCGTTTTGCCTCCAGTATAACGCGTTGCTGGATATGGTATGAAACGGGAAAGCCGGTGGCATTCCGGACACATTCATTCAGGTAAGGGGTGGAAATATTTAATGCGGTCGCATAATCGGAAGGCCGTTTGACCCCGGCGAAATCGCGCTCCAGTAATAACTTAAATGCTTTTGTAATAGTATCGAAGCGTGAAAGTTTGCCGGTTGAAGCCGATTGCTCCAGGTATTGCGAAATAATCAGGGCTACCAGTGTATTGCAGGCGCCTTTAAGCAAAGATGGGTATAACTTATCCTGTTTTCTTTCAAAAATATTTATACATAGCCTTATTGCCTGGCTTACAATTGAAAAGCTACTTTTGGTTAGTGGCAAAGGTTGTGCAGGAACAATTTGCTCCAGCAACTCCAGGTTCTGGGAAGTCAGGTTTTCGTTAGTGATCCCCAGCAGGTAAAGGTCTGTTTTCCCGGATTTTACAACCCGGTGCACCTGGTTAGGATGGACATACAACACATGAGATGTCTTGATATGATACTTTTCCAGGTCAATTTCGATATGCGCCGTTCCTTTTTCCACCAACAGGAAAAAATGGCCATCATGCCTGTGCGGCCTGTGGGCCGCCTGGTAGGACAGCAAACTGCCGGACGATATCTTTCCCACGACAACTCCGGGGTCCAATGCAGGAGCAAATGGATTTACAGGAATTGACTTTACTTTCTTACCCATTATTTTTAAATTTTACCGGGTAAAGATGATTATGCCGGTTTGGAGCCACTGGAACCGGGCCTCCTCAGGCGCCGTATTCTTCCTTCAGCTTCTTTTCAAATATAAACGGCACAAACGGCAGGAGCGATCCCACGAAGAAGCCGGCCACCCTCATGATACTCCACCTGTACTTAATCCAGCAGGAAAGCAGGAGTACAATAAACAGGATAAATAATACGCCATGCAGCCACCCGAAGTACTTTACCGGTTCAGGAACAGAGAAAATGTATTTCATGGGCATGGCCACAAACAATAATATCAGGTAAGATACTGCTTCGATTAACGCTGTTTTACGATATATGTTTATCATCTTAAAAATTTCAAAAGATCAATTAAGTGAGGGCAAAGATAAGTGAAGATCAGATCCGGTTAATGTTATTATCGATTCGGATGTATTGGGGTCCAATATCCCGGTTATTTCCCTGATGCTTCATCAATGCCTCAGCCCTGCGTATGTCATGGACTATCCATGCACTCTTCATGCACTTCTCATGGACTCCTCATGCACTCACCATACACTTACCTCGTCTCCCTGATATTAATATATTTTAAAAACACTCCTTTTACGGGGCTAAAATTGTTTGTAAGAGATCATAACAATATTTATCTTCGCGCCGTAGCCTTGAATGCAATCATTAGTATTTAACCCTTTTCAACAATAAAAACCTTTATTATGTCTGTTTACGCACGATTCGGTTTCGTATGCGCTTTGACGATGTCATTTGCGTTAGCCTCAAATGCTCAATTGAAATTAAACACAAAAACACTGGGCGCCGGCGCCAAAGCAGTGAAAGCAGCCACCCTCACAGATGACGATGTGATCAGGTATACCAAAGAGTATATCCAGTGGATGGATGAGCACAACCCCGTTGCACCCTCAGATGATCCGATGGCCCAGCGCCTGAAAAAGCTAACCGACCATGTTACCGGCTACGAAGGCATGAATCTTAACTTCAAAGTGTACCTGGTAAGGGATATCAACGCCTTTGCCTGTGCAGATGGCAGTGTGCGTGTATGCGCCGGGTTATTACAAACCATGACAGACGACGAAGTAATGGGCGTAATAGGCCATGAAATCGGGCATGTAAAAAACAAGGATTCCAAAGATGCGTTCAAAACAGCGCTGATGACCTCCGCGCTGAAAGACGGTGTTTCTTCACAGGGCGGCGCTGCCGGCACCCTGAGCGATTCACAGCTCGGCGAGTTGGGAGAAGCGGTTGCTAATTCTGCCTATTCCCGCAACCAGGAAAGCCAGGCTGATAACTACGGTTACGAATTTCTGAAAGCGGCCAAGCTCAATCCCTGGGGCATGTCTATGGCTTTCGAAAAATTGTGGAAGGCATCACAGGAAAGCAGCGGTGATAAAAAGAAAGGCTCACAATTATTCTCTTCCCACCCTGATACAGAAAAAAGAATGAATACGATGGCGGAGAAAGCGAAGAAAGACGGATTTGAAAAACCTGTTGTAGCAGCGAAGTAATTATTTTTTAAGAAGATATAGCCGGAGGGGATTTAGTGAATCCCTTCCGGCTATATTAACGTTCAGGATGTTGCAGTTCCCGCTGCATGGCGTTCTTAGTTGCGCTGTCGATGAGCTTTTCAGGCAGCAGCGATATCAGAAAAGTTTGTATGGCATGAGGCCAATAAGGCATAATACTTTTTCTGCCACAACCCACAATGGCCAGCACGTGCTTTGCATAGGTGGCCGCGGCCGGCCGCATAAAGGTGACGGGCTTTTTATTTGTCCCGGTGTTTACACTACCGGTTATCAATGAAATCACTTCCACATTTTCTAATTCACGCGCCAGCGAAATGGAAAAGGCATTGTTATATGCCTTTGAGCCTGCATAAACCGCTAAATAAGGTGGTGGAAACAAGCCCGCATACGAAGAAACATTTAATATAAGCCCGGGTTTTCCCAGTTGTGGCAGCAAGCTACGGGTTAGCTGTGAAGGGAAGGCCATGTTGAGCGTAATTGTTTCATCAATTTCCCCGGCGGAAAAATCAGCCAGTGCATTCATCGGTCCTATTCCTACATTATTCACCAGTACTGTTATGGGCAAATGCTCAATTTCTTCCACATTTACCCGGCTTTCCCTGCTACCATCATGTAACAGCAACACTACCTTGCACTGCGGGTGATCCCTTTCGATGTCCATTTTCACCGCCTGTAATTTTGCTTCGTTCCGGCCATGTAAAACGATATTAAAGCCTTTCCCTGCCAGTGCCACGGCAATGGCTTTCCCGATCCCGTCGGTTGCGCCGGTGACCAGCGCAAAGGCGCCCGGCTTCCTGTATTTTTCAAGATCCGAGCGACGGATATAAGGATAAATGAATTTTATCGTCCTATATAAAAGCCATAAGAGGCATATTATTCCAACCGTAAAAATGATATGATTACCCATCTGTTATTTTCCTGCAAAGTTAGCGACAGCTGCACCCGGGTAAAATGGATAGATAAAGGGAACCATTGGATTATTTGCGGCAATTGCGCCGGAATTGCAATGGCGACTGCCCTTCTGCATGGGAAAAATAGCGGGTAAAGTAAGCATGGTCAGTAAACCCCAACTGGCTGGCTATTTCTTTAACGGATGCATTGGTAGCGTACAATAGTCTTTTTGCTTCCATGATGATAGTTTGTTGTATCCAGAAACTTACGGTAAGTCCTGTTGTTTGTTTTACGGCATCATTCAGGTATGCAGGGGTTATATTTAATGAGGTAGCGTAAGCGGAAGTAGTTTTATGTGTTTTAAACTGTTGCAAAAGCAACCGTTTAAATTGCTGTGTTAAAAGATGTGTGCGTGATAAAGGGACCTCCCTATTTTCCTGCCGGCGATAGGCAGAAGCGAACATCCCAACACAAGCGCTGATCAACGAATGTATTACCTGTGGCATAAAATCCAACGGATGGCGGTTGCGCACTATGGATGCCAGCAATTCAATGCTATCATCCAGCGGAATACTTTCTAAAGCGGATATGGTGATGGGTGCATTCTGAAAATAGTAATCATCAAAAATTCT
The DNA here is from genome assembly GCF_051362515.1 of Chitinophaga sp. ARDCPP14. Taxonomy (NCBI): domain Bacteria; kingdom Pseudomonadati; phylum Bacteroidota; class Chitinophagia; order Chitinophagales; family Chitinophagaceae; genus Chitinophaga; species Chitinophaga sp. ARDCPP14. The sequence goes on along the minus strand of NZ_JBKIXB010000011.1, from coordinate 240,887 downwards.
CCGGTAATCTTCTTCTACAAAATTAGTATCCAACGTAATCAGCCAGGCTTCGGTGTCACTGTTTGCCGTAACGCCATAATGAATTTGTCCTGGCAGTACACATAATACCGCGCTTTCGATTAACGCTACTTCCTTAAAATCTATCATGACCGTACTTCTGCCTTTTTTTTGAAAGATAAACAGGTAATGGTCATCCCGGCGGTGTGGGGCTTTCTTGTAAAAATCCTCCTTATTCTGCGTTCCGATAAACTTGTTAATGCTAATCTCCTGGTCTGTAATATCTTTCAGCGATTGTATCAGAATATTCCCGGTCATTGGAGGCTTTTTTCCGGCTAAAGCTATAATAAAAAAACGCAACCGGCAGGTTAAAAATAATGACGAAAGAGGACGAACCCTGCCACAGCCCAATACCCACTTCAGGGAAAAAATCCTGCAATCTGCTCAACCTGTTCCACAACACAGCATCCCATGCTTTTGGCCGTTAATGCCGGAAAAGCTGATGATTACGATACAGGTATCATTTATGCAGTGACCTGAAAAAAGCCAGGAAGTATGTTTATAAAAGCAGCATTAAATGGTTCCAGGTCCAAAGCAGACCATCCGAATGTTCCGGTTACGACAGATGAATTGGTGGAAGCCGCTAAAAGCGCCGTTCTCGCCGGCGCTGATGCCATCCATTTCCATGTACGTGACCGCAACGGTAAAGAAACCCTGGAGCCACTCTTTGTAAATGAACAGGTAAAAGCAGTAAAGGCCGCCGTGCCCGAAATTCCTGTGGGCATCAGTACCGGCGCCTGGATGGTACCGGATATCGATCAGCGGCTCGCCTATATCAGTGAGTGGGAAGAACTACCCAACTTTGTATCTGTGAATGGGCATGAAGCCGGTTTTGAACGTATTGTACAGGCCATACTGGACAAGAAGATCGGGGTGGAAGCGGGACTTAATTCCGCGCAGGCAGCAGCGGATTTCAGCGGCAGCGGATTATTGAACGAATGTTTCCGCCTGTTAATTGAACCACAGGAGCAGGACCTCAACGCAGCGCTGGCAACGGTGAAGGCCATTGAAGACAACCTGACCGGCAGGCAGCCACATCAAACGGTGGTATTGCATGGTTTCGACAGTACCTGCTGGGAACTCCTGAAAGTAGCCAAGTATAAAGGTTACGACCTGAGAATAGGATTTGAAGATACCTTACTCGACCCATCCGGCGCTATTGCAGAAAGCAATGAAGCTCTGGTAAAAGCAGCATTTCACTATAGTTGATTATTTCTTTTCCAGGCTCAGCACGTTGGCGCCCAGTGGTTCTTCAAACACGCGTTCCAGTTGCTGCGGATGCACTATAACAGTGATCTCCAGCGATCCGGTGCCAACGGTGCCACCTAACATATGTCCGCCGAAGGCGTTAAAATCTTTATCCGTAACCGTGCCATGCGTATGCAGTGACACTTTCCCTTTCTGCCACGCAATAGACCCGTTCAGGCCGGACAGTTCCATATTACTGAATTCTTTGGGCTCGTACTTTTTCGTTTCCCTGTTAAAATACCCAAAGGTGGCGTTCACAAATCCGAAGCCGGTGAAACTGGCGGAGGGAATCTTTTCCTTTTCTGCAAAGGCCTCCAGTTGCTTAAAAATATCATCTCCCTGCCTTAATACCATGAGGTAGCCGGTACTGGTTTTGATATAGCGGGCGGTATCCTGCGCAGTAGCTGTAGCCATGACGAATAAGTTGATGATGAGTAAGGTGCATATTGTTTTCATAATAACAGGCATTGCATTTAATATGCCATCTGTACGCCTTCGGAGGTCATCACCACCCGCTTCATGGTATCATCCGGATTGTAGTAGAGGTAGTCGATGCACACTGAGCGCCGGTGGCTGCCCCCGTTTTTCAGTCCCCCGTTGTGATAAATAAAATAAGACCTGCCGTTAAAATCCAATATCGCAGGTCTGTTAGTTTCGCAATTTCCTGCCAGCTCATTTAATATCCCCTTAAATTCCCACGGCCCTTCCATGCTGCGGCTCATGGCATAAGCCACTCTTTCCGGCATCCCGTAACCATAGGACAGGTAGTACCAGCCATTGCGTTTATGCAGGTGCGCGCCTTCCTCAAATCCTGGCAGGTCCAGTGTTTTAATCGGTCCATCCAGTTCCGTGAGATTGGATTTCAGCTTTGCATAAAAGCATTTCCCATTACCCCAGAAAATATATGCCTGCCCGTTGTCGTCTATCATCACCGTTGGATCGAGATTGGCTTTTTCGTGCACACCCGCTGGCAGCATATCAAGGGTAACCAGCGCTGATCCGCGGGCATCTTTAAACGGACCCTCCGGATGTGTGGCCTCTGCCACACCAATGGCTGATCCCTTAATAGTAGCGTGGGCGGTGGCTACATACCAATAAAATTTATTATTGTGCGCTATTACTTTTGAGGCGTAAGCGTTGCCGCTGCCCCATGAAAAATCGGTTGCTTTTAATGGTACAGGATGTTCCGTCCATTCCGTGAGGTTGTTGGATGAGAAGCAGAGCCACTCATTCATTACATAGGCTTCCGTGCCTACCGGCGCTTCGTCGTGGCCGGTGTACAGGTATATAGTATCATTGTGGACCAGTGCGGTGGGATCGGCAGTGAATTTATGCCGGATTATTGGGTTTTGATGAGGTAGCATGATCTGCGGGTTTGTTTTTCAGCAGATTTGGTATCGATAACTGTGCCATGGGGAATCTTACTCGAACACAAAGTTCGTCGCCGGAAAAGCCTGACGTAAAACCCATGGAGTACATCTACCCCATTGTACCTGTTATATCAGACAGAACACTCAAAGTATGATCCGTACTGCTGAAACAGGCATCTGCGGAGCAAATAAATCAAAGTTTCAATTTTGCCGAAATTACCTCAACTTGCAGCCTTATCCAGCACTATAAACATTGGACTCAGCAAACGAAAAAAACCTTAAAAGGGGATTACAGAACAGGCATATCCAGCTGATTGCGTTGGGCGGCGCCATCGGAACAGGTTTATTCCTGGGCATAGGCCCGGCGGCGGTGCTGGCGGGGCCTTCTGTTATTTTGGGCTATGCCCTGGCCGGTATTATTGCTTTCTTTATTATGCGCCAGCTGGGCGAAATGGTAGTGGAAGAACCGGTATCAGGTAGTTTTAGTCATTTTGCCTATAAATACTGGGGCTCATTTGCCGGCTTTTCTTCCGGGTGGAATTACTGGATCCTTTATATCCTGGTGAGCATGTCGGAGCTGACTGCTATTGGCGTGTATGTACATTTCTGGTGGCCGGAGATCCCGTTATGGTCTTCCAGTCTTTTTTTCTTCATTGCTATTAATGCGTTAAACCTGAGCTCTGTAAAAGTATACGGAGAAGCAGAGTTTTGGTTTTCCATCATAAAAGTAGTGGCTATCATTGCCATGATCGTTTTTGGAATTTATTTGCTGATAAGCGGAAGTGGCGGCTCACAGGCCAGCATCCGGAATCTCTGGAACGATGGCGGATTTTTCCCGCGTGGATTATTGCATGCCGATGGTAAAGGTGGTTTCCAGGGATTGTTTGCAGCCATTGCCCTGATCATGTTTTCCTTTGGTGGGCTTGAACTGATTGGTATCACTGCTGCAGAAGCAGACCAGCCGGAAAAAACAATCCCCAAGGCTACCAACCAGGTGATTTACCGTATCCTGATCTTTTATGTTGGCGCACTTGTGATCCTGTTTTCTTTATCGCCATGGAAAAGTATTACTACAGACAGCAGCCCGTTTGTAATGGTATTTCAAAGCTTAAAAGGATTCCGGTTTTCCTTTTTGGGTAAAACCATCTATTTCACCAGCCTGATTGCAAATGTGTTAAATCTGATTGTTTTAACAGCGGCACTTTCCGTTTACAACAGTTGCGTATACAGTAACAGCAGAATGTTGTATGGCTTGTCGAAGCAAGGCAATGCACCCGCTTTCTTATCTCAGCTAAATAAAAACCATGTACCTGTAAAAGCAATCCTGGTATCCGGTTTATTTGCTGCTATTTGTATTGTGGTAAATAAGGTGATCCCTGAAAAAGCGCTGGAAGTACTGATGTCGCTGGTGGTATCTTCATTGATCATTAACTGGCTGATGATCACCGTAGTGCATCTTAAATTCAAAAAGAGCAAACGGGAAGCGCAGATCCTGACAAAATTTCCTTCCTTTATTTACCCGGTGTCCAATTACATTTGCCTGGTGTTCCTGGTGGGCATCCTGATCCTGATGTGGATAACAGGGATGAAACTGCCGGTAGAACTGATCCCAGCATGGGTGGTGTTTTTGTATGGATGCTTTTTACTGGTGAAGAGGAATAAGCGGAGAAGTAAATAGTGAGCCAAGCAATCATATATTAAAACACAATAAATAATCCAATTAGCCAATTTGAACAAATTTATATACCTTAGTATTCTGCTTTAAAGCTTATCCTCAAAAAATTTGACCATTCTGCGTGTTTGAACCTATATCTAACATCCCTATAATTCCAGATAATTAGACCACAAAAAACATCCTAATGATCAACAATAAATTTGGCTTCCAAAATCTGGCTAAGAAAAGCCTTGCTGTGGTAACAGCCGCGTTAAGTGTATTTTCCCACACCAAAGCCGAGGTTCCCAATAACACTAACCACGAAATTGAAAATGATAAAAACATCCCTGTTGAGAACACGCATAAAAATGTATTGAAACCTAAACTAGTGCTGAAACTCAATATAATGGATCCATCGAATAGCCTTGTTTCCATGCATAGTTCGCATAGCTCACACCGTTCTCATTCCTCGCATAGCTCTCACAGTTCGCATTATTCCTCGTCTTATAGCTCTGGCAGTAGCTATACGCCATCCCCTACACCTGTATATGTTCCTGCGTCGTCCTCCTCTTCAGGGCATTCAACCTCAGGAGGTACTGTGAAAAGTACTCCCGGAACAAACTCTACCGGAAAAAGTTCTGGTGCGACTCCTTTCTATAACCCGGGTGCGGCACGTATTTCACCTTCAAACAGAACTACAGATGCTGTACATGTAGCAGATTCCTCCAGTCTAAAATTGGGAGATCGGGTACTATTCAAAGGATGCGAAGGAAAGGATGTAGAAGTGCTGCAAAGGATATTAATGACCTTAAAAAAAGACATGTTTATAACCGGATATTTTGGACTACAAACAGAAGCAATTATTATTCATTTTCAGCAAGAAAATGAATTAAGGCCTGATGGTAAAGTAGACGCTAAAACACTTAATGTACTAAGAAATAAAGCGAATGAAATTTCTACAAGATAATAACACGCTCTCTTTTACGGTTGCTACCGAGCTATACCCTGAAGTTGTTTTGTTTAAATGTCTCTACTGGTATACTAATGCCTTTGAAGTAGATATTATAAAGACAGATCCTCTCCAGTATAAAATAATACTAACTCCTCTCTATAACGCGGAACCTGTTGACTGGAAAACCATAATAGTAAAACTAAAGCAGGATCTCATAGATTTCAAGCTACGGCAGTGTATAACAGATGAAACAAAAACGATCAGGGAGCTTATTATCGCTAAAGCTTTCGCATATTATGAAAATGAGACAATACCCATGTCGGAGATAAGTGACCCCGTAGGCTTCAGCCCCCAATCCATACAACCATGAAATCAACACCGGTAACAACAAGGGTAAGCAGGAAATTTAAAGAATTTGAAGCTTATACCACGTCAATACCAGAATATACTTTACTTCCATTCAGATTCCACCGTATTTCCAATAAAAAAGAAGTGATTGTAAATGAAATTGGGGACTTTCTGGTAGTACCCGCAGGTACAACAGCCAGGATCGTGGCGCGGGAAATAAAAGCCGGAAATAGTGAGGACCAGGAGCTATACGCCGATTTAACAGCCAATTTCTTTATTTCGGGGAATTCCGTTCCAAATCTCATTGATGTTCTTGCGACCCGCTACCGTACAAAAAAGTCATTTCTTGATTTTTTTACATCACTACATATTTTTGTAATCAGCCTGAGATGCGAACATACCTGTCACTACTGCCAGGTATCAAGAGTTACTTCCGATAAAAGCAAATATGATATGAGTATCCCTCATATTGACGCTGGTATAGCTATGATGATGAAATCACCTAACCCACACGTGACAATGGAGTTTCAAGGTGGTGAGGCATTATTAGCCTTTGAAAGCATAATATATGCTGTTGAAAAAACAAAAGTCGAGGCAGAGAAGCATCATAAAGAGGTTACTTATGTAATCTGCACTAATCTTGCTCCACTGACAGATGAAATGCTTCAATACTGCCATGAAAACGGAATTTTAATATCGACTTCGCTTGATGGCCCTGCATTTATACACAACAAAAACAGACACAAGCCAAATGCCAACAGCCATCAGCTTGCAGTTGATGGCATTGAAAAATGCAGGCAGATTATAGGGGCAGAACATATTTCAGCATTAGTTACCACTACTAAGCTGTCGTTGGAATATCCGCATGAAATAGTGGATGAATATGTCAGATTAGGATTTAAAAACATTTTCCTGAGGCCTATAAGCCCATATGGTTTTGCGACCAGAAGCAAGGACAAGAATAAATATGAGACAGGAAAATTCCTGGAATTTTACAAAAAAGCGCTGACCAGAATTATTCAATATAATATAGACGGCTATTTTATCAGAGAAGACTATGCAAGTATCATTTTAAAGAAAATGCTAACTCCATTTCCCGTCGGATATGTCGATCTTCAATCTCCCGCCGGACTTATTAATAGCGTTATTGTGTTTAATTATGATGGGGCAGTGTATGCCTCGGACGAGTCCAGAATGCTCGCGGAAATGAATGATTTTACATTCCAACTTGGGCAGTTAGGAGAAAATACATACGAAGAAATCTTTTACGGAGAAAAAGCCCTGGCACTTAGTGATGTAATGACCAATGAATCACTGCCAGGTTGTTCTGAGTGCGCCTTCCAGACCTATTGTGGAGCTGATCCTGTTTTCAATCACACTACACAGGGCGATTTATACGGCCACAGACCAACAAGTTCTTTTTGCCAGAGAAATATGGAAATAATGCGGTATTTGATTGAGTTAATGGATGATAATAAGGAAATAGAAAAAATATTCAGAAACTGGATAACAGGTAGAAGCTAATGCTATTAAAAACAAAAGGTATTCCATCTGAAATTAATGCGCCAATAGTGGGCAGAGTAACTTTTGGCTCTGACACAAAGGGGGAAGTTTTGATTGCAAATGAGAACATCCCAATGCATCTCCAACATTATAAAGTAATCCTCTCAAGCAATCAAAAAGTCAGTTTATTTGATAAACCAAGTGTATATTCAATCCCTGATGTTTCTCACTTATGCGAAGGAGATATCGTCGTCGTCAATACGGATGGCGTGATTTCTACTTTATATAGAATAAATTCCCCACACAATTTCCTATTGTTTACGGAAAGATGCAACAGCAACTGTTTAATGTGTTCTCAGCCTCCCCGGGATAAGGACGATACAGATTACTTATACAATATCCATACTCAAACAATTCCATTAATCCCGAAAGATTGCATGGAATTAGGCATTACGGGAGGTGAACCAACCCTCTCCGGTGATAAGTTTTTTAAGCTCCTGGCACAAATACAAACGCAGCTGCCGGATACCGAAGTACACTGCTTAACCAATGGGAGATCATTTGCATGGCCTAACATGGCCGACAAACTTGGAGATATGTCTTTTAAGAGACTCATGCTTGGCATACCAATATACTCGGATTACCATGCGCAACATGATTATATTGTACAAGCCAAAGGTGCATTTGATCAGACCGTTCAAGGGTTATATAACCTTGCCAGAAGAAATGTCAGAATAGAATTAAGAATTGTTCTACATAAACAGACGTTACCCCGGCTTCTTAAATTGGCGAAGTTTATTTATAAAAATCTACCGTTCGCAGAACATGTGGCCTTTATGGGATTGGAGCATCAGGGATACACGCCGTATAACCTGGATAAACTTTGGATTGATCCGATTGAATATGGAAAAGAACTTACGGAAGCGATGACTTATTTATCGGATTTTGGTATGACCACCTCCCTTTATAACTCACAACTTTGCACTACACCCCGTGAGATCTGGCAGTTCTCAAAAAAATCTATTTCCGACTGGAAAAATATCTTTCACGAAGAATGTAATCAATGTTCGATGAAAAATGATTGTGGTGGTTTTTTTGCGTCTAGTGTATTCAAGCACAGTAAAGGGATAAAAGCCTTCTCTTAATCCCACCCCGAAGGAGTTAGTTGATTTCCCCTCCTACTTCATCACCTGGTTAAATCCATACCGCAAATTAATGCTCGCTATAAAAGCACTGAAAGGGTCTTTCTCTTTCAGGTAGTTATCAATGCCTGCTTCGGCCACAATCCATATACTTTTAGCAACCCTGAATTCAGTTCCAAAATTGAACAGCAGGGATTTGTCCAGGTTATCATAGTTCTGATATTTAAACTGTGTTTCCGCAAATCCCCTGAAACCGGAGGTCCCCAGGTAATAGCGGACATTCACTGTTGCGTTGACGAATGTACTGTCTTTAAATTCAGAGCGGGGTAAGCTGAAACTACCACCCAGCAGCAGCTGGCTGCTTTTCCCGATGCCCAGTGCCCAGGTGACCCAGGTATTGAAGGAGGTGAAGCCGGCGTTTTTAATCAATGAATCGCGGGATTGCCCTACCCACGCAATGGCGCCATCCAGGCGGGTAGCGTTCCAATTTTCGCTTTTAAATTGCTCTATCAGGTCATCTACTGCCGCATAATATTTCTTTTTATCGGTGTCGTATCCTTTTTTAAAGGCGTCGTAGCTGGCCTGCAAGGTTGTATCTGGGTTTTCCCTGAGATATTCTTCTGCTTTGTTTTCCGCGAAATCCCAGAATTCTTTGTCATGCTCGGCTCCATATTGCGCGCGCTCTGCAGGTGGCACTTCTTTATGCACAATAATGATCCAGTTATTTTTAAATTCCCGGAGCGCCAGCTGCGCCTGCTGTTGTGCCAGAAAAACCGCCCTTCTTTTTGCGGCATTCAGTAACAGGTCATCTTTCTTTCTCACAATAGAAAACCGGTAGCCTACAGCCAGTTTGGAGGATACATTTCCTGAATCAACGATTGCCCCGATGCTGAAGGAGGAGTTATACCAGAACTTCCTTTTGCCATAATCTTCCAGCGTCCAGTTTTTGCTGGCCAGTTTCCCCGGGGAAAATTCCACGGCGAAATTACGCGGGATAACGCCCTGGCCGTTTGAATAAAATGGCGATAAGCTGAGCGCAAACTTTTGAATATCCGAAGGACGCAGCAGGTTGGAAGGATCTGCTCCCAGCGCTTTAAACGCCGGCATATCCGGCACAGAAAAGTTTAACAGGTAATGCTCGGTACTGTCTGTTTTAAACTGCGCAGATGTCCGGAAAGAAATAAGAGATAACAGAATGAAAATTATTTTCCGTGCTGACATACATGTATTTTAAATAGGGGTAATCAATCCTGTTTTACGATCAACTGCAGTAAAATATCTTCCTGTTTGCCGGTAACATCGGTACCTAAAGTAGCAGTAGTGCCATAGCCAATCTGGCTGCTGCCTATTACTTTGGCTGTATTAAAATCATCGCCCTGCAATACGCTTACCCTTAATTTATAACCATTGTCGTCCTCGTACTTTCTTACCCTGAAAGAAATATCCAGTACTCTTTTGTCGAAATTGATTAATGGTTCACCGGGTTTATAATCGTTTTGAATAAGATAGTAATCCGGTTGGGGCAGCTCATTGCTGTTTTGCCGGAGGGGCTTTGTTAGTATAGGATGTTCATCGGCGGTAGCCGCCCACATCTGGTAGATGTAAGTAATAAAGTAAATGCCGGTCATATCTATCCTTATCCACAGTTTTCCACCATTAGGGTCATAGGCCACCTTTTTCATAATATACAGATTAGGACATAAAAATAGATATTTAAAATTTATAACTATATTCAGAAATATTCTGCCTTTCTTTTTTGCTGTTGACATAGGGTTGTCATACCCGCCTGCTACTTTTACATCAGACAATAAAAATTTCATCCTAAAACAAACCAAATGAGCAACACAAACATTTTAAGAGGATTTGCCACGCTGAGCTTTTATGCAGCAGATCACGAGGCGGCAAAAAAATGGTATACGGAGTTAACCGGTATTCCTCCTTACTTTGAAAGGCCCGGCTATGCAGAGTTCCGCCTGGGCGACTACCAGCATGAACTGGGTATTATCGACAGTAAGTATGCGCCAAAATCGCTGGGCAGCGGACCCGGCGGTGCTATTATTTACTGGCATGTAGACGATATACAGGCGGGGTTGGAAAAATTGCTGCAACTGGGGGCTACTGTTTTAGAACCCGTTACAGAACGGGGAAATGGATTTGTTACCGCCTCCGTAATTGATCCTTTCGGCAACGTACTGGGCATTATGTACAATCCTCATTATGTGGAAGTGCTGAAAGCCAATGAAAAGTAATAACACCACCGGTTGGAGCATGCTTTTGCCAACCGGCTTTTTGTTACGGGTGCGCCTCTACCACCAACACCCAATCATCGCCCACGCCGGTAGCCGGGGGCACAAATGTAACAGCGGAGCTTTGTTTCACAACTCCGATGCTTGTTCTTTCCGCATTCCGCGGATTAAACCACCAACAATTTAACCGCGCGGATTTTATCACAGCAGTGTTCACCTGCAGCGATTTTCCTATGGGCAGATATACCATCAGGTAAGTACCCGCCGCATCCCGGAAAGCTTCCATATGACCTCCTCCTTCCCCCTGACCCGACAAGATCAGGAAGCGGTCCGGTACGCGGTTTAGTGCGCCATGTATGGCTATGAGCCTGCGAAGATAACCCGCCTGGAAAGCACCGGGCCGGTCCAGTGCATTCATCCAGCCCCGATCAGGATAGTTAACGGCTTCCTCCCGCGCACTCATAAATTGCCACACCGCATGATGACCGTAGGTGACGCCGCATGCGCCGGCAAATACAGAACGGTACAATTGCTTACGCACATCGTAGTCCCTGAAATAACCATTGTCGGGATTCCATTTAGGCCAGGGATTCACGGGATGGTCTTCATAATTAGGTTCGGCGTCAAGGGTAGGTTTGGCCGGTAAAGATTGCCGGTCCCTCTGTACCAGCTCCCAGCATGCTACATCATGGCCGCTGCCATGACCGCTCTGGAACATGTTGATATCCAGCCAGTTTTCCTGCTGCAGCCATTGCGACGTGGAGTTAGCTCCTCCGGAAGGATGATAAGCAATGATGCATTGCCCGGCAGTGCCTTCCTTTATACCTCTTGCCATTGCCCGCCAGATGGGTCGCCAGTCGCCGCTGTCGTTAACCGCCGGGCGATCACCACCAAGTATCCAGATGATGTTTTTATGATTACGATACCTGTTGCCTATCCATTTCCCATATACGTAAGCGTTAGTGGTATCAAACACCACAGGGCCTTCGCCCCATAACTTTGTCACCTTATCGCCCCAGGCAGGCAGCAGCCCTATGTACATTCCTCGCTGCATTGCCCAGCTGATGGTGCTGTCTATTAACGTGAAATAAGCGTTGTTGGGAGTGGCAGGGTTTTCATTCAGCAACGGCAGTTGTCCATAGCGGTTGGGTTTGCGAAGACCATCAAATTCCGCCAGCACTACTGCCTGGATTACGGTAAAGCCTTTGCGGGCACGGTTATCGAGGTAGTATTTAATTTCCGCGGTATCCAGCCGGTGAAACAATTCCCAGCCGGTATCGCCCAACCAGAAAAAGGGTTGCCCGTTGGCATATTGAAGATAATGACCATCCGGGGTAACCTGTAAACGCTCCGGCAACTGCGCCTTGGTGCATAAACAGTAAAGGAGGCTGCTGAGAAACCATAACTTACTTTTCATAACGGGAATATGTTCCAGAGAAAAATAAAGCTTTTTAGGAATAAAGCAGCAGTAATTGTTTTCAGAGAGATGGATAGGCAGCAGCTATTATTGTAATTCAATCACGGTGCTATCTTTCGTAAAGCGGGTATCCTTTACTGCGCCAGTGCCATTGAACCGGTATTGCACACCGACGATGCCGGAAGGCGGATTGGAAAACGTGAGCTCCGCAGCAGCGCTGTCGTTCACAAAAAACTGCAGGTGCTGGTCTTTCGCCACTACACGGAGTTTTACCCATTTTGCCAGGTCGGCGCCAAATTTCGAGAGGTCGGTGTTCCGGCTGTTGAGGGCAACGCCGGCGGCAAACAGCGACAGGTCTCCCACGCATCCTGGCGCGCACAACGGGATGGAGATCAAATCATTTTTACACAGGAGCAACACCTCCACCCGCTGACAGGCAGCGGTGCCCAGTTGAAAACCGCTCTTCAGCGTGGTTTCAAAAGTAAAGTGATCCGTTTGCAGGTCGCCAAGGGGCTGTACATTATAAAAGCGTATGGCGGGAGGAACAGGTTGCAGCGGAACGTGATATGCCGACAACAATGCTTCATTCACTTCCAGGCCGTTTCCTTTTATGACTTCATTCTTCCGGAAATACAGTGGTGTGCCGGGCTCTTGTTCTACCATAGCCAGCCAGCCACCGGAGCTGATCATCAGTTCGTGTTCTTTTACGATCTGTTTACCCACCATCAGTTTCGCCTTGAAATAACCCGGCTCATAATAAATAGCAGTGTATGTTTTTTCTTTGGCAGATACCGGCATTTTCCGCCTGATATCCCAGGTTTGCGCAATGAACACAGAATCCTTCCCTGCTGCGGCAGCATTATAGCTGAAAATAACAGAATTAGGCACTCCATCCATAACTACTTTATTGGAGCTGAACGAAAATGCAGTTGTATCAATTAGTTTGCCTGGTTTGGTATTGGATAACAGTAAGGCATATACGAGAATTCCTATTGGTACCAGGGCGAGCAGCCAGTAAGTCCATTTACTGCGTTTTGGTGGCGTTGCTGCGGGTGAATGAGTGCTGGCAGTGGTCATGCCATGGCCTGTTGTATAACCGGATACTGTCTGACTGACAGGAGTTTCCCCCGTGGCCATATTTAAAGATGTGGCATCATCAACTGGCAACGACTCAACCATCGCTTCAGGGCTGGTTGCCGCAGTCGTAATATCCCCAGGCAGCAAGGTGGCAAGACGTTTAAACTCCCGCCAGTCGGCATACCCGGCAAATTGTGCCAGGGTATTCAGCGTAGTGGTGGCGGGCATATTGGTGTACTTCAGTTTTCCCCACAGCCGTTTCAGGGTAGTAACGCTCAATATCACCCCCGTAGCTTCTTCTATGGCGGCACTTAGTTTTTCAAAATCATAGCTTGTCCACTCGCTGGCGTCACCACGGTTCAACCGGGCTTCTGCCAGCTCAAGGCACTTTCGTATGTAATTAATCTCAAAACTATTATTCATTTCCTGGTAGTCTATTACAAGCTTGCACGGATTTGCACACACTTGATGCGCCAATGATTCGCCCTGAAATTAGTTATTATTCAGATTTGCTGCAGCATTTAAATTTAAAACACTGGTCATGACAAAAATCCGCACCGCGTGCTTATTCCTATTGCTTCCATTATGCGCAGCAGCACAAAAAAAGAAAACCGGCCACCCCGGCAGTCAGGATATTATCAAGGTCCCCCTGGAAGCCGGACACTGGTCGTTTCAACCCGGCACGGTAGAGTTTATCACGTATAAATCGGTACCGGCGATGAAGCTGTTGAACCGGAACGACACCGTAGTGCTGAAAAACCTTGACTTTACAAACGGCACCATCGAATACGACGTGCAACCTGTTTCTACTTTCACATCGTTTTATTTCAGGCGCGCCAGCCGGAAAGAGAACGAATGCTTTTATTTCCGTACGCCTTCTTCCGGTAAAGGCGATGCGGTGCAGTATGCACCGCATATCGATGGCGTTAACCTCTGGGATATGCTGGACCAGTACCAGGCTGCCGCCTGGATTTCCAAAGACGACTGGAACCATGTGAAGCTGGTTATTTCCGGCAGGCAAATGCGGGTGTACGTGAACGATACCTCCCGGCCGGTGCTGGAAGTGCCGCGACTGGAAAGCAATACCTGGCATGGCGGCCTTGCATTCGACGGGCAGGCGGTCATTGCCAACCTGGTGGTGAAACCGGATCAAACGGAAGGACTGCCTCCCGGTGAAGGCATCGACATTACCAACAATGACGCCGCCTACCTCCGCACCTGGCAAATCACCCAGCCAATGGCTACCCCTGATCAAATTGATTTCAGCAAAGCATGGATACCCGGAAAAGAAACACCATGGGAAACCATCCGCGCCGAAAGGCGGGGACTGATCAACGTAACCCGCAAATTTGGCGGCGCTGAAAACCGCGCCCGGCGCATCGTGTGGCTGAAAACAAATATCCGTTCTGCTGTAGCGCAAACACGACAACTGCACCTCGGCTTCAGCGACGAAGTATGGGTATTTGTGAACGATAAATTTGTGTACGTAGACAAAAACCTCTACTCCTACCCGCTGATGAAACAACCGGATGGCCGCTGCACCGTGGATAATGCGTCTTTCTCCCTTCCGCTGGTAGCTGGCGACAATGAAATACTGATCGCCCTGGCCAACGACTTTTATGGATGGGGAATCATGGCAAAACTGGATAAGTTTGAAAACATGACGTTCGACAAATAACCCCTCCTTCCGCCAGGCAGCTCCCGTGAGGGCTGCCTGGCTTTACGGGGATTACCGCACTTCCATCTCTCCCGGAAAAAAATACCTGGAAAACACCACTCCAAAAAATATCATGCAGAAATAAGTACTTAAATAGTGGAAGTTTATTTTGTTTCCAATAACTTTAGGTACCATGAAACAAACATTGGCAGATACTGAGCTGACCGGGCCGGTACAGCAAATGAAATATGCTACCACAGACCCCGATGGCAAATATTACGGGTATGAACTCTCTTTTTTCGATGAAAAAGGATTATTGCTCAGATGGGAGGATTATACCTCCACCCACCAACTGGATAAAACCCTTACCTATACTTTCGATGAACAGGGGAACCTGCTGGAAAAAGCGCTGACCTCCGCAGCAAAGGGGCCCATCTACAAAAACCGCTACTTTGAAAACGGGGCGCTGAAAGAATGTACCGAATACTATGGGGAAGATACCTTTTACACCCGGTACGATGAAGCAGGCAACGTGCTTGAACAACTGGAAAACAACGACCCACTGCCTGTAGAAGAAGATCCGTACAACGAGCAATGGGAAACCAACACCAGCACTGATGACGACGGCTGCCGGATAGAAATTACCCGCTACTACTCTTTTGGTGCCTTGCAGGAAATCACCAAAAGTAAGTACAACAGCCGGCAGCAGCTACTGGAAGAATACAAATTCGAGGACGCTGATGGTTTTGACAGCAACCAGGCAGTGGAAACCATTATTTGCCAGTATAATGAGCAGGGACATCTTACCGCGAAAATATCCGACAGGGTTACCACCACCGATGCTGTGGAAAGAACCGTGTACCGGTATGAATTTACCTACGACCTTCATCATAACTGGATAGAAAAAGTGGAAATCATGAATAACAGGATAACGGATTATAAAGACAAGGTCCGTTTTATCCGCCGGAGAGAAATTTTATACGCTCCATAAATTTGCGCACATGCTATCTAACCGACACCAGATCTTTATGGAAGTGGCCCATCAGAAAAGCTTTTCAAAGGCCAGCCAGGCATTGTTTATTTCCCAGCCGGCAGTAAGCACACATATCAAAGGGTTGGAAGAACAGTATAAAACCAAATTATTTGAAAGAAAAGGTTTGCAGATAGAGTTGACAGAAGCTGGTCAGCTGCTGTACAACCGCCTGCTTACCGTACGTCATATACAACAGGAAACTGAGTTCGACATTTCCGTGATCCACGACCAGCAGCAGGCCACCGGCATGCTTAACCTGGGCGCCAGTACCACTGCTGCGCTGTATATACTACCCAAAGTAATGTCGGCCTTTCACCGCGAATACCCCCTGGTGGATATTTCCCTGCTCAACCGGAACAGTGAAATTGTATTGCAGGCACTGCTCGACAAAGAAATTAATATAGGCGTTACCGAAGAAAAAGGACAACTCAGCAATATTACCTACCAGTCATTTCTGAAAGACCAGATCGTAGCGGTATGCAGCCGCGACAATCCTCTTGCCCGTAAAAAGAACTACGCGCTGAAAGATATCCTGCAGATGCCTGTAGCTATCCGCGAACGTGGCAGCGGCACCCTGGAAGCGCTCAAGAAGGGGCTACAGAAAAGCAGGATCCGGCTCAACGACCTGAAAATAAAGGTCAGGCTGGGAGGCACCGAGGCGCTGAAGAATTTCCTCCTGGAATCCGGTTGCGTAGGATTCCTCTCTACCCGCTCCATTGCTAAAGAGCTGCAACACGGCGAATTAACGATCCTTTCCTTTGAAGGCCTGCGGATAGAACGCAGTTTTTACTTCATTCAACGTAAAGGCGAAACCAGCGACCTCAACAAACGTTTCATCAAAATGGCCAGATCCATTTATAATTATTAATTATAGGTCATAATATTTTCATATAGCCAGGATTATAGGCGATGGGCTACATTTGAGCCATACAAAATAACCTGTTGACATGAACATGCTTTTTTATTACGACGAACTATATAAAGCGGCTGTAGAAAGAATTAACAAGCTGGTAGACATTTCTGTTACCCAGAAAAATGCGTTAATCCAGCGGCTGAAAAGCCAGGCGCCGTTTCTCGCCACCACTACCGAAGATATCGACCTGGTTGCCCAAAGGATGATGAACTCCCTGGGAATGGTATTATGCCCGGATGCTGCTGCAGATTTTGCAGGCGGCAGTAAGCTCCTCGAAATGGAGATGCTGAATAATGGCGAATAACGGGCCGCTTCCTAAATAAATTTTTATGGAGAGGTGAATAACCCGCTGCTCCCGGATTTTACTGTACCGGCGGAAAAGGCTCCGCCATTCCCCGCTCAAAAGGAGTGAACGGCTCTCCTGCGGCCACACGTGCCGGCCAGTTTGGATTGGCGAGTGCCGCCTTTCCCAGCGAAATAAGATCCGCATGTCCTTCCGTTAAGGCCCTTCCAGCCACGGCCAGTTCTTCCATACCGCCGTTGGCAATTACCGGCCGCTGCACAATGCGTTTAGCCATACCCGTGAGCGTTTCCCCATGTTCATAAGCGCCCAGTTTTTCCCAGGTGCTGCCTTCCCCTGAAATATGGATATAATCCGGAGATACCTTTCTTACTTCTTCAAGTAGTGCTGCTGCTGTAATAGCGCCATCGGGCCAGCGATAGGTGAAGTTGTTCACTTTTCCTTCCGACAGGCGCAACCCGATAATAAAATGCGGGGGCACTGCCTGCCTGATAGCGGTAATGATTTCCGCGATAATACGGAAGCGGTTCTCAACAGACCCGCCATACTCATCATTCCGCAGATTGGTATACTCCGTTAAAAACTGATCCGGCAGGTAACCATTGGCGGCATGCACTTCTATTCCATCGAAACCGGCGGCTACGGCATTAACCGCCGCGGCGGCATATCCTGCCACTGCGATGGCAATATCATTGCGCGTCATGGCAGCCGGAACCGGGAAGGGACCGTCGCCGCCACCATAGGAGCGCAGCTTGCGGCCCAGCGGCGTTACCACGGAAGGCGCCAGCGTGTTCGGCAAATGCTGCGATAAAGCGCCGGCATGCATCAGCTGTGCAATAAATAAGCTGCCAGGTGTTTTTACTTTGACCGCCAGCTCCTGCCAACCGGCCACCTGCTGTGATGTGACCAGTCCTGGCTGATGCGGATATGCCTGGCTGGCTACTGCATCGGTATATAATCCCTCGGTGATAATGATCCCAAAACCGCCGAGGGCAAAACGTTCGTAGTAAGCGTGCATGGCTGCTGTGGGAATGCCCTGCAATGTAGCGCTGGCGCGACTCATAGGCGCCAGCACCACCCTGTTCTTAACAAATTGCTGCGCCAGTGTAACAGGCGCCAATACCGGGTGTGTGGTCATATATAAAACTTTAGCACAAAGTTGTACACTTCGCTGCGCCAAAACAATGACAAATGATAAGAAATTTAAAACGGCTCCTTTGCTATTTTTCGACGTAAACGGCTCAACGATTCGGGCGTAATGCCCAGGTAAGCCGCTACCTGGTGCTGGGGCAGCCGTGTTTCGAGGAAAGGGTAGCAGCTTACAAACCCACGGTACCGCTCTATGGCAGGCTTCTGCAGCGACAAGATACGACGTTGCAACGCGATGTAGCCTCGCTGGGAAATAATGCGGTAATACCGCTCCACTGCCGGGATATCGTTAAATAGTTGTTCCAGTTGCTGCCGGGTGATGCGCAGCACCTCGCCTCCTTCCAGCACATCAATGTTAAACCGGGATGGCTGACCGGATAGCATGCTGTCGAGGTCCGTGATCCACCAGCCTTCCACGCTGAACTGCAACACATTTTCTTTGCCGGTGGCATCTTTTTCATACTGGCGGCAACAACCTTTCAGCACAAAAAATTCGTAGCGGCAAACGTCGCCTTCCCGCAACAGGAACTGCCGGCGGCGGGTTCGCACCGGTTCAAAATAGCCGGGAATACGTTTAATATCGGCATCGCGCAGCGGTACATGTTGAAGGATACTATCTGTCAGCAATTTCATGCTCCTGAAAATAATAGTTATTTTTCAAAGATAGCCCTGTGCAGGAACCCTTCAAAGAATATTCTTACTGCGGCCCCATCTTGCCAAAAAAATACTGGAAAGTGATCATGACATAACGTTGTAAAGCATTTACCTGCTTTGTTTCGGTATAGGTAGCTGTTGTTATGTTAGAAATATTGGTGTTGTTATTAAAAAGATCATTTATCCTGCATTTTAGTTTCAGCTGCTCCTTCTTTCCAAAACTGTAAGCTACGGCACTGTTACAAATAAAATAACGGCGTTGATCCGGCGCCGTTACCTGCGAATTATAATTGTACGCCATATCGCCCGACAACTCCAGGCGCTTAACAGGAATCAGCTGCCATTGCAGGTTAAAACGTTGTGTGGTATAGTTAACATTGTCAATACCAGGCAGCGAATAAACGGTATTATTCACATCTACGTTTACAGCGGGCGATATTGTCAGCCACTCTTTGTAAATAACGGAAAAATAAACACCGGCGCCGGCGGTCCACCCGTTGGAGATATTTTCCTCACCCGCCACCAGGCCAATACTCCTGTTCCGGTTCATACTCACGTTAAGGCCATTGTTAAATGTCCAGCTGTTCTTTTTTTTCTGAAGATTGATATTTCCATGTACCATCATTCTCCACGTACCATTCACGTTCTGAAAGGTACTGATTTGTCGGCCCAGGGAATCATACCGCTGATCCGCCACAATTTCATTACGGACCACTGTCCCGTTGGCGCCGAGATTGAAACTAAACCCTTTCACCGGCTGATAAATGTAAAACATCAGCGCAACGTTTTGGGTAAAGACGCCTTTCAGCAAAGGGTTGCCGACCTTCATGAACAACGGGTTGGTGTTATCTACTACGGGCGACAACTGCTCTGCCGAAGGAGCGGAAGAAGAAATGGAATAGTTGGTGAACAATCGCCCGTATTTGCTGAGGGAATAATTCAGTTGCAGGTTAGGCGCAAATTGCTGCTGATGGATCTTAATCACGGAATCCAGCCACAACAGGCGGTTTTCCTGTTGCAGGATCCGCATACCGGTGTTCAGCGCTATGCTCAGGCGATCATTTTTCCAGGCCAGCTGCACAGATGGTGTATGGGTAAAACTGGTATTTCTACTACTGCCGGACAAAGCGCTGTCCCGCATGCCGTATTTGCCGGACACGGGATCTTCTTTAAATACTTCCCGGAGCTGCCTGTTGTACATGGTACCCAGCGTATAGTCCAACGCCGCCACAAAACCATGTCCTAAGGACGCCGATAAATTAAATGTAAAATTATTATTAAAACTGGTTTCAGCAGAGCTGATATACTGATTTACAGAATCACGGTGACTAACACTATTATCTGTATAAAAGTTATTAACTGAATTATTGTATTCGTTTTCCTTTTTACTGCCGGCGTCAAACTTCCAGGTGGTATTAAGGTTGAGCCTGCGGTTTCGGCTGGTTTTATTGAAATTGATTTCGCTGCCGCCATTACCCGTATGTGCTTCCCCGTTACTCCGGGAAGAGAGTGTGTTCAGTAAAGTTCCGCCGGAGGTTTCCGACAGGGAATACATTTGTAAATTATTGCTGCTTTTCCCTATACCCGCGTTACTCCTGAAGGTCCAGGTGGTGAGTGAATCTTTTTCATAAACAAGATTCGTATACAGCTGATGCTGACTGTTCCCGGCTACAGCATCACTATTGGTTTGATTATGGAAGCTGTTATCCGGTAATAAATTGAGCCGGTCGGTGATGGTGGTCTGGTTATTTTTGGTATTGTTATAATTATAGTTCACATCCAGTGTGAGCTTTTTACCTGGTTTTGTGTTGATGTTGATACTGCCGTTGTTGTATTCCGGTAATCCTCCTCCGCCACCGACCATACCGGATGGCGACATCATTATAGCGCCGCCCGTTTCATCTGTAACATTCTTTGCCGCCGCCATCACACTGATGCGCGTAGGATTGCGCATGGAGCTGATCATTCCATCTGCAAGATAACGGCGATGGCTACCCGCACCGGCAGTGATGTTTCCCATGATGCCGGTATTTTTATCTTTTTTAAGGACGAGGTTAACGGTAACATCTTCCGCCGGGGCTTTCACTGCAAGGGAACGTTGGGCGGCAACGTCTTTGGTGTCGGTTACTTCTATCTTATCAATGATGTCTGCAGGCAGGTATTTGGTAGCGGCCTCTTTATTATCTCCAAAAAATTCCCTGCCATCTACTTTGATCTTTGTCACGGGTTTTCCGTTTACAGTAATACTGCCATCACTGCCTATCACCACACCGGGCAGCTTTTTCAGCAGCTGCAATACGCTGGCATTTGCAGCCAGCCTGATGGCCGAAGCATCAAATTCCAGGGTATCGTTACGAAGTGTAAAAGGCGGTTTGGCAACGGTTATCTCCACCGCTTTAAGTCCAATGATTTTGGGATGGGCTGTATCGGTTTTGGTTGCCGGCAGGCTGTCCGTAGTCCGCCCCTGCGCCGTGGCGCAGGAGACGGTTACGAAATATCCGGCAAGGAAAAATGCGATCCCGGCGTATAGTGCTTTCACGTTTATTTAATTACTTTCCGGCACCAGTATGGCGCGGATATAGTTAGCATTGTTAAAATATTTTACAGCCGTTTGCTGTAAAGTTTCCGGGGTGATTTTCTGGAGCCGGGCTTTTATATCCGGTTGTTGTAAAGGATCCCCGTTAAACAGGGCGGAAGTAATATAATTCAGCCAGAAGCCGTTTTCTTTAAACGCTCTCTCCACACTGCTTTTATAGCCTGCCTTATATTTTATCACATCGTCGTCTGCCACCCCCGTTGTTTTCAGTTTCATGATTTCACTGTTAACGCTGAGGATCAGGGATTCCACGTTGCGTGGATCGCAAATAAAATTAATGCCAAACATATATTCCCCGGAAGGGACCTTGCGGGTATTGGCATTTACGTTAACGCTGTATACGCCGGCTTCCTGTTCGCGGAGCCGTTCTGTAAGACGAATATTGAGTACGCCTGCCAGTGCTTTCATCTGGTCGCTGGTGCTAACATCATACGGAAATGAACCACTGAAAGCAAGGGTAACAATTGCCTGCGGTTCTTTACCGGCTATCACTTTTTTCACTACCCTGCCCTGCGGATAATTCAGCTGAAGATCCTTCACTTCCTCCCGGCGATGTAAAGCAGGCAACGATCCCAGGTACCTGGCCAGCAACGGTTTGATGCTATCCGTATTAAAATTCCCCACGAAGGTGAAGGTAAAGCCGGCGGCATCTGCAAAACGGTTTTTATAGATAGCCAGTGCCTGATCTGCATCAAGCAGGTTCAGTTGTTGCTCCGGCATCTGCATCTTACGGAAGTGGTAATTGGCCATTACAGCGCTGAGGGTATCGCTGTAAAGTTGCCGCGGCGCTTTGTTTGCATTGGCGTACGACAACCGCGCCTGTTCTGTCATATTGCTGAACATCACGGGGTCTTTACGCGGACTGGTAAAATACAGGTATACCAGTTGCAGCGCAGTTTCCAGGTCTTCATCCGCGGAACCGCCGGAAATGCCTTCTGATGTTTCGCTGATGAATGGCGCCACTGATACATTTTTCCCGGTGAGCAATTTGCGTAATTCCGCCTGGGTCATATCCGATACGCCGCTGGCGCTTACGAGTGAAGCGGCGATGCTGGCGTTATAAAAATCAGCGTCGCTTACCTGTGATAAGCCTCCAGGGTTGAAACCATTAAATAAGATTTCATCTTTTTTAAAGGTGGTTGGTTTCAGCAATACTTTTATCCCGTTACTGAATTCCAGTGAAGTAATGCCCAGGTCTTTGATCACTTCCTCGCTGGTAATCACGCCGGGTTGCGGCGCGTTGTCCAGCAACGTGGTGCGCAATACTTTTTTATCCTCATAAGCCGCGATGGGCGCTGAGGCGGCTTCGTTCATCCATTGCAGTACCATGGTTTCCGAAGGAAGGGAGTCTTTCTGTTTATCGTTGGCAACGAGGATAAGATCGCGGTCGGTATCCTTAAAGTAAGATTGTATAGCAGCATTAAAGCCCGGCAGCGTAAGTGTATCGGCGCTGGCTTTATACAGGGCTGTTTCATATGCGTTACCCGGACTTGCTTCGCCTTCCAGGAAGTGCCTTACATATTCTTTTACATATGATTCCGACGGGGTTTTGTCCCGTTCCTTGTAGCTCAGGGAAATACTGCTGAGGAACGATGTTTTCGCCCGTTGCAATTCACCCGCGGTGAAGCCATATTGCTTTATCCGTTGCAATTCTGTCCACCATGCTTTGACGCCTTTTTCCGTTTCACCGGGTTTGAGTACTACCCTGCCGCTAAGTCCGCTGATATTGGCCATCATTTTGCTGAATCCTGCGCTGCCACTGAGGAATGGCGCATTTTTTTGCCGTGCCACCTCATTTAAACGATCGCTGACCATGCTATTGAACAACGATTGGATGAGGGTATTGCTGAAATCTGTTTTTGTTTTAATGACGTTACCCTGTTGTTTGATGGAGAGTTCCAGCCGCGTGGTAGCCACTTCCGGATCTGTTACCACCAGGAACTGGTTTTTCCCGGTGAGCGGGATGGTGGTGTACTTACGTTCCTTCGGCTGCGCGGGTGAGCGCAAATCGGAGAACATAGCGCGGATCGACTTCTCTATCTGCGCCACATTTACATCTCCCACTATTATCAGCGCCTGCAGGTCGGGCCGGTACCAGTCTTTATAAAAAGCACGGATTTGTTCATGTCCGAAATTTTTCAGTACTTCTTCCGTGCCTATCGGGAGACGGGAGGCGTACAGCGATTGATTCACCGACAGTGGCATCACTTTATCCTGTATGCGTTGTGCGGAGCCCAGATGTTGTCTTTTTTCTTCCAGGATCACGCCTCTTTCATTATCTATTTCTTCATCGCTGAGCGTGAGTTCCTGTGCCCAGTCGCGCATGATCTGCATGGCATTACGGAAAACGGTTTTATCTTCCGTAGATACGGGCAATTGGTATACTGTCTCATCGAAACCCGTGTAAGCGTTGAGGTCAGCGCCAAAGCGCACACCCGACTTCTGAAGATAATTTACCAGTTCATTTTTGGGATAATGGGTAGTGCCGTTAAACGCCATGTGCTCCAGGAAATGCGCCAGCCCGCGTTGTTCGTCTGTTTCCAGGATAGACCCGGCTTTGTTTACCAGGTACATTACCGCTCTTTTTTCCGGTGTGGTATTTTTCCGGATATAATAGGTAAACCCGTTAGGGAGTTTACCTATTGTTACTTCCGGGTCCATCGGCACTGACTCACCGGTTTGTTGTGCATGAGCTATGCTGCCGGTAAATACAGACAATAGCATCCCCCATGCTGCAATGCTGCAACAAAATTTTATCATGATAACTGTTATTTTTTTAAAAAGATGATTATGGCATCCACCAGATTTTGCTGGTGAAGATGTCGATAGGTCCCTGCGCCAGGAGGTTTTCCTTATTCTGCACCATTTCTGATAGCGGGTAAGGGCACCGGATCGGCATGGTATTACCTATCCTGGCCGGATCGTAAGACAATGGAATGTCCGGGAAGGCGCCGTTGCGGCGATAGTCCACCCATGCTTCAAAAGGTTCAATACCATTAAAGGCCATGTATTTCTGGAACATCAGCAGTTTGTATTTATCCGGCGCGGCGGCCCAGCTCACCTTTGGATTGGCGGCAGCTGTTTCCGCATTGTACCAGGTATTGAAAGCATCGTCCGACAGGGAAGGCACCGTGGTGTTGCCACCTACATTAAGCCACCGGAAGGATTCCTTTACCGCATTCTTATAGGCTGTTTCGGGATCACCGGGCAACCAGCCCCGCTGAATGGCTTCTGCCTGGAGGAACGCACTTTCTATACTGGTGATAATCCAGCAGGGCATGTCATAGCCTTTTATAATGCCGGTTGACAAAGGCGATACGGCCGTACGGAAAGTGCGTACACCGCCCACCTGCGATACATACTCCGTGCGGTTATAAGGAAACTGCTGTTCATCTACCGGCAGGCCAAATTTATTGCCCCTGTATTCCTGCGGACCGGGTTGTGCGAATGGTTCCGGTGCATTGGCAGGCAGCGGAACACGGGCAGGCGAGTAAAAGAAACCAAGACGGGGATCGCGGTTCTCTTTCAGCATATTCATGGCGGTTACATTTGCGGATGCAATCTGCCAGTTGGGAATAGATTTATTACCCGCTAACCCATAATAGCGGACATACACATCATACTGCGAATATTTAGCGTAGTACTTGGAAGGTTTCACATCGGTAAAGCCTGGATTTACACTGGCATCTTCTCCACTGTTCAGGAAACCGGAGCCTTGTGCGGTAATCTTTGCTATTTCACCTTTGATATAATTTTCCCTGCCGGGCTTATTCGCCTGATGTATCAGCATGCGCAGTTTGAGGGTATTGATAAACCGGAACCACTTTTGTTTTTCGCCATGGAACATAATATCTGCAATGGAGATACGGAGCGCTTTGTCCTGCGGAGCATCGCGGATGAGGATGATAGCCGAATCCAGCTGCGTCATCAGGTCTTCATAAATGAACTCCCCGGTATCATACTTAGGTTTCCGGATACTGGTATTATTGGCCTCGCTATAGGGCATATTGTTATTGTTATCTACCGCGCGGCTCCATTGCAGCGCCCGGATCGCTTTCGCAATTCCTATGTAATAGGGCTGGTCATGCAACCTGGCATTGGCTTCCCAAAGGAGAATGGTCGGATCGGGGGAACTGGTTCCGAAAGAACCGTCATTTAACTGGTAATAGGTAAGTTCAGTGACGCCGGTGGCATACTCCGCATATGTCCAATAGCCCATCCATTGTGCTTCCAGCTGATTCTCCACGCCGGAAATACTGTTGAACAACATATCGGGTAACATGAGGTCCGGTGTGGCATTGTTTTCTGTAAGCTGCAGCGGATTGTAGTTAATGTCTATCCAGCCTTTTTTACAACCTGCCATAAAGGTGGCGGCAGTTAGTAAGGCTCCCGCTAAAATGTGATATCTTTTGCGCATCAGTTTAATTTTTTGTTGTTAAAAACTCACGGTAGTGATTACGCCGTATTGTGCCACACCCGGAACGGTAGAAACACCGGACGCAGATCCGGAAAGGTTGTCGGGAATGGTACGGTACCCTCTGTCGCCAGGACCTTTGATCAATTGCGGATCCCCCGTTTTGTTTTTCTTTGTGTAGAAGTTAAACACGTTTCTACCGTATACACTTAAATTGAGTTTTTTAATTGTTTTTGTTTTGAAGAACCTTTCGTATCCTATCACCACTTCGCGTATTTTGAAGAAGTCGGCTTTGGTCAGGTAGCTGGCAGAAGCGTTCTGGAAGTGACTGTATAATTCCTGGTTAGCACTTTTCGTATATACATCTGTGTTAGGGACCAGTTTCCCGGTACCATCGTCGTACACGGAATTCGGATAGATAAATGGTTTACGGTCGTTGTACACAGTGAGCACGCTGAACCCATACTGCACATCGTATTGCATAAGGTCAGAGTAGTGCATAGCGCCGGTATTGAATTCTCCCAGTACGGCCAGCGTAAATCCTTTAAAGGCAAAGTTCAGGTTCATTCCCCCGGAATATTTGGGTAAGGTGCGTCCACCGTAGATGGGGTTATTAATGTCCGCGTCCGGCATACCGGTTTCTTTATTTACTATCACCCTGCCTTCTGCATCTTTTTTCAAATCATACACCTGGTATTCAAATGCACGCTGCCCGGTACGGGCCACCACTCCGTACATGCTTCCGTAATAAGGAGTTCTCAGCGGGAACAATCCATCATAGGCATCGCTGATAGAGATCACTTTATTATCGTTCATGGCTACACGTATATCTGCACTGAAAGTAAATCCGCTCCTGGTTTTAATGATGGGGTCCAGTTTCAGATCGGCTTCCCAGCCATAGTTGCGCATGATGCCCAGGTTATCGATGGTGCTGCCACCGCTCAGCCACGGGATCTTTACTTTCATGATCACACCATTATTCCGTTGGGTATACCAGGTGAAGTCCAACGCGACTCTGTTCTTCCAAAAGCCTGCGCTGACGCCGTATTCCTGGCTGAGGATCTTTTCCGGTTTCAGAAAAGGATTGGGATTACCCTGCATATAGTTATAAGCAATTACGCCTTCATCGGATGTGCCGGGATAAGGGAAGCCGTTAGAATAGGCCATTGAAAGGGTCCGTTCAGACTGGTAAGGTTCAATGTTCATATTGGCCGTGGTGTTTACCGCGGCTCGTAACTGCAGACGGGATAACCAGGTATAATTTTTCAGGGAAGAAATAACTTCATTCAGGATCACGGAAGTATTACCGCCCACGTAGAGATCTTTTCCCCTGCCGGCTTTTGCGCGCTTGGAATCCCAGTCGTTGCGTGCCATCAGTTCCACAAACACTTTATCTTTGTAGCCAATGCCTGACGTACCAAAAAAGGAATAGTTGCGGGTGAGCAATGATTCCTCGGCGCCATATGGCAGATCGCGGGAAAACGCGAGGTTGAATACCGGGATGATGGGATTACCACTACCGGAAACTTTCTTATAATAATTTTCTTTTACAGAGCTCCCTAACGTAGTGCGGAAATTAAAATTGCCTGCGTGGTTTAATGCCGTGATCAGCAGGTCGTTGTTAAGCGTGGTATTGGATCGGGATTCCTCTCCCAACTGCGTAAGCCGGTCGCGGAAGCGGTTATAGCCGCCATATTGTTTGGCAAAATCAGAAAAGTTCATTGGCTGTGAAACGGTTTTTTCGTAGAAGCCATCATACACCACGCTGGGTTTGTCTGTTACCGTTAGCCACGGCAGCACCTTTGCGGTTAGTATCAAACCCGTCACCAATGCGTTATCGGTACTTTTCTTTCTACGGTCTGCCGCTTGCTGATACGGACTCATTACGTCGTTATCATTCCAGTAGTGGTTTATATCTGCCCACTTATTGTTCTCATAATTTTTGTAACTGAGGATAGGGATATAAGTAGGTGTGCTCAGCATATCGTCGAACGTAGGACCTTTATCAGCGGTGGTACGGGAGTAATTGAGGTTCAGTTGCACATTCAGTTTGCCCAGTTTACGCCCCGCGCTGAAGAAGAGGTTTACGCCGTCCTGTTTATCGCCCGGTATCATGCCTGTTTGATTGACAGCGTTGAGGCCGAGATAGAAATCGGAGATAGCATCTGACTGGGAGATGGATAAATTATTCTGGATGGTGCGACCTACGTTGAAGAAGCGCCTTGCATCCTTTTTATCGGAGTAGGTTACCATCTGGTAGTCGCCGTTTTCATCGGCTCTTCCGATGGGTACCAGCCGGCCGTCGTAGGCGGGGCCCCAGCCGCTTTTATCCAGGCTGCTGTAAATACCGTTTCCTTTGTCGTCTACCAGGCCGCTACCGGTACCGAAGCGTCTTTGCTTACTGTTGTCATTCCGGAAATCGAGGCGGGAAAAATTTACGCTGTTGCGGAAATTGATAGTAGGTTTGCCTTTTTGTCCTTTTTTTGTGGTGATGATGATCACGCCATTCACACCTTCCGGTCCGTATAAAGCCGTACCGTTGGCGCCTTTCAGCACGGTTACATTTTCAATATCCGCAGGGTTGATGTTATTGATAAAGTCCATGATCATGGCGGCGGAGTTAATGTCCGACCCAAAAGATAACGGCGTGCCATTGAGGATGAACAACGGCTGGTTGTTGCTGGTGGTACTGAAAGAGCGGATACCACGGATCAGCACCCGCATCTGCGGGTTCATGTCGGCGCTTTGTATAGCGATATTTAAACCGGATACTTTACCAGCCAGCCCCTGTAGCAGGTTGCCGGAATTGGCGCGGTTGATATCTGCCCCGCTCACTTTGGCTACGCTATAGCCTACTTCTTTCGAACTTTTTTCTATACCAAAAGCCGTTACTACCGTTTCATCCAGTTTAGATACACCGGGGTTCATCATTACCGTGAGGAAGGGTTGGTTGGGAATGATCTTCACTTCCTGTGTTTCATATTGCAGGGAGGTGATGATCAGCACATTGCCGGGCTCGGCGTTCAGGCGGAAGTTGCCTTCTCCATCGGTAATCGCTCCCCTGTTCTTTCCTTTTATTTTTACAGATGCCGATATGATTGGTTCTTTCGTGGCAGCATTCAGTACTTTACCGTTCACTTCAATAAAAGTGCTTGTGATGAAAGGCAGCTTTCCTTCCAGTGGTGGTGGCTTTTCCGCGAACGTAATCACTTTTCCGGTGATCGTATAATTCAACAGCTGATCTTTAAAAGCCGCTTCCAGGAAGGCCGTCAATGGCATATCTTCCGCTGTCACCGTGACTGGTTTCGCTGTTTTCAGCAATTCACTGTTGTAGAAAACTACATAGCCTGTTTGCTGTTCAATAGCAGTAAAAATTTTCTTCAGGGAAAGATCTTTCCCTGAAAGTGTAACACTTTGTGAAAAAGTTGACGCATGCACACTTAGAAAAGTAATAGTCAGCAGTAAAAAGGTAAGCCTCATTACGAACAAGATTTTGGTAATGTAACGATGCCTCCACCATGACAGGTGGCCACAATAAGCATTTTTTTGCATAAATTGCATTTGGTTTGGTTGATAATAGATTCTCTTACGGAAAATTTAAAACGACTGAACTACTAACCGGAAGTGGGTCCAAGCACTTTCGGTTTTCGTTTTTTAATGATTGGTTTATTTAGGTTGTATGATCAATTTTCCTCCCGGCTCCAGTCTGAAGTGAATGCCGGCATCGGTCAATATTTTCAGTAATTGTGTGAGGCTTACATTCCGCACTATTTTGCCGCCGAACACCACATCCGGCACTTCCTGGTCGTACACCACCTCGATGTTATACCATCTGGCCAGTTGCCGCATTACCTCGCGGAGGTGTTGTCCTTCAAAATTAAACAGGCCGCTGCGCCACGCCATTACAGCGCTGGTATCTACTCCATTCACCACTTGCGGCGTTTGTGTGCCGGCCGTTAAAACAGCCTGCTGGCCCGGCGATAATACCACCGCCTGCGCAGCGCTGAAGCGGATACGCCCTTCCAGCAAGGTGGAACGGATGGCTGCTTCATCGGGGTAGGCATTTACATTAAAGTGGGTTCCCAGTACATCAATATAGTTTTTCTGGTTGCTGATCTTTACCCGGAAGGGTTTGTGTGCGTCCTTTGCCACTTCAAAGTAGGCTTCCCCGCTCACTTCCACCAGCCGTTCTTTGCCAGTAAAGGCAGTGGGATAACTAAGTGAAGAGGCGGCGTTCAGCCATACTCTGGTGCCATCGGGCAGTACTACCTGGAACTGGCCTCCACGGGGCGTTGTGAGTACATTTATGCCGGCCGCTTCTCCACCGGAGGAAGGCGCATAATTCAGCTGGCCGTTTACCTGCTGGGCAGTGGCATTGCCCAGCTGTATTTGCCGTTTGGCTACGCTGTCGAGTGTTATCACGGAGCCATCGGCCAGTTTTAATACGGCTTTACTGCCACCAGGCGCCACATCGTATTTCGTTGCCAGCTGTTGTTTACCGGATGGTTGCTGCCAGCGCAAAATACCGGTAGCCACGAGTAACAGCAGCGATGCCGCCGCTGCCCACCATGCATACTGCCGGTAATTTAAGCGGCGTGGTGTTTTACCGGTTGCTTTTAGTGGAGTGACCCGTATAATATTGGCATACATTTCCTTCAGGGGGGCATCCTGCCCGAATGCCGAATGATCGGTTTCGGCCAGTGCTGCCAGCAAACTTTCCAGCCTGACGGTGTTACGTTCATCCAGCAGCATCACCCGCCATCGCCGGAACTCTTCCGGTGTCATGGTATCTTCCGTGTACTTGCGGAACAGTTCATCAAATTCGTTATCGGCAGGTTGCATGCATTAAAATAATAATGGTTGATGTTGTTATTACCCCTTGCTACTATAGACGTAAATACATCCCGGGGGTAATGCATACTTTCTTAAAAAAAAGCAGAAAATAATGGCGTCAGGTATAAAAGGGCTACCAGTGCTATTTCCGGGAAGTTTTCCTCCAGGTATTTGCGAATAATGGCCAGTGCCCTTACCAGGTGACTTTTAGAGGTAATGGGTGAAATATTCATGCGTTGTGCGATTTCCGTATGGGTTAAACCCTGAAAACGGCTTAGCATAAAAGCGGTTTTTAGTTGAGGGGAAAGTTGGTCTACGGCCTGTAAAATGGCTCCTTCCAGCTGTTTCAGCGCCAGTTGTTCTTCTATAGAAGGTGTTGTATCGGTAAAAAAACTGGTCAGGTATTCTTCCTGCTCCGGAGCCGCTACTTTTTTTCGCAGGTAATCCATCGCCATGTTGCGGGTGATGGTATTGAGCCAGGGTCTGAATTGCTGTACAGTGAACAGTTGTGACCTTTTTACCCATATTCTTACAAAAACTTCCTGGGTAAGATCCTGTGCGATCTCCGGTGATTTCATCAGGCGCAGGGCGAGTCCATACACATGCCTGGCATAATGTTCATAAAGTATACTGAATGCCTCCTGATCGGCGTCGGCTACCTTCCGGAGCAATTCCTTCTCATCTTCTAACTGGTGCATTCCATAAAAATCTAGGCGCGGAGAGATCGGTATTTTGATTGATGTCGTAAAAATAGAAAAAAAGCTGTCATTCGTGCTTCTTTTTATTTACAGATATCTTTTCTCCGCACTTCTGCGTCTTTCATACCGCGTGTATTAAACTCAATGGTTTCCACGCGTCTGCCCCCCGGATAATAGAGACGGATTTCATAGTCGGTATCTTTTTCCAGTGTCAGGTTAATTTCCCTGCCGGCCTCCCCGGTAAAGCACCAGCCGACTTGCCGTTGTTTGTTGTAGATATCAATACAGGCGCCTGGGCATACCGTACCGGTGAATGGGATCACGAGTGCCGGCGGTAATTGGGTGAGCGTATATATGGGAGGTGGAGTAATGGAATAAATATCATCACTTCCTTTGCCGCCGGTGCGGTTGGAGGCGAAATAGGTGTTTCCGTTAGCTGCGGCTACAAAATAAAAATCGTCTCCTGCAGAATTGGTCGGATAGCGGAGGTTTTCCGGTATACTCCATTGGGCTTTACTCCCGGAAGTATGGAAAATATCGAATCCTCCCATACCTTTCCATCCTTTACTGGAAAAGTACAGGCTGCCATCGGGAGCAATGGTCGGGAATTGTTCTTCTTCTATCGTATTAATACCCGGACCGCAGTTTACCGGTGCGCCGTCCGGGGTACAGGGGGATAACGTTACAACAGGTACAGCACCATCGCCGTAATTGCACCAAACAACGTATTGCTGAAGTTCACCGCATCATTACCAATAATATGTTTTCGCTCCAGGGTGGCGCCCAGCAGGGAGTCTGCCAGGTTACCGGCGATACCCGCGATGGCTACAAACCATACGGTTTCGTCCATACCAAAGCTGATACCGTACAGCAAAGCGAGGATACCTGCGCCTGCGGCGCCCAGCAGGGTACCTTCCAGGCTGATTACGCCATCCAGTCCCCGGGTATCTTTTTTAAAGGTGAGGATATTATAAAAGTTGCGGCCGTATACCATTCCCAGTTCGGACGACAGTGTATCGGCAGTGGCAGCAGCCAGGCTGGCGGCCAGCATCATCTGGTACATATCGTCGATGTCGGGATGCATGAGTGCCAGCAATGCCATGAAAGCAGCTACTCCGCCATTGGCAAATACCTGGCCGGCCGTGCGTTGCCCGGGATGATTTTCTCCGGGAAAAATTTTCAGATCCTTTTTATGTGAGGTGGCGATTACGCCCATGATAAAAAATGCACCGAGCAATAATAGTCCGCCGTAGCCGGCGCCTGCTGCTACCAGCAGCGCCACTGCCGCTGCCATTACGCCACCGCCCGGGGTAAGCTTACGTTTTATTACACATAGCACCGCAATGGCGATGACCGCCACCGGTACAATAATCAGTTCGGGAAAAGAAGATAGTTGCATAACAAGCCGCAAAACTATACAAATATCCCGTTCCTGGTCTTTTAAATGTAATGGGCGGTCTTTTCTTTAATAAAGGAATGGTGTGCGCTCCAGCTATCCCATACTGCCTGTGCCCATTTTTTCATGGCGGCATATAGTTCCTCCTCAGTGGTTGCTTTGAGTACATCCTTAACGGTGAGGGCGCCGGTGGTAGCGGGAGGTTCCAGCTTCTCCCATGATTGCTGCGGGATAATGCTGTGCACATGTTGTACCTGCCGCCCGGTGTAATTTTTTTCCAGCGCCAGATACAGCCCTATCAACGCGTAGGCGGTGATGATGTTCCGGCTCACGCCACCGGCATGTTGGGCGCCGTAGGCATCTACAGACAACTGATGATGAAAATCCGGGTGCTGAAAAGCAAAGGTGCGGTCGGCGAGCTGATTGAAGAGATCCAGGCATTCACCGGATGCATTATATCTTTCTGAAGGGGCAAATTGCTGGTACGCAAGATGTAGTTTACAGCCCGGGCAAATGATATTGTTTTCTGTCATGTGCTGCTGAAATTAAATGCTGGTGTAAATACTAAATTTAAGGATTTTACACCAGCATTCGGGCTATTCTTCCAGCAATAAATTGCGTTGTTATTTCGCGTACCAGTCGCGCAACCTTACTTCAATTCCTTTGTTACCTGCATCTACCAGGCTTTTGAACTTATTCACATCCGCCAGTCCGCCTTTACCACGGTAGTGATAAGGGTACACAATTTTTGGCGCAAAGGCCAGCACTGCATCTGCGGCTTCAGTTACATCCATCGTATATGGCAGGTTCATGCAAACGAAAGCCACATCAATATTTTTCAGCGCCCTCATTTCCGGAATACCCTGGGTGTCGCCGGAGATATAAACCGACTTGCCTCCTACCTTCAACACATAACCGTTGCCCCTGCCTTTGGTGTGCATAGCGGTGGCGCTTTCGGGCAGGTTGTACATGGGGATGGCATGGATGGAAATTCCGGCTACTGTTTTGGACTCCCCGTTTTTCAGGGTCACGATCTGCGCGGCTGGTATCCCTTCCAGTTTAGCTGTTACTACTTCCGGGGCAACAATGATAGTATGCGCCGTTTTAACCGCGTTGATGGTAGCTGGGTCAAAATGGTCACCATGAATATCCGTTACCAAAATGATATCCGGCGCTGCCAATCCTTTATGCGGTTCGGCACCACCAGCAGGGTCCACATACATGGTTTTGCCTGCCACCGACAATAGCAGGTCGGCATGGTTAATGGGCTGGATAGTAAGATTTCCCTTGGAGGTAGAAATCTCATCTGGTGCAACCCGTTGTGCAATGGCACTGCGGGTGGCAAAAAGCAGGAAAAGTGCGAGGAAACAGTTTCTCATAATTGTTGATTAATGTGATCGTAAAGTTAACAATTCCCGCGCTGCTTCTCCCTAAAAATACTACTTTCGTGCTCGCTCCAAAGTATTTAAACAGATGGGATTCAGGCTTACATTTCTTTTACTGGTTATTTTTTCTCCCCATATACAGGCGCAATCGGACAGCAGCCTGCCCGTGGTGGCTGACAGCATCCGCCCGGTGATCAACGCCAGCGATACCTTAATACGGTACCGCATAAACGGCGCCTACCTGGGAAGTATCTGGCAGGACCTGAAATATACGGTAGCGCGGCCCGCCCATTGGGAGAAAAAGGATTACATCCGGCTGGGCGTAATTACCGGTGTGACCGGCATCCTGCTGGGAGGGGATTACGGCGTAAAACAGTTTTTTGTACGTCACCAGTCGAATTTTGTTACCAGCGTAACCGACCAGATAGAACCCTTTGGCAATGCCTATTCCCCGTACATTGTAGCCGGTATGTATGTAGTGGGAGTGATTGCAAAGGACCGCAACCTGGAACACGGCGGGCTGATGGCCGCCAAATCCCTGATCATTTCCACCGCCATTTATGCCACGCTTAAAAGTGTGATAAGACGCGGACGTCCCACCTACTACGATTCCCCGTTTAACTTTGACCCTCCTTTCAGTAAGGATAAAAAGCATACCTCATTCCCCTCCGGACATAGCCTCACCGTGATGACAGTAGCCACCGCTTTTGCGGAGCTGTATGGAAAAGATCATCCATGGGTACCCTGGGTATCCTATGGCATTGCCGGCCTCACCGGCGCCACCCGCCTGTATGAAAACCGGCACTGGAGCAGCGATGTATGGGTGGGCCTGGCGCTTGGGCATTTTGTAACAAAAAGCGTTTTCCGTCATCACCGGGAACTGGAGCACAAAAAGGCCATGCAGCTGATGATGGCGCCGTGACCTGTAATTTGCAAGGAATTAAAGCAGCGAAGAAAGCCTTCGCTGCTTTTTTATTATAGCAAGATCAATTCGCTGTATTACCATTGTACTGGTCCAACAACTGCGCCAATGCGCTCACTTTATCAGGATACTCCTGTGCTACGTTGGTACGTTCCCGTACATCGGACCCAAGGTTAAACAGCTCTATGTTTTTAGTGCCTGTCTTAGGATCGGTGATTCTGCGCAGTTTCCAGTCGCCCACACGGATCGCTTCCGGTGTACCATTGTTTACGTAATAAATAGGTGAATGAGCGATGTGCTCTTTTTTACCGGTGAGCAGATCCAGTACGGATTCGCCATCTAGCTTCCTGCCGGCAGGAAGCGGTGCATTTACCCAGGCTGCCAGCGTAGGCAGTACGTCCATACTGGTAAATGCATCTGTAATAGTTTTGTGAACCGGTACATGGTTTTTCCAGTACACAATGAACGGAACGCGGTGACCACCTTCATAAGTTTCTCCTTTCTTTCCACGGAAAATACCGGTGCTGCCAACGTCCCAGGGCTTGATCACATTATCTGCCGACATGCGCGCCGGGAAATCTATCCAGGGACCGTTATCACTGCTGAAAATAAAAATAGTATTATCCGCGAGCCCCTGTTGCTCTACTGCTTTCCAGAGGTCTGCGAGGTTGGCGTCTATCTCTTCAATCACATCGCCATACAAACCACCGGGCGACTGTCCCCTGAACTTCTTAGAGGCGGCCACCGGCAGATGTGGCATGTTATGCGCCAGGTACAGGAAGAAAGGTTTGTTTTTTCGCTGTTGCTTCACGTATTTAATCGCCTCTTTTGTATATAACTCCGTAAGGGAAGTATCTGCCGGACGGAAGATTTCAGGTGTTCTGTCGCGGTAAATCTTCAGCACTGTATCCGTTTTTACGTAGGGGAAGCGGTAGTCGTGGCTATACAATAAACCAAAGTAATGATCAAAGCCCTGTGCTACGGGGAAATTGTAAGGCTGGATATCACCCAGGTGCCACTTGCCTATCATGCAGGTATTATATCCTACTCCTTTCAGCATTTCAGCAATGGTCACATCTTCATCCGGCAGACCGATCTTATAGCCCGGAGGGATCGGGAAGTTAAGCTGTGAGCGGGTTGGATAGCGACCTGTTAACAGGCTTACCCTGGAGGGTGTACAGGAAGGAGAGGTAACCATATAACCGGTTGACTTTACGCCCTGCTCCGCCACATGATCCAGGAAAGGCGTACGGATCTGCGGGTTGCCGTAACAACCGAGATCGCTGTATCCCATGTCATCAGTTAATACAAAAATGATATTAGGCCGCTGCTGTGCATACACGGCAGGCACGGTGCCAAAGGAAAGTCCTGCCAGTAAACAATAGATATATCGCTTCATAAATAATAATTACCAGTTTGGATTTTGTGACAGTGCAGGGTCCAGGTCGCGCTCTTTCTGCGGCACCGGCCAAAGGTAGTGTCTCGATTTATCAAATGCACGGTTAAATGACACTACCTGCACGACCGTACGCTGACCATTGTTATTCCATGTAATACCATACACGGGGCCTGTCATTACTTTCTCCGCTGTTTTCCAGCGGCGGATATCGTAGAGACGCAGTCCTTCAAAGGCCAGTTCCACCGTACGTTCATACCGCACCGCATCGCGCAGCTGGCTTTGGGTAAGACCTGCAGGCAAAGCGGGCATATTTACATCTGCCCGCCGGCGAACGGTATTAATGGCGTTGTACACGCTCTGGTCCAGCTGATTCAGTTCTATTTTGGCTTCTGCATAAGTAAGCAATACTTCCGCATAACGCAGCAGGATCATGTTAATACCACTGTTTGCCGGATTGGCATAGTCTTCCGGGTTGATGTATTTTTTCAGGTTGTACCCGGTGGTGGATGCGATGTAAGTGCTGCCAATGGCATCTGCTGTACCACTGTTAGGCGCGGGATGAAATACGGTACCGGAGGGCAGCACATCGCCATCTACAAACAGGCTGTATCTGAGGCGCGGGTCCCTGTTATCGTAGGGATGATCTTCATCAAAAGTACTGCCCGGCGCGTGGATATCTTTTCCGTCGGACATCTGGTAGGTATCCGCCAATACTTTGGTGGGCACATAGGAGCTGTTCCCGTTCTTTTGGCTGTAGGGCGCCATCATGCTGAACACGTTATTGGGGTAGTTATCTTTGATAAACTGTTTATCGAGGATCACTTCTTTGTTATTTTCTGCCGCATAGCTGAATAATTTCTGGTAGGAGTCATACAGCGTGTAGCCAAGACCGTTTACTTCCGTTGCTGCATCGGCAGCGAGCTGATAGCGGCCAGCGAACAAGTCGGCGCGGGCTTTCAGCGCCCAGGCTGCGCCGCGGGCAATACGTCCTTTATCGGCTGCATTGGCGTAAGCAGCAGGTAACAGTGCCGCCGATTCCGTTAGTTCCTTATCGATGAAATCGTAGATCTGGGCGACCGGTGTTCTTTGCAGGGTCCGCGCCTGTTCCAGGGTAATAGAGGTGGTAACCAGCGGCACATCTCCATATAAACCCGCCAGTTTAATATACTGGTAAGCGCGGAGTGTTTTTGCTTCTCCCTTGAACTGGTTGATCAGCGCTGGCGTGGAGGAAGTTACCTTATCTACATTTTCCAGGAAATAGTTGGCAGCATGAATGCCTTTATACGCATTCTTCCATTCACCGTATACTTTGGCGCTGGATTGATCGTAGGTACCCAGTTCAATATAGGCCTGCACATCAAAGTTCTGGTTGGTGTGCCCGATATCGGTGAGCGCATCCAGTGACAGGATGTTGGTACTGTCGAGATCGAGATACAGCGCGTTTACTGCGAGTTTGGCGTCAGCTTCTGTATTCCAGAATACATCCACTGCGAGGCGGTCTGTAGGCGCGGTATCCAGCAGGTCTTTATTGCAGGAGGCCAGCAGGACGATCAGGAAAAGATAAATACTTTTATGGATTGAGTTCATAACAATTCGTTTTTGCAACATTAAAACTGCAGATTAAGTCCAACGGTGAACAGGGATGTTTGCGGATAGTATACCGCTCTGCCTGATTCTGCTTCCGGATCGAGGTTCCATTCATTCAGTTTGGAAATTGTGAACAGGTTAGTAGCAGATACATATACCGTGGACCTGCTGATCAGCGCTTTTTTGGTAATATATTCAGGTAGGTGATACGACAGCTGGATATTTTTCAGGCGGATATATGAGCCGTCGATTACCAGTCTGTCGGATGTAGCTACGTTACGCAGATCGTACTTAATGGGACGTGGAAAACGGGCATCGGTGTGCTGCGGCGTCCAGTAATTGTTCGCATAGATCTCGTGCGTAAATCCTTCCTGGTTCCCCATTTCGGCCAATGCGCCGGATAAGCGGGTATCCACTTTTGCCGCGCCCTGGATCAGGATATTCAGTTCAAATTCCTTGTACTGAAGCCCTGCGTTCAGTCCGAAAGTGTATTTCGGAAATGACAGGCCGATGTTCGTCATATCGTTGGCATCTATTTTACCATCGTTGTTACGGTCTACATATTTCACATCACCGGGTTGAGTATTGGATGCCAGCGTGGGATACTTACTGATTTCTTCCGCGGTCTGGAACAGGCCATCTGTCTGGTATCCCCAAAGCGTGTTGATCGGCAATCCTTTTTTGATAATATAACGGGGATCAATATCCGAACCGGTAATATACGGGCCGGTGCCTTTCAGGTCTGTTACCTTATTTT
Organism: Chitinophaga sp. ARDCPP14; assembly: GCF_051362515.1. Taxonomy (NCBI): domain Bacteria; kingdom Pseudomonadati; phylum Bacteroidota; class Chitinophagia; order Chitinophagales; family Chitinophagaceae; genus Chitinophaga; species Chitinophaga sp. ARDCPP14. The sequence continues at coordinate 202,179 of NZ_JBKIXB010000011.1, read as the reverse complement.
CATTATAGCTGAAATTGGCGCCGATGGTATACCGGAGATGGCCGTTTTGTTTGCTGTTGTAGTTCACCGCTATTTCCACCCCTTTATTTTCTACAGCCCCGGCATTCTGCGGCGGTGCGTTCAAGCCTACGGTTGCAGGAATATCCAGGTTCAGCAGGATATCGGAAGTAAGTTTACGGTAGTAATCAGCAGTTATGTTCAGTCGCCTGTCGAGGAAGGCCGCATCCAGACCGAGATCCAGCTGCGTGGTACTTTCCCAGCCGAGGTCGGTATTAGCCAGTGTGGTTTGGCGGTAGCCTGGTACCGGCACACCGTTGAAGGTGTAACTGGTGGCAGTGAGTGCGTCGTAATAACTGTACAGGTCCACCGACTGGTTACCCGTTTTCCCATAGGAACCTCTCAGTTTCAGATCGTTTACAATGGGCAGCAGCGGCGCAAAGAACTGTTCTTTGGAGATACGCCATCCCGCAGAAAAGGATGGGAAGAAGCTGTAACGTTTGCCATCTGCGAAGCGGGAAGATCCATCGTAGCGGCCATTTACCTCCAGGAGGTATTTGCCGGCATAGGCGTAGTTGATCCTGCCAAAATAAGAACGCAGTCCGTATTCCGCATCGCTGCCACTATTGCTTTTAGTGCCATCATTTGCACCCTGACCTATGGAGGTGATATCGTTATTATAAAACCTTTCGCGGTAGGCGCTGAGGAAGGTTTGTTTATTATCTATCTGTGAATAACCGGCCAACGCTTTCAGATCATGTTTACCAAACGAGTGTTCGTAGGTAAGGAGGTTATTCCAGGTATATTCCCGCAAGGTATTACGCACTTCTGTTAAACTGTTGTTGGCCACCGTTTTGGTGATGTTGGTATTTTTATCGGTGTTGGTGTAAGAATTGGTAAAGTTCTTCTGTTGTGTATACATCACCCGGGTACCGAATTGTGAGGAGAAACGGAGTCCCGGCAGCAGGTCCACATCTCCCCTGACATTACCAAGAAAATAATCGATCCCCTGTTTCGACAAGCCACCGATTTCATCAAACATCAGGGGGTTGTTGCCCTGTGTGCTGAGGCCATAGGTACCGTCGGGATATTTGGGTACCGCCCACAGCGAGCCGTGGAACATATTGTTGAAGGGTTCTACAGTTGGTTTGGTATTGGAATTATTGCGGTAATTGATATCGCCGGCAACATGCACGCGGCTATTGAGCGGGCTGTAGTCGGCATTCATGCGTACTTCACTGAGCTTGTCGCTGTAATTTTCCACGATCCCCTGCTGGTCCTGGTAACGTACGCTCATCCGGGTTTTCACCACTTCGTTGCCTCCGGACAGCGACAGCACATGACTTTGCTGTGGTGATGTTTTGAGCATGGTGTTGAACCAGGTGTTGGGCATGGGGTATTTATAGCGATCCGTTGCATTTACATACTGCTGGATGGATTCCTCTGAGAACCGCGCCGGCACCGCCACTCCGGCGTTGGTGTAGGCTACTACCTGTTCCCGCATATAGGATTCGATGTCCATCATTTGCGGTTTGTTTACACTTTTCTGCCAGGCGTAGTACCCGTTGTAGTTCACGGTTAATTTCCCTGATTTGCCTCTTTTCGTGGTGATGAGGATTACGCCGTTGGTAGCGCGGGATCCATAGATGGCAGTGGAAGCGGCGTCTTTCAGCACAGAGAGGGATTCAATATCTTCGGGGTTGATATCCTGCATCCGTTGTTCTATTCCGTCTATAATTACCAGCGCATCATTTTTGCCCAGGTCGTACCCGCTGGTACTGCTGCTGTTGATATTGAAAGTGGTAATTCCTCTTACACGGATGGTAGCGTTGGATACGCCGGGAGCGCCGCCCCTGTCGAGCACCGTAACGCCGGGCGCCAATCCTTGTAATGCCTGCTGGATATTGGATACCGGGCGACGGGTAATATCGGCGCCTTTAATTTGCGCCACGGAATTGGTAAGGTCACTTTTCTTTTGGGTGCCATAGCCCACCACCACTACTTCGCCGAGAGCGGTTTCATCGTCGGTGAGCCCCAGATCCAGCTGTGATTTTCCATTCACCGGCACCTCCAGTTTCTTATACCCGATGCCGGAAACCAGCAGCGTATCCCCGGGCGCCACGGTGAGCGCGAAACGCCCCTCTGCATCCGTTACGGTTCCTTTACCGGAATGTTTTACCTGGATATTGATGCCCGGCAATTTTTCGCCTTTACCGGATCTTACCTGGCCGGCTGTTTTCAGTACTTGCTGCGCTGCCGCAGCAAACGTTAACAGCATGGCGATGCCATACATGAAAAGTGATCGCTTTTTCATTCAGTTATTTATATTAGTGTGTTAGCTCTTATCAGCCGGAAGTGATGTTGGTCTTGTACTTTTTCATTGACAGGGGCAAAAATATATGTTATAGTCTACAAATCCTATAGGGTATTCATATTTTTTTCATGTACGCGGATTTTGTCTTTCTCAGGATTACGCTGATTTTACGGATTAGCTGGATTTTTACTTTTGGATTTTATAAAGGATTTGGGGAGATATAAGCGGATATACTCGCTTTATCTCCCTTAATTATATCTTAATAAAATCAAAAAAATCCAAAAGTAAAAATCCAGCTAATCCGTAAAATCAGCGTAATCCTGAGAAAGACAAAATCCGCATTTGGCAAATACCCCCGCCTGCTTTATCTTCCCATAAATTTTGAGTTTGCATGAAAAAGATGGTAGCAGTTCTTTTATCTGTATTTGCTTACAGCGTTTGTTTTGCCCAGGAAGATGAAACATGGGTGGAGCCCAGCAAAGAAAGCCAGGCTTATCACGAGTACCGCCTGAAAATAAGCCGGCCGCCGGATGGTTTGGAGAAAGTGCTGGCGCTGATTGCGAAAGCCGGTCATGATGAAGACGAGAACACCCCGTTGCCCCAAAAGGAATACATGGCGTTATCCATGCGCGAAAAGCTTACTTATCACCTCATTCATGCGGAATCGTATAGCCAGAACTGTGATGCCATGCCGCCGGTGCCAGATGAACATAAAAAGATCTTTGCGCAATTGCCGGATGCATTCGGCGAATACAGCTGGAGCCAGCGGCAGTCGAATTTCATGACCGCTAACCGCGACTCGGCTATCGCGTTAATGAGCGCTTCCATACAGCGCAGTAACCGCATCGGTGTTAACTATAAAAAAGCGATCATCGACATCAATGGCCGGGAAATGATCCCTTTGCTGATCAGCACTTATAACCGCGATCATAAAGATCATGATATACTTACCCTGCTGATGATATTGATGAAGAATAACGAATACGCACCTTTCTTATCTTCTGCTTCCTACAAAAAGTTGTATGCCGATGAACCAACCAGTTACCAGGCATACCTGAATTTCAATAGTGCCAACGAAGCATTGATCATTGAACGGGCTACTGCATTTTACAATGGGCTTCCTAAAAAAGGTTAGTACCGCGTTGCTGTTGCTGAGTGGCTATGCCGGCTCTGCACAAACGCCCGGTGGGTACGTATTGGTACCCGCCGGCAGCTACCATATAGGTGGGCATCTACATACACTTAACCCCGAAAGACAAGTAAGCGTCGATAGTTTTAACATTGCAATATATGAAACTACTAACCGGCAGTTTGCTGCATTTGTAGCAGCCACCGGTTATATAACTGATGCAGAACAACGGCACGATGCGCTGGTATTTGCACCAGGGTTACGCGAGTTTGAATGGAGCAACGATTCCACTGCCTGCTGGCGCTTCCCCAACGGCGTACGTGCCGGCGGTATTGAAAACAAGATGGAGCACCCGGTTACCTGTATCAGTTATAAGGATGCGCAGGCATACTGCAGCTGGGCAGGTGTAAGGCTTCCTACGCTGGAAGAATGGGAAATTGCTTCCCGTGCAGGCGCCCGCACCACTTATTTTTTTGGAGATAAAAAAGCGCTCATTGGCCGCTATGCCAATATCTGGCACGGAAAGGATCACCTGCAGGCCGATAGTTCAGACGGATACGTGTATACGGCGCCTGTTGGCAGCTTCCAACCCAATGCCTGGGGCCTATATGATATGTATGGCAACGTTTTTGAATTCTGTTCCGGCCACATAAAGCCCGGCGAAAGCCCTACCCTGGCACATGCCCGCGGCGGATCGTGGTGGTGCAGCCAACGATCCTGCTCCTTCTTTAACTCGGTAGATATTGGCCGCGTTCACCAGCGTGCTTCCTTCAGCAACCAGGGTTTCCGGACCGTAAAATAACTATGGCTTTACTGTTACCGGCAGATCTGTTTTGATGGCTTTGGCCGTCATGCTTTGCAGCAACACAAGCGGCTTAAAAGGCACCTGCCATTCATTTCCAGTTACCTTTACGCCCTCGCAACCAGTAAGCCGGAAAGCTGGCCGTTCTGCGCCCTGTGGCAAATAGTCCTTCATCCAGGAAATACGGTTACGAATAAACGATAAGTTGCCCGTGCTGCGGGCTGTTAACACCGGGTAGTCGTAGATACGAAATTCATTATCGGTTATCCGGATGTTACGATGCACCATAAAACCTTTCAGCAGCTGATGATTTTCCGGCGCTATCGCAATCACATAATTGTTATCAGGCGCCAGGTTATACCCGCAACCTTCAAAGGTGTTACCGCTGATCAGCACATCCTGTACCGGCTCGGATTCAAACCAGCTGGCGGCATCATCGGCAATGAGGATGGCATGCATACCTGTTCTGTAGAACCGGTTATGTTCTATCACCACTTTCTTACGGGTGGTTACCAGCAGCCCTCTTGTATTCACAGCTTCAAACACGCAGTTACGTACGGTGAGCGACGGTACCCACGTGATGTTTTCGAGGCAGTCGCCGGCAATGATCCCTTCGGGTACATCGCCGCTGAGCGTTACTTCCATCTCTCTTTCACTGATCATACGGGCAGCGGTGATGCGGCCGTTTGCATACCCCTGTAACGTAGCCGCATGTACGAAAGTGATACTGTCCCCGGCAAAGAAAGCCTGGAACCCATACGTTTGATGATGCATGAACCGCAATTTCAGTACCCGTGGCGCCACTTTTTCCGTGATCACCAGGTGCGTGCCGTGTACATTCACCGGATCGTCGTGCAGGCCTTTAAAATGCGAATCCGTAATAGTGATGTTTCCTTTGCAGCCGGAGAAATGCATGCCATCTGCAAAAGTGGCCATTACGCGGCCGCTTTTTTCATCCGGCATGATCTGTATATGGCTGTAGTGAAGCTCTTCAGAGAACTGCGATACGATGCCGAGGCCGTGCATGTAACGCATGTTGATATGATCCAGCTGCACATTGCGGCAATGCCGGATAAAGGCGCCCGCCTGGTCGCGGATGCCATCCCTCACGGTAAACACGTTTCCCGGCTCACCTTTGAAGCCGGAAAAATCGCCGGTAAACTGTACCGTGTTAGGCGCAATGGTGGCGGCCCTGCTTTTCAGGAACGGCGTCCAGGAGGAATAAGTGTATATACCCTTGGCGGTATCCGCCAGCACTGCATGGAATATGTTCATGCCCCACCTGGGACCATGCCATTCGAGGCGTCCATCAATGATGGTATATTTGGAATCGGGATGTATGGCCGCGACCACCATTTCCGGCGTCACCGTTTTCAGCGTCATTTCCGACATGGAAGGTCGTTCCGTATCTATGGTCACATGACGCATGGTAATGTTCTCGCACCGGTCAAAAACCCAGGTGGTCATCTTTCCATGAAAAACAAATTCTGCTCCATTACCTTCGATAACAAGGTCTTTAAAGTTTTCAAAAAACAATCCGATGGTTTTTGTTTTGTCCGGCACTTCTGTTTCACTGGAGGTGTTGGAAATAAAATATACTTTCTTCACGGCGCTATCCGGGTAAAAGTCATAACGGCCGGGAGCAAATTCCAATACCGCGCCGGGCTTATCCTTACAGGCGGCAATGGCCTGCTGTACCCTGGTAGTGGCATCTGTGAAGGTATTAGGTTTAAGTCCGAAACTATTTACGTGTATGCGTTCCTGTGCGGCAACAGTGAAAGAAAAAACGATGCCGGCGCCGGTAAGTATCTTCCTGAAAATATTCATTTGTTGAGGATGCTTAAAAATTCTTTACGTGGAAAAATGATAAACTCAGAACAGGAACCAGATCATAGCCACTGCGGCGGCAGTCATCAGTAATAGTGTGAGTCCGCCGAGAATATTGGATAACTTCGAATTCGTGTGCTCTTTCATGATCTTCTTATTGTTACCGATATGTATGATCATCACAATCATTACCGGGGCGGTAAGGCCGTAGGCAATGGCCGTGTACAGCAGCGCTTTAATAGGACTCACGCCGAGGAAGTCGAGCGATAAGCCAACGATCAGCGAAATGATGATAGAGATATAAAACGGTTTAGCCTGGGAGAACTTCTTATCCAGCCCCGCCTCCCACCCGAGCGTTTCTGCAAGCATGTACGACTGGGAACCTGCCAGTACCGGGATGGCCAGCAGCCCCGTTCCCAATACGCCCGTAGCAAAAATCAGGTAGGTCAGTTTTCCGGCCAGCGGCTCCAGCGCTTTGGCTGCCTGGTCTACGGTATCTATCTGTTTCACGCCGGCGGGAAACAGCACGCTGCCCGCCGTGAGGATAATAAAGAACATCACAATATTTGAGAACAACATTCCCGTGTTTACATCTGTTTTCATTTCACTCAACACTCTTTTATCTACCACAATTCCTTTGCCGTTATGTGCCTGGTCTTCCGCCTCCATCGTGGTTTGCCAGAAAAAAAGGTAAGGTGAAATAGTGGTACCCAGTATGGCGACAATGATAGAGAAGAAATCTTTATTGTACTGAATGGTGGGAATAAAAGTATGCCTTGCGATATCGCCCCAGTTTTGCTTTATCATAAAGGGCACTAAAATATACAGCAGCAGCGACATGCAGAGCCACTTCAGGATCATGGCAATTTTTTCATAAGAGAAGCGGATGATCACGAACATCATTATCGCGGTGACGCCTACACAAAAAACGGATACCGGTACTGCGGGGAAGATCATATGGCACACCGCTCCCATGCCCTGGATATCTGCACCTATGTTCAGTGTGATGGCCGGAAAACTAAATAATAACATGAGGTAAAGCACCGGCCTGGGATAGTTCTTCTTTAAAGTAACCGTCAGGCCCTGGCTGGTGACCAGCCCAATGCGGGCACACATGCCCTGGATAGCCGCCATCAGCGGGAAGGTGAGTAACGACGTCCATAACGTTGCCAACCCGAATTGTGCGCCGGCCTGCGAATACGTAGCAATACCGGATGGATCATCATCGCTGGCGCCGGTAATTAATCCCGGGCCCAGTTTCTTAAAAAACGTGGCGAGTTTATTGGGAGAGCGTTGCTTATCCATGAACCTGATCATTAATGGGTATATGGTAAGTTAGTGGAAATCCGGGATATATCGGGTTACCTTTGCAACCCTTCATCCGGGTAAGGTATGTGATAGTATTTTTTTTCTTATTATTGATCCATCGTTTTTACCGATTTCTTCCCGCTATTAATAAAACACATTCATATGGTCATTAACCGGTTAGATCATTTGGTGCTGACAGTAAAAGATATATCAGGGACCTGTCGTTTTTATGAAACGGTGCTGGGCATGGAAGTGATCACCTTTGGTGATGACCGCAAGGCGCTGCGTTTCGGGCACCAGAAGATCAACCTGCATGAAAAAGGCAGGGAAATAGATCCCAAAGCGCTTGCACCCACTGTGGGATCGGCGGATCTATGCTTTGTTGCAGATACGCCGGTGGAAGAAATCCTGGTGGAATTAACGACGCTGAAAATAAACATCCTGGAAGGCGGAATCGTAGAAAGGACCGGCGCTACCGGCAGGATCCGATCTATCTATTTCAGGGACCCCGACGGCAACCTGCTGGAGGTAAGTAATTATATTTCAAAATAAACATCCCGGGGAATATTGTTTTTGTGCGAAAAACAGTATATTTTTATGCCGCTAATGAGAATCATCCTGTTGTGTTTTCAGCCTTGACCCGCTGTAACCTGACATGGACCCTATAACCAAAATTTGAACATGCTGTACTGATTGTTTTTTGTTATTACTATTTGCTTATTGAGGACGTATTTTAATTCCAACTAGTTCTGGAAGCATAGGTATCATTGGTTGTAGTGTTGCCAACTACAAGCGGATCCTGCATTTAGCCTTTTATATAGCAAATTTGTGCCCCGGATTTAGTCCGTCCGGGGAAGCATGATCTGTAAACAACAAAATTAGCACAATGCTATAAGCCTTACCAGGCTTTAGATTCCTATAGAAAATAATAGTTGATCCATCAGAATAAATTGACTTCATCTTTAAACCAAAATCTGTATAACTATGAACAAGGCAGGCGACTGCGATTGGCAATAACCCGATGAATTAAACCAAAATCTGACACAAGGCCGCCCGCCCGCAACATTTTCTTATATATCTAAACCAAATTGAAACCGTATGAAAAAAGGTTTACTACTATGGCTTTTACTAGCCATCGGTGTGGTGCATTCCTATGCCCAGACCCGAACGATTACTGGTAAGGTAACAGACGCACAGGATGGACAGGACCTGCCTGGCGTATCTGTAATCATCAAGGGTACCAAAACAGGCGTTGTATCAGGCGCCGACGGTAAATTTACCATCCAGGCAGATGCCAATACCATCTTACTGTTTTCTTTTGTTGGCTATGAAACGAAAGAAGAGAAACCCGGCAACCGCCAAAACATTAGTGTTGCCTTATCCGGCAGCAATAAAGTACTGAATGAAATACTTGTAACCGGTTATGGAGAGCTCAAAAGAAAAGATGTGACTTCTTCTGTGAGTCATGTATCAGCCGGACTTGTCAATAACCGCCCTGCCACCAGCTTTGACCAGGCGTTAACTGGCCGCGCTGCCGGTGTGAACATCAGTACCAACTCCGGTGTACTGGGCGATAACGTAAACATCCGCATCAGGGGTATTAACTCCATTACCAACAGCTCGCAGCCACTGGTAATAGTGGATGGTATCCCGGTAAACTCCCTCACTAACCTGAACGTTTTCAACAGTGGTAACGGTACCCGTTACAATCCGCTTGCAGACATCAATCCCAACGACATTGAATCGGTGGATGTGCTGAAAGATGCCGCTGCCAGTGCATTGTATGGTTCCCGCGCTGCTGCCGGTGTAATTATCATTACCACCAAAAGAGGAAAAAACGGTACTATCAATGTAAATTACAACGGATACGTGGGTATGAGCAAAGCCGTGAGATTACCAAAACTGCTGAACGGCGATGACTTCACTATTATCCAGAATGAAAAAGCAAAGAACGCTACTAAAACAGGCGGCGTTACTCCCATCCTGGCAAAAGACGTTGACATAAACGGCGATGGCAAACCAGACAGAACGGATTGGCTGGATGAAGTGTTCCGCACGGGCGTTATCCAGAATCACCAGTTATCACTCGCCGGCGGCACGGAGAAAGCGAAATTTTATGCATCCGGTGAATATGCCGATCAGCAGGGTATGGTGCTTGTTAACCGTTTACGCAGAGGTAGCATCCGTATGAACCTGGATGTAACCCCTAAAAAATGGTTGAAATCAGGTATCTCTTTATACAGCTCCAAGTCTTTGAATAACGGCGTATTGTCCGACGGATACCTCGCAGGTTCCACCTTCTCTGCATACAATGCGATGCCGAACGTACCGGTGTATGACAAAAACGGCAACCTGTATATCAAATCCAGCAACGGGGATCTGGCAGATGGTAATAACATTACGACCAATAAACTGAACCGTTTCTTCCACCCGCTGTCCAACTTACAGTTTGGAAGAAATGATAATACCGCCACCCGCGTATTATCCAGCGCTTATATAGAAATTGAGCCTATCGCCGGTTTGAAAATAACTTCCCGGTTTGGCGTTGACCTGGTGCAGAACTTTGAAGACCAGTACAGCGGACCATTACAGGCAGGTTTGGGATTAGGCAACAATGGCCTGGTGCAGGAAAACCTCTTCCGCCAGAACCTGTGGAACTGGTCTAACTTCGCCACCTATACGAAATCTATCAACAACCTGCATTTCATCAGTGCTACCATAGGTCAGGAATCCCAACATACTGAACAGAAACAGTTATACACCGGACAGGGTAACCTGGCAGATTCTTATTTTAAAGAAATCTATGACGGTTTATTTGCCGGTTCTGAAAACAGTTATACCGGTGGTGGCCGCGTTGCCAACTCGTTTGAGTCTTACTTCGGTAAGGTAGGTTATAACTACGGATCGAAATACTACTTTGATGCAACCCTGAGAGCAGATGCTTATTCCGACTTTGGCTCCAACAACCGCCGTGGTTATTTCCCTGGTGTATCTGTGGGATGGAGAATTTCTGAAGAAGGCTTCTTCAAAGATAATATTTCCCTGATCAGCGACCTGAAACTCAGGGCCAGCTATGGCATGGTGGGTAACTCCAACATCCGTGCATACGCATTCCGTTCCCTGTATGGCGGCGGACAATATGGCGATATCAACGGATTTGGCGTTTCACAGATTGGTGATCCCAACCTGCAGTGGGAAAAATCAAAGAAACTGGATATAGGCGTAGACGTTACCCTGCTGAAAAATAAGATCACTTTTGTGGCCGACTACTTCCACAGTAATATCGACCACCTGATCCTGGATGCACCTATCCTGGCTACCGTGGGTACTCCGTGGGACCCTGTTACCGGTACGGTGGGTTCTATCCTCACTACCAACATCGGTACCATGTGGAATAAGGGACTGGAATTGACATTAAATACCCAGAACATTACTACCAGGGACTTTAGCTGGAATTCCAGCATTAACTTCACCATTATTAAAAACAGGGTGACGGCCACTGCTGATGGATCTGATATCATCAAAGGAAACAACCGTGTCAGCGTTGGCAAAACCCTCGGCGTGTTCAAGCTGATCGAATGGGGCGGCGTAAACCCGGACAATGGTAATCCAATGTACTACAACGCCAAAGGCGAACTGGTGATGTACAACTTAGATCCTAACGTACCTACTGCCAGGAAATGGACTTCTCCGGACGGTACCAAGCCAATGAGCGCTGTTACAGGCTCTGACGCGCAGTACCAGGATAAATCCGGTTACCCAACCTGGTATGGTGGTTTCAATAACACTTTCAACTACAAAGGCATTGACCTGAGTATCCTGCTTCAGTACAGTGGCGGTAACTATGTATACAATTCCACCAGGGCTGCCCTGATGAGCAACTATTTCCAGAACAACCTGCAGGAAATCAAAAACAGATGGACTCCCGAAAATAAAAACACGGATGTTCCCAAGCTGGTACTCTCTGACGCGCCAACCAACCAGGCATCCACCCGCTGGATGGAAAAAGGCGATTTCCTGAGAGGTCGTGAAATCAGCCTCGGTTATACTTTCCCTGGCATCAAAGATAAAATCGGTTTGAACAGCCTGCGCGTTTACGCCCTCGTTCAAAATGCCTTTATCATTACCAAATATACAGGCGCCGATCCTGAAATCAATACCAACCGTGATAGCAATATCAACTACGGAACAGATAACAGGGGTATGCCTTTACCAAGAATATTCATGCTGGGCTTAAATGTTGGATTCTAATTGTTAGCGATTAAAAAAACTGAATTATGGAATTAAAATATAAACCGAACTCCCGGAAAAAAACAAGCATAGGTTTGGCCATTGGCGCAGTAGCGATAGCATCTTCGATGCTGTTTTCCTGCTCCAAAGTAAATGACCAGATCCCCTTTTCCAAACTGACGCCGGAGGAAGCCTTCAGCACACCGGAAAGAATTGAAAAGTCCGCCATCGGTATGTACGATGCCCTGCAGAACGGAGAATTCCTGGGGGGCCGCGTACTGATCTACTCGGACGTGAGATCAGTGGATGTAAATATCTCCTCTTATTTTGGTAACGTACCTACTTTTAATATGCTTTCCAACAATGTGTATGCGTTCAACTGCTGGTCGGGCGGATATAGAACCATTTTTGAAAGCAATTATTTTTCGCAGAACCTGAAAGATCATGAAAGTGTAGTTGGCGCAGAGGTAGCAGCAGGCTATTACGCAGAGGCAAAATTTATCCGTGCCCTCACGTACTTCTTCCTGGTAAATACCTATGCACAAACCTATACTTACCAGGCTGATGCCGGACATATGGGCGTGCCGTTGATACTCACCGCTGCAAAGGATGGTGGCGAAGCCATTGATCCGAAGAATAAAGTTCCCCGCAACACGGTGAAGGAAGTTTATGACCAGATGATCAAAGATCTCACTGAAGCAGCAGCCGTACTTCCTGTTACCACCGGTGATGATTACAATGACCGCAGCCGTGCCACCAAAGGCGCCGCCCATGCACTGCTTTCCCGCATCTACCTGTATGAAGGCAACTGGGCCAAAGCCCGTGACTATGCAGACAGCGTACTGCTGTCGTCCTTTGGTTACGACCTCGACGCCACGCCTGCTGATGTATGGTCTTCCGGAAACTACCAGACTTCCCTGGAACGCATTTTCTCTGTAGCCATGAGCTCCGGTGATAACCCGAATACCAATAACGCCATCGGCCAGCATTATGGCAGTTCAGGCAGGGGTGATATCACCATCAGCCAGACCTACCTGACGCTCCCCAATTTCGATCGTTTCACCGATCTGCGGGCGAAACCACTGTTTACTTATACCATCAGTGGTGGCGATACCACCGCATTTTATACCAAGAAGTTTTTTGGCGCCAGCACCGTAGATGCCTGGGTGCCCGTTGTACGCCTGGCAGAAGTGATGCTCACCAAAGCAGAAGCATTGGCCAGGTTAACTCCCGGCGTAGCTAATCCCGAAGCTATCACCCTGCTGAATGCCATCAGGACAAGGGCCAAGGCTAAGGTACTGGCCCCGTTAACACAGGCGGCACTGATCAACGATATCCTCACCGAACGCAGAATAGAACTGGCTTTCGAAGGACATGGCGAATTCGACTTCCTGAGAACACACCGTGCAATTCCTGCCCACGGCGGTGTAGATGCACAGGAGTGGAATGATGATGCAGTGGTATTCCCGCTGCCAAACGCGGAAGTAGAACGTAATCCAAACATGAAACAGAATCCTGGCTACTAAAGCCGTAACACTTATTCATAACGAAGGGGCTGGCCAGGTTAACTGGTCAGCCCCTTTTTTTTTTTTCTAAAAAAATTACTGCAGGATAATTTTTCTTACTGCCTTTCCAAACCGCTCTACTACATAAATATTCCCTTCCTTATCTGTACAAATACCATTAATGCTGTTAAAGGTGGCCTGGTTCAATGTTCCGTCGTCGTTTCCTGATACCGGGTTACTACCGCCTTTCCAGCCGGTGATGCGTGTTACCTGGTCGTTGGCGATTAACCGGATGGCATTATTATCTGCCACGTACATTTCGCCGGTTACCGCGTTGCGGGCCATGCCGGAGATAATGCTGAATTGTGCGCCGGTAAGCGATCCATCGCCGTAGCCATACTGGCCGCCGGCATACAGCGTTTTAACGCCACCTGTAATTTTTGAAACAAACGGGTTATCCGAATCGCCGCCAAAAAACAGGGTTCCGCTATTATCTATTACCAGTGTACCCGGTGCGCTCTGATATACATTCGGCGCCAGCGGGCTGGCATTGCCGGCGCCATCAAGGCGGTATACACCTGCGTATTGTGCGCCTATGTACACTGTTCCGTTTTTATCAATACCCACACCAATAGGCGTAAATGCCACACGGGCAAACGTAGTTACATTGCCGGCCGGCGTAATTTTACGGATGCATCTGTTATTCTGATCACATACATAGAGATTATCCTGCGCATCTATTACGCAAGCCACCGGGTAATTGAATGCCGCGGCTGTTCCGTTGCCATCCACATTCCCTGCGGAGCCATCTGCTTTCCCTGCAAAAATGCTCACCGCCCCGCTGGCCGTTACTTTCTTTATCACGTTCAGATCCAGCACGAATATATTCCCGCGGGAATCCACTGCTATGCCTTTCGGATCATCGAAAAGGGTTTGCGACGGGCCGCCTGCAACCGTGATCACTCCTGCCCTGCGGAATACCGGGCCTGTGGCATCCAGCGTGCCTACTTTTACTTTCAGCGCGCCGGTGCTAACGCCAACGGGAGCGACTACACGCAGCGTACTGTCGGTGGCTGCAGTTACCGGCACCACTACCCCATTGAAGGTAACGATGTTCTCTGCCGCGTTGGCACTGAAGCCAATCCCTTTTATGGTTACTTCCGTACCTGCGAGACCGTTATCCGGTAATAATTGTAAAATGCCCAGCGACTGTTCTTTAAACAGCGGTCCTTCCGATTGCTGCCCGTTCACGATGAGTTGTATTTTCCCGGCGCCTGCTCCGGCAGGTACCTTTACGCTTATGCTCCTATCAGTTGTAGCAGTAACAATAGCGGCATGCCCGTTAAAGGACACCGTTACTTCATCGGGGAACGTGCTGAAGTAATCGCCTGCAATATCCACAGCAGCACCCGCCGGCGCGCTCAGGGGCGTAACCGTTCTGATTACCGGTTTGGGAACCACGGTAAATACCTGGCCAATAGTTTTCTGCCCGTTGATGCTTACGACTACCGGTCCTGTAGCTACGCCTTCCGGCGCTGTCACCACCAGTTTGCCGGCAGCAGCGCTTATAACCGCCGCCGCTTTACCATTAAACGTAACGCTGTTGCCGGCGGCCAGGGTATTAAACCCTTCCCCGTTAATGGTTACCGCCGTACCGCTACCACCCTTCAGCGGTTTAATGCTGCTGATGACCTGGAAAGAGAAATCAGGTCCGCTTACTTCTTTTCCATCTACCATTACCACTACCTTGCCGCTGCCTGCACCTTCCGGCACAGCCGCTACCAGTAACGTATCGGATGCACCGGTGATCAGTGCGTCCTTTCCATTGATGGTTACCTTTGCCGGCGCTTCCATGCTGCTGAAGCCCGCGCCACGGATAGAAATATTCGTACCTGCGGGACCGTTAGCCGGACTGATACCATGCAGGCTCAGTGCCTGGTAAGTGTAGGTGCCAAGTTCCATTTTACGGTCGCCGGACTTTACAGCAAGTGAACCGGTGCTGCCATTATCCGGCGCCAGCACTATCAGCACGGAATCGCGTGCATCCAGTACCCTGGCTTCCGTACCGTTAAAGCTTACCTGTACATCTTTGGTGAGTCCCTGTCCCTGCAGGGTAACAATGGTACCCGCATTTCCACTATTAGGCCAGAACGTTTTTACATTCATTGCCACCGTGCTATTATCCCGGTCTTTTTTGCAGCCTGCCACCAGTAACAAAATTACCGGCAGCAGGTATAAAGCATATTTCATTGTTGGATGATTAACATTGATTAAAAAGAATATCTTAATCCCAGCTGCACCTGCGCCCTGGAGTTGAGGAAATCAACGGAGTAAGGCTTACCCGGATTTTCGAAAGTATACACCGGGTATCCGCCGGGGTTTTGCCCTGCCGGGAATACCGGTGTTAAGCCGGTGCTGGCAGTGGAGTTAAATGTATTGGGAGAGAAATATACCGTGCCCCAGTTGCTGTTGATCAGGTGCGTCAGATTCACTACATCCGCAGTAAAAGTGATGAACTGCTTTCCGCCAAAATGATACTCCTGTGCAAAGTGCAGATCTGCCTGCACATTCCATGGCGTGCGACCGGCATTACGCTCTGTGAACTGCCCGCGACGGCCGCGCAGGTATTTATCGCCATCTATATAAGCGTTAAAAGCAGCTGCCTGCTGTTCCGCAGAAATGCCTTTCCCGCGGAAGTAATTAATGGCTTCATCTGCATAAGGAATATATAACAAGCTTACCTGTTGCGGTAATCCCTGGATGCTGTTGTTAACCACACCGTAGGTAAAAGGACTGCCGGATTGCGCGGTGGCAAATATAGTAATGGTACTTACCCAGCTATTGCTCCAGGCTTTGTGGTAAGTAACGTTACCGACTATACGGTGACGCACGTCAAAGTTGGACCATGCCAGTCCGGGATTATTGGGACTGAGCGCCTGGTTCAGCTGCCAGTTGCTTTCCATAGAATTACGGATACCGTTGGAGATATCTTTGGAACCGCCGTAGGTATATGCCAGCGACGCCTGGAGACCTGAAGGGAAGCTGCGGTTGACGCTGCCGGTGAAACTGTAGCGGTAGCCTTTCTTTGTATTGCTCAGCAAATAAGCGTTAGAGAAATGCGGGTCTGTAGTGCCGCTGTAAATGGGTTGCTGCCGGTCTTTATCATAGGGATAATACTTTGGATCATCCTTGATGTTCACCTGCTGAAACAGCACATCTTTCAGGGTTTTGGTGTACATCGCTTCCACGGTGTATTTAAATCCTGCCGGGCTCACATAATCCAGTCCCAGGCTGCTGCGCCATACCTGCGGCATCACGAAGTTATTATCAATTACATCTACCTGTGTTTTACCTGCATTCCGGTTGTTCATCTGTGCGCCATTTTGCTCAATAAACTGCGCGATACCGTTAGGATTGGGTTGCAGCGGATCGCTGCCGGGCACAAATACTTTTGTATCTGCTTTCTGATCAAAGGAGCCGTAGTTGATGCCGTTGTTATAATAGGCATAGGCGATCCAGGCAAAAGGGATGCGGCCGGTGAACAGGCCAGTACCACCGCGGAGGATAAGGCTTTGATCGTTTTTCCAATCGTAGCGGAAGCCAAGGCGGGGCGACAACTGTACTTTGCCCAGGTAGCCATTATTGATGCGGTTCAGCGGCGTATAGGCGTAGGTGTTACCAAAAGAACCATCGGTATAGGCGTTCTGTGTTTTATCACTCAGGGCGGGTTTCTCTGGCAGCCAGGTATAATCGGCACGTATACCGGGGATCACCTTCAACTTGTCTGTTACCTGTATTTCATCCTGTGCGTATACGCTGTGCATGTTTATATTAAACTGCGCTTCCGGGTGCGCGAGGATGTATTCGCGGCTGTTATTGGTATAGTTGTAACTGCCACGAACACGGTAAGGATTGTTGTTAAGATAATCTTCAATACTCAGGTAATCCACTCTCCCATTCCAGCTATTCACAAAGCCATAATCGATATGATACAGTTCATTGTGGGTGCCGAGTAATATGGTATGTTTTCCTTTTCTGAAGGTAAGGTTATCGGAGATTTCGATGGTACGTTGTTTCATATCGAAGATGCTCGCCTCCCGGTCTGTACCGAGATAGATAGTAGTGCCGGGTGTGCGGCCGGTGATCTGCACCTGTGGCAGTGACGGATCTGAACCGGGGTTGCGCTTATCGTGTACTACGCTGAATCCTGCGATGAAACTGTTGGACCAGCGGTTATTGAACCGTGACTTCACTTCCATCACGGTGGAGCTCTGGTTATTCACCTGTTGATAGGCCATGCTGCTGAACCGGAAATCCTGTTGATCCCGGTCCATGTTCATGGCTTTAGATAGAATGGTATTATTGCGGAAGGAGAGTTGGTGTTTATCGTTGATGTTCCAGTCGATGCGGTTAAAGAACTTCTGCGAGCGGGAGTAGGCCGTGTAATTACCGGCAGTACCCGGATCAAAGTCCTGGCCATAGCGGCTCAGCGTTGCGTTGCGGATATCGTCCGCATCTTTGACGCTGAGGATCTGCGCCGTTTCCGGTTGCCCTGCAAGCAACTGGGCGGGGTCCTGGCGGGAAGTAATTTCTTCGTTGGTAAAAAAGAACAGTTTATTTTTTATGAGCGGAAATCCGAGCCGGACGCCTGCCTGGTAATCATAGAAGTCGCTGTTCATTTTGCCGTTGGGGCCTTTACCGGTGAGGGCTGCATTGCGGCCAAAGCCGTAAACCGATCCTGTTACGGTATTGGTACCGCTGCGTGTAACAGCGTTGATGCTGCCGCCGGTGAAGTTCCCGATCTTCACATCGAAGGGCGCCAGGTATACCTGCATGTCTTCGATCGCATCCAGCGATACTGCGTTGGTGCGGGTACTGGAGCCGGGCATACCGGAGCTGCCGGTAATGCCGCCTGCAGAGGGGCTGAAGCCAATGGCATCGTTGTTGATGGCGCCATCGATGGTTACGTTGTTATAGCGGAAGTTGGTACCTGCAAAGGAGTTGTCGCGGCTACCCTGCGGAACCATTTTAGTCATATCCTGGAGGCTGCGGGAAATGGTAGGCATGTTTGCCAGCTGTGTGCGGCTGATGTTTTGCCCTGCGCCGGTGGTGTTGGCGGAGGCGCCTTTCTTTGTGCCTTTGATGGTTACTGCAGAAAGATCTTTACCAGCAACGGCCATTATGATGTTGAGTTGTACGGGCTCCCCAAGACGGATATTCAGCTGTTCCCTTTTCTGCGGTTGCATGCCCATCATGGTGATGCTCACCGAGTAAGGACCGCCGATACGCAGGCCGGGTAAATAATAGCGGCCATCGGCGGTGGTGATTGCACCATACTTTGTACCCGAAGGCTCGTGGATAGCCAGTACCGTAACGCCGATGAGCGGTTCGTTTTTATCGCTGGTGATCTTTCCGCTTAGTGTGCCGTTTGTTTCCTGTGCGTATGCCAAGGGGCTGGTAGCCAGCAGTACGGTGAACAAGTAAGCTATGTATAAAATTTTCTTCATCACTACTGATTTTCTTTTAGTACCTGGTCTATGATGTGGAGTACGCCGTTGCCGGCCATGAGATTTTCTCTGGTCACCACTGCCGGTACTTTGTTGCCGGCTCCCTTTATGGTGATGCCTATGTATTTCACATCTGTCTCGTCTTTTACGAGTGAAATACCTACGTTATTACCGTTCTTCATCGCTTGTTCCGTTTGATCAGAGCTGCCGGTGGTAAGGATATAATCGTAGATAAACTTCCGGCCTGCAAACAGGTGGTATTCCAACAGATCGCGTAATATTCTTGCATCTGTTTTATTGATACTATCTATAGAAGGAAAGCCTGCGCTGCGGAATGCCGAATTGGAAGGCGCAAAAAAAGTATAGGTGGCGCTACCGGAGATCAGTGTTTTCATACCCGCCTGTTGCAACGCTACATTTAGAAAAGTAAGACTGGTATCTGTCGCAATTGCATCTGACAGTGTTTGGTATACCAATGGTTGCAACACATTATCAAGTACCTGTATCATACCGTTACTGGCGGGCAGGTTGTACGCGAGGACGGGGCTGCCATTAATCGTCAACACGGTATCTTCGCCTTTGATCCAGTGTGTAACAAACATTTTTGCGCCGGTAATCGCCGATATTTCCTGATTAAACTGATAAGGCAGTTTATTCAACTCCCAGGTACCGTTTACAATGTGATAGGACACCAGGTTATTGAGAATGGCCGCACTTTGGGTCAGTACCTGTTGGTTAGTTGCATATCCGGCTTTTACAAATGCGTTGTTATCCGGTACCATGACCGTATAAGGCCCGGCTTGCGCCAGCACTTTACGGTAACCGGTTCTGCCCAATGCCGTATTAAAAGAAGAGAAGTTAAATCTATTATCGTCGATGATGTAGGTCAGGCGATTGATTTCATCCGAACCTGCTGTGTTATCTTTATCCTTTGTACAGGCTGACAATAAGAGTATCAGCAAACCTGTATAAGTGAATTTTTTCATTTGGCTGCTTTTTAAAATTATTGTTTAAACAGATCTCCTACTTCGTGAACAACACCATTGATCACTCTTATATCCCTGCTCTTTAAACTGGTGTAAGGATAGCTGGTACCTATTCTTCTGACGCCGGGCTGACCGTTGTTGTTAATAAATGACAAACTGATCCGTGTTGGCGGGTTATTATAAGGCTCTCCTTTGTATAGTGTTAGTCCGCTGAGATTGGTAGCATTCAGCGTGAGGTCGTTGCTAAAAAAAACCGGTCCTACACGGGCCTCTATTCCATTTAGCTGGGCGGCGTTGGATATTTCAGGTCCGCATGCCAGCAGTATAGAATCCATAGTAGTTACCGGTTGCTGCCAATACATATTTTCATCATAGTCGGCAGGCGGCAGTGGCCAGGAACGGAGACAGTATTGCAGAATATCATCTGCATTATGAAAACCATTTTTTATAAATGCATCGTTGTTGGGTGCGAACAGGGTAAACTGTACCAGTGAGGTGGACGATTTCAGCAGCGGCAGTGAACTATTCATCCAGACGGACTGGTACAGGCTATCGTTGACAAGTAATGCAGCCACATACAGGCTGAAACGCGGCTGGCTTTGCAGGTATTCCCACATGGATTGTTGTGGTTTGCTGATCAGGTGATCAATGGGATATATTACTCCATTAGTGCCTTCCAGTTGTTGTCCCCATTTGCCGAGGGCCATCCCATTGACGATCAGGCTATCGCCGGATTTAGCCAGGAACTGGAAATCCACGTAATCCTTGTACCAGTTTTCCCTGTCGGCGAAAGAGCGGGATGACAGCGTTGCTGCCGGCGTGCTGCCTTTGACGGCGGTAATATTTTCCGGCAACAGGCGGACAGACATTATATAATAGGACAACAACTCATCCAGTACAGCTGCATCTGTTGCCTTTATTTTTTCCAATGTCCAGCCGGCTTCATCGAAAGCTTTATCGGTGGGTACAATGAGGGTATGAAAACCTGCGCCATCCTCTTTTATTTTCTGATCCATACCGGAGCGCTGCCATGCTTCACGGAAACGGGTGTACGAAGAAGCGGCCAGTTGCTGCTGCCATGTTTTATCGGGTCCTGATTCATGCGGCACGGGTTCACCGACCGGTTCCGGTTCAATGTCCTGTTTGCGGCAGGCAGCAAAAGCCAGGAGCAGTAATAAGAGCAAAGATATTTTTGATGTCATCTGTTTCATTTTTATTGCTTCATTAAATCCGGGTTCAGGAAAAGGTCATCTATTACGTGAACAATGCCGTTGCTGCATGTATGATCTGCATTTGTGAGTCCATTCAGGTAGTTTACATTGGAGGGGCCGTCTTCGCTCGGGTACCAGTCGGCTGCTTTCTTTTTCAAAATACTTATGGAAGAAGTTTCTGTGCCGTAGTAACTATTATACGAATACCCGGGTGCGATGGAATATCCGCCGGCTTTGATGCCGCCGTCGCCTACTGTAGAAGTACCTGAAAGCAGATAACCATCGGTACAAAAGATATGCATAGGTCTCATCTCTATCGGGTAAATAGCAAAGGTGATGGCCTTATAATCGGCTGGTTTCATGCTGGCAATCCTTTCTGCCGTAAGTCCGTATTTCAGGAAGGCGCTATTGGCCGGTGCGAAAACCGTTAATGGTTTATTTGTTTTGAGACCGTCCCATAAATTGAATTGCTTCATGGCGGCAGCAAATAAAGTTAAGCTGGTATCTGCGGCGATATAGTCCTGTACGGTGCCCTGGGTGCGCTTCAGCGGCTTGGCGAGAATATGTAGCACACCGTTCGCCAGGGCGATATTCCTTTTACTTTCCTTGAGGATCAGCGCACCATTTACAAACATGTCGTTGTCTGGTAACATAGTAACTGTCTTCAAGGTGGATATATATATTTCTTCTCCGGAAAGCGTAAGATACCTGTTATCCATTTGCTGTGGGATAGTGGTGGTAAAGTAACGGTTACGGATGATGTGATAACGGAGCATAGACCGCAGACTATCTGCATCCATTTTAGCAACATCTCCAGGACCTGTAACACCCATTCTATTAAATGCTGCGTTATCCGGTGCAAAAAAGGTAAAGGGTCCACCCTGATTCAATGTATCCAGCAGACCTGCTTTTTTCAGGGCAGCAGTTAAAATGCTCAGGTCATAATTGTTTTCAATAAATGCGCCCATTGCGCGTGGTGTAGTAGTTCTGTCAATGGGCGGAATGAGGTCATCTTTCCGGCAGCCCGTTACGAACGCCAGCAGCAGCGATACTGCCATGAACTGTTTTATGATAGAAATATTCAGCATATCGAAATGATAAAGACGTTAATAAACGGGTGGTGCAAACTTGCGCTGGATGGTAGTTACATACATCTTCCGGTTGATATACTCCACCGTATTCACTGTAGCAAATGAACGGGGATTATTGGTACCGGAATGGATACTCACCACCAGGCCTGTACGCAGATCGCATTTTACCTTGAAGGGCAGATAGGCACTTCTGTTTGATTCGCCATAGTCGCCCATAATAATGGCGGAGTAAACGCCTACCGGTATGAAGCCCGGGTAGCCCAGGTTTTCCGGGGTAAAACCGGCAGCGTAAAATCCGAACAGCTGACTCATATTGCCTGTAAAGATTTTATTGCTGCTGGTGTCTGCAAATAAAGGGAAGCTGTAATAAGGCATTACCTTAGGTTCCAGGGAATGGATGATCCGTCCCATAGGTATGCCTTTGTAACCCGGCAGGGCCACGGGAGCTCCATTTGGCGCCAGTTTATTAAGCGAGTAATAAACGTTCATGGTGTCACTCAGCTTGGTGTTGGACAGGTCTTCATTTGGCAAAGTACTGGGCGCTTTCTCATAGAAATTGACTGCGCTGAGGTTATAGAAGTTCACATATACTGTGGAATCAGCGAAGGGTTGTTTCGGAAATATTTCCTTACGCAGGTACATAAATGGCTGCTGGCTGGTATATTCTTTTATCAGTGCATGCATCGTATATACTTCCCCCGCGCTCAGGTCTATGGTGGTATCAATCAGCGTAACGCCCCGTTCCATTTTATCCAGTTCAAAGTATGGCACGTTGTTCAGCGGCCGGGTACGGAAAACAATATGATGCTTACCTGAAGGCACCTGCGCCCAGCTCGAAAGGTCATATCCATTCACAATAGGAGCGGCCAGTACTCTTTTAGTACCGGGATATTCTTTTTGCCACAATACATTGCTGGCGGCGTCGGGATAAGGTCTTGCCCAGTCGGCGCGCAGCCCCAGAAAATCGCCTGTGATGGCTGCGCTGACAGGTACCCCGTTATCATCCATCACGGGGTCTACCAGGAAGGCGAGGAATGGTTGTGGCGCATCTTTGTTATCAAGACTGGTGGTAAATTCAAGGCAGTTGAATACCCGCAGGTAGGCGGGATTATCCAATACCACATAGTCCGTTTTGCGGCAGCTGCTGAAAAACAGCGCGGCCAGTAGTAGTGTCAGTAAAAAGTATTTATTATTCATAAGACTACTCAATTGTTATGTTTCACAATAATCATCCGGGCTTTTTCCGTGGCATTGGGAGCGGTGCTGCCCAGTAGTACTACGGTATAAATACCTGGTTCGCTCTGTGGTATTTCCGGTGTTTTATATAATTCCGGGCGGGCAATAAAATCACGGCTTTTCAGCGGCGCAATATTGCGCAGCCAATCGCCGGGGGCAATACCGGGCATCGAGGCATAGGCCATTACCGGTTGCGAGAAATTGACCATTTGCATCACATAGGGAAGATCGGTTACTGCTTTTCCAAAATAAATATGTTGAAACGCCAATGTGGAGATTGCAATAAACGGTTGTCCGTTGCTCTGTGTAAAAGTGACTTCTTCCAGGTCCGGGCAAAAATTCATGAAGCGGATCCCAAAAGGATATACATTTTTCAACATACCGTAGGTACCATCATCTGTAGCAGTACCACCATAGTATTTTCCACTGAGGTTATTGGCAGAAAAAGTAATTGCGGTGCTACCATCTTTACGGGTATACAGCCAGGCAGTAAAATTATCGGCGGGTTGCATGGCGAGATTACTTTCGGCCAATACCTGTCCTTTTTCATCCAGTGCTTTTACCATATGCGTACCCGTTATATAGCGGCTGTAGCTGGTTTGTTTGGCAAAGGCCAATGTGCCTCCCAGGGGCTGTCCGTCTACCTGCCAGTTAATGTTTTTACCTGCGGCTACATTTACGCCCTGTAAACGGGCATAGGTAATGTTCACCGGTTCAGGAATATCTGCAATAATGCGGAAGGTGTTATTTTCTGATTTGTAAGTTTCCCCGTTAGGATTACCGGTTGGGATGTTGGCGTCGTAGGTACTGGATACCACGATGGTATAAATGCCTCCGGGCTGAAACGTTTTCAGTGGTGCGTAGGTGAGCCAGGTATCTTTACCACCTCCGATGCCGGGCGTACCGTTTATATCCATCAGGGTGCCGGTAACCGGGTTCAGGAGATTATACATGCTTCCACTGGCTGGTACTTCTTTTCCTTCGTTATTCAATACTTTGAACTGGTAGGTGCCATAGGGTATTTCCACATAATCAGAATATTGGCCGGGAGCTACGTTGCTAAGCCCCGGCACGCCGGTACCATCGGCCAGCGTGAGCGACATAGGCCCGGTGCGGAAAATACCCGGAGGAATGCTACCCGTAATGGAGGAGCTGAGATTCAGCAAACGCACCTTAAATGCAACCGGATCTGCCGCCGGTGATATACCCCGTGGGATCACGAACAAAGAGTCCTGGAAACCATCCGGATTGGGTCTGAAACGTACAAAGTAATAATCGTTCGGATGTGCCTCATCATTTTTTGCGCGGAAGGGTCTGGGCTGCGGCACCAAGTTCCTGACAGACAAGCTGCTGAACAGGATACTATCTACCCAGCCGCTGGCTTTCACCTGCTCCCGGGGAATGCTATAGGTTAGCCCTAAACGGCCTGTTTCCGGAAAGTATGCTGTACCGCGTGTTTCATTGGCACCATAGTATCCTTCGTTATCGGGCTGCAGGTAGCTGGTGAGGCGTTGTCCGTTCACCGACAATTCTGTAGCGCCTAACAAATTGACCAGGCGGATGCCGGAGGCAGCCATCGGGTATTGCACCATGCGGTTATCGTAGCTGTAGTCGAGTTTTTTGCTGCAGGCGCTCATCATCAATACCACTGCTATGAGTATGTAAGTAATTTTCATTTTCATCATTCAAATTTTTACAGGTTAAAAGTCAGGCCCAGCATAAATTCTGTTCCGCGGTAAAAACTTCTGCGTACATATTTCTTTCCGTAAAAATTACCTCCTGTGCCAGGATTGGCATATACTTCTTCCACTGGCCTGTCGAGTATATTTTTTGCATACCCTTTTAACTGCAGACGTTTCAGCAGCCGCTGGGAAAACACGAAATCCAGTACCGGGTTGGGTCTGGAATACAGATCCGGCGTACCATCGAGGTTTACCTGGATGAGCCGCTCTCCTACCATGTTAAAAGTGGCTGTGAAATCAGTACCTGATTTTGTGTTGTTGTAGTTCAGGAATATATTCACTGAATACGGCGCCTGTTCAAACAGCGGGCTGTTGGCCGGTGCGCGGCGATCGATGGCACGGGAGGATTCCAGTCTCTCCTTAGTTTTCTTAATTTCACTTTGTGCCAGCAGCAGGTTTGATCCCAATGACAAATTCTTCATGGCTGCCGTCAGGATACCCAGGTTCTTTACTACTTCCAGTTCTATTCCATACACACGACCTTTGTTAGGATCATTCTGAAATTCGATGGCAGGAAATTCGGGGAACCGTGCTTCCAGTCCGGATGAATTTTGTTTAAACACCTTTGTTAACTGGTTATCTATCTCCTTATAAAAAACCGAAGCAGACAATACCTCACCCGGTGCGGGGAACCATTCCCAGCGAAAATCGTAGTTGGTGGTTTGCTGGTTTTTCAGGTTGGGATTACCCACCACCAGTGCAAACTGGAAAGGATCAAAATCAAATACGTTGGTGAGTTCCCTCAGCTCCGGCCGGGCCAAAGTAGTGTTGTAGCCCAACCGGAAGTTCATGTTCTTATTCAGTGTATAGGTAAGGTTAGCAGAGTAGAAAGGTTCATAATCTGTTTTATAGATAGAATTTGGTTCGGTATATACCAGGTTTATTTTGTTACCGCCGGCATCTGTAGCAGTAATAGAGGGATCCAGGAATACATTGGATGTATCTACTGCAGCCTGGATATCCGTCATTTCAAAACGTACGCCGCCCGTGAAGCGCAACTGTTCCGTGAGATGCAGGTCCAGCATACCATAAAACGCGCGGGTTTCATAGTAGCCTTTATAGTTATTGGGGGATTTCTGGATATTATACAGGAAGCCGCCATTGCGGGGGGCACCTTCTTCGTTATAGGAAGAAGGCGGGCGGATACCGATACGATCATATCCTACCAGCTGATCCAGCTGACCATTTACTTCATACAGCGGTAGTGCGCCATTGACAGCATAATTGGAACCCGGGAGATAGAGTACATTCTCTGAAAAGCTTCTTCTCCGATGCAGGTAGTTTACCCCGGTTTTAAATTCCTGTTTTTTATTAAATACTTTAAAAGGCAGGGTGAGATCCGCTTTATAGTTGTAATTATTTTCCCGGAGCTGGCGGAAACGGCGTCCATTGGGATCGGCCTGGATGATACCATAGGGGCCATATCCGTTTACATATCCTGATACCAGGGAATACAAACTGGGGGAAGCCACAATAGGCGGTGTACCGCCCGGCACATCCACTGCACCCGGATGGCTGCTGCCACCGTTTACGCGATAGTCGGCCAGGTTTACAAAGCGGTAATCCGGATCATCCTGTGAAGACGAAGAGGTAGCGAGGTTATAACTCAGCTTCGGAGAGTATTCTTTCATTGTGAGCTTATGCTCGCCCTGTAAGTTAAAGGTATTGAGTGTACGATAGCTTTGACGTAAGGAATACACGAGGTTATACACCTTGCCTGGCAGGCCGGTGTACTCGTAGGCGCCGTGCAGGTTGCTGGCGCGTGTTTCCGCACCCCGGCTGCCCAGGTACTGCATACTTATTTCGTGCTGCGGGCTGAAGCGATAAGTGAGTCCACCCAAAAATCCATAGTTGAGTGTTTGTGTGCCGGTGTTTTCCTTATAATTTAAATACTTCCCCAGATTGATATTGTTGGGAGTAATGTAGTTAGGAATTACGCGGGGACTGTACAATGCGCTGTTGCCTGTTAACACGCCCTGGTATACGCTGTACTGGGTGAGCTGGCCGTCGTAGATATCGTTGGTGCGGTTATAATAATTGGCGCCGGCTATTAATCCTACCTGGTGTTTCTTAAATACCGTATAGCTGTTACCGTAAGTAACCGCATAGATCTGGTTCAGCGGGGCCGATTTATACTTTGTGGTGAGCACGGGATCGAAGCCGTGCATGATACCGCTGACGCGGTTGGCTTCTGCCAGCAGGGCCGGATCGTTGCGGCTGTTGGCGATTTTACGCTGGATATCGCCTAAGCCGTTTGGGTACTGTTTGGACAGCTCCCGGAATTCCGGGGATAATCCTTTTGACTTTACCTTTTGCCCGAGGAAGCCCATGTCGCTGTTATAGAAGCTGTTCACTTTGCTGCCGGTTTGTGAGTTCATGCCGGTTTGCACGGTGATGGTGAGCATTTCCCGGTCGGGTACCGACTTTGTTTTGAGTTCCACGATACCGGCAGCGGCATCAGCAGGTTTATCGGAGGTGGTGGTTTTGTAGATAGTGATATTATCCAGCAGGCCGGCGGGTACCAGGTCCAGCGGAATCGCGCTCCTGTCGGGATCGGAAGAAGCCAGGCGGATGCCATTGAGCTGGCCGATCACGGAGCGGTCGCCCAGGCCGCGGATGGCTACATATTTATCGTCTGTAACTGTTACGCCCGATACCCGTTGCAGGGCCTGGGTGGTGGTAATGCTGGCTGTTTTTTCGATGTTCTGGGCAGAGATCCCATCGGAGATCATGGCCGAGTTTTTACGGTCGTTCAGCAGCATTACTTCCGTATTGGAGCGCCGACGGGCATCTACTGTTACGCCGCTCAGTGTTTTGCTGTCGGCTTTCAGTTGTACTGATAACACCGGTGCGCTGCCGGCTTTGATCATTTTGGTAGCATAGCCTACATAATAGATCACCAGCACATCCGAGGTATCTTTCACTTCCACGGAGAAGCGGCCGGATTCATCGGCCATTACCACGCTGCCGGTGCTTTGGGCCATGATTTCCGCGCGGGCGATGGGCGTGTTTTTGGCAGCATCCGTGATGATGCCGCTGATGGTGCGTTTGCGGGGGGCTGTTGATTGTTTGACGATGATTTTGCGTACCACTACCTTCCTGCCATCTACTGCTTCAAATTCCAGCCCGGTATTCTGCAATAACCAGGTGATCACTTCTGCTACGGTTTTATTATTGAGATCGGCCGTATATTTTTTATCCACCGCTTTCATATCGGCAGGATTGTAGAAGAAGGTAACGCCGCCCTTCTGCTGCACAGTCATGAAACATTTTGCGATGGGCTCATTCCTGAAACTGATGCTGATCTTTTTCTGCAGGAAGCTTTCCTGCGCCGTTGCCGGCAAGGTAAAGCAGAGCAGGATCCACATACATCCGTGTAAAATTTTTTCCTTCATTCGTTTGTGATTTAAAAAAAGAAGATCCGTTACCAGCAGCTGTACGCTGATGGTTGTTAGCATTTCCGCTGTGCGAGCTGCTACCTGATTACGATGACGCCGTTTTTGTTTTTATGAATAGTTAGCCGGTACGACAGGGATATCACTTTCAGGATATCGTTCATGCTGTCGGTTTCCTCGAATGCGCCGGTGAATTTCAGGTCGCTGATACCTGGAGTAGTTTTTATTTTTACGCCGTACAGCATTTCTATCTCCCTGAAAACATCGTTCAGCGCTGATTCATTGAACAACAGCTTTTTGCTGGTCCACCCGGTGTTTACTTCCGTTTGTTTATAGATATAGATGGTTTCCTTGTCATAAACCAGTTCCTCGTTTTCCGTGAGCTGCTGTACCGCCGTACCGGCGGTAACCGCTACCCTGCCCGTTTTCACGCTTACCTTTGGTTTTTCGATACTGGTACTGTCTGCCACTACGAAGCTGGTGCCCAATACCTTTACGCTTACATGCGGGCCGGTGATGATGAAGGGCGCGGTTTGCGGGGTGACGTCGAAGAATGCTTCCCCGTTCACCGTAATATTTCTTTGTTTACCACGGAAGTATTGGGGATAGGTGAGCGTGGTACCTCCATTGAGGATGGCTACGGAGCTATCCGGCAGGATTACCTTTTTTATCTGGTATTTCAATGCGGTGATGCTTTGCATGGGAACCGGATCCAGCCAGTCCTGCAAGGCGAGGCGGTAGGTGTAAGTGGCCCCGGCGGCTATGAGAATTAGTACCGTAGCTGCGTACCGCCATACCTTTATCCGTGGCGGCGCAATTTCCCTTTCCAGGTTATTCCATACTTCCAGGCGCTGCAGCTCCACATCGTCCGGCACCTGTTTTTCCTCCCAGGCCTTATCGAGGTAAGTGTTCAGCAATGCAGCTTCGCTGCGGGTGGCATTGCCCGACAGGTAGTTGCTGACCAATTTTTTAAACTGTGTGATATTCATCCGGAACATTCTTCTATAGATATGTTCCTTCAAAGGAGGTGCTTGTCCCGAAGAAGTACGTTAAGGAATTATTAACTCATTATTTCCGCGAGGATCAGGGCAGCTGCGATATGGTGTCTTAAAGCCTTCAATGCTATGTGCAGCTGGTTTCTTACTGTTTTTTCGGAGAGATTTAATTTCCCGGCGATTTCCGTGATGGATAGATGATGCCGGCGACTCAGCAGGAATATTTCCCGCGTTTTTTCGGGTAAGGTGGTTAGCTGGTTATCTATTTCTTTAAATACATCGGCCGTTTCCATCTTTTCCCAGATATCGTTTAACACCGGCATGATATATTCCTGCACGCGGTCCAGCTCCTCCGGCCGGTTCATGATTTCCTTTAGTTTTTTAATAGACTGAAAGCGGACGGCCTGGTGGAGATAGTTTTCCAGCGGACCGTTCAGGTTCAGCTTCTCTTTCCGTGACCACAGGGAGATGTATACGCCCTGCACTACGTCCTTAGCATCGTCTTTATTGCCGAGGATTTTCAGCGCGAAGGCATAAAGGGCGGGCCAGTGCTGATTGAAACACCTTTCGAATGCTTTTGGATCACCGGTACGGATAAGCGCTATATCATCATGAGCATGCAGCATGGCAGAGGTTTGAGCAACGGGGCGAAAATAGGGGATTTTGTTGGGGAGGTGGTTTAAGGTATTGTTATGTTTTCTGAGTGTGGCGGGAAAAAGTGTCAATCGCTGAGAAATTAATGCAGCTAAGAAACCTATATTTACAGCAAATCAATTCATCGATTAGAAAAATAAGCACAATACTCTCCTTAATGCTAGAATATTATTACTACATCAATAAAATTATATCCCTATGAAAAAAGCAAAATTCCTATTAACTTTAGTTATAGTCATTTCTACATTTTGCGGAATATTGGCATTCAAAGCCAATAAGCTCCTCAGAACATTTTACTCACTTGGATCCACTACAATAAATGGACAAGGAACCAAAGGATGTGTTGTACCAGTCGATCTAAACCTAACACCCAACCCTGGTGGCTTTGTCACTCCATATTCAAGTACTTTTAATGCTCCTACAACTACCTGCACTTGCAGAGTCATAAATAGCTAATAACTCATCATTGAAACACAGATACTTTACTCCAAAACATCGATAAAATCCCCTATACAGTGGTGCTATTCAAATACCCTAGGACATACTTGATTCATAATCGACACATTCATACTCTAGTTCACAGATAAAAAACTCTCTTAAAACCTTAGAACTACATTCAATTTGCAGAAGCAAGTTTGCAAATTCAGAATATGAATTAATGATGATAATATAGTCAAAAACCCCTAAAGCTGGCAGTGAATTACCATATACCACTTTATAAAGATAAGCTATTGGTGACTGATTTACATTTTATTCCCCGGGAAGTAAATGGGGAGTAAAACGGGGAGTAGCTCCTAAGCAACTGCTTATCTATTTTTTTCTTTCTCTTCTTTCTTTGCTCTCAATTTCCACTCTCTTCCAATAAAACACATATCAATGTGATACAATTCATATCAATGTGAATGGAAATTTTTTTGAGTAAAAATACGACATTAGTTTAGCATAAGTGAATGCCATTTACTACATCCTGCGCAGGTGTAAGCTTAAAAGGGCTGGCTACCAAAAGCCCTATTCTTTATTTTTAAATCTATAAAAATGGCCAAACAAAATAGGATTATCCCACTTCAAGGCACGATTGGCAACATTACCTTCTACAAATCAAAAGAAGGATATCTAGCCAGAGAGAAAGGCGGTATTAGCGCCAACCGGATCGCAACAGATCCCGCGTTTGCCAGAACGCGAGAAAACCCGGCGGAATTTGGCAGAGCAGGTAAAGCCTACAAGATGCTTCTCACTGCATTCCGTACACTGGTAATGAATATTAAAGACAGCTATACATCCTCACAGTTATGCCGGGAAATGATGAAAGTGATCCAGGCGGACACCGTGAATGTGAGAGGACAACGCAACGTAATTGACGGCGAAGCAGAGTTACTGAAAAGCTTTGAATTCAACAGCAATTCACGTTTAGGCGTAACACTGTTCGCTCCTTATACTGCCGCAATAGATCGTGTTGCAGGTACGCTCAAAGTAGACCTGCCTGTATTCAATCCGATTGACCTAATGGCAAGCCCTGCCGGCGCCACGCATTTTAAAATCCTGGTAGGCGGCGCAGAAGTGGACTTCGAAGCGGAAACATTTGTAAATAGTGTCTCTACCAGCGAAGAAATTCCGATAGGTGGTTCTGCCACCCCGGAACTCCACTTACAGACTACTGTAACAGGTAACAGTACCAAGCCGTTTTCCTGGCTCTGGGTATCGCCTTTTACCAGCAGGTAAACGGGGAGATGGAATTTAGCATCAACTACGGAGAAACAATCGCAGGCAAAAAACATATATTTATGTGACTACATTCATTTAACAAGCCCGGTAAAGATACAATAGCAAGAAAATATTCTCCTCTCCTTATAAATTTTATTATTTATGAAAAAAAATAATGTCAGCCACAATGATAACCCTCACAATTATCCCCGAAACTTTATCATTTATGGCCCATCTCGTCTTTAAATATGTAAATACAGCCCCTACCAATAATAACCTAGAAATTGCAATCGATATGAAATTACAACAATTAGCACATAACAAAAGTCTTTAAACCTTGGATGAACTTAGCAATATTGAAGGGATCATCTCACCAGGCCTCACAAAACTGGAATCGTAACACCGATTCCAAATCCTTTCAACTATAAGTATATCTATTCACCCGGACTCCACGTGGAAAAACAAAAAAAGGTATCAACTATTCAATAAAAAGGATAACGAAACAAAAGAAAATATTAATCGTCATCATTCAATCTTTTCACTAAAAATTTCCTACTATTTTCTTTAGTGGTAAGAGGATAACAAAAATAGCGAAACACACTACGTATAATACACAACAACATACGCTAAAAATCAGCAACAAATTATATTTTAACAGAGTTTCAATAAAGTAAAATCTATCAAGATAATAAAAATATATTGCCATGAAAAAAGCCAAATTTGCATTAACCGTTTTGATTACATTCTCCATAATCGGAGGAACTCTCGCGTTCAAAGCCAATAGGCAACTAAGAGCCTTTTACTCACTAGGAACTACGACTATCGGAGGAGAACAAATTAATGGATGCGTCGTAACTCAACTATTATATCTAACACCAAATCCAGGAGGATTCTACACCTCTTATTCAAGTACGGTCAACTATCCAACGACACTTTGTACGGCTGTGGTACTAATCAATGGTTGATCGAGTTAAGCTAATTAAATAAAAGGGCTCGACGCTGTCGATCTTTATACGGGTACACCTAACTCGTATAAAGCTTTCATTGCAAACAATTCCCTAGTAAGACGAAAAATGCACGGGTTAACACTTAGTATGCTTTAATCAGTCCGCGCAACTCAACCCCGAATTTAAACCCTCATAGAGATTATTACATCTGCCTTATCATTGCTTACTAAAATCCGAACACTATTACCGCAGAAGAGCCATCTCATTGTTTTCGCAAACAATAAGACGGCTCTTGTAAATTATTAGTTAATAAACATAACTAAGAGATCTAATCAAATCATTAATGCAAATAATCTTCATAGATCATTTCTCAATTAATCATTAACATTAACTCTAACTGTACAAGTTGTGGTAGCAGAGTTAAATGTTGATGAGTATGGAGTGATTGCTCCTGCAGCTGCCGGAGTACGTAACAATTGTACAGGAATAACGCAACCTGCAACTTCTTCACCCTGAATCACAGTGGTACCAAGTGAATAGAAAGTCTTCAATTGCCTATTAGCTTTGAATGCTAATGCACCACCTATAACTGCGAGAAGAGCAACAGCTGTTAACGCGAATTTTGCTTGTTTCATAATGATAGATGCTTTTTAAAATCAAAAAGCTAAACTTTGCTTTTTATGAAAAATGCCTACTCGTTTATAATGGTTTTCGGCTTCGCCATTCTTTGGTCGATTTCTCTTGCAAGTATTCAATCGGCCTATTTTGCGCAAAAATTTATTCTTGACTAACTTGTCTTAGCTGATCAGACGCCACTCCGCCGAAAAAACCGGCATTCAATCTTTTACCCTTATCATAAATGGCAATAAAGGGTACCTGTGCTATTCTAAAGTATTCAGAAAACCGAATATCATAGTCCAACCCAACTATAATGTTCTCATATCTTTCGAGATGATTCTTATTATAAAACAATTTCATTTCTCTATGGCTGTAAGGAGTTACTAAATAAAATTGAATATGTTTAAGCTTCTTTACATTATTTATAATAGTATCCATTTCAGACTGACAATAAGGGCAATAGGGGCTGAAATAGAACAGCACTGTAGGCCTTCCCTTGGGAATTGACGAAAGATTGATCTTAGTTATACTGTCAGAAAGTAGTATACTTATACTTGGCAATAACTCGCCCTCTCGTCCAGTTATAACTGATTTCGCATAACCTCTTTTCCGAATATCTATCAGTGAATATCCCCCCATTCTAAAGAGACCCATATATAAAGATAGCCCTACCAGAAGCATCGCTGCAACAATAACATACATTCGTTTCATAATAATTACTTAAATTACTCAAATCGATATAGTGCTATATAGTAAGACTTTCCGGCTTTGCAGTCTCTGTCAAATATTCTTCCTGTACGACAGATATACTCTTAGCTGCTTTCACTAAATAGTCAACCAACAAAAAAGTATACGACAATGAGACCAGAATAGGGAACAACTGAAACCTAAGAGCTATGGGCGATGCAAAAACACTAAAACCAAAATTAATTGTCCATAAAGTCACCACAAGTATTAGCCCTCTTTTCAATTGAAAATGTTGCTTATAACCTCCTAATAATATAAAACTTATTGTACTCATTACAAGAACAACATTCATAGTACCTACTAAAACGGGATAGAAATCCAATGTATTTACCTTAAAATCCTTAAAATGACATTTCAGTTTAGTGCTTTTATAGTCAAACCAAACCTTTGCAGTTTGATTAACGCTATCTACGCCAGTACTATAATGATCAAGAAATTCAACTGGTGGCGCATAGTATTTTATAGCATTTGGGACTAAATAATACTTGGCAAACTCATAAGGATAAGATTTAATCAAAAACGAACCGTACTCTTTCATTATTGGTGCAAGAGTTGCCCACTTCTTTAACGCAGATGCCGCGGAATCATTCTTAAACTGACTTTCCATATACTTGGAAAGTGGTGAATTAGGATCCCACATGTAAACAGTGCTCGCAATCAATGCTTCTGATGGATGCGTCCGTATATCTCTACTGGAATCAAAATAGTGTCGAACCATATTATCCAACATACGGAGAGATACAGGTACATCTCTCCGATCCGCGCTGTCGACATATCTGTATGCATATAACGCATTATTTGCCATCTGCCATCCGGTAAATGGCGTAAATTGTCTAAATCCGCTAATTGTTTTATACTTTACGCTTGTGACTTGTATAAAAAATCCTATAAGGAGAAGACTTATACAGAATCCAACAATATTCATTATCATTCTTCTCCTAGTTAATAGTAGCGATATCACTCCAACAGCAGGATAAAACAGTGCATTATACCGTACGGTGAATGCCACAAAAAGAACAAGTGAATTTATAATGATTAACCTATTAGTAGGTCTATTCATTATCCAAATTAACAAAGTAAACCAAATTAGACTTAATGAAAGAAAGAAAGCATCACTTGAAATGTAATTCGCAAGATAAAGGTAGACAGGATTAACCAACATGAATACGAACAAAGAAATCTTTGCAAATCTAGATGGTTCATAAAAATAAAACATGGTAAATACAAGTCCGAGGCTCGCACATTGCAAAAGTAGATATTGCAGCCCAACAACCGCTAAATCTGAATGAGTAAAAACGCTTATTAACCTAAGAAATTTAGAATACCCAATGGGGTAAGTATTTACAGTAAAATTATGGTATGCTGTCTCAATATATATATAAGAGTCTCCATTTATAAATCCCGCAAATGGATAAAAGAACTTGAAAACAATGAACTGGACAATAA
Source organism: Chitinophaga sp. ARDCPP14 (assembly GCF_051362515.1). Classification (NCBI taxonomy): domain Bacteria; kingdom Pseudomonadati; phylum Bacteroidota; class Chitinophagia; order Chitinophagales; family Chitinophagaceae; genus Chitinophaga; species Chitinophaga sp. ARDCPP14. Next base: position 166,791 of record NZ_JBKIXB010000011.1, on the reverse strand, counting down.
CAATAGGGATAGCAATTCTAGCAAACCACCTATTTGTGGGATGTTTGAAAATATACTCAAACAAACTAAGTTGAAACCTAGCATCGACATTGCCATTCATTTGTCTTTCCCTTGTGCTTACACTATTAACTAACATTTTCGATATAATTTATTACAACAATTCCCTACAAATATCATCAGGCGATACAAAAACATTTAACATCGGCTAGAATGTTACCTCCACATAATTTCTAAATCATGTCCTAAACCATTTTAATGCGGAGGACACATAAATGTATTGTAAATCTTCACTTATAATTCGCAGTTCTTTCACTTAAATATAAGTGAAAGATAACCACTTTAGTTACATAGAAACTAGACCTTATTGCAAAACCAACATCAATTTTCAATTTAAGTAGACCTAAAAGGCAAACGGAGGTACAATGATTAAAAAGATAATTAATAGAGTGCCGGCACAAATATAGTTTGAGCTAATTCCGTATTCACCTGTATACATATAATACAACGGAGTTCATAGAAAAAAAAAGAGGGCTAGACAACAGGGCAAAGCACTACAATTCAAGATAAATTCTAGCAGGGAATTGGCATTTCATTTTCTCCATCCGGATTGTAAAAAAAGAAGTTATTACTGACATGGTATGATTTATTTGAGGGTTCAATTCAATTACTCATAACTAACAATAGTGCAACTAAATTGAATTACGATAGAGCTACCTACCTATCATTAGTCAAATCAAAATTAAATCCAACCACTGCCATCTCCATACAGCGAAACATTTTTCTTAAAAAATTCGTCTCCTCTAAACGACAAACAAAGATCCATATAAATACTGCAATACAGATGCGTTCAAAATATTCATCTTACATGATATTGGAAATCCCCATTATGAAGCAGTTAATAATGCTATTATTAATAGTTGTGTCAACCTCACATTCTTCGGCGCAAAAATCTCATCAATTAGTAATTAAAGGTCGCATAACTGACAAGGAGACACAAGACAACCTGTCGTCTGCAACAATAACATTTCTGTACGCTAAGGATTCCTCCAAAGCAGGCCTATCATTCACTAATAAAGAGGGATTTTTTATAATTGACAGCCTTACACCTACGAACTTTATACTGCTCGTATCATTTATTGGATACGAAAAATTATTATATCCATTGCATGCCTCATCCACTGACACTCTTATAAACATAGGGACAATTGGAATAAAACGAACAGGGCTAACATTAACAGAAGTTAAGATTGTAGAAACTAGAATACCTCTACGAATTGCAAGGGATACAATGGAATATAATGCAAATTATTTTGAAACCCGAGACAATGCATTGGTCGAGGATCTATTTAGATTATTACCTGGTGTACAGATCGACAAAGACGGTACAATTAGTGTGAATGGAGAGCCTGTGAAAAGCATTATGATAAACGGCCGACCCATTTTCAGTGGTGGTGACAATAGAATTATTAGTAAGAATTTGCAAGCAGACTTAATCGATAGGGTCCAACTAATAGATAGGAAAACAAACAGACAAGATTTTAATGGTTCGAGTTCCAATCAACCAGATAAAGTAATTAATCTTACAATTAAGAAAAGCAAACAAAATTTAATCTCTGGAGAGATTTCAGGCGCTTACGGAACGGCCAACCGATTCTCCACCAAGCTAAGTCTTAGTCGATTCAAAGGTGAAGAGCAGCTTCTATTGCTAGGTAACGGCGACAACACTAACGGTGCTATAGAGACCAAAACGACTAGTGTTGGGGGCATTCAAGAGAATTGGAATGGGGCTGGGAACTATAGTAACAGAATCAACAAGAATACGACTATAAGTGCAAACTATATAGCGAATAACAATATAAGCGAAACTCAACGGAACAGTGCAAGAAAAAATATAATAAGCGATACAAGTTTGCTAATTCAACAGAAATCAAGCAGCAATAATAAAGATAGAAATCAAGCACTAACAACACAAATAGAATACCAAATTGACAGTCTACAAAATATAACTATCTCAAATCAACTCACACTTTTTAAAACAGATAATAACTTCGCTAATAGATTTAATTCACTAGGGAATTATGCTCAAGTACTAGGCAACGGAACTTTTAAGACTATGGACGAAAATAATACCATAACAGCGTTTACAGGTCTAAACTATGAAAAGAAATTTAATAAAAACAGACGTCTCCTTAATATTAGTATAAGTTATAGTAAAAGCGTATCAAAGCAGATTGGATACAACATATCAAACACCCTCTACTATCCAAATAGCCGAGAAACTATATCAGACACACTTGATCAACGTTCTATTATCAACACCCAAAACGAACAACTATTTGTCATGGCTACTTATACTGAACCCATACACAACTATGGAGCCATAAGTTTTATGATTGGTGAAGATCGGGTAAAAGGTTCATTAAATAAAACAATATTAGACTACAATAATATGACAAAACTATATGATAAAGCAAATGACAGTCTAAGCAATATATTCGTCACTGTTCCAATTCACCATTACGCCAAGTTAAATTGGCTGGTTAAAAAAGAAAAATTTGACTACTCTGTATCCCTAGCTGCACTATACTTCAGTATGGAGAATAAAGACAATAGTGTAAGTAACATTTATTCGACTAATGTTCTTGCCTTACTACCAGAAGCAACCATCAACTTCATACCGAGGAATAATCGAAAATTAAAGTTTTTATATAGAAAAAGTATCGAATTCCCGCAAGCATCTCAGTTACAGCAAACTCCAGATTATAGCGACCCTTTAAATATAAAACGTGGAAATCCAATGTTAAAACCCATCACTTTCCACGATTTGCAATTCAACTATAACTCTATTAACATTTCCACATTGAGAACACTCACCATTGCTACAAGTGGAAAATTCATAATCAATCAGATAGTCAATCTCTCATTCTTTGATTCCATTGGCCGTCAAGCTACTAAACCAGTCAATTTAAATGGCAACTATCTTCTTGAACTAAACATTAATAACTACCTACCATTCAAGAAGCAACACTTTGGCGTTAATCTAAACACAAAAGGCAGCCTAAAAAGATCTCTAAGTGTTGTAAATGGAAAGGAATCTATAAGTAATCAAACATCCCTAACTCAAGTGATAAGTTTCCGCTATACTCGGAAAACTTACGAATGCGCAATAACAGGAAGCATAAACTATAACAATCTAAGCTATAATAACAATAAGGAGCTTAAGGAAAATTATGTTAGTGGTGGCCTATCATTTGCGAACCGTCTAAATCTCCCATACGGAATAAATTTGAACTCTAATCTTATAGTTGCATGGACAACTGGACGAATGGAGGGGTACAATGGGAGTCCACTAATGTTAAATGCCTCGATTAGCAAATCAATATTTAATAACAGACAAGGACTTATAAAAATCCAAGGGTTTGATGTACTAAAACAAAATATAAGTTATAATCGCATCATTCAAGACAACTATATTGAAGATATTAGCACTAATGTATTGGAGCGCTTCTTCACTATTGGATTTTCCTATTTCTTAGGCAAGAATAAATAAATAATGGAAATCATGACTTTGTTTGACAGTTTTTATCTTGTCAATCAAATGTCTATATATGAGTCCAAAAGAACTATCAGATATTCGTAGAAAGCTTAGAATAATTCAACATGGCCAAGCGTCAGGGAATGTATCAAAAACCTGTCGATACTTTGGTATATCCAGGGAAACCTACTATAAATGGAAGAAAGACTATGAAAGTGAAGGAGAAAGCGCCTTAGTTAATAGTAAACCCTGTCCTGAAAATCCGAAGCTAGGTATTGCAGCTGATATTGAAGCTCAGATTATACACTTAAGAACCACCTATCATTTGGGACAATTACGAATATCATGGTATATGAAACGTTACCATGATATTGCTGTTTCTCCTGCAGGAGTATATAATGTTCTTAAAAGAAATGGGCTTAATAAATTGCCGCAAAATCAGCGGAAAAGATCCATGGAACAATTTAAAAGATACGAAAAACAGGTGCCGGGACATAGAATCCAGGTCGATGTTAAATTTTTATCTTTTACTGATAAGTCCTCTGGGAAGGAAGTTAAGCGCTTCCAATATACGGCGATTGATGACGCAACAAGAGCTCGGGCTCTGAAAATATATAGTAAACATAATCAGAGTTGCGCAATTCAATTTGTAGACTACATACGGAACAAATTTCCATTCCGGATTCATACTATTCAAACCGATAACGGGCATGAATTTCAGGCGCAATTTCATTGGCATTGCGAAGATTTAGGCATTCAACATGTGTATATAAGGAAAGCTAGTCCACATTTAAACGGAAAAGTAGAACGGTCCCATTTGACCGATCAACAAGAGTTTTACCAACTGCTTGACTACACAGATGACATCGACATCAATAAGAAATTACAGGAGTGGGAGAATTTCTATAACTGCCATAGACCTAATGCTGCACTGAAGGGCAAAACACCCTACGAAATACTTAGAGAACGACTACAATCTAAAACGTAGCCATTGTTTGAAACCCGTGCCGGGATGGGGTAAGGGGAATGGCGCGGCAGCAGCGCCTTCCCCTTAAAACAGATTTAAAATCCAGTTCAAAATGTTTATTTGCTCTGTCAACCGTAGTCCTAGTATTCACAAATAAATAGACTTCGTTCCAATAATTAAAATTAAAATCAATTCATACTTCGTCTTCAATACTGACTTCTAAGTCCTCACAAACTTTTTTTTTAGCAAGCCAACTTAATAACATCACTATTAGGGCCCCCTCATATAAACGCACAACATTCAAAAAAATTGGCGTCTACTCCTTTTAAAGCTTCACAATCAAGATCTCAAAGCCTAATATCATCGGCCGAAAGTTGAAAAGTTTATGTCGATACATCTTGATTATAGTTTCAAATTTTATCTATGCAAATCAATTAACAACCCATTTCCAGGAGTCTTTATATTTAGATCCAATTTATATGGATCTTCTTTCTCCCTGTTTTTTGCAGGCACACCCTTTGTCATCCATTTCGGGGCAGCTTTGCCCTTTAAATAGTGATCGAAAAATTGGGATAAGCGTATACTAAAGTCCTGAGCAGCCTCTCCCAGTATCCCGTGATTAGCATCGGTATACTCTAGTAGCCACACCTTCTTTCCTAGACGACGTAAGGCAGTAAACAATTCAATCGCCTGAGAAAATGAGCTAATGCCGTCATCACTAGTGTGCATCAGTAATAATGGAGTAGTTACCTTATCAGCGTTGAAAATTGAAGAGTTTTTAATATACTGCTCAGGTTTTTGCCATAGAGTCCCCCCCATTCTACCCTGGCCAGCCTCAAAATAATTCTGTAAACTAATATATCTACCTGGAACATCCCCATAGGCACTAATCATATCCGACATCGAGGAGGAAGAATAGGCCGCTGCAAACAGACTAGTATGTGTAACTAAATAATTAGTTTGTATACCACCAAAACTACAACCTCCAATTCCCATTTTCTGGGCGTCAACAAAAGGCAAAGTTGACAAATAGTTCGCCGCGGAAACAACTGCATCATATGTGCCTTGCATCGGATCGCCAATAGTATAGTCAATATCTGGAGTGAAAACCAAATAGCCATTACTAACGAAAGTGGGTATATTCATATTACAGCAACCGGATATATTCTCAGGAATTAAATACGCATTTAGTCCAAAAGATTTTTTTTCATAGTAATAAAATATAACTGGATATTTCAAACTGGGGTTAAAATTATCAGGTTTATATAATACCCCTTGAATTGAAGAACCATCCGCTTTTTTCCAACTATGTAATTCTGTCGTGTACCAATTATACGACTTCTCAGGACGAATTGCACTTTGAGAAATAAAGGATCTAAAATCTGAAGTGAAGAAATAATTGGGGGACTCCGCAGCCCTCATTCGCATGACAATGTATTTATTTGCATTTCTTGCTTTAATAGGAGCAACACCATTATTCTCAACATAGGGATTATCAATTAATTGGTAAATACAGTCCCCCATTGTTAATTTTTCCGGATCCCCCTTACTGCCTATTATTTTTTTGAAAAACCCGTTCTTCTTACTATATATATCCAGTGCATTCAGAATTAATGTATCCTTGGCTGTATAAGCAGCTCCTGGAAAGGTAGAGAGTCCCATATAATAAATAATACCATGCTTCAACCCATAACCGTTAGTTAGATTTACAGAAGGATTCTTTCCCAGTGGATCAATCATCCAAATATCATACTTATCATAAATTAATATCGCAGAATCTCTCTCCAACCAACCTAAAATACCTCTCGGAGTCTTAATTAAATCTTCCTTGAACGAATTAATCCAGGAGACATCCAAACCTGCAGTTATATTACGATATATTCCAGTCGACATTTCATAACTAAAATAGCTTGCCGAATCACTATCATAGTAAACCACAAATCGGCCCTCATCCGACAAATTAATAGTTACCACGCCTTTAGGCCTCAGAAGAGTGTTAGTATTTCTCTGAATAGACCTCACGTAATAAGAAATCTGAGCAGCGGTATTCCATTTCCATTCGTAACTATCAGCATCTCCTGACATATGCTGCACTAAAAACGTATTATCATCTAAACTCTTGTTTAAAATCCATTCATTCTCATGACCGATCTGAATAATACTCTTATCCACCAAGCTCACTGCAAACAAAAATTCAGCAGTTTCTTTGCCATCCACAATTTGAGCCGACTGTAGCTTCTCATCCAAATAACTCCAAACATGCACTGTCGAGTTTGTCATTCTACTTACATCTATATTCTCGATTTTTTTTACCGTAAAGAAAACGTATTTACCATCCTTACTTAAACCTGACAAACTATTTATAACAAACGACCTGTCACCTCCAATCGAGTCGACATCAACCACGAACGTTGGTGACAAGGCGCCCTTCTTATAATACATTATAGACTTACCTTTCCCATTTTCATCTGAGAGCATAAACGCTAATTGAGTAGCAGATGAATTTAATACTAACTTAGATAGCCCTTTTCCTTTCCATATCCTCATAATACCACCATCCATTACCTGTACCACCCGCAATGCTTCTGAAAAACCACTACTATCCCTTTCAATACTCTCTAGGATCAATACTTTCCCGTCCTCACTAAAGAAATAGTTCCTTACCGAATCAAAAGGTCTTGTATCGCCACTTTTAAGATTACGCAGCACTACCGATTTCTGTGAAGCATTTCCGTACGCGATCCATTCCCCATTCTTTACGGAAGGTACCTTAACAGATTTGACAAAAGGTATCTTCTCAAAGTAAGAATGCCCCAATTTTATCATGCATAAGGTGTCATTAAAAACAAAGAAAGCCATCCTACTATCTCCTGTAAATTGAATGCTTCTAATACCTTGAATTCTAATTTCCCAACTACCTTTGCATTCTTTCAAAATTGTAATGTCGTTAAACTTGATATCGTTTCTAATAAAATAGGACATAAACTTACCATCATCAGTGATCTTTGCGCCATCGACAAAAGTCCACTTATTATAGGCCATAGAATCTATGACAAGTTTATCATTAGAGGAAGGATGATCCTTCTTTTCTAACGGAACAGTCTGTCCATAATTAATTAGTGAAGAAAAAACAAAAACTATAGCTAAGAAAATTCCTCTCATATAAACATTTTTCTATTTACTGATTAATAATATATAATAAGCGGGTTTCACACTAAATGAATTAATGGAATAAACCTAGTTAAATTAGCACTTGACAATGTGATATAATTGCAGCCCGCATACGGCATATATGATATTGGATTAAAATGACCTGTTTGTCTAAAGTGAACTCCAAACAATATAGCATACTCTATACACGAGTTAATATCTAAAGTACTATCTGCCTTTAGAATATATTATATTAAAAAATATACTTTCAATACAAATATGACTGGCCTGAATAGTACGACTATAACAATTTGCGTGTAATATTTAATACAAGAGCAAATTCCAAACCTGGTATCAAACTATACTGTATGACTAAAATGCATTTAGGAGTGTTGACATCAAAACTTCCCTTGATAATCGCAATACTAACCGGTATTTGTTATTCAACCTCGACAATGGGCGAAGGAGAACGTCAAATATCTAAAGTGACGTTATCAGCCAATAATATCCCTCTTGAAAAGGCATTTAAGAAAATTCAAAAACAAACTGGAATTAAGATATATAATAATGTTCACGAGACATTCCTAAATGAACAAAAAAAAGTTACAGTTAACTTCAAGCAGGCGGACATAAGAGAAGTAATGACCTTTTTGTTAATTGATAAAGAAAATCTCTTCTTCACTCTAAACAATAACGAAATTCATATTCTTAGAGAAAGATCAAATTTATCGATAAATAAATTTGATACAATACCAAACACATTTCAATTGATTGGTAAAATACTAGACAAGGATGGTAATCCAATACCTGGGGTGTCGATAAAGCTAAAGAGTAATAATCAAGGTACGATTTCAAACTCTGATGGAACATTCCGGCTACCTAAAGTTGACAAAGGAAGTGTTATTGTAATAACTTCTATTGGATTTGAATCAAAAGAAATCGTAATTATTAAGAATAATATCTTAGTTCAACTCAATACATACACAAATCTACTTGATGAAAAGGTTGTCATTGCTTATGGGAGTACAACTAAGAGATTAAATACAGGAAACATAAGTAGTTTGAAAGCAACTGACATAGAAAGACAACCAGTTGGCAACCCATTAAATGCCCTCCAAGGACGTGTCCCCGGCATTTATATACAACAATCAAATGGATTACCTGGATCAGGAGTAACTGTTCGTATCCAGGGAGTAAATAGCATCTCAAGCGGCAATGATCCTTTCTATGTTGTTGATGGGGTGCCATATGTATCCCAATTGCTTCCTATTTATAATACTATAACTGGTGGATCAGGTGTAAACGGTGTTTCGGGCAATCCTTTAAGTTACTTAAACTCCGCCGATATTGAAAGTATTGAAATACTAAAAGACGCAGACGCCACAGCAATATATGGATCCAGAGCTGCAAACGGAGCAGTGTTGATAACAACCAAAAAAGGAAAATCTGGTCCTACAAGAATAAATATTATGTTTCAAAGTGGATGGGCAAAAGTGTCAAAAAGAATAGACCTCTTAGATACTGAAGATTATCTTGCGATGAGACGAGAAGCAATAAAAAATGACGGTAACACCATTTCTCCATTTGACTACGATCTAAATGGGACTTGGGATACAATGCGCAATGTAAATTGGCAAAAAGAACTCATTGGAAAATCCGCGCAATATACTGACGCGCAATTAAATATATCCGGAGGTAATGCTTTAACTCAATTTCTATTGGGAGGAGGATACCATAGAGAGACAACTGTCTATCCAGGCTCTTTCTCTGACACAAAAGCGTCGCTTCACTTAAATTTAAGCGGTAATTCTCTCAATCAAAAATTCAAAATTCAGTTCACTGGTTCCTTTATTTTCGATGACAATAAATTGCCTTTAAATGACTTGACTACAAGCGCGATCACATTAGCTCCCAATGCCCCTAAGCCATATAATTCAGACGGAACTATCAACTGGATGCCAACTGCGACTGGAGCCAGTTCTTTTTCAGCAAATCCATTTGCTTCGACAGCACTAAACAGTACCAACAAAACATCAAATCTAATTGGGAACGCTGTTCTTAGTTATGAATTGCTTCCTGGTTTGATAATTAAAAGTAGTTTTGGTTTTAACAATCTATTAACTGATGAAATAACCAAAAGCCCGAATTCAATTTACCAGCCGGAGTATCAACCAGATATTTCAAATGCATCAGTTTTTATAAAGAATAAAATTAGTTCCTGGATCGTAGAGCCACAAATAGAATACAAAACGAAGATAAATAAAGGCATCTTAAACATTCTAATTGGCAGCTCACTAACACAACAAAATAGCGACCAACAAAATGTCTTAGCACTTGGGTTCAGCAATGAACTTGTAATGGAGGATTTAAGTTCCGCCACAAGCTTAACAGGAAGTAGCATCAACGCCGTATACAAATATAACGCCATATATAGTAGAGTCACTTATAATTGGCTCGATAAATACATACTTAATCTTACATCAAGACGTGACGGTAGTTCTCGATTTGGACCAGAAAATCAATTTCATAATTTCGGGGCTGTGGGTGCAGCCTGGATCTTCTCCCAAGAACCTTTCATACAATCTAAAATCCCATTTTTAAGCTTTGGAAAACTAAGAGGTAGCTTTGGTAGCACTGGAAATGATCAAATAGGTGATTATAGATTCATGGACATATATCAGCCACTTTATGTGACAGGAAATGCGTATCAAAATATAATTGGACTTTCTCCTAGCAGAATAACGAATCCATACCTGCAATGGGAGAAAACTAGGAAACTTCAAATTGGGATGGAACTTGGTCTTTCAAAAGATAGGATTCTACTTACTGTAAATTACAATCAAAATCGCTCCAATAATCAGTTAACACAAGCACGTCTACCAAGCATTACTGGCTTTACCGGAATAACCCGCAATTTTCCAGCTGTAATACAAAACACCGGTTGGGAATTATCACTCACCACAACCAATATAAAAAAGGATCATTTCTATTGGACTTCAAATTTTAACATAACGATTCCAAAGAATCAGTTGCGTTCATACTACGGAAGAGACAAAAACAATTCGATATATATTGGAAAGCCCCTATCGACTATCGCATATTATAATTATGCAGGATTAAATGACACCACAGGCGTCTATCAATTCATAGATACAAAGGGAAATATAACGATAAGCCCTTCAGATCCAATTGATAAAACTGTTGCACTAAATACGGATCCAAAATTATATGGTGGCTTGCAAAATAGCTTTAATTATAAAGGATTTACCATGGATATCTTCTTAATGTTTGCGAAAAGAACAACTATAGACGATGTTACTTATGGTTTAAGAAACATCGCTTATCCAGGTACATTCAATGGAGGCGCCGGTAACCAATCAACTACCGTTCTAAATCGTTGGCAAAAGACTGGTGACAAAGCCCAAATACAGCCTTATAGCGCGGAGCATTACGAGAACTTAGATTACATAAAGTATAGCAGTGCTATTCTAACAGACGCATCCTTTATTAGCCTCAGAAACATCTCTATTTCATGGCAATTCCCTGACCATTTGAACAGAATTCTACATATTATTAATGCAAAAGTGTTTCTAAATGCTCAAAATATCCTTACGGTCACAAACTATAAAGGATTCAATCCTGAAAGCGGATTATCGCTCCCACCATTAAGAACAGTTACTATAGGAGCACAAATAACACTCTAATCTATCCTCACCATAAAATACAAGAAGATGTATTCAATGCTAAATCCCATTAACAAAACGACATTTTTATTTCTCCTTTCAGCCCATATAATGATCATTATAACTCAAACGAGTTGTCAAAAATTGATCGAAGTCAATGCGCCAACCACCAGCATAACTGCAGATAACGTATACACTAATAATCTCACAGCGTCAGCCGTTTTAACAGGCATTTATTCTAGAATTAGTATGAATAGCATAACGGGAAATGATCTATCAGCAATTGGATTAATAACAGGACTAGCTGGAGATGAGCTAACTCTATATGCTGGTGCCAAAGATGTACGATTGAGAGCATACTATCAAAACAATCTGGCTACCATTACCTCACGAATAGATTTTTGGGCCAATATCTATAACGAAATATATATTGCAAATTTATCAATTGAGAGGCTAAATAACTCCTTTTCGCTAACACCTGGGGTTAGACAGCAACTATTAGGAGAAGCAAAATTCATAAGAGCATTTTGCAATTTTTATTTAGTAAATCTATACGGCGATATTCCATTAGTGACAACTTCCAATTATGCTGTAAATAGTACCTTACCGCGTGCCCCAATATCGCAAGTATGGATGCAAATTATATCAGATCTTAAAGATGCCAAAATTTTGCTTTCTAATGATTATGTCGATGGTACTCTACTAAAAAAAAGTATTGAACGTATTAGACCAAATAAATGGGCCGCTACCGCACTATTAGCGAGAAGTTATTTATATACAAACGACTGGGTAAATGCGGAAATAGAATCCACTGAAATCATAAACAATACAACATTATACAATTTAGACTCTTTGAACAATACATTCCTAATGAATAGTCGCGAAGCAATTTGGCAATTACAACCAGTCAATTTTGCTTCAAACACGGAGGATGCTAAAGTTTATATACTTCCACGTAGTGGACCATCTTCATCTAGGCCAGTATATCTCAGCCCACAACTATTAAATAGCTTTGAAGCCAATGACCGAAGAAAAACGTTATGGATTGATTCTGTATTAATTACTGGCATACCCTATCACTTTGTATTCAAGTACAAATCTGGCGCTCTTAATGCTCCGTTAACAGAGTACAATACAATATTCCGTCTAGGAGAACAATATCTTATAAGAGCAGAAGCACGAGCACAACAAAACAAGATCGCCGGTTCACGTGCTGACTTAAATATCATTCGTATAAGAGCTTGGCTAGATGAATCAAAATTAAATCAAAAATCTGCATTACTCTCCAGCATTTATCATGAGAGGCAGGTAGAGCTATTTACAGAATGGGGACATAGGTGGCTAGATATGAAGAGGATTCATATTGTGGATACCGTAATGAGGAATGTGACTCCATTGAAAGGAGGATCATGGAATCTAAACTGGGAATTGTTCCCTATTCCATCAAACGATATACTTACAAATGGAAATCTATCTCAAAATACAGGATATTAATATGCCACCCGTGTAGTATACTTAAAATTTAAAAATAGATTGTATTCACATACTTACAATTTCTGGATAAATTATTGACTGATGAGAAAAAAAAATTTTATAGCCGGACTCCTGATTTTAATCTCTTCACCCTGCTATACTCAGGATAAAACACCCATATCTACTAGCTATCAAATGTCTCCTATCCACATGCAAACTAGGTGGGCAAAAGAAGTGAACCCGAATAATGTATTGAAAGAATATCCTAGGCCTTTACTTAAACGTCGAAAATGGCAGAACTTAAATGGACTTTGGGAATACTCCATTACAGACTCAACAACAACTTTGCCTGCCAATTTTGAAGGAAGAATATTGGTACCCTATCCTGTCGAATCTGCCCTTTCAGGTGTACAAAAAAAACTATTTCCTGAGATGCGTTTATGGTACAGGAAAATAATCCAAAAACCGGCCATAAAAGGTAACGACCGTATTATATTAAATTTTGGCGCCGTAGACTGGCAAGCAACAATCTTTATAAACAAAAAACAAATCGGAACGCATACAGGAGGCTATCAAAGTTTCTCGTTTGACATTACCGATTTACTAAAACCAGACAACAACGAAATTTTAGTAAAAGTATTCGATCCCAGTGACAAGGGGCCCAATCCTCATGGAAAACAAGTTCTTAATCCGACGAATATATATTATACTTCATCAAGTGGTATCTGGCAAACGGTATGGTTGGAAACTGTTCCAGCTATGTATATAGCAAATATAAAAACTACTCCAGATATAGACAAAAGTACTTTAGCTCTAAGCATCACAACAAAAGGGAAAATAGAAAATACAGGGCTTGAAATTACTACATCAGCAAATGACAAAGTAGTAAGCATCCAAAAATTTCCAATAACCAATAATCAGGGAAATTATACACTTACAATACCTAAGGCTAAATTATGGTCTCCCGACGATCCATTCCTGTATGATCTTACTGTAAAACTCATAAAGAAAAATAAAATAATTGATGAGGTAGAGAGCTATTTCGGAATGAGAAAAATAAACATTCAAAAGGATGAAAAAGGTGCAGATCGTATTTTTTTAAATAATAAGTATACGTATAACCTTGGGATTCTCGACCAAGGATTCTGGCCTGAAGGATTATATACCGCCCCAACGGATGAGGCATTAGCATTTGATATTAAAACCATAAAATCGTTAGGTTTTAACACCATACGAAAACATATAAAAGTTGAACCAGAGAGATGGTACTACCACGCAGATAAAATTGGTATGCTAGTTTGGCAAGACTTTGTAAATCCACCTCATGGATACCCCAAAGGCTATGATTCTATTTTTGAAAAAGAAACACAGGAAACAATAGATCAATTACATGACCATCCCAGCATTATTACATGGGTTCTATTTAATGAGCGATGGGGGGCATATGATCAAAAAAGGCTAACAGAATGGGTAAAAAAATATGATCCAAGCAGGATAATCAACGGACATTCTGGCGAATTGCTTTATGTAAACAATCAACTTCGTGCACCTGCTGATGATCCGTGGATTGGTAGTGATATGACGGATGTGCATTCATATCCAGATCCAATAAATGCTCCTCCCTTGCCCAATAAGGCTCGTGTAATTGGTGAATTTGGTGGTGTGGGTGTACCTGTTCCTGGTCATGAATGGGACGATATGCAGGGCTGGGGCTATATACAAGTCACTCCGGAAGAACTAAAAACTAAGTATATCCATATGACAAGTGAGCTTAAGAAATTGGAGGTCGCTGGTCTAAGCGCTTCCATTTATACCCAACCTTTTGATGTTGAGGGAGAGGAGAATGGCCTACTTACCTATGACAGAGAGATAATTAAGATTCCTGTTACAGAATTGAGAGCCATCAACCAAGAACTGGTAAAACAAACCAAAGGATTTGCAATAGATCCAAGTTTCGTTATTGCAACGAATATGAATATAAACGACAATGATAGTCGCTATGAGTCACTAATTGATGATTATAAAAAAGGGGGAAGAGATTCTGCTTTTCTAAGAAGACTTATACTAATATCCATACGCAAAAAAGATCAATCAACAACTACCATAATAGGGAACAATTATATCAGCATTTTGACGAATCCTTTTTCCAAGGATAACTTAACTTTTATTAGAAGAATAACAAAGACCAGTAAAGATAGAGGTTTTCAACTTTTCATAGAGCAACCCAGGAAAGTAGATTCGTTCCTCTGGGAAACTGCGGCAATAAGTAAAGTAAAATCAATAATCGACGCAGAGGAAATAGCTCCTTATAAAACAAACCCTGATTGGGAGACCATAGAGCAACGAGTGACAAGTAGATATGGTAAAGTTGGTGAAGAATTAGTACTTGGCAAACGAATGTTATACTACGGCGTGGAGTCAAGCCATAAAGATTGGAATATTTATGCAAAATACTACACGCTATATTTTAAGTTAGCATTGGAACGACCAGAATATGATATTAATAACTTTTCATGGCTCATTTTCGAACATTGCAACGACCCAAAGACTTTGGATTTTGCAATTGATGTCATGAAATATGCAATTGAAAAATGGGACCAATCACCTGAGGCATTCGATACATATGCTCATCTTCTTCATAAAACAAATAGATCCAATGAAGCTATACCGTGGGAAGAAAAAGCACTAAAATTAAAGAAAGGTACGCCAGACGAAAAAGTCTACGCCGAAACCCTTCAAAAAATGAAAGCCGGTCTCCCTACCTGGCCACAAAGTAATTAAACTCTACGCGGTGTAAGTGGGTGGATGGTTTACACCCCTTACGCACTCATGTGTCGGTCGCTAATATTCTTATTAGTGACCCATTTTTTCTCAAAATCACACTCAAAATGTCAAATAAATTATTTTTTCATATTCATAGTACGTAGGGAACCTCGCATGTGTACTATATATGATTAACCTTAAAAAAGACGAAAGAAAAATATTAAGATACAAAACTGAATAGGCCAGATTGAAATAGTTTGTTGCTATCCTATAAAACACTTCAATCAGCCCGGTCAGCAGGCAAAACAATAACAGACATTTTTACACCACTTTCACAAAAAAAATAATGTTATGAAAGCGCCCAGTAATCTCCCGCGTATACCTTTAAGAATCGATGAAGATGACCAGGATTTCATCTCTATTGAAAGTTTACCCCCGGAATATCAGCACCTGGCCATGCCGGCTGCTAAAATCTATTTCAGAAGTGATGACTATGTGGATATCATCAGCCAAACGATAAAGTTTGGCCGGTTCACACTCCGTACGCATGAAGTATTCAATAAGGAACATCCCATTATGCTGGTTCCTTATACAAAAATTGAGCTGCTGGCCCTGCACTTTATGGCTGGTGGCGAAATAGTAGCAGAGCTCACCGACCAGGGGCCGTATATGATGGCCAAAAGGGAAATGACCTTATTCAAGCTGGAACCCAGCGCGCATAAAGCACCCATGAATCCTTGGGATAATATGTTCAGCTTCCATATTAATATCACACCAGAAGATTTGAAGGAGCTGGCACTGGAATACCCGGAACTGGCGGCAATAGTTAAGAAAACATCCAAAAAAGGCAGTGCGCCTATCAACGCAGAGCCGTATCATATCAACCTGGCATGTACAGACCTTATTGATGCCATCTGCAACTGTAAGTTTGTAGGCAAACAGGCGGAAATATTCATGCACCGGTGCTGCCTGGAGCTGTATTTCAATTTTGCGGCGCAGGATAAACTGGAGGATGAGCCCATGCGGGTGTTCCCGTTATATGTATCTGAAAAATTAGAGGCATCCATTAAATACCTGGTGAATGTCACCAACGAAAAGTTTTCCATGGCTAAAATGGCAGTACTGCTGGACCTCGGCACACAGGAATTGAGAGAAGCCTTCGTTAATAGCTTTTTTATGACGCCGGAACACTTCCACTTCCAACGCCAGATGATCCAGGCATATGGCACTGTCATCACGTCTCCCGATCCCCCTGAAAAAATTTGTACTTCCATAGCAATGAACAATGCAGACGAATTCACTACCCTGTTTGAATCCTATTTTAACTGTTCCATCGCTATCATTCGAAGTAGTCAATGAAGAGATTGAATATCCCCATTAGTATGCCGGATCAATCCTGATCCGGCAATCACTTGTCCCTCAAAATAACCCTTGCTTTTTGCCGTCAGAGAAAGATTCCTTAAATTCCTTTTTCTTTCTCACCGCTAAAAGCAAGGGTTATGTCATTTCAGCAACGTACCATCTTTATTACCGGCGCAAGCCGCGGCATAGGCAAAGCCATTGCGCTGCGCCTCGCCAGCCGGGGAGCCAATATTATCATTGCAGCTAAAAGCGTGGAAGAAGATCCAAGACTGGGAGGAACCATCTACTCCGCAGCTGCTGAAGTAGAAGCTGCCGGCGGTAAAGCACTCGCCGTACAGGTAGATATTAGGGAAGAAGCACAGATAGCCGCCGCCGTGCAACAGGGTGTAGAAAAATTCGGTGGAATTGATGTAGTGATCAACAACGCATCGGCCATCCAGCTCACCAATACAGAAGAAACACCCGCCAAACGTTTCGACCTTATGTACAATATCAACGTACGCGGCACCTTCCTCGTAACACAACACTGCCTCCCCTACCTGAAAAAAGGAAATAACCCGCATATCCTTACGCTGTCGCCACCGGTGAACCTCGACCCAAGATGGTTTGGACCACACGTAGCCTATACCATCAGCAAATACAATATGAGCATGCTGGCCTTAGGCTGGGCCAATGAACTGGAGAAATACAACATTGCCTCCAACGCACTATGGCCTGCCACCACCATTGCTACCGCGGCAGTAAAAAACCTGCTGGGAGGCGACTCGCTGATCAACAAAAGCCGTACCCCGGAAATTATTGCCGACGCCGTAGAATATATATTGCAACAGCCCTCGTCGTACACAGGAAATACATTGATTGATGAAGATGTGCTGAAAGCGATGGGGATCACCAACTTCGATAAATATGCGGTAGTGCCGGGCGGCAAGCTGCAGCGGGATTTGTTCCTGTCTTAAAAAAAATGGCCCGGTAAAACAATTTTACCGGGCTTTTCCCCCTCCCTACTCCGGGAATATGCGCGGCATATCCCTGAAAATAAATTGTTTGTATAACTGATCTGCAACAGGATAAATATCATCGGGAATAGCCACCGTTTCCCCATACTCCGACGTTTTATACAATGCGCACCGGATAGCACGCCAGCAATGAGATGTTTTATCATATAACAGCGCTTCCATAGTGGCCTGTTGATCCTGCATAATGGTATCCTGGAACACCAGGCTGTAATCCCTCCAGGAGGCTTTCACGGCTTCATCATCGGAGAACTTCAGCCAGTGACGCACATGCGGCGTCACTTTTTCCCACTCCCTTAAACGGATTAATATAGCTACCAGGCTGTGTACATGATCCATTACATGCGGATCCAGGTCAACAGCCCGGCGGGCGAACTTCGCAGCCAGATCCATCCGGGTATTCAGTATATACAGGCACCAGGCTACCCGGTTCAAATCGCGGGCCGGCAGGCGGAGATAATTGTAATTGAGCTGTTGCTCCATAAACAACAACAGGGAAACCGCAATGGACGTTTCTCCCTGGTCTACCAGGAAACGCAGGTAAGAAATTTTTGCATGCAACAAATCATAGCTGCTCCCCTTCTGATCTACTGCCTGCTGGTACCAGGTATGCGCCAGCTGGTAATCCGTAAGACTTTCCGCATACAACTCCGCCAGTGCGCACATAGGCTGGCATTGGTCGCTGCCGGGAGTGGACATGGCGGCTTTATACAGCTTTTCCGCCTCGGCGTATTCCCCGGTTTCTTTATAACAATGCCCCACCAGGAGCTGTAAGAAAGATACCTGCTGCACAGACGCCGGTGCATGCTTAAACACCGCTATCGCCGCTTCATAGCGACGCTGGTCCGATAACACTTTGACCAGGTGGTGACAGGTAGTTACACAGTCGGGGACATTTTGCAGGTGTTGGCTCCAGAGAGCGGCGGCAGTGTGATAGTCTTTTGCCTGGTAGTAAATTGCTGCCAGCTCCTTATGCACATTAAACGTAATGAACTCAAATTTTCCCGCCCACTCCAAACCATTATTCAACAAAGAAAGATCGCCCGTTTGCGCTGCCACGGCGTGCAATGCATCCAGGTAAACTTTTGCCAATATATCGCCCTGGGGGAAATAGTCATCAGATAAGATAAAAGCCCGCTCAAAATAATGAACAGCCATCTGTGGTTCGCCCAGCGCATAATGGCTGTATGCCAGTATCAGGTAAAAGGAAATTTGTTCCTGCTGTTGCCGCTGGTTTCCCTGCACGGCTTCAAGGTAGGCAATATCCGTTTTTCCCAGTATGCCCGCTGGCCGGGGAGCCTTATGCTTTTTATTCAGCCGCTGCAGAAATGCCGGTAAATTCCTGAGGATTACCTGGAGTGATGCTTCATTCATAACGATTGGGGTTAGTATCCTTGCCGCGTGCCACACGTGCAAATAATAATACACTCCCATCAGGCAGAAGGTACCATCACATAAATTACCTCCCCGCATAACTCCCCGCCGACGACGTCACCGGCCGCCGGTTCACCACATGCAGCAAATACTCCCCGGAACCGGTTTCCATGATGTATCGCCCTTCTTTATACCCCTTCTCTATCGCTACGGCTACTCCGTTTACGGTAACATCTGAAGTGGATTCTGCGGGTGCATAAATAGTAGCGCGGCAATTGGCAGGTATCCGCACCCGCAGGGTAAACGTGTTGTCTTCCTTCTTCCAGTCGCTCACAATTTCCCCATAGGGAGAAAGGTAGCTGGCTTTGGCGAAGGTAACATCCCCCACAGGTTCCGGGCGGATCACAATATCGTGGAAGGCAACACTGCCGGGCACCGGGCGGATACCGGCAAGGCCGCTGTAAAACCATTCCATCAGGTGGCCCAGCATAAAATGATTGTTGGAAGCATCGCGGTAGGCCTGCCACGATTCGGTGAGCGCAGTGGCGCCTTTGGCGAGTTGCAGCCCGTAACCGGGAACATCGCTGCGACTGTTCATATCAAAGATTACATCTGAGCGGCCTTCGTCGTCGAGCACGCGGAGCAGGTAGCGGTAACCGATATCGCCGGCAGTGATACTGTTGTTATGCTGACGGATATCCGCCACGATGTTTTCCACTACGCCGGCTTTATAACGGGGATCTGTTAGCTGCATGTATACCGACATAGCGTTGGCGGTTTGACTGCCCGTAGCATATTGTTTGGTGCTGTCGTTGAAGAAGGCGCGGTTATAAGCCTGCTTTACGGCTTCGCTTTGCGCTTCGTACTTTTGTGCGTCTGCCGTTTTTCCTAGTACGGTGGCTACTTTCGACAGGATGCTGAGATCATAATAGTATATAGCCGTAGCCGTTATACCCTTTGGCGTGAGCTGGGATTCGCCGGGGAATTTCGGGCCGATGTCGTACCAGTCGCCCAGGCCGTGTGACAGAATATGATGATTTGATTTTTGCGAGAGATAGTTTACGTAGCGGGTCATCATCGGGTAACTTTCTTCCAGTACCGATTTATCGCCGTACCATTGATACATGTACCAGGGCAGGATGATGCCGTTGCTGCCCCATTCCGGTGAGTCGCGGAAGCCGTCATCAAATTGCACATACTCCGGTGCGATGTCGGGGATCAGGCCATCTGCGGTTTGTGCATGGATCATATCGCGCACTACTTTGCGGCAAAGTGTGGCAATGTCGTAATTATAACGGATAGAACTGCCTACCAGGTGTGCTTCTTCCAGCCATCCCAGTTTTTCGCGGTGCGGGCAATCGGTAAACACGCTTGCTGTGTTACTGCGGATGGCCCAGTCGATCAGCTTAAAGGTTTTATTAAACAATTCATTGGAGCAGCTGAATTGCCCGATGGTGGGCGCTGCGTTGCGGGTATGCAGGCTATACAGTGTTTGTATTTCCGGCAATCCTGCAGGATTGCTTTTGCCGGCAGGCACGGCGCCGTCGATTTGGATATAGCGGAAACCATAGTACATAAACTGCGGCTGCCAGGATTCTGCACCCGTTCCCTTTAAAGTATAATTAAAAAATACCGGGCTGCCTACGGCAGATTGATCTGCCAGGCCCTTTTCCGTGATCAGTTCTGCCGGCGTGATACGTACCACCATTCCTTTTTTCCCTTTCAGGGAGATGGCAGGAATAGCAGACGCATTTTGCCCCATATCGTACACCCAGGTGTTAGTACCGGTTTGTGTTATTTTAAGCGGCGTAAAGCGGTCGAATATTTTCAGGGGAGCGGCGGTTTGCGCTTCCAGCTGCGGCGGGCCGGTTACCGTTACGGCAGGCCGCCAGGACGCATCGTCGAAGGAAGGGGTGTCCCATCCTGGTTGTTCCAATGTGGCGTTATAATCTTCTCCGCCGTAGATGCTGGAAAAAGTTACAGGGCCGGGTGTTGCTTTCCAGGTAGTATCGCTGATAATATTTTCCGTGGTGCCATCATTGTATTGCAGATGCAGCCTGCAAATGAGTTGCGGGTAGCCGAACGCGCCGGTGAGTTTACGGTATCTTTCACCGGGCACATAAAAGAAGCCGTTGCCAAGCATTACACCGAGTGCATTGGTACCGGTGTGTAGTTGTTCCGTTACATCAAAGGTAACATAGAGGGCATGTTGATCATATTTTGTCCAGCCGGGATCGAGGAAATGATCGCCTGTTTTTTTTCCGTTGAGATGAAGATCAAACTGACCCAGTCCGCTGATATAAACAGTGGCCTTTTGCAGTGGTTTGGCGATATTGAATTCCTTTCTCAGCAGGGGTAGTATGTCTTTCCGGTACCGGTATTTTGGGGCGTTGTCGTTGGTAATAGCGGGAACGATGCGTGCAGTATCCGGCATTTTCTCATAACCGATCCATTGCGCCTGCTGCCAGTCGTGCGGCGAAAACAGGCCCGTATGCCACTGCGCCGTTTCACTCCATGCCGACGGCTTTCCCTGCTGATCCCATACCATTACTTTCCAGTAGTAGGTAGTAGCGGGCAGCAGTGGTTTGCCGTTGTAAAGTACCTGCACCGACTGATCCGACGGCACCTTTTTTGAATCCCAGATGCGTCCGCGGTTTTTATCCAGTGCAGCGGGATTATCCGCTACCAGTACGCGGTAGGCGGTTTGCCGGATGTTGGTGCCTTTACTTCGCAGTTGCCAGCTGAGCGCGGGGTGCGGGGCATCTATGCCCATGGGATTATCCTGGTATTCACATAGCAGGTGTTGCAATGAAACAGATTGCGCAACAATGGTATGGGTAGTACCCAGGAGCAGCAACAAGAGCCATGATTTCATCATCGTCAACTGTTTTTGATATCGGTTAAGGGATCAGATATCTATGATCGCCTTTATCACTCCGTTACGGGGATCCAGCCAGGTGGGAAAGGCGGTTTTTACGTCGCCGAATTTCACCCGGTGGGTAATGTATTTATCCGGATGCACCTGTCCTTCTCTGATACAGCGGATCACCTGTTCAAAATCTTCGCGGGTAGCGTTGCGGCTGCTCATCAGGGTGGTTTCCCTTTTATGAAATTCCGGATGGGAAAACTGGAGCAGGTCTTTCTGCAACCCGATGAGTACATACCGGCCGCCATGTGCCAGGTAATAAATGCCGTTGTTAATGGCTTTCTGGTTACCGGTGGCGTCTATTACTACTACCGGCATATCGCCGCCGGTAATATTGCGCAGCTGCGTGGCTACGTCTGCAGCGGCATTAATCGTAAAAGGAATGCCCAGCGCTTGCTGTGCAAACTGCAGCCGTTTATCCTGGATGTCGGTGGCAATTACCTGTGCGCCGGCAATGCGGGCAAATTCCATGGCGGCCAGGCCGATGGGACCTGCACCCATTACCAGTACGAACTCACCGGGTTGGACGGCTGCGCGGCGGATGCCATGTGCGCTTACCGACAACGGTTCCACCAGTGCCAGCTGTTCGGCGGTGAGGCCATTGCCATGTACCAGCAGGCGTTCCGGCACCGACAGGTACTCTGCCATGCCGCCGTCTTTATGCACCCCTAATACCGCGATATTTTCGCAGCAATTGGGTTTGCCGTTGCGGCAGGCAATACAAACGCCGCAGTTTTCATATGGAATAACGGTTACCAGTTCCCCTATGTGAAAGCTGGTAGATGTTATGCCGTCCAGGTCTACAATTTCACCAGCCAGCTCATGCCCGAGGATGCGGGGATAATTAAAATAAGGCTGGGTACCTTCAAAAGCGTGCAGATCGGTGCCGCAGATCCCTATTTTGCGGATGCGGATAATAGCATGCCCAGCCTGCACCTGGGGCATTGCCTGCAAACCATATTCAAAATTACCGGGAGTAGTACAAATGAGTGTTTTCACCATAATTAATTTAGAAAAAAAAATCCGTACCCGGACGTTTTATTTTCACCGGTGGATAACAGCATGATATTCAAAGAAACAGGATTAAAGAAGATATTTCTTATAGTATATTATCCTGTCTGTTATATATATTGATTATTCCCGGTGAAAAACCCTTCAAGGGTAAGCTATATGTCATCCGGACACTTAATATTATACACTTGCATTTTTACATAATTTGGGTATTTTTACTATCATGCGCGAAGATATCCCCGAATTGCAAAACAAAATATACACCGGTGATACACAGGCATTTAAAGAATTGTACGATGACTTTTGCGCGCCATTACTTCAATTAGCCCTGGCGATTGTTCATTCCAGGGAAATGGCGGAAGAAATAGTTGCAGATGTGTTTATTGCCGTATGGAAAAAAAGGAAAAGCCTTCACCAGGTAAGCAACCTGAAGTGGTATCTCTATGCAGCCACCCGTAACATCGCGCTTAACTATCTCCGTAAATATGCCCATAAAAAAACGCTGCATCTCGATGAAGCCTATTTACTGGAATATGAAATAAATCCCGAAGCGCAACTGATCAGCAATGAAATGATGCGGCATATTAATACGGCCATCAGCGAACTTCCCCCGCAGTGCCGCCTCATCTTTAAACTAGTAAAAGAAGATGAGCTCAAATACAGGGAAGTAGCCATGCTGCTCAACATCTCCATAAAAACGGTAGAAAACCAGGTAGGCATCGCGCTGAAAAAACTCACTAAAATAAAGTCCTTCCTCACTACGCCGCTTCCGGGCGACCAGTAATCTTTCTCAAAAAAAATTCCTGCCCTCTTGGGGGTATTATCTCCTTCCGGTTGTCTTATACCCCGAAGTGCCCTTCGTCAACCATTTTCAATAGTACTATGAGCAACGACCGTATATGGATATTACTCGGTAAACAGTTCAGCGGCGATATTTCACGTGAAGAACTGTCAGAACTGGAAACATTGCTGAAAGATGATCCGGAGGCTGCCGCTTCGCAGGAACTTGCTGCCACCATCTGGCAGTCGCCCATGCAGGAAGTGACTGATATGCAGCACAGTAAAGAACGTATATGGGAAACCGTGAACCCGCAACTTCCCCGCAACAATATACGCAAACTGGTAGCGATGGCAGCGGCAGCAGCAGTGCTGACAGCAGCCTGGACGCTGTGGCATTTTACGCGCACCACGGCCCCTGCGGTGCAACAACTCAGCTCCGCTCCCGGCGGAAAATCGAAGGTGATACTTCCCGATGGCTCCATCGTATGGCTCAACAGCAACACGCAGCTTTCTTACGAAAAAAACAGCTTTGGCCAGCAACAGCGGGAAATTACACTTACCGGTGAAGCCTTTTTTGATATCGCCAAAAGCGAAGGCGTTCCTTTTATTATTCATGCGGGGAAAGTAAACATCCGTGTACTCGGCACCGCGTTTAACGTGAAAGCCTATACGGGCGACAGCGCCGTGTCCACTACGCTGGTCCGCGGAAAAATTGCGGTATCGTTTGGCGGAAAAACTGTGGTGATGCAACCTGAAGAAAAACTAATGGTCCCTGCAACCCGGCTGGCGCCTGTCTTGCAGCAAAAACACCTGGAGAAAGATAGCAGCGGACAGCTCCGCGAAATATCCTGGCTGAATAATAAACTGGTATTTGACAACGAAACCTTTGGTGAACTGGCGGTGAA
The DNA here is from genome assembly GCF_051362515.1 of Chitinophaga sp. ARDCPP14. Classification (NCBI taxonomy): domain Bacteria; kingdom Pseudomonadati; phylum Bacteroidota; class Chitinophagia; order Chitinophagales; family Chitinophagaceae; genus Chitinophaga; species Chitinophaga sp. ARDCPP14. The sequence continues at coordinate 141,849 of NZ_JBKIXB010000011.1, read as the reverse complement.
AATGCACCAGTGGTACGGGGTTACTATACACTTTGAATCTGCCCAACTGCAACAACTCCGGTTTTCCGGCATCATCGATACAGAATCAATAGACGAGACACTGAAAATGCTGCAGCTATCGCGGCCCTTTAATTTCCGGATCAACGGGAAGGACGTCCGCATCAGTAATTGATACCGTATTTATCATCTTCAAAAATAAATGCTATGACATAAAAACATTACAAACCCGTTCTTTTAACTTTCGTTCACCCTCTTTACATTCCATGTTATGAAGATAATGTTCCTATGGACTTTTATTAAAAGTCTGCATGGCAGGCTGCCTGGTATACTCATCCTGGCCTTGCTGCTAACCGGTATCACGCCGGTATACGCCACCTCCGCCACCCAGGAAAAGATCAGTATCTCCCTGGAGAAAGTCAGCATTAAAACAGTGCTGAAAGCTATTCAACAAAAAAGCCGCTACCGGCTGATCTACAACGACGATATTTTACCGGAGAAACCGCCGGTATCCATTCACGCAGAAAATGCCACCGTAGAGCAGCTGCTCACTGAAACCCTTTCCGGTACTACGCTTCGTTACACTGTACTGAACGACAACGCTATTGTAATTGCATCCGGAAATATCATCGCCGCCAAATTAAGCGGCATTGTAAAAAATGAACACGGCGATCCGCTGATTGGTGTTTCCGTAAAAGTAAAAGGTACCAATATTGGTACCATGACCAATGAACACGGTCGTTTTGAACTGCAGGCTGCCGCCGGCGTTACGCTGGTATTCAGCTACGTAGGTTATGAACAAACCGAAGTGGTAAGCACCGCCGATCCTATCAACATCATCCTGAAAGAAAGTGCCAGCGGATTAAATGAAGTAGTGGTGGTGGGTTACGGCACACAGAAGAAAACTTCCTCCACCGCCGCCGTGGCAGCAGTACAGGGTAAGGAGCTGGCAAAATCGCCGGTAACCAATATCTCCAATTCGCTGGCGGGAAATGTTTCCGGTATCAGCATGCGTCCCAATGGCGGCCAGCCTGGCAGGGATAATCCTGATATTCACATCAGGGGTATTGCCACCACTGGTAACAACTCACCGTTGATAGTAGTGGATGGTATCATCCGCAACAACATCAACGAGATTGCGCCCAGCTCCATCGCCTCCGTGACGGTATTGAAAGATGCCGCCGCAGTAGCCCCTTACGGATTGGGTGGCGCTAATGGAGTAATCCTCATCACCACCAAACGCGGACAAACAGGTATGCCGTCGTTATCGCTCAACGCTTATTACGGTTGGCAAACGCCCACTTATTATCCTAAAATGCTGAATGCGCAGGACTATATGCGCCTGCGTAATGAAGCCTATATGAATGAAAACCCGGGTGGCGCACAGCAGCCATTCTCCGAAGAGCTGATCAACACGTATGCAGACCTGAACGCCAAAGATCCCGACAAATATCCCATCAGCAATACCAAAGACCTCGTGCGCATGCGTGCGCCGATTCAAAACTATAACCTGCAACTCAGTGGCGGCACCAAAGTGGTGCGGTACTATGCCGGTATTGGTTTCCTTAAACAGGATGGTATGTTTGACCCGATCAACTACAAACGTTACGATTATAATGTAAACATGGAAGTGAGCGCCACGTCCACCACCACGGTATCACTGTCGCTTATTGGCGCCATTGAAAATACCAACAGTGTAGATGCTGCCACTACACCCGGGCAACTGTTCCGTAGTGCATATAAACTGATCCCCATCACCAACATGTATTACAGTAATGGCCTGTGGGGCGAGTTTGCAGGCAATACGCCGGTAGGTATCCTGAAAGCAGGTTATTCCCACCGCAATGCTACTTCCCTGCTGACCACCCTCGCCGTGGAACAGCAACTGCCTTTCATTAAAGGGCTTAGTATTAAAGGTACTTTCAGCTATGATCCTAACGACTTCACCGTGAAAGGATGGCATACGCCGTTTTACTTTTATTCGCAGAATACCTCCACTAACCCCTACTCATATACGAAACAGATATCCACTTCGGAAGGTAGCGCTGCACCTTACACCTGGCTGAACCAGGAGTATTCAAAGAACCAGTTCTATACTTACCAGGGATTCCTGAACTATCATAACAGCTTTGGCAAGCACGACTTCACAGGACTGCTGGTAGCCGAAGCCCGCAAGAATGACTCTACCGGCTTCTCTGCCCGGCGGAATAATTTTGCGGTAAACATCGACGAGCTGGGAATGGGCAGTTCCAACAAAAATGATTTTGATAACAATGGCTCTACTATTACCGGTAGTCAACTTGGTTTTGTATACCGCGTAGGTTACATCTACGATCAAAAATATCTTTTTGAAGCAGCCGGCCGGTACGATGGTCACTATTATTTTGCGCCTGGCAAACGCTGGGGTTATTTCCCTGCTTTCTCCGCAGGATGGATTATCTCCGAAGAAAAATTTATGAAGGATCGTCCCTCTGTGCTGAACTATCTTAAACTCAGGGGCTCCTGGGGAAAATCGGGTAACCTGGCCGGATCTGCGTTCCAGTACCTGAACGGTTATAATTTATACGGTAACGCCTATGCTTATGGCAACGGCAATATGGTACAGGGTTCCAACATCAGCAGGGAAGCCAATCCCAATATCACCTGGGAAATATCTACTAAAACAGATATCGGTATAGACGCTACTTTATGGAAAGGTTTACTTACACTGGAAGTAGATTATTTTCATGAAAGAAGAACGGGTATGCTGCTGCCGCCGGCAGTAACGGTGCCGGTTGAATATGGCCTGGGCCTCTCCGACGAAAACCAGGGTATTATGGAAAACCGTGGTATCGATATTTCCGCGGGTACCAGCCACCGTTTCAACAATGGCCTGCAAGTAAACCTGAACGGCAATTTCAGCTATGCGAAGAATAAAATGATCCAGGTGTTTGAAACTGCTGCCACACATGATAATCCCAATCGCAGCAGAACAGGCCGGCCCACCGGCACGCAGTTCGGCTATCATGCGCTGGGATTGTTCTCCCAGGGAGATGATAAAAACAGCGATGGTATCATCAACAGTGACGATGGCTACAACGTTACCCAGTTTGGCGTGCTACATCCCGGCGACATCCGCTATGCAGATATAGGCGGTCCCGGTGGTAAACCCGATGGTAAAATAGATTCCTATGATGAAACAGTAATCGGCAACCCCGTGTATCCTTTCATCACCTACGGTTTCACGCCCAGCGCTTCCTGGAAAGGATTTGACCTCAGCCTGTTTTTCCAGGGATCTGCGCTGGCCAGCCTTAACATCCGTGGTTTCCAGACGGTGCCGTTTAACAACAACAACAGTAATTCAGCTTATGAATACTACAACGACCACTGGACACCGGCCACGCCCAATGCAAAGTATCCGCGTGCGAACCAGTCGCCCTACGCTAATAATACACAGAACTCCGATTTCTGGATGATGAAAACGGGTTATCTCCGCTTAAAAACTGCCGTGCTGGGATACACCCTTCCTCTCAATATTTCAAAAGCTATGAAGATGCAGAGTGTCCGTTGTTATTTCTCCGGGCAGAACCTGCTCACCTTCAGCAAAATGAAATTCATGGATCCGGAAGTAGGCTACACCGACCTGGAAACAGCGTATCCTAACCAGAAGGTATTTGTGTTTGGACTCAATGTCACCTTTTAGATTCATCCTGTTAAATAAAAATATTATGATCCGCTTCATACATCTGTTGCCCGCCGTTATACTGCTGCTCAGTATCCTGTCGTGCAAAAAAGAATTCCTGGAAAATACCGACAAGTCGAAGCTCACCGATGAAACCCAATGGAGTACAGAAGGGAATGCCGATCTTTTCCTGAACGATATTTACAGCGCATTACCGAACTACTGGAACCAGCCGGAAAACCTGGATAACTTCACCGACGACAACGACGCCGGCTTTTATTACACTTCCTACAACTGGAAACAGGGCATTGTGGAACCTTCCTCCAACGACTATACTATTTGGGGAGGCATCACGGGTTCCGGCGATCTCACCAACTGGACAACCATCTTCACTAATATCCGCAAATGCAACACCTTCATTACGGAGGTGCGTAATAACGCTGCTAACTTCTCGCCCGAGTGGCTGAACAAACGGCTCGATGAAGCCCGTTTTATCCGCGCCTTTTTTTATAGCGAATTGTGGATGCACATCGGCGGATTGCCTATTATTACCGTGCCCGCCGACAGGCGCACCATGGACAGCGCCGCCATTTACACGCCCAGGAGTACTTTTGCGGAAACAACGGACTTCATCACCACGCAACTGGATTCCATTGCCAAAGATGGTTACCTGCCGGCTAAATACAACAAGGGCGACGCAGATGCTGGCCGTGCTACACTGGGCGCTGCGCTGGCCTTAAAAGGATGGGTGGAATTATATGCCGCCAGTCCTGCTTTCAACGCCGCACAACCTGCCGCAGGCAACGACCCGCACAAAGTAGCCGGTTACAATAACTTCGATGCGCAGCGCTGGAGTAAGGCCGCCGCTACTTTCAAACAGTTCATCGACCTTTATGGCAACGGTAAATCATACGAACTGTTTCCCGAACCTTCCGCTATCTGGTACGAAGCCAATGAGTATCATTCGGAAGTAGTGTGGGATCGCCAGGTAGTAGCCAACACTATGGGATCTTCCTTTGAACAATATGGCGGCCCGGTGTGGATCAATGGCGCTTATTATACCTGGGGCAACTACAACCCTACCCAGGAACTGGTAGACCAGTTCAATATGGCCAATGGCAAACCCATTACTGATCCCACTTCCGGCTATGATCCGCAACACCCTTACATAGGCCGCGAGAAGCGTTTTTACGACTGGATCGTATATGACGGCGCGCCCTATAAAATGAACTGGATGGATAAAGGCGACACCATATACACCCGCATTGATAAAGTACGTCCTTCCAAAAACCAGATTGATTTTGGTACCGATGACGTAAGCAATACCGGCTATTATTTTAAAAAGCGGCTCAATCCACTGGTGCGGCCCGGCGGTGGCGCAGTAAGCGGCGCCAACTTTATCTACTACCGCTATGCAGAAGTATTACTGGGATATGCCGAAGCGCAAAATGAATCCGCAGGCCCCGATGCCACTGTATACAATGCCATTAACCAGATCCGCAAAAGAGCTGGGTTGCCCAACCTGGCGCCAGGATTATCTCAGGCAGAGATGCGAGCTGCTATTTATCATGAAAGACGCGTGGAGCTCTGTTTTGAGAACAAACGCTTTTATGACATCATTCGCTGGAAAACCGTGAGCACGGTGATGAATGTGGATAAACACGCCATGAAGATCACGAATACGGTGCCCAATAACAACTCAGGGGTATGGAAATACGAAATTGTGCCGTTGAACCACCCGCATGTGTTTACCTCAAAAATGTACCTGAACCCGGTACCGCAGGATGTGATAGACCGTAACCCGAAGATTGTGCAGAACCCAGGATATTAAGAGATATCTATTAAAAAAAGTTGCAGGCAGGTCCTGCAACTTTTTTATTTTATATGGCTGGTGTGTAAGAATGAGGTAATTAGGAAGTATTTGTAACTTATATTTTTGCAATCGTCTTATGCACATTTTTCTTCTCTTTTTTCCTTAATTCTTTATTTGTACTGATATTATACGCCTTGCCTTTCTCCGCCAGCAAAAACCAGCTGAGTGCGGGTATTGTATTGTTTGAGTGCAGCTCCAGCCTGATAAACAACTCATCATTAGGAAATTCTTTATTATGAATAATACGGCTTAAACGGGTTTCATCGATACTGATCTCCGCGGCGAATTCCTTTTGCTTCTTTTGCACGGCCCGGATATAGGCAGAAAGGAAATAGCCGAAGTGCAATGAGCCCTGGTATTCCAGTGATTCAATTACGCTTTCCATCTGGTACTTAACTTGCAATAAGTCTGCTCTGAGGTGATCGGCTGGGGTCATTTTATTCCACTGCTGCATACGAAACGCTGCCATTTCTCTATCTGCAGCAGTTTTTTCTTCTTTGGAAAGGCCGTGAGGATAAATGTTATCCACAGATAGTTCTTCACCTATTTTCTTATTCTTCTTCATAATTAATCGTTTTCCAAATAATCTGTAATGAGAGTAATAGAAATTTCACCGTCTACATAGAGCTGTGCTCCCATTGGAGAAAAAAAATATTTCCTCATATAATGAGAAATTAATACCGTCTTAGGTATCAAAGAAACAAAACCATTAAACCCTTCTTTAAATGACAGTTTGCATGCAAAAGCAATCAAACAACCTGCCAGCCTATCATACACCTTAAAATCACCTCTATTCTCCCGTGACAATTCCAACAAATCTTATTTCACATCTACGCTCTGAAGAATTAATTTAAACAGACATCAGTCCAAGAATATAATCATCATTGATAAATGTGATTTTATAGGTTTCAAATTCTACTTCCCTTTCCCAATCAAAATCAAATCTCTTCTTTGTGGCGCCTGTTAACTCCACTTTTCGTAGTAAAGTTATACGAGCCTCTTTATATTTGCCCGATGCAGTATGTAGAACTCTCATAAAGTTATGTAAATTTATTTTATTTGTCAATTAATTGATAAAAATCATCAATTAAAAGAATAAATGACCCGACTTAAAAGCAACTGTATTGCGGCTGAAGCATCATTAATTATTACAAAATGGGAAGCAATATGCGTAGTTAATTAACTGATAAGAGGAAATTCCCCGGGGGTTATACAAAGTATAAAACAGCTGAATATTTAGTTTAATTAAATATACACAGATATCGCAAATCAGTACTATGCAATTAATTAAATTCAAAACAAAAAGCCATCAATAACGACAGCTTTTTGGGTTAATCTTCGGAACAGTCTCTCTCTCACTCCACCATTCTCCCCACCCCTTCCGTCATCCACACCTTTACCCCGCCCTGCGCATCCACATACACCAGGTATGCATCCAGATCTTTCCGTTGCGCCAGGAACTGTTTCGTTGCCTCTACTCCCATTACCATAAAAGCGGTATCATATCCGTCTGCGGTAATAGCATCTTCAGAAAACACCGTAACGCTCAACAGCGAATCGGGTGTGGAGTAGCCGGTTTTGGGATGAATGATATGCCCGGATACAGTACCGTTTTGCTCATAGTGATCGCGGTAATTGCCTGCCGTGGTAGCGGACCTGTTATGCAGCCGTATGGTAGCCAGTTGCTGATCGGGATGCAATGGGTTATCGATGCCAACGGTCCACGAATTGCCGTTTTTAAGCCCTTTACAGCGCACTTCCCCGCCTATCTCTACCATGTAGTCGCTGATGCTGTTGCGATCCAGTAATGCGGCTAAAACATCCACACTATAGCCTTGCGCAATGCCGTCGAAATCGAGGCTTACGCCTTCCTTTAATTTGCGCACGCCGGTTTCATCAAAACGGATATTGGAAAAGCCTACATATTGCAACAGGGAATCGGCCTTTTCCCACCACGGGGTATGTGTTCTTTTGCCCTGCCGGTAAGCGGCTGTGAGCGGCATGACAGTAGGGTCGAAAGCGCCGCCGGTAGCGGCGTATATCTCGGCGGATTTTTTTAATACCGGGTAAAAATAAGGCAGCTGGAATTCAAGGGAGGTAGCGCGGTTAAATAAAGAGATCTCGGAGTCTTTCCGGTAAACAGACAGGCACTGGTCGATGTCTGCTAAGATTTGTGTTATCTGCGGCGTGAAATCCCGCTGCTGCGCATCCGCATATTGAATATGCCAGGTAGTGCCCTGCGCGCTGCCTTCCAGGTGTATCATGGAAGGGGCAACGGCGGTATGCAACAGCAGCAGGATATAAACGGCGTACATGTTTAATTTTTAAGCAGGTCCATCAGTTCGGGGAGATGATCGGTGTATACACTTCTCGGGCTGCCGTGGTATTTATTGGCCACATAGGCGGCAAAGCCTACTACTTCTCCCATCATACCACAGGTGCGCATTACGCGGGTACTGCCAAAGGCTACATGCGTGGTGCTGATATTCCGTCCTGCCATAAACAGGTTGCTGATATTTTTAGAATATAAACAACGGTACGGAATGGTATACGGGGCCACCCTGATATGTTTGGTGCCGGCAAAAAATTCCTGTCCTTCAAAATATTTTTTGTTGACAGGATCCGGGAAATGCAGGTCGATGGTCCAGGTGGCGGTGACAGCGCCATCCGGGTACATTTTGCCTTCCTGGATATCCATCTGGGTGAGCACATGATCGCCGATGATCCTCCGGGATTCACGCTTACCGCCGATATAGGCTACCCAGGCCAGTTGCTGTTTGCCATATTTTTCGGGCTTGCTGTTTTTAAGATAGGACCAGTTACCATAAATTGCGCGCAGGTTATGATCGCGGATTTGTTCGGCTTCCGTGATGGTATTGAAATTACCAAAACCGGTTTCCCATTCCCAGTCCGCCTTAGACGCATCAATATGATATTCGTCTGAAAACTGCAATGCCCAGGGGGTGGCAGGGAAAGCAGTAACGCTGTCTGTTGGCAGGGAGGCCCACAAGTTAGAAGTGCCAAGTGTAAAGCTATCTGGCTTCTCTGCGGCGAGCGATTCGCCTGTTTCTTCTTTGCTTTCCCGGCCCATCCTGAAGGCGGCGCCGGCAAGATAACCTATCGTGCCATCGCCGGTACAATCAGAGAAATAAGTGCCGGTAAAACGTGTTTCCTGGTTGCTCGCAATATCACGGCCGGTAACCGCTACAATATGATCTTTCTCTTTTTCTACTTTGAATACATAGGTATTGAGGAACAGGGTAAGATTTTTTTCTGCTTTAACGATGGCTATTTTACGGGCATCGCCATATTCTTTTGCATCGGGGTTACCGTTACCGGGATCGCCGTTATCCATTTCCCTTACAATGCGACCCAGCTTGGGATAGTAATTTTTGTCGATATCGCCCATCAGGTGCACCCGTATTTCCGAGCTGTTGTTACCGCCAAGTACGGGTCTGTCTTGTATCAACGCTACTTTCAAACCCATGCGGGAAGCGGATATAGCGGCACAGGTGCCGGCAATGCCGCCACCTACTACCACGAGATCAAACGGGCCTGCTTCTTTTGGCGCCGCTGTTAAATGCAAAAGGTTACGCCGTAATGCACTCAGTGCGGCCGCGTCATCCGGCGGGGTAAATTTCCCGGTGGTAAACATCAGGGCATCACAACGGCCATTAAAACCGGTGAGGTCGCGCAAGGCTATTTTTGTGGCGCCGGCAGCCACGGTGATCTCGCCGCCGTCGTACCATTTCCATTTGTCGTTGCCGCTTTCCCCAAACACCGTTTTCACCGGTGCATCATTCACTACCACCTGGAATTTTCCTGGTCCCTTCGGGAAGGGCGCCCAGTCTTTTGTGCGCACCCATAAATGATAAGTACCTTTCTCCGGGAAATTAACGGTAGTCACCGCATCTTTTACCGGGCGGCCCATGCCGTGCGCCATCAGGTAGGAGGAGCCCATTACGGGAAACGACTGCTGGTCGATTACCCAGCCGCCTTTTTCTGTAAAGGATTCTGTTTCTACAAATACCCGCTGTTGCGCCTGCAGCCAGGGTGTACATATACACAACAACAGGATGGTGAGCCAGCTATTTTTCAGTTGGATGAAGCGTTTGTTCATATTCATGCATCTTAATTTTTACGGAATGATTCACCGGCTGCTGTTGTAGCAGCAACGCATGGATAGCGGCTGCCCGTGTGGCATCGGTGTTTTTTAACTGGTTTGCCAGCAGCTGTATCGCTGCATCCGGCAAATGGGGCGTGGCCTGTAATGCGGCCAGTATTAAATGGAACTGTTCCTCATTGGCGCTGCTGCCCGCATTCGCGAGTTGCTTTGCCATTGCATCGCTCAGCGGCACGGTGGCCAGTTTACGCAGCATGGTTAACTGTAACGGGTACACGCTTTTAGTGTAAGTATCCCACAACCACGACTGTGCCTTGACGCCGCTGATAAAACCGGGATGTACCTGTTGCAAAGTATACCTGGCAATAAAAATATTTTTGCCATTAATCAAAGTACGGATATCATTTTCAAAACCCGGCATTATCCTCCCGTTTTTATCCATCACCTTTTCAAGTGCTTTATACTGATAAGCGTGATTGGAGGAAGACAGAAAACGATGCAGCAGTGCGGGATTGATATAGGTATCTGTAATACGGGCGATTTCATCTGTCACGGTACCGTGTGCGATATGCCACAAGGTATAACAGGTGTACACGGCGCCGGAAATCACTTCATTTTTAATGGTTTTCAGCGTAGCGCCGGTGCGGGCATCCACCGAATCGCTGAGACTTTCCGTTCCCGGTACAATGAGGTCGGTGATAGCCAGATCAGCCAGCAACGAATTGGGCCGGGCCAGTATGTCCTGCAGCTTTTCATAATCGTCGCGTTTAAATTCTTTGTGATCCAGCTTTGTTAATACTTCCTTTCCGGGCAGATCATAACGGATATAATTGCCCAGCAGGTCCCAGTAAAGGTTGATGTATACCGGTTTACATTCTCCCGTATAACAAACCGGCGTAAAAATATGCCGATAATAGTACAGTGGCCTGTTATCCCGGTCCAGCGCCAGCTGCAGCTCATAAGCTGCAGTGTCACTGATACGATATGTTTTATAGAAAGCCGCCACCGGTAACAGCGAGCGGTTACCCAGCACGTCTTTCACGGCGCCGGTATCTACGGGATTTTTCCCGTTGGCTACCTGGCAACACCACATCAGTAAACAGACCACTGTATATTTCATGCCGCTCCTTATTTATATTCCAGCCATGCAGTAGCGTGGCAGTTTTTATTGCTGGTAAAACGGATCCATCTTGCTTCGAAGCCATCGGGGAACTGCCAGTTCAGCGTTTCTCCCGGGGCAACGGTAACGGTTTTATACTTCATCCAGGCGCCATTGCCCACCGGGTCGATGTCCAGGGTAAATTCAACCGGCGCGGCAGCATCATGCGATAACTGCAGCTGCCGCTGTGAATAAAAACCAATCAGGTAAGGATCTGATGCCTTGCCTGCTTCCACCGCCTCATCTTTCCACGGACCGCCGCGGCCCACCGGCCGGCCCAGCTGCCAGAGATCATCGATAGCGCCTGCCCATACCATCGCTTTTTTATCTTCCGATACAACGATATGTTCGCCGGCTTTGGTACCGGGAGCAATGCCTGTCATTACCAGCATACCACGGTAAGCGGCGTAGTCGTTGATCCGGAAAGGATGCGATGCTACCGGTCGTATTTTCGCGTAGCCGTCGGCGTTTTCCGCAGGCAATTCATAGAAGGTGCCCATACAATTAAACAGGTCCCTTTCTGTTGACACCTCGCGGCAAATGCGCAGGGCGGCTTTCCCGGTAAGCCCGGCGAAGGCTTCGTTGCCTAATGGCAACCGCCATCTGCGGCCTTTGTCGTCTACAATCAATACAGCGCCGGCTTCCACCGTCACCGCCTGTTGCGGGATGGCGAATTTCTGCCGGATAAAGTCCGCCGTTTTAGGATCGTCTTTTTTTACCAGGTCCATATTAGCATCCAGCTCGTAATAGCCTTCCACTGTAGCGTCGCCATTTTTATACGACTGTGCCAGTATGCCAAGTGCGCGGCGATCGTTACCTAAACCATATAATAATCCGCCGTTGGAAACGGCATCGGTTACTTTGCTTAGTCCGCTGAAAATAGCCGCCGGGGCTGTTTTGCGGGCATCATTGGCAGCATAAAAGAAATGCGCGGTGGCAACTACCGGTTGTGCGGCAGTGATGCGGATCCATTCTCCCGGCATATTTTCCGGGAAAATAATGTCACCGGTTTGCCCGGGTGCTACGGTTACTTTTTGCGCAACGCTCCAGTTGCCGTCGCCTTTATCTGTTTCCAGCGTGAACTCCACGGCACGTTTGCTGTTGTGGGTGATGCGCGCGCTGCGGTGAGGCCAGCCGGCAAAAAGGAAAGGCTCGGAAGGCTGAGAGGGTGTTACGGCTTCATTCAGCCATACGGCGCCTTCGGCGGTATTAGGTCCCAGCGCATCGGGTTGTTGCAGGGAGGTAAACCAGAGATTGGAATTTGATTGTCCGGGTCCTTCAATACTTCCTTTGGCGGTACGCTTGTTGAGAAATTCTTTTTGTGCGGCGTCGTCACAACCAAACACCAGTTGATCCTGCCAGCGGGTGAAGTCGCCGATCACTTTCAGGTAGGCACTACGGGGACGGATACCCGCAGTATGCCCGGTAGAAAACTGTCCGGGGAAATGCCAGAACAGGCCGTGCATGGTCATGAGGTAATCCGGTTTATTGTTGGCGCCGATATCGCGGATACGCGGCCATTCGGTGTTCCAGCCATGTGCGCCGTCGTAGCTGTGACTGGCCTTTGGCAACCGGAAAAAGCTCCATTTGCCCTGGTCGCGCAATCCGAGTAACACCGATTTATGATCCCAGCCCGTTGCCCATATGGGATCTGTGGCCGGATTTTTATTTCCGGAGATACCGCCCGGGCCGGTGATTTCCGTGAACTGGTTCCGGCGCACCACTTTCCAGTCCTTCCCGTTCCATTCCGATAACGACCCGGCTTCAATATCAAACTGGGTCAATGCTTTGGGTCCGGGTTCCCCGTTGTTGGAATAGATCATTACGCCCTGCCCCGAATACAGGCCTTTACCATGCGCTCCCGGCAACAAGGCGGAAGGTGAGTTGGCGGTAGTGTCTGCGCCTTTTTCGTTTTTTACATTTCCATCTTCATATAATAAAGTAGGCTGAAGGGTTTTTACATCTACTTCATAAAAACCTTCTTCCATAGTGCCATAGTAAATTTTGCCGGCGGGATCTGTAAGATGCCTGGCGTTACCGGTATGCCGCCCGGGCATTGCCGTGTAAGGGATGACGCGCACCTGGCCGTTTTCTCCAATCGCATATGGCCCTATGAACAACTGGTGGCTTTCCGGGTGGATCATGCGGTTGGCTGGTGTGCCGCCAATGCTTTCGCTGCGTACCACCTGTTTCAGGTCGGGGGTTATTTCATACAGTTTATCAGATGAACCAAAAGGCAGGTGCGGGCCGTAAGTAATTACCCACAGTTTCCCCGCCCAGGGCACTACTGCACCGGTACCGCATTCTCCTTCCTTGTTATACATCGCCAGTTGCGGGTAAATACCGCTGAACGATCGCGGCGCCGCGGCTTTTTCACTTTTACAGGCAGCTCCCAATATACCGATGGTCATTAATACTGCTGCCAATCTATTTCTTTGTGTCATGTGCTGGCTTAATAATTTGGGTTCTGGGTGAGGTGACTGGTCAATACTTCTGTAGATGGAATAGGCCACAGGTACTGGCGCGTGGCATCAAACTTTCGCACGGTGATCTGTTTTACCAGACCGGCATTATACATCGCGGTAAAATCTGCTATACCATCTTCATCGATAGCCGGCGTTTGCGGGAAGAACCATAATCCAGGCTGCACTATTTTTGTGCGCAGGTCCGCGGGTTCCAGCAAACCATAGTTTGCTTTGTTCAGCACTTTTTCTGCCAGCTTCCAGCGGATGATATCCATATAGCGGATGCCTTCCAGCGCAAACTCCATTCTTCTTTCCGTACGGATAATTTTACGCAGGGCAGACTGATCTGCCGTAGTCACCGCAGGATACTCGCTGGTATTGGTGTACACGGTACCATAGGCGCGCGCCCTTACTTTGTTAATAGCATCGCGCACCAGCTGATCTGTTTCTCCCAGCTCTGTTTTGGCTTCTGCATATATCAGCAATACATCTGCAAAACGGATCACGATATTATCCGGTTCTGATTTCCAGGAGTTGAGGAGCCAGTCGCCGTCAATTCCCTTTTTCCATAACAACCCGTTGAACGATGCGTACTGTGCAATGGTGCGGGTGTCTTTATTTTCTACGTATTTATTGTCTGATACGGATCTTACTTTCACGGAGTCCGGGTGCGGCTGAAAAATATATCCCAGGTGCGGTGTCTGAAACTCCACGATGGTGGCGGCACAGCGCGGATCACGATTATCAAACGGGCGGCGGGGATTAAATAAAGGGGATTCATCTACCGGTAATCCATCTTTACATAAAAAACTGCAAAAGAGATCCCATGACGGATCTTTGGCAGCCCAGCCACCGGCGTTACGCGATACATAATTCTGGCAATCGTCGAAAGTAACTTTTAAGGTCACGGATCTTGGCAGGCCAAAAACTGTTTCGGTGGAGTTTTTTGTCTTCGACAGGAACAAGTTACCAAAATTATCGTGCAATTTATATACATCGAGATCGATACATGCTTTAGCGGCGTCACGTGCAACCGCCCAGTCGCCCATATACAGGGCAATACGCGCTTTCATGGCCAGGGCAGCGCCTTTGGTGGCACGTTTCAATTCCGATGTACCGTAAGTGGTTTTCAAGGTAGCGGCAGCGGCATCAAAATCTTCATAGATCTTTTTCAGCACCGTGGCTTTGTCCGTTTGCTTCAGCTGCAATGCCTGGTCGATATCGAGCATGGAATCGGTGTAAATAATATTGCCGTAATGCGATAACAAACGGGAATACATACACGCTCTTACAAAGCGGGCCTCTGCGGTGTAGTTGTTGATCTGGTCGGCCGACAACACCTTATCGGCGCGGGAAATGCTTTGCAGGATGTTGTTGGCGCGGGCAACGGCTTTGTAGGTATCTGTCCACCACTTCTTTACAAAATCAGTTTGCCCATTGATGGTAGCGCCGGTAATAGCGGTAGTAACGTCGCGGTAGATCCAGTCGTCGGTCCACTCATCGTCGTCCTTCATCCAGAAATTGATTTTATACAATCCGTTGAGCGACATTTCAATTTCTTCCGCATTGGAATTCCAGGTTTCACTGGAGCCGTCGGACAGCGGGTTCAGATCCAGGCTGCCGCAGGCGCTGAAGAAAAAACAAGTGATGCCGGCTATGAGAATAAGTTGCTTCATGTTCGTGGAATTTAGAATTTAACAGATGCGCCAATAACATAACTGGTGGTAATAGGATAGCCCAGCGAAGGTTGTTCAGGATCCCAGCCTTTCGGGAAATTATGCACCGATAAAAGATCGCTAACGCTGCCGTATATACGAACACCTTGTATGCGGATCTTCTTTACCCAGTCGTTAGGCATGGAATACCCCACACTGATATTTTTCAGGCGGAAATAGGCGCCGTTGATCAGCCAGAAATCGGACATGGCGTAGTTATTGCCTGCGGAAGTATTGCTGTAACGCGGATACCGGACTGCTTTGTTCTGTTCCGGCGTATTGTATTTGCTCCAGGAATTGCCATCGAGGATAGCCGGGAAATTGCCGAAATTTTCCATGAGGGGCCGTACCATATCCACAGTAAGCCTGGAGTTTTGTTTGCCTACGCCCTGGAATACGATACCCAGATCCCAGTTGCGGAACCCACCTTGCAAATTGATGCCATATTGGTAGCGGGGCAACGAACCACCCAGTAATACGCGGTCGTATTCAGGGGATATTTTGCCATCGGGTACGCCATTCGGACCGCTCACATCGCGGTAGCGGATATCGCCGGGCCTCACATTGGCGTTGAGCTTCGCCGATTTATCCACTTCGTCTTGTGTCTGGTAAATCCCATCAGATAAATAGCCATACCATTCGTTAAATTCACTGCCTTGTTTTTTGATAGAATCTCCCACGAACTGTGTACCACCCAGGTCGCCCATTTTTGATACAAAGTCTGCTACGTTCACGGATACACTATAAGTGAAATCACCGATGCGATCGCTCCAGCCCAGTTGCGCTTCCCAGCCGGTTGTAAACATTTTACCGGTATTCTGGTAAGGATTGTCGAAGCCAATGTAATCAGGGATTTCCAGCTCCAGCAGGATATCGTCTGTTGTCTTCTTAAAATAATCACCGGTGAAACGTAACCTGTTATTGAGGAAATTTACATCAGCGCCGAGATCCCATGAGTGGGTGGTTTCCCAGGAAATATCACGGATCGCATATTGCCACTGTGCGGCAGATTGCGCGGATACGGCGTTGTTGCCTTTATAGAACAGGGAGTTATTTTCAAAGCGCAGCAATGCCTGGTAAGGGTAGTTACCGATACGTTCGTTACCCAGCGAACCCCAGGAAGCACGGAGCTTTGCAAAGGATAACCAGGGCGCGGTGGATTTCATAAATTTCTCTTCTGATATTACCCAGCCGGCAGAAAAAGAGGGGAAAGAACCCCAGCGGTAGCCTGCAGCAAAACGGGAAGACGCATCATAGCGGATATTTCCCTGGAACAGGTATTTGTCTTTATAGCTATAAGTAACCCTTCCAAACCAGGAGCGGTAAGCATTTTCATATGCGCCGCCGCTGTTGTCGCGGAACTCCAGTGGTCCCAGGTTGAGGTAGGGATAGTTGCTGAGGATATATTGGCCGCGGGAAGCGCCCAGATCTTCATTGAATGCCTTATAAAATTCATATCCGCCCATCAGGCTGAAGCTGTGGTCTTTGATCTGTTTACTATAATTGGCAATAAACTGGGTGGTATAGCGGTAGTTATCGTTGCGGACTTCTTCCAGTTTGGTTTCCGTAGCGCCTTCAATATATCCCGAAATGATGTTGGGATTGTTGAAAGACGTATACGGCACTTTCCGGGTAAATTTCTTTCCTTTATCGAAGTTAATAAAAGGAGATACGACACCGGAAATTTTCAATCCTTCTATGGGCGTAAAATCGATACCTACCTTTCCGCCAAGTTGATTAAACCAGTTGTTGTTAAAGCCGCCGTATTTTGTTTGCACGTATATGTTCGCGCCGTCTTTTCCAGCGCCAATGCGGCCGTCGGACCACATGGCCGCGTAAATAGGCGGCATGATACCCATCTTGTACATCGGGTCAACGATGGGCTGTTTAACGATGGTGCGTTTGTAATTCACATCCACGCTGGCGGTGAGGTATTTATTGATGACGATGTCGTTATTGATACGTGTGGTGAGGCGGTCGTACGAGCGGTCGTCGTACAGTGCGCCGATTTTATCATATACCAGTGAAACCCTGGAGCGCAGTGCCTTCCCGGCGCCGGCAATGCTGAGTGCATGGGTTTCGCGGGGTGCGCTGTTGTTGAGGATCATGCCTCTAAAATCAGTATCCGGGTATTGATCCGGATTTTGTGCATGCAATGTGGCGTAGTTATCTACAATATCTTTGGTATAGGTAGGATATTCGTTGGCGTTATTACCATTATCGTTCCACCGCAGCTCATTGGTAAGTTGCATATAGCGTACGGCATTGGCATAATCCGGCAATTTGGTAGGCTTTTCCACCCCGTATTCATAGCTGTAGTTCAGGTCCAGCTGCCCGCTCTTTGCGCGTTTGGTGGTGACCAGGATCACGCCGGCGGCGGCCCTGGAGCCATAAATAGAAGCAGAGGCGGCGTCTTTCAATACCGAAATATTATCGATATCATTTGGGTTGATGGAGTTGATATCATCTATGGGTACGCCATCGAGGATGATGAGCGGTGTGGCGCCGGCATCAGAAATGGTGGTGATCCCTCTTACGCGGATCTGCGCCACGGCGCCTGGTGCGTTGTTGGTGCGGGTAACCATTACGCCCGGCACAGCGCCCTGGAGTGCCTGCGATACCTGCGTGGTTTTGCGGGAAGCGATGGCATCGCCTTTCACGGTAGACACAGCGCCGGTGAGGTCACTTTTCTTCATGGTGCCATAGCCGATTACCACCAGTTCGTCGAGTGCGGTGTTGGCGGCTTTGGTAAGGCGAACGTCCAGCTTATACTGTCCATTCACGGTGATCTCTTCTTTATTAAACCCGATGTAGGAAAAAACGATCACGGCGCCATCGCTGATATTGGAAAGCCGGTATTCGCCCGTTTCGCTGGTCACAACGGCGTTGCTGGTTCCTTTCTGCAATACCGTAACGCCGGGCAGCGGTGTATTGGAATCGTCGGTAACCCGGCCGGTGATGGTCATTTGCGGGATCATCAATTTCAGGAGGGGCGGAAGTGTGAGCGGCGGCCGCTGCTTCCTTACTGAAATAGTTCTGTCCAGGATGGTAAAAGTCATCCCCTGGTCTTTCAGGGCAGCATTCAGCAATACCGCCAGCGGCGCGTCTTCCACGGAGAGGGTCACCGGCTTGCTGTTTTGCAGCAGCTGGTTGTCGTAGAACACCACGTATCCCGTTTGTTTTTTGATGGCGGCAAAAACTGCTTTGAGTGATACCGACTTACCGGAAAAACTGACCGTTTGCGAAAGGCCCGTGGCACTTACGTTCAGGAGCAGTAATGTGAACACAATCGTTAACTTCATAGCTAACAGCATTTTGGTTGAGCATAGCGTGCGATGCCGGGAAACCCTGCTGCCTGTCCGGGAAATAACGCTCCGGGTAATAGCAACAGCTGTCCGGCTGCAAAGAGCGATACAATTAATTTGCATACATTTGCATTGTTTGGTTGAATGAATAAGGAGTCTTCGCCGACTTTTTTGTTTCTGTTATCCAGACGCCGCCGGAAATGTTATCAGCGTTTCCGGCTTTATTATGCATAACAGGTGAGGATACATAAACTACAGGAGCTTATGCAGTGGAATTTGTGTTTCTAAGTTTAATAGTGAATCAGTAACGTGGTTTTTTATTTCAATACAATAATATTTTTCCCCTCTATCTTAAATTTCACCCCATTTTCTTCCAGTATTCCCAACACTTCCGTTAAGGGCAAAGAGCGTTGCATACCACCGCCAAAGCTCTTTTCAGGAACAGCTCCTTCATAAGTTACTTTAACATCGTACCACTTCTCTATTTGCCGCATTACGGCAGGCATATCTGCGTCGGTAAACTGGAAGAACCCGTTTTTCCAGGCGATGATTTCATCGGTATCTATATTTTCAGTAACGTGTAATACTTCATCTTTGCCTACCCTCGCCTGCATGCGCGGGCGGAGTACGGTGCTGTTGCTGCCGGCTGTTACGCTTACGGCACCATCTACCAGCGTGGTGCGGACAGCCGGTTCCTCCGTATAGGCATTTACGTTAAATCGTGTGCCCAGTACCGTTATAGCGGTGTTGCCGGCGGCTACCCGGAAAGGCATATTGGCATTGGCGGTTACCTCGAAATAGGCTTCCCCTTTTACTGTTACTTTTCTTTCCTTACCGGTAAATGCGGCGGGATAAGTAATCGCAGAAGCGGCGTTCAACCAAACCTGTGTGCCATCCGGCAAGGTAAGGTGGTACTGACCGCCCCGCGGGGTGGTCATGGTATTATACATGGCCTCGCCGTTGCCGTTGCCCACATAAGCCAGTTCACCGTTGGCCTGTTTGATGATCTTTACGGCGCCCTGCCGGCCCAATAGTCCGTTGCCGGCGCTGTCCAGCGCAATCACGCTCCCATCGGCCAGGGTGAGCATGGCGCGGTTGCTGCCCGGCATCACTTCATTTTTATATCGTTGTTGTTTGCTTTCTGCTACCGGCGATGGCGACCGCTGATGCTGCCATGCCCATACGCCTATGCCACCCAGTACAAGGATACTGGCAGCTGCCCACCATATTTTATAATAGCGGGTACGCGCCTGCATCACGGGTACCTCCGGCGCACGGCCAAACATGGCTGACACAATGCGGTCCGACATTTCATCCGGCATCATGATCAGCGGCACATGCGATGCCCAGGCTTCTCCCAATACGGCTTCCAGCACGGTATCATCCGTTTGCCGGTCGATCCATGCCGCCAGCTCCAGCTTTTCTGCCGGTGTACAGGTATTATCAAAATAGCGTGCTGCCAGGTAGCTGATCCTTGCTGAAGTCATGCGGTGTTTTTACATTAATGCGGAATCTGTCGTATTATAGACACCCGGGCGGAAGGATATAACTAGTGTCCCTGAAAATATTTTTTCAGCAGAAGCCATCGATGATCATCAGGAGGCAGGAAGCGCCGGTAATGGAATGCAGGTGCGGGCCCAGCTGCTGGCGGATGGTGCGCAGGGCGGCAATCATATGATTATTAACGGTAGACGGGGAAATATTAAGCTGACGGGCAATTTCTTCATGTTTCAGTCCCTGTTCCCGGCTGAGGGTATACACCAGTTTTTGTTTTGGGGGAAGATGATCCAGCGCGTATTGTAACTTTTCCCTCACCTCGCGGACACTCAGGTTATCCGCGGCATCGGCGGGGGCGGCATCGTTGATCGTCCTGGTGAGTTCAGCCAGGATCAGTGTTTCTTTCGCCATCCGGCGGAACGCATTCAGTGCCTGGTGTTGGGCCATCCGGTAAACATACCCGCCAAACTGTTCAATGTTCACCAGGTTTTCACGGTCCTTCCACAATTTCAGGAATACGTCCTGTATTACGTCTTCCGTCATTTCGGGAGATTCCGTTAAGCGCAGCAGGAAGCTGTACAACTTATGCCTGTACAGGAAAAAGAGTTGGGTAAACGCCTCCTCATGGCCTTCGGCAGCCCTTTGCAACAATTTCTTTTCAATGTTTACGTGCTCCATGGAACCGGATAAAGTGGAATAGTTTTACATAACGTCGTTGTATTAAAAGTAAAGAAAATGATGGAACGGGGAGAAAAAAATAAAAAAGGGCTGTCGTTTCCGGCAGCCCTCTCCTGTAAATTCGTTTTTGTTACTGTAATTCTCTTACCCAGATATTCCGGAAGCTGAGCGGCTCACTCTTATCGCCATGGGCCTGCAGCTTGATTGGGCTGGCGCCATGCGCCTGGCGGTAAGATGCCTGACCAATGTATTGGGTAGGGCCTTTCAGCTCATAGCCATTCTGTACCACTACGCCGTTAAAAGTTACGGTTACTTTTGCGGGAGATACCAACGCGCCATCTGCACCAAATACGGGCGCTGTCCAGATTACATCATACGTATTCCACTCCCCTGGCTTCAGGGTAGGGTTAGCCAGTGGCACGGACTGCTTGTAAATGCTGCCGGCCTGGCCATTGGTATACGTTTTATTGTTATAGGAGTCCAGCACCTGCAATTCATAACCGGCATCCCCTTTACCAATGGAGGCGAGGAAAACGCCGCTGTTGCCCCTGCCCTGACCAGTACCGGTGATATTGGCGGGAACGCGCCACTCGATATGTAACTGGTAGTTCTTAAAGGACTTCTTTGTTTCAATATTTCCTGACTTTTTGTTCACCGTCAGAATGCCTTTGTTCACCAGCCATTCTGCAGGTTTCTCCCGGTCGTCGGTCATTACCCACTGATCCAGGTTGCTGCCATCGAACAGGATGATCGCATCCGAAGGCGCTTCACCACATTTTTTTCCGGGTTTTACCTCCGGCGGCACCGGGGTATATACTTCTGTATCTTCAGGTTTTGCTTTCTCCTGGGCATTGGCGGCGCCAATTCCTCCCGCCAGCAGCATGGTAACTAAGATTCTCTTTTTCATAATCAATATTTAACTGGAACTAATTTATGGGTCAAAAAATGTAACCGGCGGCACAATAATATATAAAATAGTATCGGTAAGCAAGCATTTTTATGTCAGCGGCAGCCCGTTTGGTAACATACAGTTAACACTAAAAAACATTCTTTGCGGATTGATTACACTTAATTAATACGTGCTGTCATTACAAATGAAACGTTTTCTTCAGTTTATCGTAGTATGCTTATCTGTCTTCCCGGTAACTGCCACCGCTGCACAGGACACCCTGCAAATGCAGCTGGCAGCCGCAGGAAAGCTGAGCCAGGAATCACCGGATGCCGCCTTTCTTGCCCTGCGCAAAATGCACGATGCAGCTATCAGTAACAAAGATGAAGCCACTGCCGGCAAATGCCTCCGCCAGATGGGAAAAATCTGCTTTACCCTGGGGCACTACGCCAAATCACTGGAATACTACCAGCAGGCGGCCACTCTTTTTACCGCCACCGGCCATAAAGCCGCCGAAGCGGCTGTACTCAATGATATGGGCCAGCTCTATTATCGCAATATTAATAAGCCGGGCGCCAAAATGCAGTACGATAAAGCCCTTCAGCTATACCGGCAGGTAAATGATCCCGCCGGCATTGCCGCCACCTATGGCCACATTGGTCACTACTACGAAAAACAGCAACAATACGACAGCGCCCGGTATTTCCAGGAACTGGCGCTGACACAATACCAGCGCGCACGCGACACGTTCGGCATGGCCGGCATCTACGAAAACCTGGGCACCATTTATGAAGACCTCGAAAAATACGATACCGCCCTCTCCTCCTTCCGCATGGCCCTGCAACTCTTTGAGGCAAGCCACGAACGGATAGCCGGCATAGAAGTATTAAATAATATAGGTGATGTGCTCCGGAAAACCGGCGATGTAAAAAACAGCCTGCCCTATTCCAAGGCAGCACTCGCTCTGGCACAGCAAACCAATAACAAGTACCAGGAAGCCGCGGCCTGTAAAGACATTGCCAAAGCGTTTAATCTCCTCGGACGGAACGACAGCGCCTTTTATTATATGGAGTACAGCCGCAAATGCCTGCTCGACATTTACTCTGCCCAAAACAACCAGCAGATGAATTTCCTCCAGATCCTGTACGATACCAATAAAAAGAATGACGAAATCCTCCAGCTGGAAAACAGCCATAAAATAAACCGCATCATTTACACGGCGGTAGTCATTGTAGTAGTGTTACTCATCCTCCTTTGCCTGCTCACCATTTCCCGCCAGAAGCTGAAGATCAGCCAGGCCCAGACCGTATCTGAACGGAATGCCGAAATAAACCGCGTGCAGAAAGACCAGCTGGAACTGAAAAGCAGGCAGCTGGCCACTCATACGCTGGACGTGATCCAACGGAACCAGTTCCTGGATGAACTGCGGAATACCCTCTCAGAGATGGTACAGGAAGATAAACGCGACCAGAAAAAACAACTGCAGCAACTGGTGCTGAAAATTAACCAGACCGTCAATCACGAGAAACAATGGAAAGAATTCACCGGCATCTTTGAACAGGTACACCAGGTATTTTTTGATAAACTCAATGCGTTGCACAGCGATCTTACCAACAACGATATCAAATTACTGGCGCTCCATAAAATGAATATGGACTCAAAAGATATGGCTACCATTCTTGGTATTTCACCCGACAGTTTACGGGTGGCAAGATACCGTCTCCGGAAAAAATTAAACATTCCGGAAGGCGATACGCTCAACACTTTTGTGCAAAGCCTGTGATGCATAACCTTCCGGTAACGTTGCGGTAACATAATGGTAATGGCGATTCCTGTTACAAATAAACACCTAACTACCAACAACTTACATCCTGTTTGTATACGCTGATCACGCTTTGTTTACGGTGTTGTTAACGCTGTTTACGTTTTGCTTACGCTGCTTTCTTGCATTTTTTTTTGGAGCAGCCCACATTTGCGATGCCATTCGCCACTAACACGAACGGCATCAAATTCACCAAAAGATGAAGACACTTTTAACAACGCTTTTATGTCTGCTGCTGAGCGTCACATTTGCCAGCGCCGGCAGTCTGAAAGGACATGTGTACGATCAGAAAACGGGCGAACCGCTGGTAGGCGTCACCGTTGTAATGGACCAAACCAAACTGGTAGCCCTCACGGGTCTTGATGGTTCCTTTGAATTTAAAAAAATCACCGCAGGAACATTCACCCTGCACATTTCCCATCTTACCTACAAAACATTAACAAAAGAAGTTACCGTACAGGAAAGTGACAACCCCGCGCTCAACATCTACCTCAGTGAACGCAGCAGCAAAAACCTGAGTGAAGTAGTAATTGCCGGCGGCACCAAAGCCTCCTCTGAAAACACCGCCCGCAAACTGGAACAGAAATCCGTCCAGGTGATGAACGTTGTATCCGGTCAGGCAATAGAAGTATCGCCCGACCTCACTGTGGCCAACGTGATCCAGCGCGTTTCCGGTATCTCCATAGAACGCAGCAGCAATGGCGACGGGCAATACGCCATTCTCCGTGGTATGGACAAAAGATATAACTACACACTTATCAACGGGGTGAAAATACCCAGCCCGGATAATAAATACCGCTACGTGCCGCTGGACATCTTCCCGTCGGAATTGCTGGACCGCCTCGAGGTATATAAATCCTTAACCCCCAACATGGAGGCTGACGCCGTAGGCGGCGTAGTGAACATGGTAATGAAAGACGCCCCCGGGAAACTGTCGCTCAACGCCAACGTAGCCACCGGCTACAGCCAGATGGTGCTGGATAAAGGCTTTACTTCCTTTGACGCCGGCAACATACAATCCAAATCACCTTACGAAGCGCACGGTAAAAGCTATAATGCCACTCCCGCAGATTTTGCCACTGGTACACTTGATTATAAAAACAAAAGCTTCGCTCCCAACCTGGTAGCAGGATTATCTGTTGGCCAGCGTTTCCTGCACAATAAACTGGGTGTGATCCTCGCCGGCAGTTTCCAGAACACCTATCGCGGTACTACCAGCACATTCTATAAGAATGATATGGATACGGGGCATTACTCTGTACTTACCAGTATGCAAAACAGGCAGTACAGCGAACAACAGCAGCGCAGTGGTGTTCACGGGAAAATCGACTATGTGTTTAATGAAAATAATAAGCTGTCGCTTTACAACGCCTACATGAACCTGCAAAGTTTCCAGACAAGGGAAGGTATTACCACCAACTTTTCTGATGGCGTGTTTGATCCTGCAGCCGGAAATGCACAGCTGACGTTTGAAAACCGTTCCAGGAAAACCACGCAGCAGATCTACAATTCCACCCTGCATGGCGATCACCATATTATTCCGGGTAAATTAAAGCTGCAGTGGTCTGCCGTGTTTTCTTCTGCCAAAAATGAAGTGCCGGACAATACTACCATCGCATTAAACGGGGTAAGGAACAACTTCCAGGACACACGCACCACTATTGAAAACAACGGTACCTCCCGTCGCTGGGAACGTAATACAGACAATGATCTCGCGGGCTACCTCGATCTTACGTACACTGCCAGGATAGCCGGGACCAAAGTAGATTTCTCCGCAGGTGGCCTGTACCGCGACAAACAACGCAGCAGTTTCTTTAACAACTATACCTTCCGACCTGCGAATATCAATGCAGTATATGGCAAAGATTTTACCAGCTATACAGACATTGTATGGGAGATCCAGAATCCCGGAGGCGCAGTAGGCAACCCGCTTACTTACGACGCATCCGAAAAAACGACGTCCGGATATGGCATGTTTAAATTCGAAGTAGCTGAACTGGAAATAACCGGTGGCGCACGCATAGAACATACCGACCAGGGTTATCATATGTTCTTTCCACAGGGAGAAGACCGCCCCACGGGCAGCCAGGTATATACCGATGTATTGCCGAGCCTGAACCTGAAGTACGAGTTATCTAAACACCAGAACTTACGCGGTTCCTACTTCCGCTCACTGAACCGTCCCGGCTTCTTTGAAATTGTTCCTTCCAAAATTATACTGGAAGACTACCAGGAACGCGGTAATCCGGACCTGAAGCGCGCTATCGCGGACAACTTCGACCTGCGTTATGAACTGTTCCCGAAACGCTCCGACCAATTGCTGGTAGGTGTATTCTACAAAAGGATCCAGGACCCGATTGAAAATACCATCCGCGCAGATGCCACCCGCCCGCAGGATCAGTATTATTCTGCCGGTAATTTTGGTACCGCCCGTAACTACGGCCTGGAAATAGATTATATCAAATTTTTCAGTAAGATAGGATTCAAAGCGAACTACACTTATACACATTCTTCTATCACCACTTCTAAAAGCCTGAGGATCCGGGATGACAAAGGCGATGTTGAGACCATCGCTGTGGATCAGACCCGCCCTTTATACGGACAGTCGGAACACATCGGTAACCTTTCCGTGCTGTACAAAGACATTCAGCATGGATGGGATGCACAGCTGGCCGGCGCTTACACCGGTCCGCGTATCAACACTGTTTCCCAGTACATCGATAATGATCTGTGGCAGAAAGGATTTATACAAATGGATCTTTCTGTAGAAAAAAGGTTCAGAAACAACTTCAGCATCTTCGTTAAAGCAGGTAACCTGCTGAACACTCCAACAGAAATATTTATCAAAGGAACAGATCCTGCCAATACCAGTATGCCCGGACAGGGAAAGGCCAATGAAACCCTGATCAGGAAAGAATATTATAAACAAACCTACCTGCTCGGCGTACGTTACAAGTTATAAACTCATTCTAAAATATTCATCTCATGAAATATAAAAATATTCTCTTTTACGCTGCATTGATACTGACTATTGTCGCCGGCTGTAAAAAAGCAAACAGCGATGTAGACCTCAGCGAAGGCATCATTGGCTCCGGCACTGTTCACGGCGATGTATGGGGCATCTGGCCCAAAGGCAGTATTCAACGTGTTTCCGGCGATATCACCGTTCCTGAAGGCAAAACGCTGGTGATTGAAGAAGGCGTGCTGGTAATTATGGATACCCTCGTGAAACCCGAAGTAATTGTAAAAGGAAACCTGTATTCCATGGGGACACCTGAACAACCGGTGCGGTTTACCATTGAAGAAAACTACCGCACCGACAGCCGCAAGTTTGGTAAACAATGGGGCGGTATCCTTGCGGCTAAATCCTGTGCAGAGCTATTGTTAGACAATACCATCCTTGAATACGGCGGTGCTGTTACCACCGAATCATCTACCTCTGTAAAACTGGGTTTGTATAAAGCTGTGAGCGGCGAAGCGCTGCCCGCGCTATGGTACAGTAATGTGAATGGCAAGCTGGTTGTTAATAACTGTATCTTCCGCAATTTTAATGAAGACTGCACCTACATTGAAGGCGGTAAGATTATCTTCTCCAATAATAAATTCTATACTACCGGTATTACCGGCGGAGAGGGTATTAACATCAAATCCGGCTGCATCGCGGATGTAAGTTATAATCTCTTCTACTCTACCAATACCAACGCCCTTAAGTTATCCAATTCCGGTGAGCGCACGCCACAGGCGCACGTGATTGCCTATAACAACACCATGCTCAACACCGGCTGGAGAAGACCTACTGTAAAAGGCGGCTCCGTTTGGGTAGAGGCCACAGTATTCGTGGAACTGCACAATAACCTGTTTGCCAACACACGTTTTGGTATTAAGAGAGATACTAAAAAAGTAGAGGACAGTCGCTCGGTGATCAGCAACAATCTTTATTACGGATTTAATCAAACTACCGTAGATCAGTTCCAGCCTGCGAAAGATATTGTTAGCGGCGCCAACGACGTTATTAGTACCAAAGCCGGTGAGAATGATCCGAAATTTGTAAGTTATCCGCTGAACACACCAATGGATAGCCCTGACTTTAACACCAGCTGGGACTTTCATTTACAGGCCGGTTCACCCGCGCTGGGCAAGGGTACCACTGCTTTTACCCGTAATTTCCCGAACGGTCTGGAGCTGAATGGGAATAATTACGCTTCTCCCGCTCCTTCGTCTTTTATTGGTGCATTTGGCACTAAAAACTAAAACAGCGATCTCACAGTAATGACTACACGCAATATATTATTTTCCGCAGCAGTTCTACCCGGACTGCTGTGTTTTCTTGCCTGCGCAAGACCGGCGAGCCGGGCTAACGGGCAGGTATATACGGATACTGCTATTATTCAGCCGGCGGTTATCACCGAAGCTGTAAAGTTTGATTCAGATGATCCGGCGATCTGGGTAAACCCACAGAATCCCGCCCAGAGCCTGGTGATAGGTACCGATAAATCGGCCCAGGGCGCCCTGTATGTGTTTGACCTCGAAGGGAAGATCAAACAGGTAGTAGCCAACCTGCAACGCCCCAATAATGTAGACATTGCATACGGATTGCTCCTCAACGGAAAACGTATAGACTATGCCGTTACCACGGAACGCATCACGCATAAACTCCGCTTCTATTCATTACCAGACATGCAGCCCATCGATGATGGCGGCATCCCGGCATTTGAAGGTGAAACCGGCACACAGTTCCGTGATCTTATGGGCGTAGCTGTTTACACTAATAAGAAGAACGAACACTATGTTATAGCAGGCCGCAAAACCGGTCCGCAGGATGGGACCTATTTATGGCAATACCGTATCTCTGATAACGGTGCAGGAAAAATAAAAGCCACGCTGGTACGTAAGTTTGGCCACTACAGTGGCAAAAAGGAAATAGAAGCTATTGCGGTAGATAACGAAGCCGGTTATGTTTATTATTCGGATGAACAGTACGGCGTACGGCAATATTATGCTGATCCCGAAAAAGGTAATGAAGAATTAACAGTTTTCGGTACCACCGGTTTTACAGAAGATCATGAAGGCATCTCCATTTATAAAACGTCTCCCACCAAAGGATATATCCTGGTATCTGACCAGGGTGCCAACAAATTTCATATCTTCAACAGAGCAGGAACAACACATACGTTGCTGAAAACAGTGAAAGTAAGCGCCAGCCACAGCGATGGCTCTGATATGGTAAATGTGCCACTGAACAATACTTTCAAACATGGATTATTTGTAGTGATGAGCGACGACCGGACCTTCCATTATTATCGCTGGGAAGATATCGCCGGTAAAGAGCTGGAATCAGCGCCAACAAAAAAATAGTGTCCCATATATGAAATCTATCTTTCTCGCTTCGCTGTGCCTGTTGGCCGGTTTAGGCCCGGTGCAGGCACAGGATGCTGCTGTTAAAAAAGACCCCATCGCTGCAAAGCTGATCCGTGGTCCTTACCTGCAGGCAGCAGGTACACAGCAGATGCTGATCCGCTGGCGCACCGATGCATCTGCCCGCAGCCGTGTGAAATACGGCACCGCTCCGGATAAGCTGGATCAGCAGGCAGACGATGCCAACCTGGTAACAGAACATAAAGTATTGCTTACCCACCTGCAGCCCAACACCCGCTACTATTATTCCATTGGCGGCTATAAGGAGGTATTGCAGGGCAACACAGACAATTACTTTATGACCCTGCCCGAAGCCGGTAAAACAGACCTGTACCGCATTGCAGCATTGGGCGATTGCGGCGACGGCTCTCCCAACCAGCAACTGGTAAAGGAACAACTGGTAAAATACATCGGCAGCAATTACCTGAATGCATGGATATTATTAGGCGATAATGCTTATCCCAACGGCACCGATGCGGAATATCAAAGCAAGTTTTTTAATGTTTATAAAGATGACCTGCTGAAGAAATATCCCCTGTTCCCGGCGCCCGGCAATCATGACTACCATGATACCGATATCTCCGCCGCTGCCGCGCAGCAGTCGCACCAAACAAACTACTACCAGAACTTCTCCATGCCATCTGAAGGAGAATCCGGCGGATCACCTTCCCACTCGGCTTCGTTCTATTCCTTTGATATCGGGAACATTCACTTCCTGTCGCTGGACAGCTACGGCAAAGAAGACAGCGCCTACCGCCTGTACGACACCACCGGTCCGCAGGTTACCTGGATAAAGAAAGACCTCGCCGAAAATAAAAATAAAGGCTGGGTTATTGCCTACTGGCACCATCCGCCGTATACCATGGGCTCCCATAATTCCGATGAAGAAGATGAGCTGGTACACATCCGGGAAAACTTTATCCGGATCCTGGAGCGCAACGGGGTAGACCTGGTATTGAACGGGCATAGTCATGATTACGAAAGATCCAGGATGATCAAGGGGCACTACGGCCCGGCTAACAGCTTTGATCCTATCAAACATAACGTGAGCAATTCTTCCGGCCGGTACGATGGCGGCAGCAATTCTGCACCATACATCAAGGACAGCATCCATACCACCGGTACTGTATACGTAGTGAGCGGCTCCGCCGGTAAGCTGGGAGGCAAACAAACCGTTTACCCGCATAATGCCATGTATTTTGCAGACGCAGAACACGGCGGCTCCAGCATTCTTGAAATACAGGACAACCGCCTCGACCTGAAATGGATCTGCGCAGATGGCACCACCCGCGACCAGTTTACCATGATGAAAAATGTAAACCGGAATACCAATATCCGTATCAAAAAAGGCGAAGCAGCAACATTAACCGCGTCGTTCATTGGTACTTATAAATGGAATAACCGTAAAGACACTACACGGAGTATTACCGTAACTCCCACGGCTTCCACCACAAAATATACCGTGGTGGATGCATACAATAATGTAAAAGATACTTTCACCGTATATGTATCGAAATAAGGTCATCTGGCTGTTATTCAGCCTGCTGGTAGCTTATAGCTTTACACCATCCACGGATGACCGCGGTGTTACCCATACTATTGCCATTTTCAGGGAGGGCGCCAACGGATTTTCGGCGGCTTCCCTGGAACTGGAACAGGCCATACAGGCAATTGATAAAGATGATCCGGCCAGCCTAATAGCCGCTAAAGAAGCGCTAAAAAAATGCCGGTTACAATACAAAAGGATCGAGTTTTTTCTTGATTACTTTTTCTTCTCTTCTTCCATGGTGTATAACCGCCCGGCCAAAACGGAAATAGATGAACCGTACATGGAGTACCAGGCGCCATCAGGGTTACAGCAGATAGCGGTACTGTTGTTTGAGAAAGAACCTTTCTCCCGGAAAAAAGAACTGGTAACAGAAGCGCTGGTAATCCGTACTGCCGCCGCCGATCTTACGTCGCTGCTCTACCAGTTTACTACCAGCGACAAAGCCATTATGGAAAGCATACGGCTCGAACTGGTACGCCTATACGCAGGAGGCATCACCGGTTACGATGCACCGGAATTAAAAACAGGCATTGCAGAAACCGCGCAATCGATGCGAACTATCCAGGCAGTGATGGAACCCTGGCTCAGCAGCTCTTCTCCCGAAACAAAATCCGTAGCCCATTACCTCACCTTTTGTATACAATACCTGGAAACGCATCCGGGTTTCGATGACTTTAACCGGCTGGAATTCCTCACCGCCTGCGGTTTGCCCCTGCAGGAGAGCACCGGCGCACTGATACGCGCTTTACAACTGGACCAGCACACCCGCAGCGCGCTGAACTATAACGCTCCAAACCTTTTCAGTAAAAACGCCATAGACCTCAAAGCTTTTACTAACGGCGCCGTATATACGGAAAATGAAAAGGCATTGGGAAAACGACTATTCTTCGAAAAGGCACTCTCCGGGAACAACACCCGCCATTGTGGTACCTGTCACCGCCCGGAATTATACTTCAGCGATGGACTCCGCACCAGCAGGACGCTGGATAATAAAACCATGGTAAGAAGAAATGCGCCGGGCCTTACCTATACCGCATTCCAATATGCGCAGTTCTGGGATGGAAGAGCGGGTACCTTATCAAAACAAATACTCACCGTGATCAGCAACCCGCAGGAAATGAACGGCCATCCTGCCGTGATCGTCAGCCGGTTAAAAGACAGCGCGCATTACCGCGAAGCCTTTGCGGCCGCCTTCCCGGAAGACAGCGTCGCTGTTACCATGCCTCACCTGGCCACCGCCATTGCTGCTTACCTAAGCACCCTCGCTCCTATGAACAGCGCAATGGATGAATATTTTGCCGGCAACAAAAACGCCATGACACCCGCGCAGATCCGGGGTTTCAACTTATTCACCGGGAAAGCGCAATGCGCTACCTGTCACTTTGCCCCGCTGTTCAACGGCCTCACACCACCCTTATACCAGTTCACGGAATTTGAAAACCTCGGCATGCCCGCTAATGATGATCTCCAGCATCCACGACGCGATACGGATGCCGGCAGGTTTGAATTTTTCCCCATTGCTTATTATCAGCGCGCCTTCAAAACGCCCACTGTACGCAACAGCGCTATGACCGCCCCCTACATGCATAATGGCGCATTCCGGGATCTTGAAAAAGTAATGGAATTTTATAATGCCGGCGGCGGCAATGGAGTGGGAATGACTGATCCTTATCAAACGCTTTCTTCCACGCCGCTTAATCTCCGGGAAGCGGAGATTAAGGACCTGATAGCGTTTATTCATGCGTTGACGGATAAGATGGAAACCCGAAGATAATACAGACAAAAAAAGGCGAATAACATTCCCTTGCAAGCAACTAATTATCAACACTTTATAAACGGCATTCAAAATTGGATTTCAGCTTGCATTTTAGTATGTTTACACAGTAATTTAGCATTATCCATATGACAAATATTGAATCTGAAATTGCTTTGCAGGATAGAAAATTTACTGCTACTATTGAAAAAATAAGAAAAAGAAATTTTAGCAATAACCTGCCATTCCTGATGCTCTCTGATAAACTACCGGAGGGACAAGGTTTTTATGAATATGCAGATGGTCATATTGAAATTCAAGAAGTTTATACTATTGGTGCTGAAATAGAAACGCGGCTTGTGCGTCGTTTATCAGATCTGGAATCTAATACCATCAGGCAACAGTACCGGAGAGAAAATGGATTACTCTAAGCCAACACTACTAGTCATTTCCGGGCCAAACGGAGCAGGTAAGTCCACACACATTGAATCCATGTTACCTTCACTATTTGAAGGCGTTTTACCTTTCGACAGGGACTTAACGCGGACAAATATTGAAAAACAACTGGAGAAAGATGGAATGTCACCAGACCAGATCAAAAACCGCTCCGCACAAATGATGGAAGATTTTTTGATTTCTAAAATGGACGAAGCCATTCTTGCAAATCACCACTTTGTTTTGGAAACGCCCTTATCCCATCCTGATTACTCGAAGTACATAGACCGTTTTGAAAACAAAGGCTATCAAATTCAACTTAACTACCTATGTCTCGATAAAATAAAAGATTGTGAGCAAAGAGTGAGGCTAAGAGTGAAAGAAGGTGGACATGCTGTAGATGCAAGGACCATTAAGGGCGTTTATGAGAAAAATCTGGAACACATCAACAACTATAGCAATACATTTAAGGTTATTTGCCTGTATGACGGAATGATTAAACCTACTTTACTTGTTAAACTGGAAGATAACGAAGTAGTAAAATGGCTAAAGAATCTTCATTGAAAAAGACCTGGTTAAAGAAAGGACTACCTTCAATTGCTAAGATGGTGGCAGATTATCTGCATGCCCAGCTTAAAACTGTGAAAAAAAATTAATATCCCGTCCCCTCATTCTTTGATTTATACAACTCTTCCTGTTATTTTCACAATTTCCGGATCAGCCGTTACCCCTACCTTTGATCCAGCAAATCATAAAAAAATGGAAAAAACACAAATATCTCCCGCCGCCACCTTTCTTTTAGGAGGCGAATTCAATATTAACCGTGTGGGTTACGGCGCTATGCAATTAACCGGCAACGGCGTATTTGGCGATGCAGCCAACCGTCCCAATGCCATTAAGGTATTACAACAAGCGGTAGCTTCCGGTGTGAACTTTATTGACACTGCGGCGGCTTATGGTCCGGGGACCAATGAACGCCTCATTGCGGATGCGCTGCATCCCTATCAAAAAGGCCTCATTATCGCTACCAAAGGTGGCTTTCAGCGCCCCGGCCCCAACCAGTGGGTACCTGATGGCCGCCCGGAATGGATTGCCAAAGACATCGACAACAGCCTCAAAAATCTGAAGACGGACATAATAGATCTCTGGCAGTTGCACCGCATTGATCCTAACATCCCGGTGGAAGAAACCCTGGCGCCGGTAGTAGCAGCAGTAAAAGCCGGTAAAATTAAACATGTGGGGCTGTCTGAAGTAACTATTGAACAGATCGAGCAGGCAGAAAAGGTAGTACCTGTTGTGTCTGTACAAAACCTGTATAACCTCGGTAACCGCCAATGGGAATCCGTACTGGATTATACCACTGAAAGAGGCATTGCGTTTATTCCCTGGTACCCGCTGGCTTCCGGTCCGCATACCCTGGAAGAAAAGATCAGCAAAATTGCTGCCCGCCACAACGCCACTACCGCGCAGATTGCACTGGCCTGGCTGCTGAAACGCGCCAGCAACATCCTGCTGATACCTGGCACCAAAAGCATTGCCCACCTGGAAGAAAACCTTAAAGCAGGATCGATCACGCTCTCTGACGAGGACTTCGATGCGCTGAGTAAATAACACGCGGAGGTTGTCTTGAGCACTGATTACGCTGATTTTACTGATTACCCGGATTTTTACTTTTTTGATTTTCTGGATTTTATTAAAATATTCAGGGAGATACGAGCGAATATATCCGCTTATATCTCCCTGATCCTTTAAAATCAAAAAAAATCCAAAAAGTAAAATCAGTAAAATCAGCGTAATCCTGAGAAAGACAAAATTCGCCGCGATCTTCGCTTACTTCTCCCCGAATCTTTTTAAAATCCAACCTGATCCAATCCTTAAAATCAGCGTAATCAGTGCTCAAGACAACCTCCGCGAATTTATTTCGAAAACTACTTACCTTTGGTTACTGCTAACCCAGGGAAGTTAAAATATATGCAAATGGATAAAAGACATCATCCTTCAGCAGAAGTATGTGCTGCCTCGCTCGCAGCAGTGGGAGACGCCATGTATGCCATTGGCGGCAAGTGGAAACTGAAGATCATTGTGGCTATGATAGATCACCGCAGGCGGTTTAATGAACTGCAGCGTTTAGTGGAAGGTATTTCGGCAAAGGTATTGTCGAATGAACTGAAAGAGCTGGAGCTGAATGGTTTTGTGAGAAAAATACCAGTAGCCGGCAGTCAACTTATGGAGTATGAGCTGACCGATTACAGTGACACCCTGGGAGATGTGCTCCATTCATTAACGGTATGGGGCGCCATGCACCGGAAAAAAATCACAGGGCGCAGCCTGAAATTGCCTGCCCTGGAAACGGCATCAGTTGATTAACGTAGCCTTCACCGGCAGCTGCAGCTGATAGCCTTTGCTGCCCATGTATACATATCTTTTCACGGCCGTAAACCGTATTTTCTTTTTGCCTTTCAGCAGGCTTTTCACTTCATCCGGAAGCCCGTCGGTATCCGTGGCAGTAGCGGTTCCCTTAAAGGTGATTACAATATCGCGGAAGTACTTTTTATCGCCCGCCGGCACCGTATACTCACTGCTCCAGCTGGATAACCCTTCCTCCGCTCCGACTTCTGTTCGTTCTGCGTTGTGAGCAGCCATTACCTGCTGATAGCCGCCATTGATCCCGGCAACCAGGAAATAATCGCCATAGTATGGACCACCTGCAGGTCCGTTGCTATGTTTAATCATAAACGCATACTGATCATCGCCTATCAGCAGTGGCTTTGGCGTGGGGCACTTAGAAAAAGCGCCGTACGCCTGGATAGCCGGTTGAAACATCCTTAGTTTCCAGCCCTCGTCGGTGAGTACAAACTTGGCAAGGCCGAGGAGTCCGCCGGTGAAACGCGAAGTCTGGAAACCTTCTTCATCAAATACCGAATGGTTAAAACTGATCACCTTATACTGTAAGCCTGTGGCGTCTTTAAAATCCATTTCATTGATCAGGCGGGTGGCCACGCCTTCGGGGTAAGGAAATACAGGGTTGCCGTCTTCATTTACATCCGGGTAAGGTTTGGGTTTACAGGTTTTGCATTCCCAGTTGATCAGCTCATTCCGGTAACTATCTTTGGTGAGATTGTAATATTTTCCGGGGAACAGTTGCAGCAGCGCTTTCTGTGCATTAAAAGTACCTGCCAGTAACAGGGTGCGGTTTTGTAAAATGGTATCGGGGACATTCTTCTTTTTCAGGTACTCATCCGACTGTGCAAAACAGGCGGTTACCCATCCGGCCAGGAGGCATACCACAACAAACAAACGTTTCATCATAACTTTAAGCTATTATCTGTGCCGGCAAAGGTAGTATTCACGGCGCAAAAACGATATCCCGGGAAATCAGTAATTTAGTTACTTCAACCTACAACTGATTCCAACAATGAACCGCTTCGACCGATTAACCGCTATTCTCATTCACCTGCAATCCAAAAAACTGGTGCTGGCCCAGGAAATTGCCGACCGCTTTGATGTGAGCCTGCGTACGGTGTACCGCGATGTACGATCCCTGGAACAGGCCGGGGTGCCTGTTATCGGCGAAAAAGGACTGGGATATTCCATTATGGAAGGCTATCGCCTGCCGCCGGTAATGTTTACCGAAGAAGAAGTGATTGCCTTCCTGATGGCGGAAAAAATGCTGGAACACCATGCCGACCTGCAAAACAGCGAACGCTTTAAAGGCGCGATGTTCAAAGTAAAAGCTGTACTGCGTAATGCACAGAAAAAAGTGCTGGAAGACCTGGAAGAAAATATTGCCGTTAAACATAAGGTATCTGAACATAATCACCTGCTCAACGACACCCTTCCCCTGCTCATCAGGGCAGTGGGTGAAAAGAAAGTGCTGCATATCCGGTATGCCACCGAAACCGGTGTTAACGAAAGGGACATAGAGCCCATTGGTATTTTCCGGGAAAACGGCAGCTGGAATGCCATCGCCTTTTGTACCACCTCCAAAAAATATCATCCTTTCAGAACAGAGCGGATGCTTTCGGTAAAAGATACCGGCCGGCCATTTCACCAGGAACACATCTCCCTGACGGAATACCTGGCAAACAAACCTAAAAATAACGGGCAGTCGTTCCCGGTAGTGATCAACGTGCATAACGATATGGCCAGGTATCTTACGGAACAGAAATATAATTATGGCTTTAACAGCGAGAAAGCAGGCAAAACCCACACCCGCATGGAGTTTGAAGCGCCCTGTATACAAGCATTTTCCCGCTGGTATATCACCTTCGCTGACCAGGCAGACATTATTTCACCAGCTTCCCTTAAAACCCTGGTAAAAGACCGTTTGCGGGAGATGCTGAAAAAAGTTTCCTGACCCGTTTTCTCAACTGACATACCGTTGTCACACCCCACCGGTAATTTTGAGATATGAACAGCTTGCAGATCATACAACACCGGCTGCATCAGCAGCAGCTCCTCCATTCCCGGTTTACCCGGCCTGCCGACCTGGTACGCTGGATGGGCTGCATCCAGGCGCAGGATTATGCAGGCGCCAAATGGGCCATCGGGAACCGTATTAAAGGCAGCACCGACGCCTCCATTGAAAAGGATTTTAACGAAGGAAAGATCCTGCGCACTCATGTACTGCGCCCTACCTGGCACTTTGTGGCGCCGGAAGACATCCGCTGGATGCTGCAACTGACAGCGCCTAAAATAAAAGCCTTTAATAAACGGCTGCATGTAAAACTGGGCATCTCCGACAAAGACCTGAAACGCAGCAGCGCCATTATTACCAAAGCGCTCAGCGATCATACCTACCTTCCCCGCACAGCCCTGCTTCCGCTGCTCGCCAAAGCAAAGATCAACACCGATGATATCCGGCTCGGATTTCTCCTGATGGATGCGGAGCTGGATGGACTTATCTGCAGCGGCCCAAGGCAGGGAAAACAATTCACCTATGCCTTGCTTGCCGACCGTGTACCCGCCACCGCGGCGCCCGGCCGGGAGGAAGCCATCGCCCGCCTCACCCTGTGCTACTTCAGCAGCAGGGGACCTGCTACTATCCAGGACTTCCAGTGGTGGAGCGGGTTAAATATATCCGATATCAAAACAGGACTGCAGCTCAACAAAGCACAGCTCACTCATACGGTCGTCAACGGCCAGGCCTATTGGTTTACCGGCGGCACACCACTGACTAAACGCACCACTCCCTCTACCTTGCTCCTGCCCTGGTACGATGAATACGCCGTGGCCTACAAAGACCGCAGCGATATCCTCCCGGCCGAACATCAATCCACCGCCGGTTATGGCATCTTTAAGCCCGTAGTAGTGATCAATGGAAAAATTGGTGGTATCTGGAACCGGAAAGAAGGGAACCGGCATATTGCCCTTACCACACAACTGGTTTCCCCCGGCAAGAAAACAGCAGTAGACACCGCAGCTGCTGCCTATGCGGCTTTTATGGGAAAGGAGCTGCAAAGCGTAACCGCTATATAAAAGCCTGTGGCAAAAGTGCCTGATATTTGGTTACTTTGTTTGACTATAGACTCATATTAGAAAACGATAACCAGATTATCAGATGATAGACGATATTCAACTTCAGCTAAGAACGGTGAATGTAACCCGCTACGTAACGCCGTTACGTGAAGGGGGTTCGCTGCCGGCCATCGCCGAAGCAGACGACGGATTCCTGTATGCCCTGAAGTTCAGAGGCGCCGGACAAGGCGTAAAAGCGCTCATCGCTGAACTAATAGGCGGTGAACTGGCCAGGATACTCAAACTGAAAATACCGGAACTTGTATTTGCCCATCTCGACGCCGCCTTTGGCCGTACAGAACCCGACGAGGAAATACAGGACCTCCTGAAAAAAAGCGTGGGCCTCAATCTTGCCCTGCACTATTTATCCGGCGCCACCACATACGACCCTACGGTAAATACCATCGATGCTTTAACTGCATCGAAGATCGTGTGGCTCGACTGCCTCCTGACCAATGTAGACCGTACTGCCCGCAACACCAACATGCTCATGTGGCGCAATGAACTATGGCTTATTGATCACGGGGCCTCGCTCTATTTTCATCACTCCTGGCAAAACTGGCAGGAACAGTCCCTCCGTCCCTTTGTACAGGTAAAGGATCATGTGCTGCTGCCACAGGCAAGTGAACTGGAACAAGTAGATGCTGCCTTCAACCTGATCCTCACACCGGAACGGATACGCGCCGTTGTAAACATCATTCCCGAAGAATGGCTGCGCAGCGACGACAGCAACGATGTTACACCGGAAGAAAGACGCCAGGTATATTTTGAATTTTTAACAAACCGGATCAGCCACTCCGGCATTTTTGTAAAAGAAGCACAACATGCAAGACAATCACTTATATGAATACGCTGTAATACGGGTGGTGCCAAGCGTAGAGCGGGAAGAGTTTCTGAATGTTGGTGTTATCCTCTATTGCAGGCAACAAAAATTTTTACGGGCAGTATATACATTAAACGAAGAAAAATTACACGCACTTTCTCCTGAAACAGATGTCAATACCATCCGCCCCTACCTGGATGCCTTTGTGGAAATTTCCAACGGCAGCAAAGCAGGCGGCCCGATCGGGGCACTGGATATTGCCAGCCGCTTCCGCTGGCTAACTGCCACGCGCAGCAGCGTGGTGCAAACATCGAGGGTACATCCCGGTTTTTGCAGCGCCAATGCGGAAGATACGCTGATGCGGTTGCACCGGCAGCTGGTGCTTTGAGCGTATGTTGTCTTACTCAGGATTACGCTGATTATACTGATTTGCTTGATTTTACTTTTTGGATTTTATAAAGGATTTTAAAAGATTCGGGGAGATTTAAGCGAATACATCCGCTTAAATCTCCCCGAATCTTTTAAAATCAAAAGTGATCAAATCCCCTGAATCAGTATAATCAGCGTAATCCTGAGTAAGACAACATACGCGCTTACAACATCACGCAGCCGTTATTTCGTGCCCAGGTTTTTACGTACCAGTTGCACAAAAGCGTCCGGGGTTACTACCCGCACATTTTTGTTTAGTCCGGCGATTACTGTGTTTATGGCCGACATGTCTTTTGTCCAGGTGTGTACAAATACCAGTGTATAACCCGAACGGCTATGCGGGTCTGCTGGTCTTGCATTGATATTGCTGATCACAGTGGCTTCTTCCTCTAAGCCTGCCCACAGGTTATCACCCGCTTCTATAATGGGTTTACCATTGGCGGAAAAGCGGATGCTGCCACCGGGCGCTTCCCCGTAACCGGTATATAATAAAGCATCTATGTTAGGTTGCGCAAGATATTTATCCCACAGGTCCATTCTTTCCAGCGCACCCTGATCCAGGATGTTCACAATATTCAGATCGGATTTCTCCATAAAAGTATTCAGGCGGCGAAGGTATTGATCGAGTGCAGCTGCCGGCATTTTACTGGGAAACGTATATCCGCTTCCACTTGGCCCGGCTACAAAGAAATCCCTGCCTTTATCTGTATTGGCTGCCTTTTCATAATACCAGCGCATGGCCGCGGGCGCCAGGTCTGCCAGGGAAGGACTAATGGTATAGCCCATGTTGAACGTACCTCTCAGCGGGTGACTAAAATACTGCTGCATACTCCACAGATCGTAGCCCACGTTATCCCCATCGCTCAGCAGGAAAGCAACATAGTGTACATTTTGTTCTGCTGCCGGTGTAGTGCGGGCCGGTTGTTTTAACGGCGTTTCATCGTATATGCTGCTCAGCGGCGCCAGGTTGGCTGCCAGATCGGTTGGCAACATTACCACGCCGGCAGCTGCTGCATTGGCCACCATTGAAAACTCTTCCTTCCCGTATCCAAAACAAAAGGCTTCGGGTTGAAGCGACTTTAACACATCGGCACGCCAGGGTGTTTCCCCGTCGTAAAAAGTAAACGAATTGGTGAGCGTAATGTAATCCCGGAGATGGTGATCAATAGCAGGGTTCTGTTCTGCGGCCAACGACCGGCTGAATGTTGCAGGATAATGTTCCCACACCCACTTCTCATCACGGGCACGCATATCCGCTTTTTTTGTTTTAATACCGGCAGTGATCACCGCCGTTTCCAGGCTGGCATCCACTGCAATGGCATTCAGGGGGCCACACAGGGAATTGGCAGCGCTGAGGGACCTGATATTTTTAACGCGATTATACAGCACATAGCCGCTCACTTTAGGAGCGAAATGACGGAGCAGTTCCGCCCACGACGTATAGTTAGTGATCCTTATTTTATATTTTTCAGCGAGATAATTTTTCCATACAGAAGAAGCGCCTCCTTCATCTATATATATTTGTTCACCGGAAGTTTTTGCGACTACACCCTGGAGGCTGGCGATCAACACTTTTTGTTCCGCGGTGAGTGAGCTGGCAGGAATCACGCACAATGCCGTGAGCGCTGTTCCCTTTTGATGAAGCACACCAGTTTTTAGTATGGTGGTATCTGTTCCTGGTGGCGGCGTTACGGGAACTTCAACAGTATTCTTTTTACCGCAGGCGGTAACAACTGCCAGCATAGTGGCAATAAACAAGGCAAAAGTCGGGCTATTTCTCATATAAGAAATGTGATCTGTTGTGATAAAATAAGTGGAAGAAATGTGGTGCCTGCATTAAAACACCTGTACCTCCGCAATGTTGGTACTGGAAGTGCCGTATACCTTTGTTACGGTGAACTTCACGTACCGTGCCTGTTTCAGCGTAGATACAAAATATTTGTACCAGGGCTGGCCGGGATCGTGCGGTATATCTTTTAATACAGCTACGTCTGTCCAGGCGGCATTATCCGCACTAACGGAAACAGTTATATCCTGTGGCTGGCCGTGGCCATCGGTTTGCCAGCTGCCTTCAAAATAACGGTCCATGATGCCGATGCCATGTACCGCTTTTTCTTCT
The DNA here is from genome assembly GCF_051362515.1 of Chitinophaga sp. ARDCPP14. Lineage (NCBI taxonomy): Bacteria > Pseudomonadati > Bacteroidota > Chitinophagia > Chitinophagales > Chitinophagaceae > Chitinophaga > Chitinophaga sp. ARDCPP14. The sequence continues at coordinate 100,625 of NZ_JBKIXB010000011.1, read as the reverse complement.
CCCATATCCACTATAAAATAATGGGGAGGGCCGGGTTCTCCACCAGACCATTTGGAATTCCAGAAGGTAGACGGGTCGTTGTCTATCGCTCTTGCGGCCAGCCCGTTGCCACCACCTTCCGCCGGTTCTTCCGTAGAAAAGCCTGCGATTGTCCATTTAGCCTGATCATAAGGCACCATGCTGTTCAGGTCTGCGGTAGCATTTACCACATAGTAAGTAGTTTGCTGGTAAGCGCTGGCGCTGGCTCCTTCAATGTTTTCAATGCTGACAGGGATCATATAATCCTGGAAAGGGTCTATTTTCCCTTTGGCATAAATTTTCAGTCCTGTTGCTGCGGTAATAGAAGCGCCTTTCGTAATAGTAGCAACAGCGGGCATTTCGTAGCTGCCTTCCGGTAATACACGGTAATCAGTGCCATTCTGTTCATTAAAGAAATCCACCTTTGCCGGGGCTGCCTTAAAGTGTACTACAATATCGTTGCCGGCTACCGCATTGACTACCGTGGCATATTCCGAGCCGGTAATAACGGCGCTCACAGGTACTATGTAAGGCGTATCTGCCATCTCAAACGTTACCTTTACCACACCCAATGCGTTGGGCATGTATACAGTTGGCGTAGCGGAATGATCCTTCTTACAGGCGGTAAAAACAATAACGCCTGTGATGAGCAGGAAAAAAATATAGCTGGATAATCTGTTCATAAAATCGGAATTAAAGGAGGTGAGTGCAAAAATCAATACCCTGGATTCTGCCCGTTCTGCCAGTTGTCTTCCCCGCCGCTCTGGGCACGGATTGCAGGGTTGCGGTCCAGTACATGCTGCGGAACAGGCATGAGGTACATTTTTGGCAGGAACAAGCGGTTGCTCACATTTGAAGGCGTATAAGTAAGGGTAGTCGTTCCCGTTATGACAATGCCTTTTTCAGGCCGGTTTAACACGCCTGTTGAACCATCCATCAAACGGTCTGCAATTTTCCAGCGCAGCACATCCCACCAGCGCCTGTCTTCAAACGCAAGTTCCACCCTGCGCTCCCGGCGGATAATATCCCTCATCTGTTGTTTGTTCACGGTTCCGTAAGTAGCTTCTATTGTAGGCAGGTTGCCGGCGCGTGTACGCACCCTGTTTACTGCCGCCAGCACTTCCGCTGTAGGACCATTCACTTCATTTTCTGCTTCTGCGAAACTGAGTAATACTTCTCCAAAGCGGAAAAACATATAGTTCTGGTAAGATGTGCTGTTGGCGCGGTTATCACTTCCCACAATCTTTTCGTCCAGCCGCTTGCAGGCATAGTAGCCGGTATGGGTAACATCGCTGGTATACCCGAGATCGATTTCGTTAGCTGTTTTCCGTCCAAGCCCCACTACCATGCGAAGCGTATCTCCCTGCCAGGGCGAACCATTAAAGAGGATGGTCTGGTAAAACCTTTTTTCCCTTCCCACATATGGTTGTTGCGGGTTATAACCGGAACCTGGCTCATAGATCGCTTTACCGTTGGCCATCGAAAATTCATCTACCAGTTCCTGTGTGGGCTGAAAATTGCCCCAGGCCTGCTGCACACCGTTTACAATGGTAGGTCCTTCCTTACCTTCCAGCTGCCCGCCTTTTCCTTCCATATACTGCCTGGCAAAAATGGATTCTGTGCTATTGTTGCCCACCCGGAGGAACAGGTTACGGAAGTCGGGATAAAGATCATACACGCCAAGATCTATTACCTGCTTATTGGTTTTCGCAGCCAGTTTCCATCTTTCAAGATCACCGCCTGGATTGGCCACATCTCCTGAATTACGTAGCGGGCTGGCATAAAACAATTCACACCAGCCTTTCAGGGTAAGTGCTGCACCTTTGGTGGCACGGCCGGGTTCGGACTGTTTTTCGGGCAGGATGTCTGCAATTTCTCCCAGTTCTTTATCGATGAACCCGAACGTTTGTTTAGCCGTACTTCTAGGCACATAAATATCATCTCCCTGGGTAAGATTATCCAGCACATTGGTGATAATGGGTACGCCGCCATAAGCCATCCATAACCAGTGATAGTACATGGCCCTCAGAAAACGGGCTTCTGCAATTCTTTCTTTTTTATAATCTTCCGGTAATGCGGACGCACCTACTTTTGTAATAAAGAGATTGCATTTCCGGATTTTCTCATAGTTCCCGGTGCGGGTGTCATTGTTACTTTCTTTACCCCAGTACCACATGTCCCACGGTCCGCGGGGCAGGTTGGAGGGCGTAATATTAGCCACCCGGATACTGCTGTAACCGGCCATCCAGGTAACGCCTACATCTGAGTTATCTGTATATTGTTCCAGGTGTTCCGTTTCATTATTGAGATCCGGCAACTGGTTATAAATATCGTTGAGAAAGAGGTCGGCATTATTGGTAGATGCCCATACGGCATCATCTCCCACCCTATCGCGTGCCTGTACATCCAGGAAATCCTTTTTACAGGAAATAAACAGGAGCGTAGCAATCAGTAATAAAGGGTATTGTTTTATCTTGAACATGGCTGTTGGCGGTTTGGATGTTAAAAGGTTACGTTCAGTCCGAATGAAAATACCTGTTGCTGGAAGTAATACTGTCCGTTAGAAGAACGGGCTTCCGGATCAATCATTTCCTTCATGTTTGGCGTCCATGTCCATAAGTTCTGCCCGGACACATATACGCGCAGTTGCTGCATATACCAGCGTTTGGTGAGGGAAGACGGCAGGGTATAACCAAATTCCGCGCTTCTCAGTTTCAGATAAGATGCATCTCTCACCCACCAGGAAGAGAACCGGGTGTTGTAGGCCACCGGCTGATTGGTAGCACGCGGATATAATGCATCCGGGTTGGCAGGCGTCCAGTGGTTATCATAATATAACTTGCTGGCAGAACCCTGCTGATCGAAAGGATATACCAGGTTACCGCCCACCGGTAAACTGATCTGCGCGGCACCCTGTAACAGGAAGTTCAGGTCGAAGCCTTTCCAGGATATGGCAGGCGATAAGCCGAAGATCATTTGCGGCACGCCGTTGGGGCGACCGATCACGGTTTCATCATTATCATCTATCACACCATCGGCTTTACCATCCGGGCCACTCAGATCTGCATACCTGAGATCTCCCGGCTTCACCGGTGCATTGGCCAGGGAGGCAATGCCCGCTTTCAACGTTCCGTCCGCATTAAAATCATCCGGTTTATAGTAGCCCAGCGCCTTTAATCCGAACTGGGTACCGTTGGCCCGGCCGGTGCGGCGACGATTGGGATTATTAAAAGTGGCATCCGATTCAAATATCTGCAACAGCTTATTTTGCGCATAAGTAAAGTTGCCATTGACATCCAGCTTTAACCCATTGGAAAAAGTATGCGAAGTACCCAGGCTCAGCTCAATCCCGTGGTTACTCATAACAGCGGCATTTAATTCAGACAGTCCTGTTCCATACTCCGCTGGTACAGTTACCGTAGGCGGCACCAGCATGTTCGAACGCTTTTCATAAAAATAATCCACCCCGAATGTGAGGGCGCCATCCCACAAAATTCCATCTACCCCTATATCTGTTTTCTTTGCCCGCTCCCAGGTGATAAAGGCATTTCCCTGGATGGTTTCATAGATCCCTGTAGTAAGTGCATTACCTAATACAGCTGCATTATTATAAACGGCGTAACCGCTCATATACTGGAACGGACCTCCTGCAAGATTACCGGATTCGCCATAGGAAGCCCGGATCTTCAGTAAATTGATCCAGCTGTAATGGTCTTTTATAAAGTTCTCCTGGCCTATGTTCCAGCCCAGTGAAAACGCGGGAAAGAATCCGTATTTGCGGCCGGGGGCAAAATAATAATGACCATCATACCTGCCGGATACTTCCGCCAGATACTTGCCCGCATAACCGTAGCTCAACCTGTATACATAACCCACCTGCCGCTGTTCTGAAGAAGAACCGCCATTACTGATATCGCCGTTGGCTACGCCGCCACGGTCCAGTTCATCAATATCTATAGGGTAATTCCTCCTGCTGGCATCTACATTCCAGCCTTTCTGTATCCGCGATTCCGCTACACCGAGGAAAGTAACATCGTGCGCACCAAACGTGTTGTGATAGTTGATATGCCCCTGGTAGGTAAACGCTTTATTCTGGCTGTTGCTCAGCTGGAGCGACGGCTTTGCAGGGCCTATCAGCCGTTGCGTATATTCGTAAGGGTTAGTACTGAAGTTTACGCTGTAGGTTGGTATCGGTGTTTGCCATACCTTGGTATAGGTAGTATAGGGATCATAGCTGGCCACTCCTTTAATGCTGAGGCCCTTCACGAAAGGCAACTGCTGTTCTACTGAAAAGGTGGTCATGATCTGTGTATTCTCATTTTTCACATAACCGCTGTGGTTAATGGTGCCTACCAGGGAGTTCGTAATATAACTACCCCACAGGCCGTTGCTGTAATAAATGGCAGATGTAGGCGGTGTTCTGAATGCCTGGTACATAATTCCCCCGCCGGCAGCAGCGTAGCGATTGTTGGCATCGCCATTGTAAGGATCGGCATAACCGGAGTACTGCTGGTCTTCTACCCAGCCACTCAGCGATAGTCCTACGCGGGTAGTGCTGGTAGCCTGCACTTCCAGGTTGGCCAACACGTTATATTTTTTCAGGTTGGTGGTAGAAAACTGCCCATCCTGGTTGGTGTAACCTAATCCCATGTAATACCGGATCTTTTCTGTTCCACCGGAGAGCTGCACATTGTGATTAGTGAGCAATGCATTTCTTTGTATTACGTCCCGGAGCCCGCTGCTGTTGGGATATTTGTCGGGATCCGCATCTGCGGCGCCGGTAACAGTTTTTTTATATTGTGCTACTTCCTCAGGAGTAAAAGCAGGACTTAATCCGCTGTTCGCGTTAGCTTCATTACTTAATAGTGCATACTCCCATGAATTAACCATTTGGGGCATACGCGTTGGATTTTGGATACCAACATAGCCGTTATAGGACAAGGTAGGTACGCCGGTTTTACCTTTTTTGGTAGTCACCAGTATTACACCATTAGCGCCGGCCAGGCCATAGGGCGCCACTGCTGCCGCGTCTTTCAGGATGGTGATGGACTCAATAGAAGCAGGGTCCAGCCGGGAAAAATCACGGTAAATACCATCTACTACCAGCAGAGGATTGGCGTTACCTAACGTGGAGGTACCCCTGATGCGAAGGCGGGAGCCATCCTGGCCAGGTTCGCCACTGCCCTGGTCTGCGATAATACCAGGCGCCCGCCCTACGAGGTTATTGGTAAGATTGACCACCGGCTTTTGTGCAAAATCCTTTCCTTTCACCGTGGATACTGCGGCGGTGGTAGTGGCTTTCTGTTGCGTGCCATACCCTACTACAATAACCTCTCCCAGTGCAGTGGAGCCTTCTTTCAACTGTACATCGATATGGGATTGCCCGGCAACAGGTACTTCTTTTGTAACATACCCGATAAATGAAAATACGAGGATAGCATTTTCATTGTTGCCGGCAGGGATATTAAAACGGCCTTCTGCATCGGTATTAGCACCTGTGGAGGTGCCTTTCAGCCGCACATTTACCCCCGGAAGCAACTCGCCTCTGGCGGAGGTAACTGTTCCGGATATACGTTTTTCCTGTATGACCGTTTTGGGAGGAGCCGGTTTAGGCACAATAAAAATATAGCGGTCGTTTTGCCGGTAGGTGAGATTTGTTTTTGCCAGCAGGAGATCCAGCGTGGCGGCAACCGTCCGCGTACCGGCGGGCAGGTTCACCTCGCCGGTACGGCTTAGTTCTGCGGCCCTGTAACCAAAGCGGAAATCTGTTCGCTGCTCAATTTCTTTTAACGTGGCCTCCAGGCTTTTGCCCGAAATACCCAGTGCAATTTTTGTCTGGTGGATATCCTGGCCGTTTGTTCTGCCAGCCATCAATAGCTGACAGCAAAAAAGCACTATGGCCAGTGTTATCGTGGAACATCTCATAATCCAAAGGATTGTTTTGTTCAGGATAAGACGCTCATAAGGGCGCATCCGTCCCTTACTTACTGAAAAAATCATAGATTTGTTTGGTTTTAATCGGTTGACATACTGAGTTTAAAAACCATCCGGTTACCGGTACTTGCCTGTACCTGTAACCAATTTTTCAGGTATCGTCGTGGTTGCCTCCACGGCGATACTTTTTTAAACTGATTTCATAACGTAATTCCTTTGCCGCTATACGGGCTAATTGAAGTGGAATTTTTTCATGGTACATGATTATAGTGATGAATAAATAAACCGTGTTAACATCCCTTTCCACTGATAATAATGTTGCTGCCGCTCATCTTCCAGGAACACCCGTTGAGCTCACAGATCATTTTCATCACTTCCCCGATATTCTCCCCGTGTAAAAAAGAAAGAGAAAAACGGCAGTTGCGGATGGCGTCATTCCCCAGTTCCACCTGTACATTATACCACCGCCCAATGATGGCGGCAGCCTGCTCCATTGTTACATTATCCATGATAAGCTCCCCCTTTTTCCAGGCCAGCAATGATGCTGCATTCACCGTAACAACTTTCGCCTGCCGGCTTGCCGCTTCATACTCCAGTTTTTGGTTGGGATATAAGATGCCTAATGAGGTAGTTCCTGCTGCCACACTCACTTTTCCGCTAACCACCGTTACCGCCAACTGCGACTGCTGATAGGCTTGTATATTGAACACTGTTCCCAGTACTTTCACCGCTACATCACCACTATGCACAATAAACGGCTGCTGATCCCTGCGGGTAACGTCAAAACAGGCTTCTCCCTCAATATATAATTCCCGGGTGTTACCAGTAAAGGCAACCGGGTACTTCAGTTTACTGCCGTTATTCAGCCATACTTCCGTGCTGTCTTCCAGTACCAGTCGTACCCGCTTGCCTGCGGGCGCCAATACTTCTTCATACACCAAAGCAGGTTGTCCGGCAGGTTTGGTGAGCAGCCAGGCCGCTACACCTGCTCCGATCAACACCAGTATCCCCGCGGCATACGCAAGCCAGCGACGGGGTTTCAAAACGGGAACATCCTCCGAAAAACGGGGGTTCTCTTTAATCTGGTCATAAAGTGATTGGGCTTCTACAGGTGACAGCTGCGAGGCGGGCGTAAGTCCCGACCAGGTTTTGTCGAATGGCGACTGAACCGCATCATCGGATTCAGCCTGCCGCAACAGCAACATCAATTCTTCAAATTCCTGTTCATTGATGGTGTTGCCTGCCAGTTTTGTCAGCAAAAGATGTATACGATGTTCATCCACGTGAAATACAATTTATCCCGGGCAGAAAAAAGCCGGTATAGTGCAATACACGCAGAGGGGGGCTATCGGGTAGTCAAAAAAAATATTTTTTTAAAATAACAGGGAGAATGCCAGGAAGCCAAAAACAATTTCGGCTTCATTAAAGTGGGTACGCAATACTTTCAGCGCAGCCATCATATGGTATTTGACAGTATGGGTGGAGATGTTCATACGGACGGCTATTTCTTCATAAGAGAGCCCTTCAAACCTGCTCAGACGGAAAATTTCCTGTTGCCGGGGAGGCAAAATATTCAATATCTGCACGGTAACCCTTTCGAGATCTGCCCCCAGTATGGCTTCCTCTGTATCGTTGTGGTAAGCAGGAACAGATTGCCAGAGTTTCATGGAAGCAGCACGGCTACTGGCCGCCTGCCGCAACATATTTAAAGTGACCCGCCGGGCAATGGTATAAACATAAGGCGCCAGGGCATAATCTGTACTCAGCTTTAACCGGTGTTCCCAAAACCGAAGCATCGTTTCCTGTACCACTTCCTTTCCCTGCTCTTTATTTTTCAGGAAATGACAGGCCAGGCCGTATATTTTCTGATTAAACCGGTCAAATACCTCACGAAACGCCGTCTCATCTCCCGCCTGTAGCCGAAGAATCAATTGCACATCCAGTGATTCCGTGTTATTTTCCAAATCCGGTAGTAAATGACGCTTATAAATAATAAGATAGTTGGTCTGATTGCTGGCGCGCTGAATGATCTCTGGCGCTATACCCCGAAAGTAAACTTTTTTTTCAAAACCATATGTCAACAAACAGGAAAGACCGGTGAAAGAAGCTCCCACCGGTCTTTACCTGTACAAAGTATATTAATTATCTATTGCTTTACAAAAGTATACGTCTTTCCTGCCTGTGTATCCAGGTCGTATAATATTGTCTGGGGCAACGGCAGTTCTTCTACCTTAGCTTTTTCACTCACCAGGGCCGGAGCTGTTGGTGTTACTTCAAAGAAAGGATTGGTTTGATCACCACCGGCTGCTTTCAACTGTCCGTTTTCCCGGAGCGCATTGGGTACGCGGAGACGGCAATTGCCACCCAGCGTGGAACGGATGGTGATTTTACTGAGCTGACCATTTTCCCATACCATCTCCCGGATTTCAAAACCTCCCCTTGCACGCAGGCCGCTCACACGCCCGTTCTTCCAATCGTCCGGAAGCGCCGGCAACAGGTGGATGGCGCCATCCTGGCTTTGCAGCAGCATTTCACAGATCCCTGCGGTGCAGCCATAGTTCCCGTCGATCTGGAAAGGAGGATGCGCATCAAAAAGATTGGGGTAAGTACCGCCGCCACCATACTTTACATTACTTACGTCCACCGGGGTAAGCTGGTCTTTGATCAGCTTCCAGGCATGATTGCCATCCAGCAAACGCGCCCAGAGGTTTACCTTCCAGCCCATCGACCAGCCCGTGGACACATCACCACGTTGCAGCAGCGAAGTACGTGCAGCGCTGAACAAAACAGGCGTGCGGTAGGGAGAGATCTGGTTGGCAGGATACAAGCCAAATAAATGCGACACGTGACGGTGCTTGTCGTCCGGATTATCCAGGTCCTGCAACCATTCCTGCAACTGGTTATGCTGGCCCACCTGCATAGGCGGTAAGCGTTTCCGGGCGGCTTTCATTTTTTCCACCAGCACTTTATCAGTTTGTAAGATTTCAGCAGCATGGATGGTATTGGTAAACAGATCAAATACCAGTTGATTATCCATGGTGGCGCCTGCCGCGATGGATATGCCGGGGTAGGCTTTCGGGCTATTTTCCGGCGACATGGAAGGCGATACCACCAGCCACTTATGCACCGGCTCTTCTACCAGAAAGTCCAGGTAAAACTGCGCCGCGCCTTTCAATGCGGGATATACTGTTTGCAGATATTTCTTGTCCCCGTTAAACAAATACCTTTCCCATGTGTGCCGGCTTAACCAGGCGCCTCCCATTGGCCACATAGCAGAATAAATCCCGTCTACCGGGCCTGTTATACGCCACAGGTCAGTGTTATGATGCGCTACCCATCCGCCGGCGCCATACATCACTTTTGCCGTTTCCCGCCCGGTAACAGATAGGTCCTTCACCATTTCTATCAGTGGCTCATGCATTTCAGAAAGGTTTGTTTCTTCCGCAGGCCAGTAATTCATTTCTGTATTGATGTTGATCGTATACTTACTTCCCCAGGGTGGGTTCATGAGCGGGTTCCAGATGCCCTGCAGGTTTGCCGGCTGGCCACCTGGTTGAGAAGCAGCTATCAGCAGGTACCTGCCAAACTGGAAATACAATGTTACCAGCTGCGGATCGTTGCCGTTCCTGAAATCCCTTAACCGGATATCTGTTGTATTTTTGATAGAATCGGTAGTTCCTAAATCCAGTTGTACGCGGTTAAAAAAGTGCTGGTAAGCCGCTATATGATCTTTCAGCAGACCTGCGAAATTCTTTGGCCATACCTTCGACATATACGCCGTGGTGCGCTTTACTTCATCGCCGCTAATGTCGGCGTAGTTTACAAAGTTGGTGGCAACAGACACATAGATGGTTACCGCATCAGCGCCGGCAACACTAATGGCGCTACCATTGGCGGAGGCTTTACCACCGCTGGTTTTAAACCTTACCTGCGACTGGAATTTCACTTTTCCCGGTACGCCTTCTCTGTCTCCGCTGATACCGGATAACACCAGTTCATTATTCCCGCTGGTAACTACATTCGATTTTTGCTGGCTCTTCATGCCGGCGTTAAAAGTAATACTGCCGGGCTTACTGGCAGTAAGCTGAATAATTATCGCCTGATCCGGTATAGAAGCAAATACCTGCCTGGTATACTTTACGCCGTTTACCGTGTAGCTGGTAGCGGTTACCGCTGTTTGCAGATCCAGTTCCCGCGCATAACCGGCGTACTGCTCATGACCGGGAAAAACCAGTTCCAGGTCTCCCACCGGCTGATAGCACATGCCGTTGATTTTTTCTGACTGGATATTTTTTGCCGCCATCTCGCTGGCCTCTTTCATTTTACCATCGAAGATCAGTTGCCTGATTTCCGGCAGTGCAGCCAGTGCATGGGGGTTATCGTTGCGGTTGGGACTTCCGCTCCAAACCGTATTTTCGTTTAGCCGTATCAGTTCGCTTCCGGGATTGCCATACACCATAGCGGCCAGGCGACCATTGCCCACCGGTAATGCGGCTTCCCATATTTTGCCCGAAGGCTTGTCGTACCTGAGTTTCAGTTCTGTGCGCTGCGCCAATGCAGGCAGCGATGTTAGCAATGCTATAACGCAAACGGCTATAGTGTGTTTGTTCCTTCGCATGAGTTTTTGCAATTAAGTGGAATTTTAGCTACTCCGGACTGTTTTCTTTCAAAACGCCGGACTGATCATTGGGGCCGACGCATTTTTTCAGAAAAAATGCGTCGGCAAGGAACAAAATACAAATTATAATTGGCTGTGCACCATCGAAAATAATGGCAATTTTCTTCGCCTTTGTTTTGCCTTCAGGGGGCATTTCCAAACGCGTTAATTTCCTAGGAGCAGGGCGCTCATGATAAGATGATAAAAGTTTTCCGGAACTGCCGGTATGGGGACGCTATTCTGCCCGCATGCTTTTCACCGGGTCTGCCAACGCGGCTTTCAGCGCCTGGTAGCTGATTGTGCCAATGGCAATGATACCTGCAATGATGCCCGATACGGCGAATACCCACCAACCAATACTGATCCGGTAGGCAAACTCCTGCAGCCATTTGTGCATAAAATACCAGGCTACCGGTGTGGCTATAACAAAGGAGATTAATACCAGTTTAAGAAATTCTTTTGACAACAGGTTCACGATATCTGTAACAGATGCTCCCATTACTTTGCGGATGCCTATTTCGCGGGTACGTTGTATGGCGCTGTAAGAAGCCAGTCCTAGTAAACCAAGACAAGAAATAATAATCGCCAGCAGGGCGAAGTCGAAAAAGAGTTTACCAAAACGTTCTTCGGCGCGGTATTGCCTGTCGAAGAATTCGTCCAGGAAATAATAACTGAAAGGCCGGTTAGGGATCAGCGTTTTCCACTTCCGTTCAATAGCGGCGATGGTACCTGACAGATCACCTGGGGCTACATTCACAGACACCACTTCGCAATCCTGCGGCTCCATCCGGATGGTAAGCGGCTTAATATCCTGCTGCAGTGAGCGGAAATGAAAATCCTTTACCACACCTATAATAGTGCCTTCATGGCCCCATTGCCGGTAGCCCCTGCCAATAGCTTCATCGGGAGTGGCGTAGCCAAACAGCTTTGCGGCTGCTTCGTTGATCACCAGGGCATGGGCAGAGTCGCTGCCATAGTCGCGGGAAAACCCGCGTCCGGCAACTATCTTCATTTTATATTGCTGCAAAAAATTATAATCCACGGAATACAGGTCCAGGTTGGCCACCTGCATATCGCCTTGTTTGTTCTGAATTTCTGAGTAAGCGCCATTGGTTTCCCCGCCGGGGATACCTGATGAAATGGTAACGGAATTTACTTTTGGAATATCTTCAATAGATGTCCTGAAAGTATGTTTCGCCGGGTCGCCATGTGTATCGATCACCAGCACCTGGTCTTTGTTAAAGCCCAGGTCTTTACTGTGTATATAATGCATTTGCAGGTACACCACAATAGTGCCTGTGATCAGTGCAATGGAAATAGCAAATTGTGTTACCACCAGTCCTTTGCGGAGGAAAATGCCTCTGGTACCGGTAGAGAACCGGCCCTTCAATACCGTTACCGGTTTAAAGGACGACAGCACCAGCGCCGGGTATACACCCGCCAGCAAACCTATCCCTATGGCTGCCGCCAGCAATGCCCCGATGTACCAGGCATTGGCAAACAAACCGGTGCTGATCGTTTTACCCGCCAGCAGGTTAAAGGATGGCAGCAATACTGCAAACAATATAATAGTGAATACAAATGCCATTAAACATAACAACACGCATTCTCCGATAAACTGCCGGATTAGCTCCGCACGGGTGGCGCCTACTACTTTACGTACACCAATCTCTTTCGCCCGCTCTACCGACCTCGCAGTGGTAAGATTGATGAAGTTAATACAGGCAATAAACAATATAAAAATGGCAATAACGGAAAAAATGTACACATTCGTGATACTGCCATTCTCAAAAGAGGACCGGTCGGAATGCAGGTAGATCTGCTCCAGCGGTTGCAGTAAAACGGTATAGAGCATTTTGGCCTTTCTTCTCTCGTCGCCATTATGCCGCTCTATAAAATCCGGGAACTTTGCCGCAAGCGCAGCAGCGTCTGTATTAGGTTTCAGCAGCAGGAAAGTAGTTGCGCCGAAATTGCCCCACGAGTCATCGAGGCGCGGATTTCTACTCACCAAAAAAGACATCGACACCAGCATATCTGCTTTGATCAGCGAATTCTGTGGCATGTCTTCCATCACGCCGGTGACCGTGACCGGTACCAGCTCGCCGGTGAGCTGCACGGTTTGTCCTACCGGATCTGTATTCCCGAAATATTTCTTAGCAGCTGTTTTACTAAGCACCACAGCGTTCACATCTCTCAGCGCTGTAGCCGGGTTACCATAAATAAGTTTGAAATCAAATACCCGGAAGATCGACGAATCCGCAAACATGGAATGCTCTTCCTGGAAACTCAGGTTACCTTTCTTCACCAGCAAATTAGCGCGGTTTAGCCGCGTAAATGCTTCTACCTCCGGAAAGTCGTGCTGCATGTTCGGCCCAAACGTCCATGGCGTACTTCCGCTTTTTATCATTTCGCTGGGCGTTTTTATGTCACAGATAACGCGGTAGATACGGTCTCCCTTACTATGAAACTTATCATAGCTAAGTTCAAAATGTACATACAGGAAAATGAAAAAGCAGGCAGTAAGACCAATAGTGAGGCCCATTACATTGATAAAAGAAAAAACTTTATTTCTCCAGAGATTGCGCCAGGCAATTTTGAGATAGTTTTTAAACATCAGCAGGAAATTGGATTTTGAAAGATATCTATCTCACGGGACCGCGCACATGACTGCGAAGAAAATGCCAGTGACGAGGGGTATTAGAATCAGGCGGAATTGAATGTATTAAAAATATAATTTGTCCGGATTTAAGACAGGGGGTGTTCGGAAATGGACACAGGTAGGAATATGCTCTAATCTGAAGAAAGTTGCATTATTTAACGTATAATTCTTTGGGAAGCCCCCATTTAATAATGGCAATTCTTGCGGCTTCCAATTTTTTGATAAAAAAGTCTTCTTTGCTGTAATCCCTCATAGCATTACAAACCCTGATATTTGAAGGTATATTTTTCTTCTTTCTTACATACTTTAAAAACATAATCAAACATTTGTTATCAACAAAAATAAGACTATTTCCGAATTACCAGAAATGCCTCAAAATTAACCCCTGACTCAAATACTTCCCATTCTCCTTCAATGCGGCCATAAATCCAAAACAATGATTTAATTGTATCCAGATGGGCATTGATCCCCATTTGATATAGTCTGGTTTTCGCCGGAGAACTGCCCTCTGCATAGACAGGTATTTTTCCATGCTTTTCTGTAAACGAAATAATTGTGGAGGCAACGGTTGCAAGCACTTTATCCCTGTCATTATTATTAGAAACAATGCCATCATCAATTCTTTCCTCCACTTCGTTCCAGTCACCAAATGCCAAATTCCTTACAGCAGAACCATCAGGTAAAAAATACCAGGAATCTGCTCATAATTTATAACCTTTCTAATGGTTCCGTTCGGACCTATGCTATCAAACGTAAAACTACTGAATTGAGAATCAGCAGTACATTCATACCTCTCCAAATTCATTCATTCAATTTAATGACATCCCTTAGTAAATTTCAAACAGTTCGACCGCCGCCCGGCGCAGATCCAATAGCTCCCGCCTTTCACCAGGTTCTTATGGGTTAAACAATATGCCAACAAATGTATCTTTCCAATACAAAACATCCGTAAAGAACAGGTTAAAAGAAAATGATTAACAAAAAAAAGATGACCAGTAAAAACTGATCATCTTTCATAACTCCGAAAAAAAAATTACCACACAAAAGTAGCCACACTGCCTGCAGGTAAAACAGGCACCACCTGCTTCCCCTGGTACTTCAGGTTAAAAGAAGCAGCTGCATTATTATCATTCAATACAATCAGCGCCTTTTTTCCATCTGGGCGTTTAAAGGCCACACTGTATAAATTCCCGCCATTGTTGCTGCTAATCCGTACGGAACCCGCAGGTACAAATTTGGATGCATGTGCAATGATATAGTAGGCCACATTCCGCGTAACATTGCTGCCGCTGACGGTAAGCGCACCTTTGCATTCGGTGCAGCCGCCGGGGGTATGCGGACCGTAATTAGGATCGTTGGCCAGGTTCCATTCCAGCGCAGTACGACTATAATTACGCATGCTCCCGATGATCACATTTTTTATATGCCATTTCAGGTCGCCGTCGAAACCGCCGGTAGCACTGGTCCATTGCTCGGTAAAATACAAGGCCTTATCAGGCGCCGCAGCATGAACAGTAGATAACGCGCTGATGTCGCCAGCATAGAGGTGAAAGGCACTGCCATGCACAAACTTCGCGGCCGCTGCGTCGGCGAGGATGGTCAGCGGATAATCCGGGTGATCGCAGTTGTGATCGTATATAATAATTTTGGTGGCGATTCCCGCCGCCGCAAAGGCCGGCCCCAGGTTGTTTTTGATAAAGTCGCGCTGCGCTTCCGCCACCATTTTCAGACTGGGATTATTGTCGGGATTCAATGGTTCATTTTGTGGTGTGATGGCATCAATAGTAATACCGGCTGCTTTCATCTGCTGCAGGTATTTCACCAGGTATTGTGCATACACTTCGTAATACTTTATTTGCAGGACGCCTCCTTTAAAAGAAGCATTGTCCTTCATCCATACCGGTGGGCTCCATGGCGTTGCGAGTATTTTCAGCTGCGGATTGATCAGCAGTATTTCTTTCAGCAAAGGGATCAAACCTGTGCCTGCGGACATATCTGCCTCCAGTGAAAAATGCGTCAATGATAAATCGGTCTGTCCTGCCGGTACATCATTATAGGTAAAAGGCGTGGCATTCAGATCAGAGGCGCCTATGCTGATGCGCAGGTAACTGATGCCAATGCTGTTAGCGGTATTACCAAACAGCTCCTGCAACAGTTGCTGCTTCGCGGTGGCATTCATGGCATTGATCAGCTGCGCGCTGCCGCCGGTAAGAGTATAGCCAAAGCCATCTACTTCCTGGAAAGCTGTGCTGCTGTCCACTTCAATAGTCGTATAACCGTTGGCGTTGGGGCTACTGAATACCGGCTGCCCGTTTCCAGGTTTCAACAGGCTTTGCTGATCCCCGGTGGTAACCCACCAGTTAACTGTGGCGCCGTTAGCACCACTGGTGTCTACCGGTGTTAAGGGTTGTGTAATGCCTTTACTGCCGGAGCAGGCGAAGAGTGCCAGCGCAAGGCCGCCGGCAAATAATATA
The DNA here is from genome assembly GCF_051362515.1 of Chitinophaga sp. ARDCPP14. Classification (NCBI taxonomy): domain Bacteria; kingdom Pseudomonadati; phylum Bacteroidota; class Chitinophagia; order Chitinophagales; family Chitinophagaceae; genus Chitinophaga; species Chitinophaga sp. ARDCPP14. The sequence goes on along the minus strand of NZ_JBKIXB010000011.1, from coordinate 84,883 downwards.
GGGCGAAATATTTTTTGCATATGAAAGGGTATTTAAACAAAGAGCCTGGTGTTATCCAGGCTCCTGTTCCGTTTTCATTTTTATAATTGCACTTACTTATTAATGTTAGGATTGCTGTCTATTTCGTCCTGCGAAATAGGGAAGTATAATTTATCCGTAGTTACGTTGTAGTTCAGGTTGTTGCCATTGCCATCTTTCTGTGCATTCATTACCGGGATGGCGCGGTTAGTGCGGAGCAAATCATACCAGCGATGGCCTTCAAACGCCAGTTCCAGCTGTCTTTCCTTTTCCACTGCCAGGCGCAGTGCTGCCTGTGTTTTGGCCGGGGTGTCGCCCAGCTTTGCACGATGCCTGATTTTATTGATGTAGTATTGCGCGCCGTTGGCAGTGTTATCCAGCTTGTTCAGCTCTGTTAACGCTTCCGCTTTCAGCAACAGGATGTCGGCATAACGCAGGCGGTAAGTATTGCTTTTACCATCGGCGTCGTTGTATTTATAGATCACCGGGACCGGTTGTTTCCAATAGTCGTCCGTCCAGGAAACATTCACAAATTTAATGCTGGCCGCTTTCCGCACCGCGTCGCCTTCCGCATCAAAGGCAGCTACGATTGTATGCGAAGGAATATTGAATTTTTTCCAGTCGCCCCACATAAACGGTGTATTCATACCCGTTACCCAGTTCTGGTGTAAAACACCATCAAATTGTGTTTCCCAGATGGACTCAATATTATTCTTTCCTGCTACGGTAAACAGGGTAGCAAAATCCGGCACCAGGTCGTAACCACCGGCGGTTACGGCATCACAGTAGGCAGCTACTTTGTTCCAGTCGGGATTGGGTTTCTGTGCATATACTTTTGCCAGCAAAGCATTTACGGCTCCTTTCGCCACAATCCCTTTGTTACCTGCAGGCGGATTATCACGGACACGGGTCAATGCATATTCCAGGTCCTGAATGATCAGCGCATATACTTCTTCCGCAGGCTTTTTAGCCACGTACATACTTTGCAGGTCTGTTGGAATAGCAGTGATGATCGGGATTTCCTTCCAGCTTCTGATCAGGTTGAAGTAATGCCATGCGCGCAGGAAAGATGCCTCTCCCATGATCTCCTCGCGGCGTTCAGGTGTTAATCCTTTATCATCCGTGGTGGGGGTGATGCTGAGGATCAGGTTACAGTTTTTTATATCGGTGTACAGGTATTTCCAGTCTCTTTTCACGTTACCGTTGATGGAATTAACGGTGAACTTATCAATGGAAAAGTTTGCCGCGTTGTCACCACCTGCATAACCATTATCTGCAGACACATCTCCGTTGGTCAGGAAATCGGAGGTGTAGTACTCATCATACATATTATCGTAGGCGCCCAGCAGCAGCGACTCTGCAGTGGCAGTTTCCGACTGGGAAATTGGCTTCTTGTCCAGCAGATCCTTTGTGCAGGATGACAACAAAGACACGCTGAGAAAACCGGTAGCTATATAAGAAGTGAATTGTTTCATACTTGGAATAATTAATTGTTAAGACTAAAACTCAGCATTCAAACCAAAGATAAAGGCGCGTGATTGTGGATAGGTTCCATAATCGATACCCATAGCCGGACCGTTGGCTGCATCCTTGCTCACCTCCGGATCCAGTCCTTTGTACCTGGTAAATGTCAGCAGGTTTTGTCCTGTCACGTACACATTCAAACGGCCAACGCCGATATGTTTCAACAGGTCATTTGAAAATTTATAGCTCAGCGTAGCTGATTTCAGGCGCAGGTAAGAACCGTTTTCCACGAAGCGGGAAGATGATGCACTGTTGATGGTATTTCCTTTTTCAGCTTTTGGGATATCTGTAACATCCCCTGCCTGTTTCCAGCGGCGCAATACTGCGGTACTCTGGTTCTTGGAGTCGTACAAACCTTCCAGTTCCATACGAGTGGCGTTGAATATCTCGTTGCCCTGGATACCCTGGAAGAAAAGATTCAGGTCAAAGCCTTTGTAACTGATGCTATTTGTGAAACCATAGATAAAGTCGGGTTGTGCATTGCCGATCCAGGTGCGGTCACCATCAGACAACTTCTTGTCGCCATCCAGGTCTGCGTAAATCATGTTACCGGTAGCAGGATCAACGCCCTGTGCTACGTAACCATAAAATGCACCGAGGGGATGACCCGGTTCTACGCGGATAGCGTTACCTCTTTCATACACATCTCCATAACCTAAACTTGGTGTAGGACCGAGGTTCAAGACCTTATTGCGGTTCATGGAAATATTACCATTGGCATTCCATTTCACTTCTTTATCGATGATCAGTGCATTCACACTCAGTTCTACTCCTTTATTTTCTATGCTGCCCACATTGTAACGTTGGGTACCAAAGCCGGAACTGGCGGGTGGCTGGATATCCACCAACAGGTCATTCGTTTTCTTGATATAGGCATCAGCGGTAATATTGATGCGGCTGTTCAGGATACTCAGGTCCACACCCACGTTGCTCTGGGTAGTTTTCTCCCAGGTCAGGTCGTTCTTTGGCAGGTTGGTGAAGTTCAAACCACCGGTGCCATTGCTGCTGAACAGCCGGCGCCAGTCGTAATCGCCGATACCGTCGTTTCCGGTTTTACCCCAGCCTGCACGGATTTTCAGGTCATTTACGATACCGTCTTTGCTGAAGAAGTCTTCATTGGAAATACGCCATGCTGCTGATACAGACGGGAACCATCCGTAACGTGCATCGGGTGCAAACCTCGATGAGCCATCATATCGCATGGTAGCGGTGAACAGGTATTTATCGGCATAGCCATAATTCAGGCGGCCCAGGTAAGAACGTTTGCCCCATTGACTTTTCGTTACTTCCTGTTTTTCACGGATAGTGGAACCTGTCAGCGTAGGTATCTTATCACTGGTATATCCTTTGGCAATATCATCGGTGAAATTATAATCAGATTCCTGCATGGTATGACCAACCATAGCACCCACATTGTGTTTGCCAAACTGTTTGTTATAGCTCACGGTGTTTTCCCATAACCATACAAAACGTTCGATCGACTGGGATTTACCATAACCAATTTTTTCCTTCGCGCCGTAATCAGTAGAATAAGGGTCCAGGAAATAATCATACCGGTAGCCTTCCGATTCCGCACCGAGGTTAGAACGGAAATGCAGTTCCGGCAGGATGGTGAAGTCCGCACTTACATTTCCCAGGAAACGGTTGTTGATGGCTTTCTGCTGTGGTGCAAAAGCATAGGCGATAGGATTCTGCCAGCTTTTGTTATTTGGGTTAGATGTATAGGTGCCATCTGCGTTATAAATACCGATGGTTGGCGGTGATGTTAAGGCCGACAGGATGGTGCCTCCTCTCGCTACGCCGCTGTTATCCGGCACATCTACGTAAACGGATCTGTTGAACGACAGGTTGGAGGCCAGTGTCAGCCAGTCTTTCACTTTATTATCGATGTTGGCCCTTACAGAATAACGGTCATAATCTGCCGGCGCCACCACTCCTTTTTGTTTCTGGTAACCGCCGGACACATAGTAATGTCCTTTCTCGGTACCACCGGAAACACCTACCTGGATATTCTGCTCACGGCCGGTTTTAAATGTTTCTTTCTGCCAGTCGGTGTTCAGGTTATTGGGATCGGTGATGCCCAGTTCGCCCATCAGCGTTTGATATTGAGCTGTATTTAGTACATCCATTTTCTTAGCGAAATTGGACATGCCGGTATAGGCGTTTACAAATACTTTCGACTGGCTGGTTCCTTTTTTAGTGGTAACGAGCACCACGCCATTCGCTCCGCTGGCGCCATAGATAGCGGCGGAAGACGCATCTTTCAGCACAGAGAAACTTTCAATATCGCTCGGATTCAGGAAATCAATGTTTGGCACAATCACCCCGTCTACTACAAACAGTGGGTTATTGCTGGCATTCAGGGAGGTATTACCACGGATGCTCACGTTCAGTCCTGCACCGGGTTTGCCGGAAGGCGCGGTAACGGTTACACCGGCGGCCTGGCCCTGTAAGCCTGCTGCGGCGCTTACAATCGGTCTGCTTTCAAAAGCGTCTGCTTTCACAACAGATACTGCACCAGTAATATCTTTCTTCCGCTGGGTGCCATAACCCACTACCACCACTTCATTCAGCTTACTGTTTTCTGCGGTCAGCTTTACGGTGATGTGCGTTTGTTCTCCTACCACCACTTCCTGCGGTTGATAACCAATAAACGAAATCACCAGTACCGCCTGTTTGTCGGGGACCGGAAGGGTGAATTTACCATCCGGGGAGGTGGTGGTGCCTGTGGTGCTGCCTTTTACTCTCACGGTAGCGCCGGGCACCGGTAAACCGTCTTCACCGTTTACCACACCGGTTACCACTATATTCTGACGGCCATCGGCAGGTGTGAGGAACAGCAGGATCTGCTGGCTGTCGATCACCTTAAAGTCGATGCCCATAGGCTTTAAAATATCATCAAAAAACTCCTTCAGCTGTCTGGATTTCAGCTCTACGGATACCTTCCGGTTTACATCCACCATATCGCTGCTATAGGTGAAATTCACGCCCGTCTGGGTCCGGATCTGGTTCAGCAGCTTCCTCACGGAAGTTTGCTCTGCCGAAATGGAGATCGGTTTTTCCAGCACAGACTGTGAGTTCACCTTATTGGCGTACAGCGACAGTGAAAAAACGGAAGCAAGAATAAGTTGAACAGCAGTTAATCTCATAACGTAGTAGATTACGGCAGCGAATCGCTTTTTTTTCATAACTTGTGTGGCTTTGTTTCGTTAATTGAAAGTTTGCGGACATAGCGCATTTTAACCGCGGCAAACGGTTAATTTTACTAAACTGGTAATGCCCCACATTACCAGTTTTTTTGTTTTAGTGACTTTTATAGTATGTTCATTAATTACATCCTTTCCCTTTTATATAAATGGTGGTACCCTTTACTTCATATGAAGCCTGAACAGATTGGCAAATAATGTCCAGCTTCTCGTATAGATGTTGTTTCGTGATATCTCCTGTAAAATGACAACGGCTGAATTGCCCGTTATCTGTTTCAATGGTAATGGCATAAGTATCCTCCAAAGCCTTTAATACCTCTTCCAGCGAAGCATCTTCATAACTGAACGTGGGCTGCTTTTCCGCTGCTGTTACCGGCTTTGGATCATCTACCAGCGAGGTGGTGAACTGGTTATTTTCTGTTTTATATGTAACCTTCTGGTTGGGTGTAATAATAATGCTGTTGGCAGATGCTGTAAATAAAGTATCATTCTTTTTCTTCCGTTCATAAACAGATACTTTCCCGGTTACCACGGCTACTTCTACTTTATGACTTACTTTGTCGTGGCTCACATAAAAACTGGTTCCCAATACCTCTGCCAGCACTCCTTCGCTGGTGTGTACGATAAAATGCCTGCTGGCATCGTGCGCTATCCGGAAAAATGCGTTTCCGCTGAGGTACACATCTCTTGTATGACCACTGAATGCAGGCGGATAATACACTATGCTTCCCGGTTCCAGCCTCACCTCCGATCCGTCACTCAGTACCACTTCCCGGTTGTTGTCCGTTTCATTGAAAACGGATACGTATCCTCCCGGGATAGGCTCCTGCGTAAATATGTTCCTTGGCGTAATGGTCCGTTGCTGCGACCACCAATACCAGGCGCCTGTAACGGCCAGTACGAGGCAGCCCGCAATAGCTAACCGCGCTACCTGCCGGGGCCACATCCGCACTACCGGTGTTTCCGGTTCCCCACTGCCAACAGTGGCAGTTACATTGGACCAGATCCGGCTTTCAATGCGCTGCTTTTCTTCTGCAGATATCTCTATTTCACTTTCGTTGATAAATGAACGGTACCAGGCCAATACCAGTTTTTCCTCCTGCGGGGTGCATTGCCCCGAAAGATATTTTTCAAGCAGGTCATCGAATTCATATTGGCTCATGGAATCAGTTTATCTGATTACATTGACGCATAACTGAATTAAACCCCTAAAAAAAATTTAAAGAATTTTACAGGAAGGAAGACATATAGCCGCGGAGCCGCTGCCGCAGCAGTTTTATAGCCTTTGTGATATGATATTCCACGGCCTTTTCGGTGAGATCGAGGTTGCCTGCTATTTCGCGGACCGACTTATTTTCAAAACGGCTCAACCGGAAAACGGCCTGGGTTTTCTCCGGCAGCTCCCGCAACGTTTTTTCGATGTCTTTCAGGAGAAGCTCCCTGTTTACATCTTCTTCCGTTGTATTTACCAATGGATCGGTGTCCAGTGTTTCCATGTATTTTTCTGCCGTCATCTTCCTGCGCTGGGAATCGTGCAGGCTATTTCTGAGCGAAACAGCCAGGTAAGCGCCTATATTATGGATCACCACCTTGCGCCGGTTGGTCCACAACCGCTCAAAAATGGTCTGGATCAGCTCTTCCGCCTCGTGCTGGGAACTTGTGCGCTTCACAGCAGCGCTGTATAGTTTGAACCAGAATCTTTTATAGATTTCTTCAAACGCACGCATATCCTCACTCACCTGGAAAGCTGTCACCAAATCCTCCTCATCATACAGGGAATAATTGCTGCTATCTTCTTTCATGTTGCTCTACCAAACCTAACCGGCAAAATAAGCGCTTTTATCCCGGATGCCCAAAATACCTTTCCATTTATCAGCGCATTCCCGCCACCGCGCGATATATACGCATTTGGCATTTCCCGCACTTATCCTCTTGATAACGAAGGAATTTAGGTGGAGATTTGTTAAAGAAGCAGGGGCCATTATAACAGCACAAACAGTCCCCAAAAAATTCTAGTGAAGAACACCCCAAAAGCACCTGCTTCCGATTTAAAATAACCCCAAAAAATAATGTCATGAGCTACCAGTTCAAAGGCAATTTAAAGGGCCTCCTGTGCGATAAATATTGCATAGAAGCCATTGCCAATGTTAAGATCCGGCTTTACCGGGCCGCCGTTTCCCGGGAAGTTGTCCTGCAGGCTACTGCTGCAGAGAAGGAAACCTTCCATGAAGTATCTGCAGAAGAAGCCAAAAAGAAAGCCGGCAACCTGCTGGCAGAAGCCCTCACCGATGCGGAAGGCAACTTCGCCTTTTCTCTTGGAAGGGAAAGTAAATATGAAGGCGAAGCCTTCGAGATCGACTTCGAATGCGGCAATGTGCCACGCCCCAAACCTTACCCGGGCAAACTGCCTACCCTGCAGTTTCATATCACTACCCTCCAACCACGGTGGCGCGGACAGGAAAATGATTTCTTCGCCTCCTGGGAATATGTAATCCCCAACCGCTGGTGGTGTCTCATCCGCGCGAAATACGATGCATGGGTCATTTGCGGCCGCGTGATCAACTGTAAAACCCAGAAACCCCTCGAAGGCCTGCGCGTAGCCGCTTTTGATGTAGACTGGCTCCAGGACGACCCGCTCGGCAGTCAGCTCACCGATGCCACCGGGCATTTCCGGATAGATTATACCATGGCCGACTTCAGCCAAACGCTGCTGTCGCCCTGGCTCAATGTGGAATGGCCGGCAGGACCCGATCTCTATTTCAGCATCACCGAACCCGTATCGGGCGCCGTATTGCTGAAAGAAGACCGCAGCGTGGGCCATCGCGCCGACCGTACCAACCGCGGCCCCTGCTTCTGCATAGAACTCTGCGTACCGGATGATATCACACCTAATAATGAAGTACCCGCCCTCTTTGAAAGAGTAGGCGCCTACGACATAGGCCCCACCGGCGCCCAGTTTGATGCACAGGGTTATACTACAGATGTGCCGCGTCTTTCTTTCTACGGTGCGCTTGATCTTAACGGCACCCTGCCCAGCGGCACCAACTCCAATGAAATGGAATACCGCTTCCGCATCATCAACGCCGACACCAGCTACGAACTCAGCGCCACACAGGTACTCAGCGCCCTGCTGCCATTCAAGATCGGTGAACTGCTGAAACAAACCGGCCCCACCACCTGGACGCACGACGCAGTCATTGTTACCCCGGCCATCAACGGCGCCGGAGAAGTGTGGATCCCGGTACCACGCGGCAATAACTTAACCACTGGTATCTTCACCCCTACTAATGGTGTACTGGCTATCCTCAACACTTCCCAGCTGGCACTCAATGCCGCCGGCACCACCTTCGCAAGGGATAATTTCGATCTCACCGCCCCCGCTGTGCTCGTAGCCGGCAACGCCGTACCACCTACGCAAAGGGCAGGCATCCATACTTTCAAAATTATCTTCGAAGCAAGAAAAGTTGGCACTACTACACTCACCGCTATCAACACCTTGGAGAAAATAGTCGTGTCCAATGTGAATTATAAACAAAGAAGACACCCGGGATGGGGCTATACCGGCGATGAAAATATCCTCGCGGCAGCCATGCTGGAAATCGGGGAAACTACCGGCAGCGGCCATGGTTGCGGAGGCATCACCACTACCGTTACCGCGCAATACACCATTGCCCACCCGCACATCGAGGCATTCACCATCCGCTTTGAAGGCAACCCGGTACTCCCGGCGTCCTTCCACGGCGGACCACCACCAGCAGCAGCGGAATACCATAACAACAGCCTGGTATTCTCTACCGCCGGAATGGAACCCTGCGCGTATATTCTCTGGCTGGATCTGCAATTAGGTCTTACCAACGGCTACCAGAAAATACCACAGGTACATGATCATATTGCTTTCTGCAAAACAGCTTAACATAAAAAAGCTGTCTTAAAAGGAATGGGGCGGTTCATGATTTATGAACTGCCCCTTTTTATTTGATTTGTATGAAGTTTTTAAAACCAGATTCCGTATGGCCGATTACCTTTTTTGTTTCAAGATACTTTTTTAGTCCCTTTTCAAAAGGGCAGCCTTTTATTCACAAATTATTTCGCCATAATGTAAAAAACAGTATCAATAAAAAAAAGTACGTCGTTCTTTGCGATAACGTTTTCATCATGCATGTCTTCTAATATCAACCCAAACTCTTCATTGAAATAATCCTGTCGCCTGGTGTTTAGAAAACCATTGTAGGTGAGATGTTCCCTGATTGCTGTCAGGTCTGCTTGCTCCCCTTCAACAAATGGCTGTTTGAGGACAGCGAGTAACGGTGCATCTTTATTAGAGGTAATACCAATCAACTCATAGGCGGTATTAGGAAACAGTATATTATGGATTACCAGACTATTAAAATACTCCAACCAGGTAGCGTAATAAACAGCATCATTAATTTTGATTACATGTCTTTGATCTGAAGCAAGATAAATTTTGGCTTCACCTCCGTGGGTTAAATATTGACTTCCCTTTGGTAGGGCTGTTAGCCATCCACCATTTTTTTCAACGTGAGTTTTTAGGAAGGTAGCCTGCTTTTCTTTGAGAATTGAGCGACTTTCGAATTCTCCTTTAACAGTCGGACTTGAGCCAAAGCTTTGGACAAGGAGATTTCTGATTGTTGTGCAATGATCTTCTTGCCCTTCGAGGACATCTCCTCTAATGATATTTTGAAGTTTTTGTCTGATTTCATCTGAGATCATTTATGCAATTATAATTCAAATCAACGAAAAATAAAAAACATATTGAATATCAACAACTTACAATGTACCCAGCACTAAGTTTTAAAAAAGATAACAACACCGAACGACCAAAAATAAAAAAGTGACACTTCCTTTTTTATCCATTAGTTTCAATTCTCAGGCCCGTTTTAAAACGTAAAGGATCAGGAGTAAAGTGAAGTCGCCAAACTGTTCGCGCAAACTTTCGAGCGCACTATATATCAGCTTGTAGGCGCCCACTACATTCATGTGCATAATGTCAGCGATCTCTTCGTAAGAAAGATCCTCATAGTATTTCAGGAATACCGCCTCCCGTTGCCGGTTAGTAAGAATAGAGAGCAACATATCTACTTTGGCAGTAAGTTCCTCCATACGCTCTTTCCTCACCATCGGATGCCCGCCGATAAGTTCCAGTTGAAAAGGAATATGTTCTCCACTCAGCTCTTCCTCATGCCGCGAAGGATTATAATCCAGCTTCCGAAGCAGGATACGCCGGAAAGAAAGATACATGTACTGTTTCACCACTGCCGGACTTTCAATACGCTCCCTGTTTTGCCATAGCTTCAGGAAAAGATCCTGCATGCTTTCTTCTATGCATACATTATCGGGCGTAAATTTAAATCCGTAGTTCGTGAGCGGGGAATAATACAATTCATATAATCCTTCCAGGGCTTTTACATCTCCTTCTTTATAGGAGTACCATAATTCATTATCATGCATGATGTTGGAATAATGGGATTAGTTTCATAAGAAGGGGCAAAATACAGCAAAAATCGTTTACGGCAAAATGCGCAACCGTTGCCGGGACGAAATTAACCGTTCCTGTTTTTTTGCTCCTGATGGTATAATAATTTTAGTTAAATTAGCCTTATACACTATGATAAAGTACTGAAGAAGATAAGATACCCGGTAAGTTTTTGCTTTATTTATCAAGTCGGAGCCATCATCAATACTGCCGGGAAGCGATAGTGATATCAACCAGAATGTAATATTAAACCCTTATTGCCTCATATGCATTCAACCAAAAGATGTAGAAAGCTGGGTGCGTTTCCCTACCCTACATTGCCCGGATTATATTCAATTAAATCGCTGTTAACTATGAAGCTACTGTCCCTTTTTCTGCTCGCGCTTTCTTTGCAGGCAAGCGCCAGGGATTCCCTGGAAAAACTCCCTCCCGGCGTACTGCGGCAAACCGTCAAAGCTGCGGCACCTGTGCACGGAATCATCCGCAACAACAAAGGAGAACCACTACCCGGCGCCTCGGTAAAAGTAAAAGGCACTACGAGGGGCGCTATTACCAACACCGCAGGTGCATTTGACCTCGAAGTACCGGATGGCGCCACGCTCGTGATATCTGCCGTGGGCTATAAAACCCGCGAAGTAAGAGCCACCAACAACCTGGTAATTTCCCTCGAAGAAGATGTAACAGAACTGGGAGGCGTAGTAGTAACCGGTTTCCAGAATATCGACCGTAAGAAATTTGCCGGCGCTGCCGTTACCCTCAAAGGGGATAATGTGAAAATAGACGGCGTACAGGACGTAAGCCGTATGCTGGAGGGCCGTGCTGCCGGGGTAAGCGTGCAAAACGTTTCCGGTACATTCGGTTCTGCGCCTAAAGTGCGTATCCGCGGCGCTACTTCTATCTCCGGTGAAAACAAGCCACTGTGGGTGGTAGACGGCGTGGTACTGGAAGATATTGTAAACGTTTCCAACGAACAGCTCACCAGCGGTAATATCAATACGCTCCTGGGGTCTGCCGTAGCCGGACTGAATGCTAACGATATTGAAACGTTCGATATCCTGAAAGATGCGGCGGCTACCGCGCTCTATGGCGCCCGCGCCATGAACGGCGTAATCGTTATCACCACCAAAAAAGGTAAGGCAGGCAGGGCGGCAGTGGCGTATACCGGCAACTTCGGCGTACAACTGAAACCCTCCTACGAAAACTACGATATCATGAACTCCGCCGACCAGATGTCGGTATATGCTGAACTGGAACGTAAACAACTGCTCCAGTATTCCGAACAGATCAACGAACGTACGTCGGGCATCTACGGAAAACTGGGGCGCCTGCTCCAATATCCCGATGGCAGCGATAAATTTTCGGTACTGAACACCCCGGAAGCACGGCAGCAATGGCTCATGCAATATGCCAACGCAAACACCGACTGGTTCGATATCCTGTTCCGTAATTCCCTCACCCAGGAACACTCACTGAGCCTGTCCACCGGCAACGAAAAATCACAACTGTATCTTTCCACCAGCTTCTATAACGACGCCGGATGGACCATTGCAGACAACGTGAAGCGATATACGGTGAATATGCGCGCCAACTATACACCTAATAATAAGCTAAGCTACGGCCTCCAGATCAACGGTAACGTACGCCAGCAACGCGCACCAGGCACAGAAGACCGCGTATCTGACAAAGTACAGGGCACCTATACCAGGGACTTCGATATCAATCCTTTCTCCTACGCACTCAGCACCAGCAGGGCACTCAGGGCGTACGATGAAAACGGTCAACTCGAATACTTTACGCGAAACTTTGCCCCCTTCAACATCATTGAAGAAACCAGGAATAATTTTACAGACCTTAACGTCATCGATTTCAGATTACAGGGTAACCTGAATTATAAATTCAGTCCCCACTTTAATTATGATTTTACCGGCGCCATCCGTTATGCACGGACAAGTGCGGAGCATAAATCAAATGAAAACTCCAATGAAGCCAATTCCTACCGCGCCAATGGCAACAGCATCATCAATCAGCGGAATCCATTTCTCTACAAAAACCCCGACTTCCCCAACGACCCGGCTGTAGTAGTACTGCCCTACGGAGGATTTTACCGGAGAAATGATGTGGAACTGAAAAACTATACGTTCCGTAACCAGTTCAACTATAACCAGTCGTTCAACGACGATGAACACCAGGTATCCGCACTGGTTGGCCAGGAAGTAAAATATGCCGACCGCCAGACGTCCAACAACGTAGGCGTGGGTTATCAATACAACAGCGGCGGAACACCGTTTGTAGATTATCTCTTCATCAAAAAAATGACAGAGAAAAACCAAACCTACTATGGTGTGAGCAACGACTTCGACCGGTTCATCGCCTTTTACGCCAATGCCAGTTATACCTATAAAAGTAAATACACCCTGCAGGCCACCGTCCGTGAAGATGGTTCCAACAGGCTTGGCAGCTCTCCCAGTGCACGCTGGCTGCCTACCTGGACCGTTGCCGGTAACTGGAATGTGGACCAGGAAGCATTCCTTAAAAACTCTTCCGCGGTCAGTCACCTGATGCTCAAAGCCAGCTATGGCCTGAACGCCAGCACCGGCGCCGCTACCAATACCACCGCTATCCTGCGGTCCTTTGTTACCGCCCGGCCATATCTCGTAGATCAGCAAACAGCCATCCTCATACAGGCGCTCGAAAACTCGGATCTTACCTGGGAGAAAAAATATGAACTGGACCTCGGAGCGGATATGGGATTTTTTGATGAAAGACTCGGACTTACCTTCGACTACTACCGGAGAAAAAGTTTTGACCTGATCGGTCTTATTAAAACTTCCGGCGTAGGCGGACAGGTAAATCAATTCGCCAACTATGCCGATATGAAATCACATGGCGTGGATGTAGCCCTTACCGGCAAAATCATCGCGCAAAAAAATGTAGGCCTTACGAGTACGTTCATCTTCAGTTATAATAATACCCTTATCACCAATGCCAGAAACAACCCGGTCATCTTCGACCTGGTGGGTGAAGGTGGCGGCGCACTGGAAGGCTACCCTGTACGCGGACTGTTCTCCCTGCAAAACGCAGGACTGGACCCATACACCGGCGTGGCACGCTTTATCAACGACACCGGCACGGTATCGTCCGGCGTGTACCTGCAAAGTCATAATGTGAAATACCTGAAGTACGAAGGCCCCGCCGATCCGACCATTACCGGCGGCTGGAGCAACACCTTCCGGTATAAGGATTTCTCCCTCAGCGCACTCATTACTTACCAGGCAGGAAATAAGATCAGGCTTACACCGGTATACACTACCGATTACACCGATTTTAACTCGCTGCCAAATGAATTTAAAGGAAGATGGAGTTTACCCGGAGATGAGAAGAAAACCAATATCCCCTCTGTGGCAGACATCTATACACAAACAGATCTGCTGTCAAATACAGCCTATCCATATAATAACTATAATTTTTCCAGCGACCGCATAGCAGATGGTGGATTTGTAAGATTAAAATCAGTGACCCTCAGTTACCAGATCCCCGCGCCATTGCTGGGCCGCATAGGATTAAAAGGCGGATCACTCACGGCTACAGGAAACAACTTATGGCTTATCTACGCCGACGAACGCCTGCATGGGCAGGACCCGGAATTTTATAATACCGGCGGGGTAGCAATGCCTGTCAACAAACAGGTAACCGTTTCACTGAAAGTAAGCCTCTAATCCAAAAAGTATTCATTATGAAAAAACTACTGATCTATATAGGCTTATTTGCCGCTGTACTAACATTACCCGGCTGTAAGAAGTACCTCGAAACACTGCCCGATAACAGGACGGTGATCACCTCACCGGAGCAGGTAACCCAGCTGCTCACGACCGCCTATCCGCATGCGAGTTACATGTTGTTTTGTGAAGCGCTGAGCGATAATGTGGAAGACAAAGGCAACACCGGCGTAGGTATTGATCCGCAAACTTTCCAGATCAATACGCAAACTTTTAAATACCAGGATGCAGATGATATTTCTGCCGATGGGCCCATTGCCTACTGGGATTCCTGCTATGCCGCTATTGCGGTGGCTAACCAGGCATTGTCTTACTGCAACGGCCCGGACTCAGCGAATTATTCCGCGCAAAAAGGAGAAGCCCTGGTATGCAGAGCCTATGCACACTTTATGCTGGTAACCCTGTTTGCCAAAGCATATAACCCGGCCACTGCCGCCAACGATCCGGGTGTGCCCTACATGACCACCATCAGCACCTCCGTTTTCAATAAATACGACAGGAGCAATGTAGCGGCGGTATACCAGAAAATTGAAAGTGACCTCACCACTGGTTTACCCCTGCTGAAAGATGAGCTGTATGCCAATGCGCCTAAATACCATTTCACGCGCCAGGCTGCAAATGCTTTCGCCGCAAGGTTTTATCTATTCAAAAGGGATTATGCCAAAGTGGTTGCACATGCCACCGCTGTTTTTGGCAGCGTCAACCCGGCTAACCTGATCCGTGACCAGGACGCATTCTATGGCATGTCGTACGATGACATGGTGGTATACTACAACCACGCATCCAATCCTGCTAATATTTTACTGCAGGAAGCGCCCGGCACAAAATATCCTGATAACTACTACAGCTACCGCTATGGCATAGGCACCGAAATTAACCAGGAATATTTCCTGTCGGACAATGTGACCGGCGGCAACCTGGCGATGTCTATATATGGCTCCGGCCCGCAGTATTTTAACTTCCCGAAATTTAAGTCGGATGTTACTGTGATGTCGCTCCTCAGCATGGATGAAGTACTGCTGAACAGGATTGAAGCGAATATCCGCTTAAAGAATTACACCGCCGCTGTTACGGATATGAATACCTGGGTGAGCAAAAATATTTCTGGCTACAGTCCATCCCGGCACAACGTCACCATCGCAAAAATGATGTCGTTCTATGGCCTGCCGCAGGACGCATCCATGATTGAAACTACACTCTATATGAAAAGGGTTACTTACATGCAGGAAGGTCTACGCTGGTTCGATATCCTCCGGCTTGATATCCCGGTAGTACATACCGGCTCGCCTAATTTTAACACGACACTGGCGCCCGGCGATAAACGAAGATTGTTACAACTACCGCCGGAAGCAGTTAACGACGGTATGGCATTGAACCCGAGATAATTCATCTGTTGTAAACCTTTTAAAATGAAACCAATGAAACTACAGATAATCACCGGCATCTTCCTGCTACTACTAATGGGAAGCGCCTGTAAGAAAGAGAAGGTGAGCCTCACCACTCCCCCGGTTGGACTTGGCGGCGACTCTACCGCCAACACACCGGAAGATATTTTTATACATGATAGCCTCACGGTACCTTATAACATCGCCGTTTACTATAAATGGCTGCCCGGCCAGCTGGACTTTCCTTACGAAATTGTGCCGCCAAAGGCAGAGAAAATGATCCCGGCATTAAAAGCTTTGCTGGCCGTTACTTTCAGACCTTACAACGAACAAACCGGCAGCAACGTTTTCCTGAGAAGATACCTGCCGAAAACGTTTAAAGTGGCAGGGTCCGCACAATACCTGAGCAACGGTTCCATCATTCTCGGCCAGGCGGAAGGCGGCACTTCCATGGTGCTGTTCGAGTTTAATAACTTCACGGCGCAGGCAAAAGATTCCAATACGCTGAAACGGATGGGACATACCATGCACCATGAGTTTGGTCATATCCTGAATCAGAATATCGTGGTTCCTCCTTCATTTAAACAGATCACACCACGATACACCGGCAACTGGTATAATATCGCCGATCAGGAAGCGCGGATGGACGGATTTATTACCGCTTATGCAGAGTCGGACCCCAACGAAGATTTCGTGGAAATGGTCGCTTCCCTGCTGATAGGCGCCGACAATGGCAACGATGGGTATGATGACTATGAGAAAATACTGGCCGATCAGACAGATGGTCCGGGAACACCCGGGTATGAGGCCATCAAAGCAAAAGAAGCAGCGGTAGTGGATTATTTCGCCCGGTCGTGGTCCATCGACTTTTACGCCCTGCAACGCAAATGCCGCAGAGCACTGGCCGCCTATTATCAATAATTGTTGATCACCCTGAATTATTATTTATGAAAAAGATATGGATATATTATTTCCTCGGCCTGGCAGTGATGCTCTCTGCGTGCGACAGGAAATCTGACCTTAATATTGACGGGATACCAACAGATGTAAGGATAGCACAGGCCCTGGCCACCTATCAGCAAAAACTTACAGACGCTCCCTATGGATGGGTGGTTACCCAATTCACCAACGGTACCTCCACCAATGGCGGCGTTACCCGCAACGGGCCTAAAGCGGTGTTCTCCTACTATATGAAATTCGACAAAAACAGCCAGGTATCGATGTTGTCGGATTTTAACATGGGAGCTGCCACTGTTTTTAACAATACCGGCTACCGCATCAAAGCTAACCAGCGTCCTACGCTGATCTTTGATACCTACAGCTATGTTCATCTGCCCTGCGATCCGGATGCCGCTATATCTAACAGTCCCTTTGGATCAGGGTTCGGATGGGGAACCGATTTTGAATTTGCTTTTGCAGATAACGTTGCCGCAGCGGAACTGGGCGACACCATCCGTTTGAAAGGTAACCTGAATCAGGCGGAAGCGGTGATGGTAAAAGCCACACAAGCCGAGCAAACCTTGTTTAATACCAATGGATTCGGTTCTTACAGCACCTTCAATAAAATCCTCGAATATTTCAAGCGGGTGAATACCGGTGGCGTTGTCTTCGAAATAACTCCCGGTGTTGGCGGCAGATCATTTGATATTAAAACAGCCGGCAGTCAAAACATTACCAATGTGGGCTGCCAGTTTGCACCGCACAGCATCATACTGCAGGAACCCGTTACCATCGGCGGACTCACGGTCAAATCCCTCGACAACCTCGTCTGGAACCCTGGTACGCGTACTATCAGCGCGAGCGTCAACGGTACGCCGGCTACCATTTCGCCGGCACTGGCGCCCATATCGCCGGAACCAGGCGTTGCACTGGCTTTCTACAACGAAGGCCTCGATAACCCCTGGCTCACCGTTCCGGGCTTCCATATCAGCGGAGTGGATGATGCTTACAATATCCGGGGACTAACCTTTCCCGGCCGTACCTATTACCGGTATGTATACTACCCCGGCCTGGTAGACGCAGGTGGTGGCGATTTCTATGATGTGTTGTCGCCCTTCTTCGTAGGAGCCACCAACGGTTATCCTTACCTGTTTGCAGGCGGAGTGGCATACCCCTATTTACAGAGCGGCGGCCGCCTCACTTTCGAAATGCTCGACGGCGGCGATCCGATCGTGAATCCGCCAAGCATTATCGCTACCAACAATGTTTTTAATACCGGGAAAACAGCACCCCCTTATTTCGCTAACTCCGCAGGTTTTTACATTGTTCGTAAAGCAGATGGAACTACCATGGATATGGTAACTGCCGGCGATGCCCTGGGATGGATAACATGGAACCACCAGTAATTTTATTATTTAAATTTTATCAGATGAAAAAGATATTCTTCATAGCTGTTATAACTCTACTGGGCGGCAAATTAGCGCAGGCCCAACAGAGTAACCTGTCGCCGGTGAACCAGGTAAAACAAGGCTATAATCAAACAAGGGCCAATACCGATTATAGCATGATCTACCTGAAAAACATTTCAGTAACCGATACACAAAAACCACAGGTAAATAAAATAATCCTGAACTACCTCGACGCCAAAAGAACATTGGCGCTGGCAAACAAACAAGACCTCAGCGTTTACAGGCAGCAGCAGCCCGCCCTGTTCAACGACTTTAAAACAAAACTTGCCACAGTGCTGAGCAGCCAGCAAATGTCTGCGTTCCTGGCATCAAAGCCACCACTGGACGACAAGAAAAATTTATTACGAGGATTATTTTATTAGGGTGATCGCAGCGGATTTTGTCTTGGCTCAGGATTACGCTGATTTTACTGATTACCTGGATTTTTACTTTTTTGATTTATAAAGGATTAAGGGAGATAGAAGCGGATATTCGCTTTTATCTCCCTTAATTATCATTTTAAGAAAATCAAACAATCCAAAAAAAATCAAAAAAGTAAAAATCCAGGTAATCAGTAAAATCAGCGTAATCCTGAGCCAAGACAAAATCCGCGCGATCCTTTACAAAATAAAATGTTAAAGTATCAACCCCTTCCACTTTCCACCAACAGCTTCCAAAATATCTCTCACAGCCATCCCGGCTGATCTGCATTCCCTTTTGCTTAAATGTTCCCCGTCACTATCCTTTTTGTAACCAGTTACACGAAGCAAACGTAACCATTCCGGTACTATTTTCGCTCCACGGATGCCATCCAATTGCATACATGAAAATACTTTGCCAGCTACTTTCGGTTTTACTGATTGCCCTTATTCTTATTGCCGCAGGCGTACCTCATACGGCCCTCATTGTTTCACCGGATGCATTGGACAGCCTCCCTGCCGATACTTTGCCCATCGCCTCACCCGATAGCATGGATGCTCCTATCCATTACAAGGCGAAAGACTCTATCGTAATGCAGATACCCAAAAAACGTATACTCCTGTACGGTAGCGGCGATACCAAATATAAAGAAACCAACATCACCGCGGAGCGTATCAGCTTCGACCAGGAAAACGGGATGGTGGAAGCCACCAAAATGACCGACACCGCCGGCAAAGCCATTGGCCGCCCCGTAATGACAGACAACGGCCAGAGCTTCGAATCTGATACCATGCAGTTTAATATTACCTCCCGGAAAGCAAAAATTTATAATACCAGGTCGGTATACGGAGAAGGATTTATCACCAGCCAGCAATCCAAACGGATGCCGGACAATACCATCTTCGGTTTTAAAAATACTTTTACCACCTGCGATCTCGATACCCCACACTTCCAATTCCGCGCCCGCAAAATAAAAGTGATCCCCGATAAACTGGTGATCTCCGGCCCGGCTAACCTGGAAATTGAAGGCATACCCACACCGCTGTATATACCCTTCGCCATTTTCCCCATCACCCACGGTCAGCGCTCCGGGATACTGCCGCCGCAGTACGTGGTGAATCAACAGAAAGGGATAGGCCTGGAAAACGGCGGGTACTACCTCGGCCTGGGCGACAACTTCGACCTCACCACGCGGATAGACCTCTACTCGTACGGCAGCTGGGGCATCAAAGCCAGTCCCACTTACCGGAAACGCTATAAATACAACGGCGGCTTTAACTTCGACTTTGCCAACACCCGCTTCGGCGATCCGGAAGTGAAATCAGAGTTCAGTACCTCCAAAGATTTCCGGGTCACCTGGAACCATAGCATGGACAGCAAAGCACGCCCCGGTGTAAATTTCGGCGCTGCCGTGAACTTTGGCACCTCTTCCTATAACAAGTACAACGTGTATGATTACAACACACGTGTAAATAATAACATCGGGTCGTCTATTACGTTCTCCAAAACCTGGCAGGGGAAGCCCTACAACCTCACCATGGGGTTGAACCACTCCCAGAACCTGAGCACCCGTGATGTGTCTATCTCCTTCCCGGACGCCACTTTCACGGTGAACACGATCTATCCTTTCCAGCCAAAGGAAATGGTGGGCACACCAAAGTGGTACGAAAAGATCGGGATCTCATATAATACTATCCTGCGCAACCAGGCTAACTTCAAGGATTCCCTGTTTGGTAAACAAGCCATGTTTGACGCCATGCAAACCGGCATGCAGCACAATATCCCGATCTCATTCTCTATCCCGGTGTTTAAAAAAACCTTTACGTTATCACCAGGGATTAACTATACAGAATACTGGTATACCAAGAAATTCGTCCGCAAATGGGATCCCAATAAAAAGAACCTTGGATCGGATACCGCGGGTGGCGCTATTGATACCACCTACATTCCCGGATTTTACAGTGCCCGCGACATCAGCGCCAGCATGTCACTGTCTACTGCCATGTACGGTATGTACACCTTTAACAAAAACTCGAAGATCAAAGCCATCCGCCATGTGATGCGGCCCACCATGAGTGTGAGCTACCGCCCGGACCTTTCCAGTCAATATTACCATGAGCTGCAATACAACAAGGAAGGCGATAAACAAATGGTATCCGACTTCGACGGAGCCATCATCGGGGTACCTTCCCCTGGTGCTTTTGGAGGTATTAACTTCGGACTGGATAATAACCTGGAGATGAAAGTATTCTCGAAAAAAGATACGACCGGGCGCCATGAAAAGAAAATAAAACTACTGGATGGTTTTGGCATCAACGGCAGCTACAACCTGGTGGCCGACTCCTTTAAGTTGTCGACTTTCAGCTTATACGCCCGTACCAACCTGTTCGATAAACTGAACATCTCCGCCAGCGGCAATCTCGACCCCTACCAGGTAGATGCCCGCGGCCGCCGCATCGATAAATACGTGTGGCAGCAGGGAAAAATCAGCCTGGGTCGTTTAACCAACGCCAGCATTTCCATGAGCACCTCCTTCCAATCGAAAGATAAAAAGGGCGCCGCCAAAGAACAAACAATGGATTCCCTCCAAAACGTCCAGGGTGGCGACGCCGCCTTTGCCGCGCAACAACGCCAGCTGGCGCAAATACGCAACAATCCCGGTGAATACGTGGACTTCGATATCCCCTGGCGCATAGATCTTTCTTATAGCCTATCGTATACCAACACCATCATCCCCGACTCCGGGGGCGTAGTGAAACGTATCACGCAATATGTAAGTTTTAACGGCGACTTCAGTCTCACGCCCAAATGGAAGATTGGCCTGAACAGCGGCTTCGATTTTACCAACATGGAAATCGCCTACACCAACATGTATATCTCGCGGGATCTGCACGACTTCAATCTCTCCATCAACCTCATTCCCTTCGGTACCTACCGGCAGTTCAGCTTTACGATCAGCGCCAAAGCCAGCCTGCTGAAAGATCTCCGGCTTAACCGCACCAGGCAGTTCTTCGACCAGTAAGCGAATTTTGTCTTGGCTCAGGATTACGCTGATTATACTGATTACCCGGATTTTTACTTTTTTGATTTTTTTGGGATTTTTTAGATTTTATTAAATAATAATTAAGGGAGATATAAGCAAATATATCCGCTTATATCTCCCTTAATCCTTTATAAAATCCAAAAGTAAAAATCCGGGTAATCAGTATAATCAGCGTAATCCTGAGCCAAGACAAAATTCGCACACCTCTTCGAGCACCGCCACCACCGCAGCAATTTCTTTATTGTTGAGGGAAGCGAAGCCGAAGCGTAGCGCATTCTGCGATGCAGCGCCATAGTGGTATTGCCCGCCGCTTGTCATGTGCAGGCCGAGTTCCGCTGCCTTTGCAGCGATTTTTTTGAGCGGGTATTTTTTGGAGAAGCGCAACCAGATAGCCATTCCGCCGGAAGGAACCGTAAACTTTACTGCGTCGCCGAGTTTGGTGCTCAGTAAATGACAAAGCAGGTCCCGTCTTTCTTTATAAATTTTATTTGATTTTTTAAGATGCCGCTCTATGGTACCATCCGCAAGCAGGTTGGCCAATGCCTGCTCAGAAAGATTATCCCCGCGCAGGTCCATCAGCCGGCGCAGGTTGGCGGCGGCCTCAATGAAATCCGCAGGAGCAATCATAAACCCGATTCGGATAGATAGTCCCAGCGATTTGGTAAACGACCCGATGTAAATGACGTTACCTCCATGATCTGCACTGGCTAGCGGTAAAATGGGCGCCGAGCTGTAGTGGAAATCATAGTCGTAATCATCTTCTATCACAGGCAGTTTGTATTTCCGGATCACAGCCAGCAGCTTCATTCGCCGCGCTGCGCTCAGCGTAACCGTGGTAGGATGGTGATGATGCGTAACCAGGTACAGCATCTTTATTTTTCGCTTGCTGCAAAGTTGTTCAATCATATCCACATCAATACCTTCTTCATCTACCGGCACCCGCAGCAGCTTTGCGCCGAGCTGTTCGAAACAGAGGTCTGCAAAAAAATAGTTCGGACTACCAACAATTACCAGGTCATCTTTTTTAATGAGCAACGCGGCAGCCAGGTAGATAGCCATTTGCGCACCACGGGTAATCATGATGTGCGGCATACTGATGTTTAATCCGCGTGTATCAGAAAGGTACTCCAGCATCTGCTTCCGCAGCGATTCCAGCCCGGTAGCGCCACCATACATCAGCAGCTTGGCATACCGGGGACTTTCAATCACCGAGCGGCATTCCTTTACCCAGTCGGCCAGCGGCGCCAACCGCGCATCCGGGAAACCATCGTTGATGATCAGCGTACCGGCAGCCGGCGGCACACCTGCCAATGTGATGGTAGGAACCTCGTGAAATGGAAAGGCTGCTGCATCCTCATAGGGAGAGGCAGCGTCCCGGTAGGTCCTGGGCTTCATCACCGGCAAATTAGCCGCCACCATCACACCCTTGCGCGGCATTGCCACCAGCCAGTCCTGGCTCACCAGCTCATCATAAGCCGCAATCACCGTTTTCCGGTGCACCTCCAGCTGCAACGCCAATACCCGGCTGCCCGGCAGGAACAGCCCGGGTTTCAGGATCCCTTCCTGGATAAGCCCGATGAGCCGGTTGGCAATTTGCTGGTACACCGGCAATTTCAGCGTTTTATCTGTTTGTATGAGCGTTTTAAATGGCAGCATCTGGACTACTTAACAATTACAAAGTGGACTACTAAGATACTCCAGTTGATGGTAAATTTGTGGATCATTTTTAATACAAAACAATTGACGATGACAACCAGATTTTTGATGAACGAAACGGAACCAGGCGCCTACGCCGCTATGCTCGGACTGGAAAAATATCTCGCTACTACCGGCATTGCCCCGCTCCATCATGAGCTGATAAGAATACGTGCCTCTCAGATTAATGGCTGCGCCTTTTGTGTAAATAAACATAGCAAGGATGCGCTTAATTTAGGTGAAACCACGCAGCGGTTGCTGCTGCTCCCCGTATGGCGTGAATCACCGCAATTCACCGAAGAAGAAAGGATTATCCTGGCTATGACGGAAGAAATTACGCTCATCAGCGAAAAAGGTCTTACTGATGAAACCTATGAAAAAGCGCTTGCCGCATTTGGCCTGAATGGTACTGCCCAGCTGATCATGGCGGTGAATATTATTAACGCGTGGGACCGTATCGGGATTACCACCCGGCGCATTCCTCAATAAGCCCATTTAAACCAAGCGATATGGTGTCTGTAAAAACTGCCCGCAGTGAAGCCGACCTGCAGGCCTGCAGTGAAGTCATTCTTTTTCTCCGTCCCTTCCTGGAACGGGAACAGCTGTTACCCCAGCTGAAAGAAATGCAATCTGAAAAGTATGAAATTGTGTATATCACGGCAGAAGAAGATCCTTCCAAAGTGGCGGCCTTTGCAGGCTTCCGTCATATGAACAAGCTATTTACCGGGAAAACAATTTATATAGATGATCTGGCCTGCCTTCCTGAATACCAGGGCCGGGGTTATGCTGCCCTGTTGCTGGATCATATAAAAGCGCTGGCGAAAAGTGAAGGATTGCGTTCTGTACAGCTGGACTCCGGACACGGGCTGTATCCTGCGCACCGGCTGTATCACCGGCAGGGATTCCGTATCTCCGCCCACCATTTTTCGCAACCATTGTAACGGCTGCCGGTAACGATGATACCCGGGTACGGGCACACGGCGTATCACCGTTACTGTTTTTTTGCCTGTACATTCAGCGTTACTGTGAGCTTATCATCGATGGCATTATCCGGCCCCACCTGGAAGTCCTTCCGGTTAATAGTAAACTTACCGGTCAGCTGCGCCGCTTCCGCAGATACTACTGCTGTAAACGGAAAGGTGATGGTCCGAGTAATTCCCTTGATGGTAAGCGCCGCAGTGAGCTGGTACGTAGAGGGTTTGTCTGTGGCTGCAATGGCGGAAGAAACGATCTTCATCACCGGGTATTTTGCCGCATTAAAATATTTCTCCTCCAGCAGGTCCCTGTCGCGCTTACCAATACCGGTGCTGATGGTATTTACATCCACGGTAGCGTTTATTGACGACGACTTCAGATCACGCGGATCAAAACGGATACTCCCTTTTAATCCTTTGAAATAGCCATTCACCGTAGACGTAAAAACCAGGTGATTGATAATGGTAAACTGTACTTTGGAACCAGCGTCTGTGGGAACATAATGTTGCGCGTGTACAGATACACTGCAAAATGCCAGGAGGCATAACAGCCATATACGCCATGCGTTTTTGGGTGCTTTCATACCTGCTAAGTTGACCAATTCCCCGCTTATTACCAAATCATAAAAAAAACAGCAGGCAGCCCTTGCAATGCCACCTGCCGTACATCTATCATTATGAAAAAAAGCTACTTTTTACCGGTTTCTTCTTTATATGCGCTCACATATTCGTGCATAATTTCAGTGAGGCTCTCTCCTATCAATGTATAAGCATCGGTAGGTAAATTGGCCAGTGATACCCTTACCGACCATTCGGGGCCCGCAAAACCGCCACCATTCAGTAATACGATCGCTGTTTTTTCTGCCAGCCGGAAAAGAATGTCGGTGGGCTGCATTTTTTTCTGCAACCATTTCAGGAAATCATCTCCATAAATTTTCGATGCCCAGGATGCAATATCTATTTCAGAATAATAACCGGTATTAAGCGGATCTTCCAGCTGCTGTTGTTCCAGCTTATCCCACAATAGCTTCAGCCGTTTATGCACCAGCGTTTGCGCTACCTGTTTATAATTGTTTTCTTTGTCGAGCAACGCAAACAGGCTGAATAAAGTCATTTGCGTTTGCTGCGGCAACGACAATCCCGCCGTATGGTTCAGCGCCACCTGGCGGCTGTCGGCCACCATGCGGTCAATGAACTTCATTTTTTCCGGGTGCAAGGTAGTGGTACTATACCGCTTTGCCAGATCTTTTTTTGCAGTAGCCGGTAAAGCGGCAATCTGTTCATCAAAGATATTATCTTCATGAATAGCGATCACGCCTAAACGCCAGCCGGTACAACCAAAATATTTGGAGAAGGAGTATACGCAAATGGTGTTGTAGGGAATTTTTGCCAGCAACGACTGGAACCCGTTCACAAACGTGCCATATACATCATCCGTTACAATCATCAAATGGGGGTTATCTTTCTTTACAATCTTTGACAGCTTATCCAGCGCATCAGGCGCCAGCGCCCTTGATGGCGGATTGCTGGGGTTTACGCAAAACAATACTTTGATGCCGGGATCCTTTAATTTTTCCAGTTCTTCATCCGGGTACTGCCAGGTATGCCGGCCTTCTTTGGTTTCGCCCTTTGCGTTGATATACACCACTTCAAACTGGTACCGGTCCAGTTCCGGTATTTCCAGGTAAGGCGTAAAAACAGGCACCATCAATGCAATCTTTGATCCCTGTTTCAGCAGTTTATTCTGCATCAGTGAATCGAAAATATAACACATCGCCGCGGTGCCGCCTTCTACGGCAAACAGGTCGAATTTGCCTTTCTGCTTTTCCCCCCCGCACATCTCCTGAACAATATAATCATGCACAATTGGTTCCATGTGCGCCAGCATGCGGCCGGGCACCGGGTATTCATTGCCGATCACGCTTTCCGCCAGTTCAAATACAAAGGCATCGTCGTTAAACTGGTGTACGTTTTGTCCGTATAAATAGGCCTGTTGCAGCAGCGCTGCGCCAGGCGCATTTTTATGCAGGGCCAGAAAACTCTTGAAACGATCGGCAATACCGCTTTTCTCCGGCACACCGGTAAATCCATGCTCTTCGGGCATATTACGACGGCATTCTGCAATACCGAATTGCCCCAGCAGGAAGAAGGCTTCCCGTGGTGTGGCGGCGGTCCAGTTTGGATTACCACGTCCTGCATTCAGCATTACTTCAATACTCTTCTGTGCGGTGTTCTGTGCCAGTGAAATCAGCGTATCCTTCAGTTCAAAAGGGCTTAATTTCTGCAGCGCACGTTGTTCTGCCACGGTAGTTTTGATATACGACAGTCCCATAAAATGATGTTTTCGGGTCAATAGGTGAAAAAGTAACTCTGCAACATATCCTTATTGGTTGTTTTGGTAAGTCCGAGCATCAGGAGGATCCTGGCTTTCTGCGGGTTGAGGTCATCACTCACAATGGTACCCAGCGCTTTGTCGTCTACTTCATCGTATTGCGTAACGCGTCCGGAGCCAACATGACTGGAACGCACTACCACCACGCCTTTCTTTATGGCTTCGTCGATAGCGTTGTAAAAGGCTTTGTTGAAATTACCGTTGCCCACACCTGCAATAATAATTCCCTTGTAGCCGTCTTTTACAAAATTATTAATGGCTACCGGGTCTGCATCTGCATACATATAGGCGATGCCTACTTTGGGCAGTGAGGTAACGCCGGCAATATCAAAAGGGGTTGCTTTATTTGCTTTCCGCATGGCGTTCTGGTAATAGGCCACCCTGCCATCGTACACCTGGCCCAATGGTCCCAGGTTGGGCGCATAGAAGGCATCTACTTTGGTTGTATTTCCTTTTGATACATCACGGCCGTCGAAAATGCTTTCATTAAATACCAGCAGTACACCCCGACCCGCAGATTTGGGACTGGCAGCCACGGTAACGGCATCAAATAAATTTTTGGGGCCATCCGCGCTGATAGCGGTAGAAGGCCGCATGGAGCCGGTGAGCACCACCGGCTTATCCGAACGTTCGGTGAGGTTCAGGAAATACGCCGTTTCTTCCTGCGTATCGGTACCGTGCGTGATCACAATACCATCGGCTTCGTTGTTCGCATATATTTCATTGATCCGTTTATTCAGCTTCATCCAGATATCAATGGTCATATCCTGGCTGCCTACATTCGCTACCTGTTCGCCGGTAATGTCAGCAATTTTCTCAATACCCGGCACCGCTTTCAGTAAAGATGCAATAGGCACCTTACCTGCCGTGTAAGCCGCCCTGTCGGCAGAAGCGCCTTCCCCGGCAATAGTGCCGCCGGTAGCCAGGATGATCACACGTGGTTTCTGGGCAATGGAGGATATGCAAACAAATAATACAATGATTAAAGTACTTAAGATTTTCATACGTAATACCTTTAGATTGTTTGGCGGAGTTGTCAGGATATTAGAACAACGGAAGTCCGCGGATTGTTCATGCGGATTTTGTCTTGGCTCAGGATTACGCTGATTATACTGATTACCTGGATTTTTACTTTTGGATTTTTTTAGATTTTTAGATTTTCTTAAAATAATAATTAAGGGAGATAAGAGCGAATATATCCGCTTCTATCTCCCTTAATCCTTTATAAAATCCAAAAGAATAAAATCCAGGTAATCAGTATAATCAGCGTAATCCTGAGCCAAGACAAAATCCGCATCACACGCTCTCTGCGACCTTCTTCAGGCCGGCCAGCACCTGCCGCCAGTTGTCGCGCGAATGATCGCAGGCTTCCTGGTTTTCAAAATTTTCCTGGGTGATGGTAAAGCCGGTAGCGCCGTTACCGTTGCTGTTCAGGGTATAAACGATGACGGAATAGTTTTCCGGTTTATCTTCTTTGCCGGAACTCAGATAGGTGAAAGATAGTTTTTTGTCCGGCTCCATCGCCAGTACTTCGCCTTTTTCTTCGTAGTGTTGTCCTTCCCATTCACCGGACCAGATCACAGGACTGCCCACTTTCCAGTCGCTGGTAACATCTGTTCCAAAAAAATATTGTTTGATCAGGGTCTTATCAGTGATGGCGGCCCATACTTTTGAAACGGGCGCGTTGATACTGGTACTTTCCGAAAGTTTTAACTGCTTGTCCATAATACATTGTTTTTGATAGTACAATATTAAGCAACGGCTGTTCCGCCCGATTGCATTTTACGGATTAATTCTAACGGAATTGGGAGTGACCCCGAACTTCTTTTTAAAAGCATTATTAAAATGCTGGGGCGTGGAATAGCCCAGCTCATAGGCTATTTCAGCGGATGTTTTCTGTGTTCCCTGCAGGTACTGGTTAGCCAGCTCCAGGCGTTGCCCGGTGAGATAATCGAACACCGTGGAATTAAATGTTTCTTTAAAACCGCGTTTGAGTTTATATTCGTTCAGTCCTACGAGTTGCGCTATTTCACTGAGGCCAGGCGGGTTACTAAGCCGGTCGTTGATCAGGTCTCTGACAGCAATGATCTTTTCTTTATCTGTTTTATTTTTTATAAAGATGTCTTTCTTCGCGGTGTAATTATATGCTTCGGCCGATAGCACCAGCAATTCAATACTCTTTGACAGGAGGAATAATTTTTTCAGCTGACCCGTAAAACGGCAGTTCAGTATCTGGCTGATTACCTGTTGAATACCCGCGTCAATAGGGCCCCAGTTTTCAGACAGCAATACGCTTTTTCCACTCAGCACGGCTTCACAAAACCGTTGCAGGTGTTCATTCCCGTTTTCGGTAAATTCCAGGAATTGTTTTTTGGAGAACTGGATCCCGAATGTTTCTATCTCAGTGGCTTTGGGCATTATTTCGATCTCAAAGCCATTTGAATACATAATATTATGATGCCCGCCGATGAGGTCAAAAGAACGGTCCAGTTGTTTATACGAAAAAGCATAATCGCCTTTCATACCAAAATGGAGGCGTACCACATCGGTATCGTTGCTGGCACGGATTTTATCGGGCTTTGTGTAACGGGAAACGGTATGCGTTAACCGGATATCATCGCAAAACCAGTCGGTGATATCGGTAACGCTGAATGCGGTAACTAACTGATGTTGTTTATCGTGGTTCATAATGGGTCTTAAAAATACGAATATTCGGTACCTTTCGTGCAGGGGGTATCTTTGATTTGCACAATTAATACTGTCATAATTACAACTATACAAGTATTACGCCGCCTATCTTTG
This sequence comes from Chitinophaga sp. ARDCPP14, assembly GCF_051362515.1. Lineage (NCBI taxonomy): Bacteria > Pseudomonadati > Bacteroidota > Chitinophagia > Chitinophagales > Chitinophagaceae > Chitinophaga > Chitinophaga sp. ARDCPP14. The sequence continues at coordinate 55,767 of NZ_JBKIXB010000011.1, read as the reverse complement.
CCTCATTGTATTACAGCAACCCGAAATTACATTATATGAAGTACAGAACACTCGGAACAACAGACGTACAATTGTCAGCCATTGGACTGGGCTGCATGGGAATGAGCCATGCCTATGGCACACCGGACGACGTGGAATCCATTGCCACGCTGGAAAAAGCCCTGGAAATCGGGATCAATTTCTGGGACACCGCGGATGTGTATGCTGCCGGTAAAAATGAAGAGCTGATTGCGAAAGTATTGAAGCCTAACCGCAGCAAAATATTCCTGGCCACCAAATTTGGATTCACTTCTTCGCCTGCTTCGCCCGGCGCCGTGCAGTTCGATGGTTCACCCGCGTACATGAAGAAAGCCGTGGAAGCCAGCTTAAAAAGATTACAAACGGATGTGATTGATTTATATTATGCCCACCGCATCGATCCGAATGTGCCGGTGGAAGAAATGGTAGGCGCCATGGCAGACCTGGTGAAGGAAGGAAAGGTACGCTACCTCGGCCTCTCTGAAGCTTCTGTTACCAGCCTGCGTAAAGCGCATGCCGTTCACCCCATCAGCGCATTACAGAGTGAATACTCTTTGTTAACAAGGGATGTGGAGAAAGAGATCCTGCCGGCCTGCAAAGAGATGGGCATCAGCTTTGTGCCATTCAGTCCGCTTGCGCGGGGCCTCGTTACCAACGACCTCGATATATCCAATCTTGCTGACAACGACTTCCGGAAATCTCTCCCCCGCTACCAGGGCGAACATGCGGAAAACAACCGCCTGCTGGCCGCCGGATTTGCGGAACTGGCTGCCGGTAAAAACTGTACCCCTGCTCAACTGGCACTGGCATGGGTATTAGCACAGGGCGAAAATATCATCCCGATTCCGGGCACCAAAAGAAGAAAATACCTCCTCGATAACGCCGGCGCAGTAGACGTGAGTTTAACACCTGCTGATCTGCAAAACCTGGAAGACTTACTGCGGAAGTATCCCAACACCGGGGAAAGGTATAGTGAAGCAATGAACAAACTGGTGGATCGGAGCTAGTAGCGCGGATTTTGTCTTGGCTCAGGATTACGCTGATTTTGCTGATTACCTGGATTTTTACTTTTGGATTTTTTAAAGGATTAAGGGAGATAGCAGCGGATATATCGCTGCTATCTCCCTTAATTATTATTAAAAAAAATCTAAAAATCTTTAAAAAATCCAAAAGTAAAAATCCAGGTAATCAGCAAAATCAGCGTAATCCTGAGCCAAGACAAAATTCGCTTACTTCTCCTGGAAAGGATACAACGCCGTCTCCACATGCGCTTCGCGCATGTAGGCGGCCAGTTTGCGCGTAATATCGGGATGGGCGGCGGCTATGTTCTTTGTTTCTCCGGGGTCGGTGGAAAGGTCGTATAATTCCACGGCTCCATCGGGGTGTTGTGCGGCGTGGAGGCGCACGGCTTTCCAATTTCCCTGCCGCACGGCCTGGCGGCCGCCGTCTTCATGGAATTCCCAGTAGAGATAGTTATGTGGTTGCTGTCCTTTTTTACCGGTGAGGGTGGGTAGTAGTGACACGCCATCTGTATAGAGTACTGCGGGTGCGTTGGTGAGTTGCGCCAGTGTGGGCATGATGTCCCAGAAAGCGCCCTGGAAGCTGTTGGTGCTGCCGGCTTTGATGTTGCCGGGCCAGCGTGCAATAAATGGTTCACGGATACCGCCTTCGTACAGGTCGCGTTTAACACCGCGGAAACCTCCGCTGCTGTTGAAGAATGCCGGATCGGCGCCGCCTTCTTTATGCGGACCGTTGTCGCTCGTAAAAATTACCAGGGTATTTTTATCCAGGCCCAGTTCTTTTAAGCGCGCCATCACCTCTCCTACATAATTATCCAACCTGGTAACCATGGTGGCAAAGGTAGCATGCGGATATTGCTGTGAAGCGTAACCGGGCACGGTGGCGTTAGGACCGTAGTCGTTGCCTTTATAGGGCTTCTCTTCAAACTTGCCTTTAAAATGCCGGAAGAGGCTATCATCCGGCACCTGCAGCTCTGCATGTGGCAGGGTGTAGGTGAGGTATAAAAAAAAAGGTTTGTTTTTATTATCATCCAGGAAGCGGAGTGCCTGCTGCTGGATGAGATCCGGCGCATAAGTGTTCATGTGCTCCAGCCGGCCGTTTTGTTCCAGTACCACTTTGGTATCGTTGTCCCACAGGTGTGTCGGGAAAAAGCGGTGCGATTCGCGCTGGCAGTTATAGCCATAAAACCGGTCTGACCCTTGCTTCATCGGATCACCTTCCGAGCCTACCGGGCCCAGTCCCCACTTACCAAAGATGCCGGAAGTATACCCGGCTTTTTTCAGTACTTCCATTAGCGTGATAACGGTGTCGGCTATAGGCTGTTGTCCTTCGGGCTGTATTTCTTTATTGCCGCGGATAAAAGTATGACCTGTATGCAGGCCGGTAACCAGCGACGCACGGGAGGGTGCGCATACCGATGTACCTGCATAGAATTGTGTAAACCGCATGCCCTGCTTTGCCAGCTGATCGATATGGGGCGTATTGAATTTTCGTTGACCATATGCACTCAGGTCGCCATAACCCAGGTCGTCGGCCAGAATAAAAACAATATTGGGAGGGGGTGTTTTCTTTTGCTGTGCCGCTACGGGTGCGGTTAACAGGGTAAATCCTGCTGCAATGGGCAGCAATGTGTTAAAAATTTTCATGTTCATGTTGCTATACCTTGCAATTACTTCGCTGATCCAAAATACAAAGTATTCCCGTCTTTTTTCAACAATGGGGTAACGCGCGGACTAATGGGGGACAAACTGATTATTAAAGCGGAGGGAATGTCTTCCCTCCGCCTCGTGTTTTACATTTTAAATACTTTACCTCCCACCATTACTTCCTGGGTGGCTTCATCAAAGGTGGCTTTCATGCCGGTGCGGTAGGCCGCATTACCCATGATGAGTGCAATAGAATGTGAGTAGGCTGCTTCGATCGGCGCATTGGGTTGCTTACGTTCACGTACCGATGTCATCCAGTTGCGTACATGCGCGTTGGTGAGCGGGTCGCCGCCGGTGTTGGCGCTGGTGGTGGCAGCTTCGTCATTGCTGAGCGTTTGAGGCGTCAGCAGGTTGGCGTGCATCCCCATTTCCTGGGCTTCTCTTTCTGTGAGACCACCGGTAGCGCTTATTTTGTTGGTAGACATATCAATAGTGCCACCATTGGAGTAATAAATTTCTTTGGTACCGCCGGCGGAGTTGTGGAAACGGCTGCTGTACATTACCTGGAAACCGTTGGTAGGATCATTCTCCGGACCGTAGTCGAAAACTGCGGTGAGGGTATCCGGATTTTTACGGCCGTCTTTCCACATATAAATGCCGCCGTTGGCGACCGCGCTGCGTGGATGTTTCAATCCGCTGAACCAATGCACGGTGTCTATCTGGTGTGTCATCCACTGTCCGAAGATACCGGAAGAGTAGGGCCAGAAGAGGCGGTATTCGAGATATTTGCGCGGGTCCCAGCTATCCTGCGGGCGACCTGCCAGGAAGCGTTTCCAGTCGGTATCTGATTCTTTAATGGAATTTACCAGGTCCGGGCGGCGCCAGCGGCCTGGCTGGTTAACGTTCCAGGTCATTTCCACCATCGTAATGGGACCAAATTTTCCCTGCTGGATAAAGTTGGCGGCTGCATGATAGCTTGGACCACTGCGGCGCTGTGTACCCACCTGCATAATGCGGCCCGAGTCTTTCACGGCTTTGAGAGCACTGCGGGCATCTTCCATTGTTTCCGCGAAAGGTTTTTCACTGTATACGTCGCACTTGTTTTTTACTGCTTCAATGGTATGATAAGCATGCTGAAAATCGGCGGAGGCGATGAATACCGCATCCAGTCCTTTGATATTGTACAGCTCATCGTTATTCATACAGGCCTGTACATTATGCCCGGTTTTCTGCTGCAGGAAAGCCTTTCCTTCGTCCCTGCGGCGGTTCCATATATCAGATACAGCCACCAGGTCGAAGTTCAGTTCCTTGTTGTTATTAAAGAAAGATGGCAACAGGGCCTGGCGTGCGCGATCGGAGAATCCTACCAGTCCCACATTTACACGGTCGTTGGCGCCCATGATGCGGGCGTAGCTGCTGGCGGGCATTCCCATAGCACTGATCGTGAGGCCGGCTCCTGCCAGTAACGACTGTTGCAGGAATTCCCGTCTTGTTTTTTTTGATTCAGACATATAAAGGCGTTTTTTATAGTGTGTTGTTTATTTGGCGTAAGCTTCTTTCAGTTGTCCTTCGAGGTAGTCGAAGGCTGGTTTGTACTGCGTAGCAGGGTCGTCCCAGCGGCATTCCATCATAATATGACCGGTATATCCGATTTTATGCAGGGCGGCAAAATAGGGCCGGAAATCGTCGCCGGCTACACCGGGAGGTGTACGTTTATCCCTTTCCGCGATATGGCAATGTACCAGTACTGCTTTGGCATTTTCGATGCTGGCAGGAGATTCATGCTCTTTAAGCATATGATAGATATCTGCCGTAAGCCGGAAGTTAGGATGTTGTATGGCGGTAACAATCTCATTGCCTTCTGACAGGGTATTCACAAAATTAGTCTCGGTGGAATTGAGGTTTTCCATAGCAATGGTCACGTTATATTTTCCCGCCACCACTGCCATTTTACGGCACAGTTGAATGAATTGTTGTTTACATTTGGCCCGGTCTGCGCCCTCCGGTATTTTCCTGGCTTCCCCGCTGCCCAGTACAATGATCTTTATTCCGGCGATTTTTGCCCGTTGCATCACGGAGTCCACATACCCCAGCACTTTAGCTTCGTCTACTTCGTTGCCGGTTAGTTTCATGGTTCCGGGAATAAATACGTTACAACTCTGGATCTTGCATTTACTGCTGCGGATGGCATGCAGCTGTTCCCTGAACTGGGCCTCGCTCAGTGCAGGTGAAAGGATCTTCCGCACGGTTTCTTCCATGAAAGTAAACCCGTTGGCAGCAGCGAGACTGTCGTTGGAAAAAGAAGAACAGATGCCGATGGCAGGCAACGACTGTGCATTCGATTGCAAAAACGGGGAGAAGACAACGGCTAAAAGGAGTAGCAACCAAGTTTTCATAACGTCTGGTAAGTTTATGTGGAAAAAGGAACAGCTTTAAGATAATATCTAATTCCGGAAAAACAAAACAAAAAGACGGGGGCGGGAAAATGGAGGGCTATATGGTTCGCCTGGACCTGGCCGTGAACCAGGGACACAGTAGCTAAAAACACGCTTCCCGGTCGTGCCGTGACTACTTCACCGATACTTCTGAGTTGCCTCATCCATGGGTATACCATGGATCATCCATACAGTACTAATACTGTTCGCATGCACTCCCCATGCACTCCTCATGCACTAAGCATGCACTCCCCATGCACTATCTCCCCTTTTTACCCGCCGAAAAACAACACAGGCTATGATTGGTAAAACACTGGTAGGTACCCAGCGATTGACAAATCATAGCCTGTATTCTGCGTTCATCGGGATAGCCTGACGAAATAAAAGGTAATTTTTGAATTTATATGGGAAGGAAAAGCAGAAAGAAGTGCTGACTAATTATATTCCTTTTTTAAAAAGGCACTTAATTCCTGTTCGAGTTTTTGCTGTTCTGAATGGAATGGCGAAAGCCGGTACAATACATTGCCGCTACCCGTAACAATAAGATCCACTAAAAAGAAAACCGCCGTGAAAATAGATGGTTTTGCAATTCTCTCTATCATAATTTCATTTTCTTCTCTTGTTACCTGGATCGATACAAAAGCAGACTTCTCCACAAAAATACTTTGCTTGTTACCGAAATCAAATAGTTCATATGAATACCTGTCGGAAAACTTTTGCTTTAAAGTCTCCGCTAATTCGTTAATGGAAGGAAGTATTTTTGAGGCGGCAATTTTCATCTTTTTATATTTTCTATATTAATATAACTATAAATTCCGACAAACCCTCAATAAAAAAACGGTTGTTACAAATTTCCCTTCTTCATTTCACTCACCGCATAGCTCGCAGCCCTTGCCGTGAGCGCCATATATAAAAGCGAAGGGCTTTGATTGCCGGTACTCGCCATGGCAGCGCCATCTGTTACAAATACATTTTTACAATGATGCAGCTGGTTCCATTCGTTCAGCAACGAAGTACGGGCATCTTTCCCCATGCGGCAACCTCCCATTTCGTGTATGTCCAGACCCGGGGCCTGCTTGTTATCATGCTGCTGAATATTTTTACAACCTGCCTTCTCCAGCATCTCTGCACTTTGCGTCAGGAAGTCACGGATCATCTTTTCGTCGTTATCATCATAATCAACAGACATCACCAACAATGGTATGCCCCACTGATCCTTTTGATCGGTACTTAATCTCACCAGGTTGGTTGCTTTCTGAATAGTTTCTCCCTGCATATACATATAAGTGCTCCAGGCGCCCGGTTCGGATAATGCTTCCTTACACGCAGCGCCTATGCCCTCCCCGTTTCCCCGCCCGCGATGCGCGCCCATAAAAGTGGTGAACCCACCTACATAATCAGTGTCCTGGCGGTGCAGGTTCCGGTAGTTGGCAATGATAGGCTCCGTAGGATTACGCCCATAGTAGTATTGATCATCCATTCCTTCTATACCGGCACTCACCGACGCCCTGTAATTATGAAACGCTACATACTTACCCAGCAACCCGCTGTCGTTACCAAGACCGTCAGGGAAACGACGGCTGGTAGAGTTGAGCAACACCAGGTTGCTGTTCAGCGCCGAGGCATTTACAAAAATGATCCGTGCAAAAAAATCGGTGACCTGTTTTGTGTTGGTATCAATTACCCGCACACCCGTGGCTTTGCCTTTTTGTTCGTCGTAAATGATGGAATGCACAACAGAAAAAGGCCGTATCGTAAGGTTCCCGGTTTTCTTTGCCCACGGCAGTGTAGAGGAAACGGAGCTGAAGTAGCCGCCGAAAGGACATCCCCGCATACATAAATTCCTGGCCTGGCATTTTACACGGCCCTGCTGGAAATGTATTTCTTTCGGCTCGGTAAGATGCGCCCACCTTGCATGTACAAGGTGACGGTCTTTGTAATTTGCATGGATCTTTTGCTGTATCGCTGCTTCTGCGCAGTTAAGATCAAATGGCGGCAGAAATTCGCCATCCGGCATGGCTTCAATGCCATCTCGGGTACCGCATACGCCAATGAACTTTTCAACATGCGAATACCAGGGCGCAACCGTTTCATAATTAATGGGCCAGCCGGGGCCATATCCATACCGCTCGGGGGCCGTAAATTCAAAGTCACTCCAACGCTGGCAGGCACGTCCCCAGGTGAGCGACTTCCCTCCTACCTGGTAGCCGCGTATCCAATCAAATGGCTTTTCCTGTATGTAAGGATGATCTTTATCTTTGATAAAAAAATGTGCAGTATCTTCTCCAAACCCCGCAGTCTTTGAGATCAAAGGATTCTCCTGTAAAAACTCCTTCGTCATTTGCCCGCGATGCTTAAATTCCCACGGCGCTTTAGTCGCAGTCGGATAATCTTTTACATGCTCCACATTTTTTCCCCGCTCGAGCACCAGCGTTTTTAATCCCTGTTCACATAACTCTTTCGCAGCCCACCCGCCGCTGATCCCCGAGCCGATCACAATAGCGTCAAATGTATTTTGCTGAATGCCTGTTGCATTGATGAAGAAGGAACGCTCTTTCATAACATGGATTGTGGAAATGAATTGCTAAAATAGGGAAACACGGGCTATCCGCGTCACCTAAAATTTTTTCAGCAACCGTTCCAGATTAATCCCCCTTCCCAATACCGGTTTAAAAAGATCCCCTTCCGATTTGACACGTGCCAATGCGTTCTCAATGGTAAAATCGGTCATCTTTAATCCTTTCCGCACTTCCTCCCAATACAGGGGCATGGAAACCGTGGCTCCTGGCTTGGGCCGCAATGAATAAGGTGCGGCAAGCGTAGCCTTGGGCCGGTTCTGCAAATAATCGATGTAGATCTTTCCCTTCCGGTTGCGGGTCATCCGCTCAATACTGGTAAACGTTGGCAACTGCTCCTGTGCTTTGGTGGCAACCAGCTTTCCGAAAAGCTGGCACTGATCATAGGAATATTTTGCGTTCAGGGGAATATAAATGTGAATGCCCGTAGAGCCGGAAGTTTTAGGATAACTTTTAATTCCTAATCCCTCCAGTACCTCATGCACCACCTGCGCAGTTTGAATCACCTGCGCGAAAGTATTACCCTTATCGGGATCCAGGTCAATCAGACACCAGTCGGGATTATCCGGGTTATGAATGGTGCTGTTCCAGGGATTCATTTCAATGGCTCCAAGGTTAGCCATCCAGAGTAAACTGGCTTCATCTTCTACTACCAGGAAATTTTTGTCTTCCCCTTCGCTGGTGCGGTAGGGAAATTGTTTGACCCATTCAGGCGCTACAGCGGTCACATCTTTCTGATAAAAACTTTTACCTTCTATACCATTGGGAAAACGGTTAAGCGACTGGGGGCGGTGTTGAAGATAAGGAAGGATGTAAGGCGCCATCTGGTAATAGTAATTCAGCATATCCCGTTTAGTGTATCCTTCTTTAGGCCAGAATTTTTTTCCAAGGTTACTGAACTTCAACTGATGCTGGCTCACCTGTTTTACCTGTGTTGCCTCTGTTGGATTCAACAACGATTTGCGGCTGCGCGTACCAACCGGTTTGGTTAACCGCACGGTTTTCGTCTTTTCTTTTTGAGGGAGTATATCCACTAATTCAGCGGGTTCTTCGGCGGTAACAGCCTTGGCTGGCTTGTCGGTCCGCATGCCTTCAAAGCTTGGATGCCGCATGACGCCGTCGCCCGTGATTTCTGCATAGCTCACTTCACAAACCAATTCGGGCTTCAACCAGGTAGCGGTTGCCACCGGCGGGTTTGGCCGGAAGCGGGAAGGCTGGTTTACATCAGGCGTTTCTATAAAAGGACATTTCTTTATTTTCAATGGCTGAAAGCGCTGCATCAATTCTTGCTGCTGCCTGGTATTAAACCCGGTGCCGATTTTACCGGTATACCGCAGCTTCCCGTTTTCATACACGCCTACCAGCAGGGAGCTGAATGCTTTGGGAGAACCTTCGTTATTAGTAAACCCGCCGATCACTACTTCGTGCCTTTTATTGGATTTTATTTTTAGCCAGTCCCTGCTCCTGTCCTGGATATAAAAACTGTCTGCTTTCTTCGCCATAATCCCTTCCATTCCCATTTTCTTTGTAGCTGCCAGGAGATCAGTGGCGGACGTACTAAAAGATTCGCTGTAACGAATGATGTCTGTTCCCGGGATAAGGGCCTCCAGCAGCCCCCTTCTGCTGGTAAGCGGCAAGCCGGTAAGATCCTTTCCGTCGTACCATAACAGGTCAAAAATATAATAGATCAGTTCCCCATCCGCCTCGCTCCGCCAGTTTTGCAGCGCGCCAAAATGAGCGATTCCCTTTTCATTGAGTACACAAATTTCACCATCAATCACTGCATTTTTATTCAACTGCAGCAATGCCTGGTGAACAGGATAAAATTTATCATTAAAAGATTTGTTATTCCTTGATATCAGGTTTACGTCACCATTTTTACATAAGGCAACAGCACGGTAACCATCCCATTTGACTTCGTACAGCCAGCCTTCTCCACCGGGGGGCTGGTCTACCAGCGTTGCCAGCATAGGCTTCACTGTTTTGGGGAAAGGCTTCTCCGGTGCATCTGTAAAACCATACTTCCGGAATAGTGTTTGCAGTTTTCCGGACACCTTGCCGGCCTTTGCCGGGGGAGAAGATCTTTTCTTTTTAACCGTTGATGTTCGCATACTTTCTTAATAGTAATTCTTATGCCAAAAGTAACCGTTAATAAAAGCGAAGCCTGCGTGATAACCGCGCCAGATGAGCCTGTAACAAATCCTTCAGGCTGTTTACCCACTGCGGCATTATTACACAATTGAGTGATATTATCCCCACTTATAAAAAAAGACAGATCCCGATAACCGGCCACCACAGCCATTTTATAATCATATCATCATCCGGCACCTGATTTGTTTCCGGATTAAAATGTAACCAGATCCCAATATTGTGTCGTATGAAAAAGAAAATTACCAGCCTTCTCGTTGAAGAAAAAGCAGATCAACGCATCCAGTTTTACCTGTCCTTAGACCTGCTGAAAGTTAACCAGGCCTGTGTTTGCCAGGACAACACCTTTGAGGCGCTTGCCTATCTGAAACTACAACCCGGTTTCGTCCCCGATTATATATTTATTAGTTCGGGGGTACCAGTTGCACATGCTGCCTTGTTTATTCAGCAAATCCGCAGGTTAAAAAGGCTGGCCACTGTACCTGTGATACATTTTGCAGCGGCCGCAGAGCAGCTACCCCTTGATAACCTCAGCACGCATGGCTTCTCGGACTGTTTGCCCAAGCAGTCTGATATTTATTGTTTAAGAGATGCACTGAAAATCATCTTTGAAAAGGATTACAGCAGGACAGTTATCTCAGAACCTGTTCCGGTGCTGAGCAACGTGGCTTCACTGATAAAGGAAATGATGCACGGAAATCAAACAACACAGGAAGCGCCCCGTCGATTATCTGCCTGATCCGTTATTTTAAATACAACATATGGCGTTACAACCTTCCGGCAATATAGCAAGGAAGGCAGGGATACTCCTGCATATTACTTCATTGCCCGGCCCTTTTGGAATAGGAGATATGGGGCCTGCTGCACGGAAGTTTGCTGACCAGCTGCACAACAGTGGCCAGCAGATATGGCAGGTGCTGCCTGTAAATCCTGTTGATATTTCCAATGCATCCCCGTACAGTGCGTTATCCGCTATGGCGGGAAACATTTTGCTGATCAGCCCGGAATTGCTGATGGAAGACGGATTGCTGGATAAAGAGATGTTGGTAAAATTTACTTTGCCTTCGGCAGATACGGTGGATTTCAATGTGGCCGCGCGGTATAAAATGGCCATCCTGGAATCGGCCTGGTTAAATTACAGCAACGGCGTTTATCCTGCAATAGCGGCCGACTTTGACGCCTTCTGCAATCGTGAGGCAGCATGGCTGAAAAGTTATGCCACGCACAAAGCGCTGTCTGTCAAATACGGCGGCAAACCCTGGCAGGAATGGGATGCGCCCGACCGTAAGAAAGATGCCCGTCTCAGCACTGAATACGCCGCCATCAGTTTAAAGGAACAGTGGTGGCAGTTCATCTTCGACCGGCAGTGGCAGCAACTGAAAACATATTGCCACCAGCGGAACATTCAATTGTTCGGAGACCTGCCTTTTTATATCAGCCACGCGGCAGCAGATGTATGGAGCCACCGCGAACTTTTCCTGCTGGACGATAAAGGTAACATGACCAGCGTAGCGGGCGTACCGCCGGATTATTTTAACGAAAACGGGCAACGGTGGAATATGCCCATCTATCACTGGCCACAACTTAAAAGTACCGGCTACGACTGGTGGATGCAAAGGATTAAACGGAACATGCATTGGTTCGACCTTCTCCGGCTCGACCACTTCCGCGCCTTTGCCGCTTTCTGGCAGGTGCCCGCCACGGCGCCCACTGCAAAAACCGGCGAATGGCAACCAGGTCCGGGTGGCGACCTGCTGAAAGCCATGATCAGCACTTTTCCCGGCAATCCTTTTGTAGCAGAAGACCTCGGCGACATCGATAAAGCGGTGACAGACCTCCGGGACCAGTTCCGGTTACCAGGTATGAAAGTATTACAGTTCGCCTTCGGCGATGATATGCCCGTAAGTGTGCATATCCCCCATCACTATCCGCAAAACTGCTACGCATATACCGGCACACACGATAACAATACCATTGCCGGATGGATAGAAGAAGAGGCATCGCCGGCTGCATGCAATCGCCTGAAACAATACGCCGGCATTACGCCCGGTAAAAAGAAAAAACACCTCCTGCCTGCCCGCATGATATATGCTTCTGTTGCGGCCAATGCCATACTGCCCATGCAGGATGTACTTGGGCTCGGCGCTGCCGCCAGAATGAACAAACCCGCAGCAGAAGGGCAACATTGGGCATGGCGAATGCTGCCGGGGCAGTTCGACAAAAAGACCATCACAAGATTAAAAAAATGGACACAGCTGTATAACCGGTAATTTTATGAACAGATACGATTTGGCAGGAATATTCACCAACGCAGATGGAGCTACCACCTTCCGGCTGTGGGCGCCTTTCCGTAAGGAAGTGGCGTTGCAACTGCACGACCGCCTCTTACCAATGGAACGTTCAGCGGAAGGATATTGGGAACTAACGCTAACGGACATACGCCCCGGAACACGGTACACCTACCTGCTGGATAACCAGCTGCAACGCCCCGACCCGGCTTCCCGCTGGCAGCCGGAAGGCGTACACGGCCCATCCGTTATTCCTGAAACGTCGTTCACATTTACAGATGATCACTGGACCGGTATTGACCCCGAAAAAATGATCATCTATGAAATACATACAGGCACATTCTCTGCCGGAGGCAACTTCCGGGGCATCATCCAACACCTGCATTACCTGAAAGAACTTGGCATTACAGCCATTGAAATAATGCCCATCGCGCAATTTCCGGGTAACCGCAACTGGGGATACGACGGCGTATATCCGTTCGCGGTACACAACAGCTATGGCACACCGGATGAACTGAAAACGCTTGTTAATGCAGCCCATGCATTGGACATCGCTGTGATCCTGGATGTGGTATATAATCACCAGGGCCCGGAAGGCAACTACTTCTCCGACTTCGCGCCCTGGTTCACCGATAAGTATAAAACACCCTGGGGCGATGCCGTTAACTTCGACGGCCCCTGGTGCGATGGCGTCCGTAACTTTTATATACAAAACGCCTTAATGTGGCTGGAGGAGTTTCATATCGATGGCCTCCGTCTCGATGCGGTGCACGCGTTCTCCGACAACAGCGCTGTGCATTTCACAGAAGAGCTGTCGGCAGCCGTAAAAGACCTGCAGGAGCGCACCGGCAAGCGGAAAGTGCTGATCGGTGAAATAGACCTCAACGATCCACGCTTTATCAACTCCGCATCAGCAGGAGGTTACGGCCTTGATGCGCAGTGGGTGGATGAATTCCATCATGCCTTGCATAGCCTCCTAACCGGTGAGCAGCAAGGATATTACGAAGACTTTGGCGCCGTGTCACATCTCGCCCGCTCCTTTGAAAACGCCTACGTTTATACCGGCCAGTATTCCGTTCACCGCAAAAGGAAATTCGGCAGGGAACCTTCCGGTAACCCGTTCCACCAGTTCGTTGTTTTTTCACAAAACCACGACCAAACCGGCAACAGGATGCTGGGTGAACGGCTGTCGTCACTGGTTCCGTTTGAAGCGCTCAAACTGGCTGCTGCCACCGTCATATTATCTCCCTTTATTCCCTTATTATTTATGGGAGAAGAATATGGAGAAAAAAATCCGTTCCTGTTTTTCACCTCTCATACAGACCCCGCACTCATGAAGGCAGTAAAGGAAGGACGGCAGCGGGAATTTGCACACGCCGGCGAAGCGCCCGATCCACAGGACGCTGCTACTTTTCAGCGAAGTAAATTAAGCTGGAATACCACTGGTGATAACAACACGGCCCTGCTCAACTGCTATAAAGCATTGCTGGCGCTGCGTAAACAACAACCGGCTCTTTACAACACCGCCCGGGAAGGCACCCGTGTGCATCGTGCAGAAAATGAACGCCTGCTGATACTGGAGCGCCGCATGAACGCTGATACGCTGCTGATCATATTTAATTTCGATTCCAATACGCAAACAGTACCCTACACCACCCACGGCAAACTGCGGCAGATATTTGATTCTGCCAGTACGCGGTTCAACGGACCAGGTACATTACCTCCAGCTGAAAACGAAAACCAACTGGTAATACCACCTTTATCTGCTGTTGTTTATGAAATAATTGCTTATGAAAACTGATACTACTTACCCTCTTTCCACGTACCGCATACAGTTCAATGATGCATTTACCTTTGCACACCTGGAAGAAATACTCGACTACCTGCAACAACTGGGCATCACCACCATTTATGCATCTCCCATATTCGATGCAGTACCCGGCAGTTTACACGGATACGATGGCATTCATCCCCACCGCATCAACCCTGCCATTGGCACACTGGACGACCTCCGCAGGATCAGCGCTGCACTCAAACAACGCGGCATGACCTGGATACAGGACATTGTACCCAATCACATGGCGCTGCATCCCGGCAATGCCTGGCTGATGGATACATTGGAAAGAGGCCCTTCCTCCCCCTGGTATCATTTCTTTGATATCGATTGGGAGTACCGCGATCCGCAACTCCACGGCCGGCTGATGGTTCCTTTCCTCGACCGGCCATTGCCGCAGGCCATCACTGAAAAACAGATCGCCTTTACAGCTGATACGGAAGGTTTTAAATTCGATACCGGCGGACTGCAATTCCCGCTGTCGGCTACCGCCTATGATATTCTCCTCGATGCCTTCGACGATTTACATCCGCAGATATACGAATGCCTGCTTACCCTCAAACAAAACAGCCGGCTGCCATTATCGCCGGAAGATTGGTCTGCACAGAAGCAACGGCTGTTTACCGGTTTGCTGCAAACAACCATACTCAACACATTCCTGGAACAGGTGAACAACCACGAAGCGCTGCTCACCCTGTTGCTGGAACAACAATACTATCTTTTTACCTACTGGCGCGAAGTGGAGCAACGGATCAACTACCGCCGCTTCTTTACCGTAAATGGACTCCTCACCCTGCGGATGGAAGACAAACAGGTATTTGACACCTGGCACAAATTCCTGCACGAGCTATACCAGGAAGGTCTTATCCAGGGACTACGCATCGATCATATCGACGGCCTGATGGAACCGGCTATGTATGTACGCAGGCTCCGCGAACGCTTTGGGGACAACTGTTACATTATAGCAGAAAAGATCCTGGCAGAAGGAGAGTCATTGCCGGAGAACTGGCACCTGGATGGCGCCACCGGCTATGAATTTTTGTCGGATGTAAATCACCTGCTCACCAATCACTGGGGCGATGAAAAGATCAGCCGCTTTTACCGGGCCCTGTTCCCCGGACTCGCCAAATACCGTCAGCTGGTGCAGAATAAAAAAACAATGATCCTGCAAACACAACTCAGCGCCGAATGGGATAACCTGGTGCACCTGTTGTTCCAATACCAGCTGGCGCCAAAAAACACCGACCGCCAGAAGCTGAAAGCGGCGCTGGGATTATGGATGGTATGCATGCCTGTATACCGTGTTTATCCTGAAATATGGCCACTGCCTGAAAACGACATACATATTCTTGAAGAAGCGCTTACCGCTGCCGCACAACGTGTGCCTGCATTAACAGAGGAGTTTACCCTGATCCGCTCCTGGTGGGAGGAAGATTTCGAAAAACCTGCTGTTGCTTTAAAGTTTTTAAAAAGACTGATGCAGTTTACCGGCCCGCTCACCGCAAAGGGCGTGGAAGACACCGTATTTTATGTGTATAATGCCCTGCTTTCGCACAACGAAGTAGGAGATTCACCCGCAGGTTATAAATGCACACCGGCGACTTTTCACGAACGCAGTATCAAACGGCAGGAATTATTTCCGGGATCACTGAATGCTACTGCCACGCACGACACCAAACGTGGCGAAGATGCGCGCATCCGCTTAAATGTACTCACCCTGCTTCCCGACCTTTGGATTCAGCAGGTACAGCAATGGCATGCCATGAACAGCATTTTCCGCGAAGAAACCGCACCGGCGCAAAATGATGAATACTTCATCTACCAATCCATCATCGCAGGCTTTCCTGAAAACAATGATCCCGGAGAAGATTTTATCACACGGCTTTCCGATTATCTCATCAAAGCGCTGCGCGAATCAAAAGAACACAGCAACTGGACTGCGCCGGACGAAGCTTATGAAAACAGCTGCCTGCATTTTATCCAACGGTTGTTTTCCCCGGATCATGGCTTCCTGGAAAGCCTCCGCATTTTTATGGAAAAGATCAACCAGCATGCGCCTATATATTCACTCAGCCAGCTGCTGCTGAAAATTACGGCGCCGGGCATACCGGATATCTACCAGGGCTGCGAACTGTGGGACTTCAGCTTTGTAGATCCCGATAACCGCCGCCCGGTAAATTATCTCAACCGCATCAATATGCTGTCACTGATGCAGCAGCTGGAAGAAGATGATCCGGCCGCGTTAATAAAACTGCTGAAGGAAAACCGCCACTTTGCCTGGGAGAAATTATTTGTTGCTGCCAAAGCTTTACAATTCAGGAAAGCACATGCTGCACTTTTTCAGCAAGGCGACTATCTCCCGCTCAGCGGCGACCAGGATCCGCTGATAGCCTATGCCCGGCAACATGAACAGGATATCTGCCTGGTAATAGCGCCGCTATTAAATGCGGATAATAATATGGGCCAGCGGTGGTTGGTGCTGGATAACAATATGCCACAGCAATGGCGTAATATATTTACGGGAGAAAGGATAACAACAGAAAACGGGAAGCTTCCGCTGGCATTATTGGATCGCTTCCCGGTTGCCCTGCTGGAAATGGTATCAGGCTGATTTATCTTCTTCCTTCATTAATAAAATAAGCGATCTGCCCGCTGCCATCAACTGGCTGCCGGCGGTATATTCATCGCCTTCCTCATTGGTGGCAGTGTTCACCACCATCTTCCAGCGGTCGCCATATGCTGCCGGCGGTAGCTGAAAACCCAGTTCATCATGATGTGCGTTAAAGATGATATAAAAGCTGTCGTCCAGGATTTTGTTTCCTTTTTCATCGCGGGTGCGTAAACTGAGTCCATTGAGATAAACACCCAGGGAACGGGCAAAGTCGGTATCCCAGTGCTCTTCAGACATAGGCGTACCTTCCGGCAGGAACCAGGCGATATCCTCTACGCCCACACTCTCCACCGGCTCGCCCCGGAACCAGCGCTTGCGGCAGAATACCGGGTGCTGCCGGCGAAGCGCAATCATCTTTTTTGTAAAGGCAAGTAGTTCTTCATCTATGCCTGCCCAGTTCAGCCAGCTCACTTCATTATCCTGGCAATAGGCATTATTGTTTCCCTGCTGTGTTCTTCCTGCTTCGTCGCCGGCCAGCAACATCGGAACGCCTTGTGATAAGAACAGGGTGGCGATGAAGTTTCTTTTTTGCCGGAGTCGTAATGTATTCACCAGCGGATCATGCGAGGGTCCTTCATTGCCGCAGTTCCAGGAGCGGTTATGACTTTCTCCGTCTTTATTGTCTTCCCCGTTGGCTTCATTATGTTTCTCATTATAAGATACCAGGTCGTGCAAGGTGAATCCATCATGCGCGGTAATGAAATTAACGCTGGCAGTGGGGCGGCGATAATCTTCTTTATAAAGATCCGCACTGCCGGTGATCCGGGAAGCAAATTCCGCGAGCGTGCTGTCGGCTCCCCGCCAGTAATCACGGATACTGTCGCGGTATTTGCCGTTCCACTCTGCCCAGCCGGGCGGAAACTTACCTACCTGGTAGCCGCCTTCGCCCACATCCCAGGGTTCCGCAATAAGCTTTACCTGTGAAATAACCGGGTCCTGGTGGATGATGTCGAAGAAGGCGCTGAGCCGGTCTACTTCATGCAGCTCACGCGCCAGCGTAGCTGCCAGGTCGAAGCGAAAACCATCCACATGCATGTCTGTAATCCAGTAACGCAGGCTGTCCATGATCAGGCGCAGTACATTCGGCAACCGTGCATTCAACGTATTGCCGGTACCGGTATAATCCATGTAATACCTTTTATCTTCTGTAAGGCGGTAATACACCGCGTTGTCCACGCCTTTGAAGGAAAGGGTGGGTCCCAGGTGATTGCCCTCGGCGGTGTGGTTGTATACCACGTCCAGTATTACCTCAATACCGGCGGCATGCAGCGCTTTTACCATCTCCTTAAATTCCGTGACCTGTTCACCACAACAGCCGGAAGCGGCATATCGTGCATCCGGCGCAAAAAAACCAATGCTGTTATATCCCCAGTAATTCGTTAATCCTTTATCTACCAGGTAACGGTCGGCCACAAAATGATGTACCGGCATCAACTCCACCGCGGTAACGCCCAGCTGCTTTATATAATCAATGGTGGCCGGATGCGCCATGCCCCTGTAAGTGCCGCGTATTTCATCCGGAATACCGGGATGCAGTTTGGTGAAACCCTTTACATGCGTTTCATAAATAATGCTTTGCTGATAAGGAGTTTTAGGCGGCTTGTCACCGCCCCAGTTAAACTGTTGATCTATCACCACACTTTTGGGAACAAAAGGTGCGCTGTCTGTTTCACTGTAGCTCAGGTCTTCATCCGGATGCCCCGGTTCATATCCGAACAGCGAATTATGCCAGTTGATAGTTCCGCTCACCGCTTTCGCATAGGGATCTATCAGCAGCTTATTGGGGTTAAAGCGGTGTCCTTCTGCCGGTTCATACGGGCCATGTACCCGGTAGCCGTATAAAAGACCAGGCTTCGCACCAGGGAGATAGACATGCCATACATTACTGCTGCGGTCCGAAAGACGGACAGTATCGTATGCGCTTCCTGCAGGATCATTAAACAGGCACAGCTCCACCCGGGTAGCATTTTCTGCATACAACGCAAAGTTTACGCCCTGGCCGTCCCAGGTGGCGCCCAACGGGAAAGGGCTTCCGGGATATGTTGTTGTTTCCATATATCAGGTTACTACTTTTAGAATATAGTTATTCAGCAGGAACTTCCTCTCATCAAAGCCGATGCCATACATAGGAAACGTTTTCCTTGACCGCCCCTGTAAACAGATTAAATTATCCATATATTTGCTTAGACCAGCATTTGAATAATGGACCCACTATCTACCCTGCATATCCGGATCATTAACCAGGTTTTTGAACTGGACAAGAAAACAAGTACCAAACCGGAGCTGCTATCCCTGCAACGTAATATAGACCGGATCAAACAGCATTTTGAAGAAGCCGGATATACCATTCTTAATCCATTGGGTGAACCGTACCGGGAAACACGGGTGGATTACGAAGCCAGTATCACCGGTGATATGTCGCCGGACATGGAAATAGTAAATGTGATCAAACCTGTTGTATATTATACTGCCGGGGGACAAAAGTCCATTTTACAAAAAGGGGTAGTCATTGCCGCCGCAAAATAAACCTATGAACAACCAAATTAATTTCGGTATCGACCTGGGCACCACCAACTCCCTGATCGCCAGGTTCCAGAACGGCGCCGTGGAAATCTTCAAAAACCCGTTTGGCCAGAAAGAAACACTGCCTTCGGTGGTGGCCTTCCGGAAAGACAGGATCATTGTTGGCGACAAAGCCCGTGAACTAATAGAGAAAGATCCGGAAAATGTATTTTCTTCTTTCAAAAGAAAAATGGGAACATCGGAATCTTTTTTTGTGCCCAATACCAGCGATTTTAAAACACCGGTAGAACTCTCTGCCCTGGTACTCCGCGAACTCAAAAACTTTATCTATACCGGTGAAAAACCGGAAGCAGTGATCATCACGATCCCCGCTTCTTTTGACACGATCCAGTCGAACGCTACCAAGAAAGCCGGCAACGATGCGGGCTTCAGTGAAGTACTGCTGTTGCAGGAGCCCATTGCCGCCAGCCTGGCTTTTGCCAACAAACAGGCCAACGCTACCTCCCTGCAGGGCCAATGGCTGGTGTATGATCTTGGCGGTGGCACTTTCGACGTGGCCCTCGTGAAAATTGTGGATGGTGAAATGCGTGTTACCGATCATGAAGGAGATAACTATCTTGGCGGCGTTGACTTCGACATCGCCATCATAGAGCAACTGGTGATCCCTGCCCTGCAACAACAACACGCCTTCCCCGACCTGCTCAACGAGATGCGCAGCGCACGCGGTAAATACAATACCCTGTATCATATCCTGCTTAAAAAGGCAGAAGAAGTAAAAGTGCAGCTCACCGCCAGTTCTTCTGCAGAAATAGAATTCGAGATCACTGATGCCGGCGGACAGACACAGGATATTTATCTCACCATCACCCGCGAACAATTTGAAACCGTTATATACGACCGCATACAATATTCCGTTGATCTGGTAAAAAGGATCATCGACCGTAACCACCTCACCGCTGCCGATATCAAAGAAGTAGTGATGATCGGCGGCAGTACCTACATCCCGCTGGTAAAAAACCTGGTTACCGCACAACTGGGCATCCCGGTTAATTGCAGCGTAGATCCTACCACTGCTGTAGCCGCAGGCGCAGCATGGTATGCCGGTACCAAAACAATTACCCCGTCCAAATCCGCAGCCAGCAAACCTTTGGCAGCAGGCATACCGGACATCCGGTTTAAAACTGCCTACCAGAAAAACACTGCCGATAAAGAAGAATATTTCACTGCCATCGTAACCGGTCCTGTAGCCGGACTAAGCTATCGCATTGTGCGTACCGACGGCGGCTACGACAGCGGCATCAAACCGCTGCAGGAACGCATATCCGAAATGTTGCTGCTGGCTGAAAATACCAGCAACGCATTTAATATCCTGGTATTCGATGCCGCCCACAACGAACTGCCGGTACAGGCACCGGTGATCGCTATTTCCCAGGGCAAGTTCAACATTCATGGTCAGCCACTGCCCAACGATATCTGCATTGAAATAGATGACCTGGAAAATAATACGACCAAGCTGGAACTTATCTTTGAAAAGAACGCCATCCTCCCGCTGAGGAAAACAATCATCAAAGAAGTGATGAAAACCATCCTGCGCACCAGCCAGGACAGCCTGCTGATCAACGTACTGGAAGGCAGTCGCTATGCCATCCCGGGCAGTTGTATCCCTCTCGGCATGATTGAAATAAAAAGCACAGACCTCATCACCGACCTTGTAAAAGGCTCCGATGTGGAAATTACTTTGCAGATCAGCGAAAGCAGGGACCTGTCCGTGAAAGCAGTATTGCTCATGAACGAACAGGAATTCTCCGAAGTATTCAACCCGATGGTCAGGAAAATAAACACTGGTAAACTGCTCGACGATATCCGGCAGCTGCGCCTGAGTGCATCTGAAAAAATAAAATCATTCAGGAGAAGCCAGCAATATGAACTGGCTGCCACGGTACAAGATATCATGGTGGATCTTGATCATATCAGCAACCGCCTGGAACTGCTCAGCACAGACGATGTGACCGATGAAAAATATCAGCTGGAAGAAAAGAAACGTAAACTCGCGCAACACCTCGACAGCACCGGGAAAGACCAGCTGATCGTGGAAATTACCGAACTCTATTTTAAACGGAAAGAATATTGTTTGTATAATATCCGGGAAGAAGAAGACAGCGCCCGCATGCTCCGTTTTGAAAAGGTCATTGCCGATGAAAGCGCCTGTCTTTCTTCACAAAGCTACTATGCAATCAAAGCAAAAATTGATGAGCTGAATGACCTCACCTGGGAAATAAGACGCAATAAACCCGAAACCTGGATCAATGCGTATTATTACTATGCCAATGTAAGTACAGAAGATTATACTGACCCGCAAACAGCTGCCCGTTTCAAGGAAATCGGAGAAAGAGCGCTGGAACGGAAAAATTATGAAGAACTGAAAGTAGCGGTGAATCAACTGTACAACCTCATGCCGGATACCAAAAAAGAAGCCGATCAGCTGAAAGGAACCGGGATCGGCTAATTGGCGATTTCCAGCTCTATGCCTGCGGCATTATTTTCCAGCAGGTTGAAGTGGAGACTGGTACTGTCTGTGAGCCCGATTTCAATAGGGATATTCCGGTTGGAAGTGGCCCAGTAATTGGGATCCAGTTTGAAAATAAGGCTGCTTTCTTTGAGGAAGTCTTTGGAATTTTTATAAGGCAGAATAAAAAAACCTTTGACCCGGTAAGCACGGATATCGTCCATTGCTCCCCTTGCCTCCATACTTCCATCCCAGTTTTGTCCAACATATACGTACAGCTGGTTAATCGTGAGCTGTAACGGCACAAAAGCACTGTCGCCAGGGGCGATATAGCAGGAATAAAAACTGTCCGGTGTCTGAATCATGGCGATTGCCGGGGCTATTAACCGGTTATAGAGATGCAGGCTTTGCCGCGGAGCCGATTTTGCTTTCGGAGTGGACTCCGTTCCTCCCGGCTTACTATCCGTCAGCTGCTCTTCCGCCGTCTCCGATACAGTGGTATCGGTGGTTTTCCTGAAGGGTACTTTCAACGCCGCCATTAAATCAGGGCCGTATACATCGTCGCCTGTTTCCGGCATTTTACCAGCATACTTGTTCAACGTATATGCCGCGTCCATTTGTAAATTAGCCAGGAGATATTTTACAGGTTGATAAGTGGGGTCATGAGTAAAATACACGACCTCGGTAGTTGCCTTCGGCTGTGGCTTCTTTGTTATTATCCTGGACATCATGCTGAAAAACACTAAAGCCGATATGAGAAGAATTAACGTTCCTGCACCTTCCTCACTTATCCATCGCGGTTTAAGCGGGCCTATAAAATGTCCTACCCACTGCGCAAGCGATCTGTTTGCCCGCTGCTCTTTCCTGTAGCCTTTCATCTTCAGTCTCCAACGCTCCTTTTCCTCCTGTACATAGGTCGTAGTATGCAGCTTTCCCACGAGTTCAAGTGCAGACATTCCATTTTTAAAATCATCCCGGTAGGTAGCCAGGCCCAGGTTTATTAAACAAATACCATAGTCACTTCTAAACTCATGAAACTCACGCGGCAGCACATTTAGTTGCTGTATGAGCGTAATGTTAGCAAAAACTGATAACTCTTTCCATGGAATCACCTCCGCCGCTCTGAGCTTAGTAATAACAATTTTCACCTGTTCTTCCAGCACTCTCAGATAACGGAATATCCGCCCATAACTGGTAGTAGTATGTTCCCCATCCAGCAGCCAGGGATTGGCAAAAAGATGGGAGGTATTTTGCAGCCGCTGATGTTTCAAACTATCCAGTACCGCATTTGTAAACAGCGGTTCATAATAAGGAGAGATAAATTTCAGAAACGCATGTTCTTCGTAAAGCGGGTTATTGGCAAACCGGCCGGTGATATCACCCGTTTCCAGGAAATGCAGCAGTACGGGGTCGGCGGCGATCTGCGCATGATAGCGCAGCTCATTGCCTGCCGACAGCTGGTCAAAAAACTGCAGGAGCTGGTGCTTATTGAATACCCAATCATTTACTTTAAGTTGCTTATCATCGGACAGTTCCAGTTCTGCCAGCATTTTTTTCCGGAGAAGGGATAACGCAGCACTGTTCCCGGTATCTACGGGTCCACCATGAACGGCTTCCAGGAAACTAAGGGGATTCACATATTTCATAAGAAAGCAAAATAAATAAAAAAGCGGCTACTCCATCGGAATCAGGTCTACGCCGTTGAAATTATTGGTCAGCTGCCGGAGTTGCAGTTGCTGTTGCAGTTGGTTCTTTTCGGATAAGAAAACTTCTACCGGGATATAACGGTTGGAGTGCTGCCAGTAGCTGCTATCCAGGTTGAGCTGCAGGCAGGAGGTTTTCAGGAATGAGAGCGCATCATAAACAGGCATAAGAAAAAAACCTTTAGCACGATAAGATGGTACGTAGTCCATTGCATACTCCGCCTTCCATTCCGGGTCCCAGCCTGTGCCGGCATAAAAGTATACCCTGCTTATGGAAAGCGGCAGGGGCACAAAGGCGCTGTCGAACGGCGCTATGTAACACGAGTAAAAAGAGTCGGGCGTTTGCACCATTGTAATCAGCGCTCCATCCTGGCGGTTAATTACCTGCATACTTTGCCGGTGCGCGGCATCGTTCCGGGAGCTGTCTTCCGGCGCCCACTTCCTCGACCGGCCAAAAGGCGGACGCACAAAGCCGGCGCCGTAATCTCCCTGCATCCGTACGGCTTTCATAAAATCGGCGCCATACACATCTGCGCCTGTGGCAGGAACTGGCAGCCTGGTACCTTCCAATAGCTTCTTCGCACGCTTTTCATTGTCCATCAGTAACTGTGATAAAAGATACTGCATAGTCAGCGATGTGCGGGCGCCGGTAAAAATGCTGTTCGCACTTTCCCGGACCTTTATACGGGGTACCTGTTCCTGTTCAAAGCGCGCACCGATGATGATGGCCGTAATAATTACCAGCGCAATCCCTCCTTTCAGCAAAGTATCGCGGAGCAGTTTCCGGCGTTGTTGTTTCGTTTTATACTCTCTCCCGAAAAACCTGCCCAGCAATGATTTGCGGCTGGCAGCTTTTTCTTCCAGTTGCTGTAAATATTTGACTGTTTCTTCTCTCACATACGCGCCGCATTTCAACGCTTTTACGGCATACAGGATTTCCAGCGCTTTTTTATTTTCACGGGTACCATCCAGCGCCAGTGCGAAGTTGATCATGAGGATACCAGAGTCGTTTCTGAACTCCTGGAAAATTTCCGGCAATGCATTCAACACCTGTACCTGTTGCAAATTCACATACGGCGCTGCGTCCTTCCACCCCGAGCGGGGATCCGCCGTCCTGCGTTGTTCTGCTGCTTCCAGTATTTTATAGGATTCCTGTAATGCCCGGAATATTTTATCATAACTCCGGTGCTGGTGTTCGCCGTCCATTAGCAGCGGGTTCGCATACAGTTGCTCTACTACCGGCGCCTGCTGTTGTTTCAGGCTATCGAGTACCGCAGTGGTAAACACGGGCTCATAAAACGGCGCTATAAAAGTGAGGAAGGCAGGCGTATTGTAAAGCGGGTTATGATTAAAAAATCCTGTCAGCTTACCTGTTTCCAGGAAAACCAACAGGACGTTATCATCCCTGATCTGTTGATGTAAGTGTAATTTGCCGGGCGACTGCAGTTCATCAAAAAAAAGCAGCAGGTTGTTTTTGCTGAACCATTGCGCTCCTGCCCGTAATACCTTTTCTTCCGATAATTCCAGCTCTGCCATCATTTTTTTCCGGAGAAGGGATATCGCAGCAGTATCCTCCGTTGATACGGGTCCGCCATTCATCTTCTCCAGGAAAGCAAAGGGATTCAGGTATTTCATATACCGGCAAAATACTAAAAAAAGTAATCAGCCGGTTCAGGAAAACAGCAGGTAAGCCAGTATCAGTGTAACAATTACGTTAAACGTTTGGGCTATCAGGAATGCATATACCGGTTTCCTGCTTTCTGTGCCGATCAGGTCCTTGAAATTTGTTTCCAGCCCGATACTGGTAAATGCCAGCGCAAACCACAGTCCCTGTAAACTTTTCAGCGATCCTTTCACCGGCGCAATAGCAGCGGGCGACAACAAAAAGGAGAATACCAGCGACGCGATGATAAAGCCGATCACAAATTTTGGAAACCTGTCCCAGATCACTTTCAGCGTGGGCTTTTGCTCCTTATCGGCCGCATTCGGATGTTTGGTATACGTCCAGTATACGGAAATCGCAAAAGCGGCAATACCCAGTAACACATTCTGCGAAAACTTCACAATGGTGCTGATCTTCAGTGCAGTTTCACCTACCAGCGATCCGGATGCTACCACTGCCCCGGTAGTATCTATACTACCGCCCAGCCAGGCCCCTGTTACTTCTTCGGGGAACTGGAAATGATGGGCAATCATCGGCATAAAGATCATCATCGGGATGGCGGTGATCAATACCAGTGAGATCACCAGCGATAACTTCTTTGAATCGCCTTTAATAGCGCCGGAAGTAGCGATGGCGGCAGACACCCCGCAAATAGACACCGCGCTGGACAACATCATGGTCAGCTCTTTATCTATTTTCAGTTGCTTACATACCCAATAGGAAAAATACCAAACAGAAATAACGACCACCAATGCCTGTATCAGTCCAAGGGAACCGGCTTTCAGCACATCTGAAAAAATAACGGTGGTGCCGAGCAATACCAGCCCTATCTTCACAAAAAACTCCGACGTAAGGGATTCCCGGAACCAGGCAGGCAGTTTAAACAGGTTACCGATCAGCAACCCGATGATGAGGCTGAAAATTACCGCTTCCAGTCCCAGTTCATTCAACGCGGCATTACCCGCTACAATCAGCGCCAATGTGGTTAATATAAACACTGCCGGGAATACCAGCAGGGTATTTTTTAGTGATCTGCCGGTAAGAAAGGACCCGAGCAGGGCCACCAGCAACACGTAAATAAACTGTGCGCCGATCTTTAAAAAGTTGGCGCCGGTCAGCACCTTCGTGGTAAGGTCACCGGCGGTGCTCCATTTGTAATCCGGTAAAGCAACATGTACTCCGGCCAGCGAAAGCAGGATGATCAGGAACCCTAGTACGACAATGGCCCAATCTTCCTGTAAATAAGACTTAACTCCAGGCATATTTATTCATTAAGATAGTGACGGTTTAAAAAAAATCTTTCAGCACAGTGTTGGCAGCATGGTAGCCGCACATGCCATGAACGCCGCCCCCCGGCGGTGTGGCAGAGGAACAGATATAGATTCCTTGGGCAGAAGTCCGGTAAGGTGAAATGCGGCAGGCAGGGCGCGTGTACAACTGCCTGATGTCGATGATGCCGCCGTTGATATCGCCGCCTACATAGTTTGGATTATATATTTCCATCTGTTGTGCATTCATGGTATGTTTTGCCAGGATCAGGTCGCGGAATCCCGGTGCAAAGCGTTCTATCTGCTGCTCAATGATCTGGGTCATATCCGCATCGCTGCCGTTGGGCACGTGACAATACGCCCATGCTGTATGCTTTCCGGCGGGCGCCCTTTCATCAAACAGGCTTTGCTGCGATAACAATACAAAAGGCGCCTTACAGATCTTACCATCGTATGCCTGTTGCTCCGAGAAAGCAATTTCCTCAAAGGTGCCTCCCAGGTGTACCGTGATGGCCTGCCTGCATTCCGGCGCTGTAAAAGGAATGGGACCGCTCAGCGCCCAGTCCATTTTAAACACGCCCGGACCGTAACGATAGCGCGACAGCTGCCGTTTATAGAATGGTGAAAACTGATCACCGGCAATAGTGAGCAGTTGTTTTGGCGTGAGATCAAACACCACTGCGTGATGCGACGGCAATTGCGACAGTGAACTAACGTGCACGCCTGTTTGAATTTTTCCGCCTAACGAAACAAAGTATTGGGCCAGGGCATTGCCAATGGCCTGTGAACCGCCTTTGGGAACCGGCCATCCATAGCGGTGGCCTACCGCCGACAATACGATGCCGATGGCCGCAGAAGCCACATTGGTTAAGGGTTGTATGGAGTGTGCCGTCATGCCGGCCCATAAGCCCCTGGCTGCCGTAGTGGAAAACCTGTTGGCAACAGCCGATGCTGAGCGCAGCGCATTCAACCCAAAACGGGCCATGATCAATGGATGCCGCGGAAACGAAAAGGGTCCCAGGCTATCTTCCGCCACCGCCTCCCAATTGTCGGCCACCGGTTTTATCAGTTCCCGGTACACTTTTTCATCTGCTCCCAGCGCACGGGCGGTATCGTCCAGCGAGCGGGCCAGGAAGGCTGCAGTACCATCGTCAAACGGGTGGGCCGCTTCCAGCGGGGAATAGGCGAACTCCAAACCGTAATCTGCCAGCGGCAATTTGGAAAAAAAAGGAGACCCCATCGCCATCGGGTGCACCGCAGAACATACGTCGTGGTAAAACCCCGGCAACGTAAGCTCGGCAGTACGCATGCCCCCGCCAATGACGTCCTTTGCTTCCAGCAGTAATACCGATACCCCTTGCTGTTGCAGCCTGATGGCGGCAGATAAGCCATTGGGTCCGGACCCTACCACTATTACATCGTAATCTTTTTTCTTCATGAGCTGCTTACCGCGGTTGAGAGGTACTACCCCCGCGCTGATTTATTAGTCTACAAACTTAGTATACTATTAACGGGAATGCAAATTATTTTTGAGAAAGATAATATTTTATTTCGCGTCTTCCACCACCACGCCCAGGCGCAGCGCTTTCAAACCGCTGAGGCCCTGCAGGTCTTCCAGTTCCAGTTCCTCCAGCTCCGGCTGCAGCACACCGGTTTCCTGTAAATAGCGGATAAACGGCAGATAATCATCTACGTCGTCTTTGTCGGAATAGATCAACGCAATTTTATCGGGCTGGGTTAACCGTTCTTCGGTATTCCGGATATGTACTTTATCAATCCGCTTCTTGATCATCTGGTAACGGATATTATACGCGCCCTCCACATCAAACTTCCGTTCATCTGCCCGGAAGCTGATATCGATAGGATGGTTATGCACAAAAATAAGCTGGGTGGTAAACAACTCCTTCTCCATTTGGGCGATCAGCGAGTGGGTTAGTTTGGTGATGGCTACCATGGAAGATAACTGCCATAACCGGAGGTTTTTGAGATGGAAATGATTGAAAGGCCGTGCCGGTGCAATAGACTGACCAATGTAAATATCATACTCCACGCCATCCGTTCTGAACTTTTCAAAATAACAGGGATAAGAATCCTGCAACTTGGCTTTCTCTGACTCCAGGTAGTTGTTTGCCGCCTGGGTGATCAGCTGCATAGATGTTTCCAGCGCATCTTTATTCACATTACCCGCCATGCTTTGCAGGCAGGTGTTAATCGTTTCGCGGGTATCAGGATATTGCGCCGCAATATGTTGCAGGTAATTCACCGATTCCTCTTCCAGGAACCTGTTCAGCGCGTTTTCATCGGAAGGGCTCAGCTGTTGATGCAACAGGGCCTGCTGCCACCGCTGGCTATGATAGATCATTTCCTGCAGCAGGTCATTCTGCTGGTACTTGCGCAGCAAGTCCAGGGTATTGGCAAGGATGCTTAAATGACTGTCCAGGTCAGCGATGATGGCCTTATTTCTTTCTATAGTAGAATTCCGGATATCAATGGCGCCATACAAAGGGTATACTTCTTTAAACAATATATTGGTGATGACAGCCGGCCGGTTCTTTTTCACCCTGTACAGGTAATGCCAGGCTGCCTCATTAAATTTCCACTGCACGGCCGGTTGTATGGAAGTAAATTTCTCTTTGATCACCTGCTCTATCTCCCCGTTAAATTCGTCTATATAGATCTGTAGTAGCTGGCCTATTGCGCCTATGGCAGGTTCCAGCAGCGACAGCGTTTTCTCGTCAAAACTATGATCGCTCCAGGTATGTGCCGCAAATGCCCCCACCGGTTCACCCATATGGAAAATGGGCATAATAGCCAGCGACTTTACCCCCTGCTGACGGAAATGTTCCAGGAAGGAATATTCTTCCCGCGTTTCTTTTACGATATCCCCGGAAAAAAAGAAAAGTGGTTTCGACATAAAGGCTTTCGCATTCCTGCTGAATTCTTCCGGCGACAGGCGGCTTTCACCCCACACGGCAAACAATACACCCGTTCCACCTTTTTCAAAACTATATACGGGATTATCATTTACGCGCAGGAAAGGAAACAGGTCGAATTCAATCCTGCTGTCACGCACCAGCGATTTAAGCGATAAGATCACCCGTTCGTAATTCTGTTCATCAATCAATGTAGTACGCGATAACCGCATACCGGCAATATTCTCCACCGCTTTCTCCGCCGTTACATCTGTTACGGTGATCACACAAAATCCACGGAAGCTGAACAGGTCCAGCGGCAACATATCTTCCAGTATCTCTTCACCACCGCCTTCACTAAAATGCGTATACAACTGCACAAAGTCAATGTCCGGCAGCTCACCCTTCGCCGTCACGTCAACAAAGTCGGTGCTGATGGCCACCGCATAATATTGCAGCAAACCGGTAGCTGTATTTACTCCTGCATGGTGTTGCTCCGTTTTTACCGGCGCCTGGAAATTATACAGCCGTTGCAGGATCAGTGAATACACCAGCTGCAGGCGCTCCCGGTGGTAATCTGCCGGTGTGCGGGTTACTTCGTAATTATACTCCGGCGAATTATTTGCCAGCAGTTGATAGATAAGGTCTGTACCATAAAAAGTAGTGGGAAGGAACGGGAAGCTGAGTCCCCAGGCCAGCTGATATTCCGGGCTCATGGCCGGAGAAAGGCAGGCATATACATATTCCAGCAGGCCGGAATACTGAGGGGTTTCTTCCAGGGGAATATCCCGCCGGCCAATATCCGATGCTTCAAACGCGGCCAGCGCTTCTTTATACAACCGGGCTTTCACGGTGGGTTCTTCGTGGATCCGCTGCCTGAGATAGGCGATAAATGGTTCAAAGGAAATGGCTGCATCTATGGCCAGTGGCTGCGCCTTATTTCCTGACACATCCAAGATGGTTGTTTGCATAAAGGGGAAAATTCTTTTTCAGGATCAAAGGTAGGGGAAATCCTGGCTATTTACGAGGTGTAACACGCATGCGATCGCGGAAAGCAATAAATATCTTACCTTGTTGGACTGTAATTTCACCCCATTACGAACATCTCTTAAACAGCTGCAAATCATGAAAACAATTTACCTGTTAACAGCTGCGTTATGCCTGTTAATTAACTCCGCAACCTTTGCCCAGCAAGACTCTGCCGCCATGATGAAAGCGTGGGCAGACTACATGACACCAGGCCCCGCACACCAGAAAATGGCAGAAACCGATGGCGAATGGACAGCCGACATGACCTTCTGGGAAAAACCGGATGCACCGCCCAGCAAATCAACCGGCACCGCCACTTACAAGATGATCCTCGGCGGCCGCTATTGTGAAGGCCGTTACACTGCCAACATGATGGGCATGGACTTCGAAGGCATTAGTACCATGGCGTACGACAATGCAAAGAAAAAATACTTTTCCACCTGGGTGGATAACATGGGCACCGGCATCATGGTGATGGAAGGTGAACCCCTCAAATCCGGCGATGGACTTGAATTTACCGGCAAAGGCCTGGACCCTGCCACCGGCAAAGAACACAACGTACGCCAGGTATTAAAATGGCAGGATAAAGACCATCACACCATGGAAATGTACCGGTTAACCGACGGGAAAGAAACAAAAGACATGGAAATCAAATACACCCGCAAATAACAATCTGGCAGGGGAATTAACTTCCGGGTGGAAGCTATTTCCTCTGCTTTAAAATATCATTCACCTCATAGTCCGGTGCACCTCCCGCATAAGATGCCACCAGCGCTCCGAGGGCATTGGCAAACACCAGGCACTCCCGCGCCGCACGCCCACGGATCACACTATGCAGGAACCCCGCCAGGAACGCGTCCCCGCTTCCGATGGTATCTGCCACCTTCACCACAATACCAGGTTCCACATAAAAAATATCATTCATAAACAACAACGCACCCTCACCGCCCATCGTTACCACGATAGTCGCAATCCCAAAACGCTCCGATAACATACGCACGGCCTGCTCCTTATCCACATAAGGATGATACCATCCGCTGATCAGCGCCAGTTCATCCGTATTCAGCTTCAGGATATCACACTCCGCCAGTAACCATTCCACATGCGCCTGCGTATAATGCGGCTCCCTTAAATTAATATCCAGCACCTTCACCACTTCCTCCTTCAATGCCTGCTGCAACGTATGCAACGATACCTTGTCGCGCGAACAAAGACTTCCGAATATAAAATAACGTGTAGCCGTATCCTTTAGCCGCGCCGCCAATGCCGGTGTGTAATCAATAAAATCCCACGCCGCCGGGTATACGATATCATAATGCACATTATGCGGATCAGTCATATCCGCATATACTTTCCCCGTTTCCTGCTGTTCATCGGTCTGAACCAGGCTGGTATCCAGCCCATACCGGTGCAGCATGTCCAGCAACCCCTGCCCGCGGGCATCGCGTCCCACACGGGATACCAGCGACACCTGCTCTCCCAGCTTCTGCAGGTGGTAAGCTACATTCATCACCGCGCCACCGGGTAATTCTTTCTCCGGTAAAATATCCCAGAGCATTTCACCAAAACATACAATCCCGTTTGCCATAACTTTCCTATTTTGATTAAAGGTGATGATCCCTTACATTGTTCAGACAAAATACGATAAAGCACTTATATTTATAACGCGAAGCCCCCTAAAACCCGGAAAAAGATGCACCAGGAAGAACACTTAAAAAGCTCAGATTTTATCACAGACATGGTCATTGGCATGAGCGACGGATTAACCGTGCCCTTTGCCCTGGCCGCA
This sequence comes from Chitinophaga sp. ARDCPP14, assembly GCF_051362515.1. Lineage (NCBI taxonomy): Bacteria > Pseudomonadati > Bacteroidota > Chitinophagia > Chitinophagales > Chitinophagaceae > Chitinophaga > Chitinophaga sp. ARDCPP14. Next base: position 23,738 of record NZ_JBKIXB010000011.1, on the reverse strand, counting down.
GGACTCAGCGGCGCCGTGAGCAGCAACAACATCATCCTCACTGCTGGTATCGCCGAAATCGTAGCCGGCTGTATCGCCATGGGCCTCGGCGGATACCTCGCCGGGAAAACAGAACTGGAACACTATGAAAGCGAATTAAGAAGAGAATATACAGAAGTGGAAACTGTACCCGACAAAGAAATGGAAGAAGTGAAGGAAGTGTTTGCGGAATATGGCCTCAGTCCCGAAGTACAACACCTGATTGCCACTGAACTGTCGAAAGACAAAACCAAATGGGTGAACTTCATGATGAAATTTGAACTGGGACTGGAAGCACCCAACCCAAACAGGGCGCGGCAAAGCGCGCTCACCATCGGCGCCTCCTATTTTGTAGGAGGACTGCTGCCACTATCGGCTTATCTTTTCACGGACACGCCTCAACGCGGTTTGATAGGTTCCACTGCGCTCACCATCATCTGCCTGTTTGTATTTGGCTATTTTAAAAGTAAAGTAACCGGTCAACCTCCCGTGCAGGGAGCCCTGAAAGTAACCATGATAGGTGTGCTTGCTGCAGCAGCAGCTTTTGCCATCGCAAAATTGGTTTCCTGAAAAATGAACATATACAAGGCCCGGCTGTTTGTAATCAGATCATTCGCATACCAGGAATATGAAGATATCGCCCAAAGCAAAAATATGGCTGAAAGTATTGGTGGTCCTGCTCATCCTCAGGATAGCCATTGGTGTGCTGTTATATTATCTTGTAGAACATAAGTTCGTAAACATCATACAATACATCGTCAGCAAAGAATCCGGGAACGCCTATAGGTTCGACGCGGATGATATTGACTTCTCCCTTTTCAAAAGAAATATTGTAATCAGCGGCGCACGGCTCACCGGGAAAGACACCGTTAACGTGGCCGCTCATTTCGATGTGTCCATTCCCAGGGTGTATCTTTCCATACAATCCTGGCGCGCGCTGATATTGCATAAAAAACTGCTGGTCGACAGCCTCTCCGTGATCAGCCCTGCGCTCATTATCCATGAACATGTGGCGCGCGGCTCCCGCCAGGAAGGATTCCAGCTTTCATCTTTAGTACAGCACCTGGAACAAACCCTGCAATATGTAAATGCCCGCATCGTTCACCTGCAAAACGGTTCCCTGGTATACAGCAAGGTAAATGGGCCGCCACCCCTGCACGTCGATCATTTTAATTTCTCTATCCTCAACTTCTCCAAGGTTACCAACTCCGATAATCATATTCTTGGATCTGATGATGTGGACTTCTCATTCGACCGCCAACACTGGATCCTCCCGGATGGCAGGAATACTATCAGCTTCAGGCGGCTGCACTTCTCCGGTAAAAAACAGATTTTTGAACTCGACTCGGCGACCATCTTCAGTGCCGCCACTGCCACAAAAGGGGAAATGTCGCTGCAGGCAGATAAGTTCTACTTTAACGCCCGGCATCTTCCCGCTATTTATATGCGGGAAGAATTACTGATTGATACGCTTGTATGTATCCGCCCAGTATTGAAACTCCCTGGCAAGAAGGTGAGCACCAAAGATAAAAAGATAGCGCTGGACAGCCTGCCCAATACCCTGTTCAAACGAATGAACTTCCGGTACATCGAAGTAAAAGACGGCGAACTGCTGCTTCGTGGAAATGTGTCTACCGGCACCACCAAACGTACCAACCTGAATATTTATAACCTCAATATTGCACATGATTCCACACCAGCCATCACCGCCGACAGCATCGCACTCAACCTCGATAAAATAAAGTTCTATTCGCTCGACAGCATGTTCCAGCTCAGTGTGGACGAATTTATCCTGCAACGGAACGATGTGATCTTTAACAACGTGGAATACAGCCCCACGCCGATGAACCATTCCGGCAAAGGATTAACATTCCGCGCTCCTTCCCTGCGGCTCAACAACGTAAGCCTGGAACACCTGCTGAGAAAGCGTTTAAAAGCCACCAGCGCAGTGCTCTATCAACCGGGTATTACCTTTCTTACCAAAGCAAAGAAACGGGTTAAAGGCAAAGTTCCTATAGACAGCACCGCTATTAAAATGCCGGCCTTCTACCAAACGCTGCATGGCCTCAGTGAACTGATACAGGTGAACACCTTCCGGATAGTAGATGGCAATATCAATTTTACTTCCACCGGCAAATCAAAGGTAACGCTGATGGTAAAAAACCTGAACACCGATATCCTGCTGCATAACTTCCTGCTCAGCGATTCGCTGGTGGATATCAAACATTCCATGCCTAACCTGCATATTCTGCAGGTGAATGTAATATCCGATAAAGCTAATATCACCATGGATAACTACAGTTTCGATGGTACACACCGGCATAACAAAGCCACGAAAGTGGCCGTGGCACTGGAAAACGGCACCCGCATAGCGGCAAGGGATCTTTACTGGGAAGTATTCGACTGGGACGTATTTCAGCAATCAAAGGATATACAGGTAGATGTGTTAAGGATCGGGGCCATCGATATACAGGCACGTCACAATGGCGCTAAAAAAGAAGGTCCTGCAAAGGATTTGCCGGTAATACGGGTTGCCCGGCTGGATATAGGCAAGGTGCAGTTCAACAGCGAAGGCGCCGGTGAACACAGTAGTTTTAATGCGGATAAAATAGCTTTGAAAGATATGCGCACCCGGCAGCACTTCTTTACCTGGGCATCCGCCACAGGCCAGCTTAACCACATCAGCCATCACAGTAAAAAAATGGATGCTACCATTGGCAACGTGCGGTTTAACAGCAACGGTTATACGTACATTACCGATGCCGCAGCCACACTGCATAACAGTAACGGGCATACTAAAATAACCACCCCTTCTCTCGATATACAAACCAACATCCATAACACTGACTTCAGCAGGATAGCCATTAGTAAACTGGCTACGGGCAATGCCGCTGTTTCGCATACCAGCATCAAAGAACACGACACCACCCACCTGGAAACACAGGCCTGGCTAACGGGGAACCAACTGGAAGTAAATACCGGCAGTCAACACCTGTTACAATATGGCGATATGAACATACAGTTATCGGCGCTCTCCTACAGTCATACCGGTACAACTGCTTCCGTTCCGCAGCTATCCCTGCAACTCAGTAAAGGTTCGTTGCATAAGGAGAAGTCCGGTCACCTGTCGCTCCGCTCAGGTGTGGACCTCGCCTGGCAGGAGGCACAGTTCTCCCTGCACCAGGCCGATACGCTTGAACTGGTATTACAAAAATTATCGGGCATGTTTAAAGATGCATCCTTCTCCTGGAGCCAGGGTCATAAAATAAAGTGGACCTCATTCATCAACAATACCACGCTCCGTGACGGCGGATTGCACTATCGCAATAAACAGGTTCATGTCAACGCGGAGAACTTTAAACTGGATCCGGCCACCCAAACATTTCAGGTGCGTAACTTTGAAGTGACGCCCAACCTTTCGGCAGAGGAAACTTTCCGGACTGCCCACTGGCAACGCGATTACATTACAGTGAAAGGAGATGCATTGCAGATCAGCGGTATCAATATGCATCACCAACCCGGCGACACCACCATTGCGATCCGTAAAATTACGGTGGACAATACACAGCTGACAACGGCGAGGGATAAACGAATTCCGTTTGAACACGGCATTGAAAAATGGATGCCCACAAAATTAATTCATACCATTCCATTTGCGCTCCGGGTAGATTCCATTGTGGTACAACAATCTGCGGTAACGGTCAATGAATCGTCGAAGTCCACGAACAAATGGTCAGCCGTACCCATTACGGATATCAACGCCCTGATCACCCATTTCGGCAACACCTACGGCAACGCCGACAGCCTCCTGGTACAGGCTACCGGCAGGCTCCTGGAAAATCCTATCCGTTACTTTTCCTATCATGAATCCTATGGAGATTCCCTTTCCGGCTTTACAGCAGAAAGCTATCTTGCTCCAATGGACCTGAAAGATTTTAATGCCGTAGCCATCCCGATGGCAGCTGTAAAAGTAAGACGCGGTTATGCGGATACGATCTTCTCACAATGGTCCGGAAATAAATACGCTACACTTGGCGCCATGAATTTTTATTATCACAACCTGAACGTACAGGTGCTGAATAAAAAGGATTCCACGCGGCAGGGTTTCATGGCTAACCTGGAAACGTTCCTGGCCAACCTCTTCCTGAAAAACCGCAATCAACGGCCCACCCGGATGTTCTTTATCCGCGACCGGGAAAAGTTCATTTTCAACTATTGGGTAAAAGCAGAAACTTCCGGTATTGTAACAGCCGTAGGCGTTAAAAAAGACCGGAAGTACCTGAAGAAATATAATAAAGTAGCAAAGAAATATTCTTTACCAAAAAAGTAACTTATTCCCTGATAATAGCCAGGGCCTTGTCCAGCAGCTCGTCCCTGTTTTCACGTATACCCTTCACCGTTGGCTCCATTACAATATCCGGTACAATCCCCACCCGTTGCGTTTCCCGTCCATCAGGATAGTACACGCCAATGCCGGTGATGAGCGTTTGCACGCCACCGGGAAGTGCGAAATAAGAAACATTTCCATCTGCACCGGCGGTAGTACTGCCCAGCACCACAGCACGCGGCGCCAGCCGGAGCGCCATGGTTACAAACTCGGCGTTGCTTTGCGTGGTGGCATCCACCAGGATAACTATCTTGCCTCTGTAATAATCTTTGTTCTTTGCGCCGGCCTTCATTTCACCTGTCACGCCAAACAACCCTGGCTGCTGTACACTGCCAACAGTAAACTTGGCAAAAGGTACAGGCGACGGCAGCACATACTTCACAAGTGAAGCCAGGAGGTTGTCTGCGGGATAAGAACGCATATCTATCACCATTCCTTTGGTGTTTTTAAAAGCTTCACCTACCGAATCCATTTGTGTATTCTTAAAATAACCGGGATATACATATCCTACGTCTTCCCCGATCATCTTCCAGGAAACAGATGGGCGGTCGCCCGCTATGATGGCTTGTTTATAAGTAGTGGTAGCGAGCGTTACACTGCTGATCTTACCCTCTCTTTCGTATTCCAGCTGCAGGGTACTGTCCTGCGTTTGAAACAGGATCCGTTCAATCCTGTTCAGTTGCGTGGCATAGTTGGAAGCAGAAGCAAGCGGCAATAATCGTTGTACCATAGCCGTCACCGGCTCTTTATTAACAGCGGTAATCACATCACCAACCTGCAATCCGTATTTTTCATCACCCACTTTCACCAGCACCGCCTTGTTTTCCACAAACCGTGCCCGCAGTGGCAACGTTCTAAACCTGTCTGTATTGCGAATCACCACATTGGCGCCATATATACCGGCATGCGAATCGTGGATACCTGCAATCAGCCGCAGCAGCGCAGTTTGGTATGCCGCAGTATCTGCCGCGTTAATCATTGCCGGTATATACTCCGCCAGTTTATTATTCCAGCCTTCGGTGATCAGGTGCTTATAAGGAAACCAATACTGTATGATATTCCAGTAGCGGTATAATGCCAGCAGGCGGAAACCGGCGTCAGGATAGGCCATGGTGTTATAGGCCTGCTCATTTTTAAATGCCGGATTACCAGCAGGCTCCAGTCCGAGGTAATAACTGGCATCATCGCGGTTCATGGCGGCCACTGTCTTCAGGGCTGCCGATAATGCCGTACCTAATGTTTTCTCATCTGAAATCCAGTCGAGATCAGGGGTGAATTTAATCACCATTTTACCGGTGTGCATACGCCGGAACTCCTGCGGCGCCGTAAGCTGGTTGGTCCACCGAAGCAGGACCTCATTCCTGGCCGTTTCGCTGGTACTGCTCAATACTGCCGGTAAGATCCGGAATAATTCATAGTCCCAGTTGTACTCCCCGGCCATTATCGCAGGATGATAATATTTCAGGAAGCCCCAAACCTTTCCAAGTACTTCCAGGTGTGTTGCCTGCAGCGGGGTAAGACTGGAAATACTGATACCCGAGCCTTTGTCAAACGCATGATCACTGTCGGCTTTATACACGTGGAGCGGTGGTGCTTCCTTCAATGGTTTGCCATCAATCAATACTTCCAGGTTATCCGCCCATACGTTACCATTGCTGTGATTAATGGCGCCGGCGTATACTGTGCCGCCACCGGACGGGAGGGAAAGGGTAATGTTGTATTGCTGCCAGCCGGTAGTTCCCTGCAGCCGCCGCTTCTGCATATTATCCATTTTGTATACGGCACCCGATTTATCGTCTACCCGCATAAACAGGCCGGCATAGCCATCGGTAACTGCATCCAGCTTCAGGTAGCCTTTGAGCGAAATGGTTTTCCCGGCAAAAGTAACCGGTATACGTATCACGGTACAACCATAATCATTCATCCCTCTTTTTTCAAATGGTGTAATGCGCAATGCTCCATGTCCTTCGTAATAGATGCTGTCGTCGACGGCCAGTCGGTATTTACCGCCCCAGTCGACCCACCCGTCAGGCAAAGCGCCTCCCGGTTTTTTACTTTCGAAGCTTCCGTCAAAAGATGCAGGGTATTGTGCTACAGCGGGAAGCGATAAGGCACACGATAATACAAGGGCAGGAAAGCGCATAAGGAAAAGATGTTAGTTTCAAATCTTCCTTAAAATAACAGGTATTTTTGCAGACTAAAAGTTAAAGTGTGTACTTGATTATTTTAAGATTTTTGGCGTATTTTAACCTTCTTTCATTTACAACTTTTTATCCGACATTTGTTACCCAATTTTAAACGAATATGAAAGTTTGCATTGCTGAAAAACCAAGCGTGGCAAGGGATATTGCAGAAGTGATCGGTGCGAAACAACGCAAAGATGGCTACTATGAGGGCAATGGCTACCAGGTAACCTGGACTTTCGGACATTTCTGTACCCTCAAGGAGCCGCACGATTATTACGAGCAATGGAAGTTCTGGCGACTGGAAGATCTGCCCATGATCCCTCCCAGCTTCGGTATCAAACTAATTGAAAATTCAGGTGTACAAAAACAGTTTAAAATTATAGAAAGCCTGGTGCAGGCGTGTGAAGAAGTGATAAATTGCGGGGATGCCGGGCAGGAAGGAGAACTAATCCAGCGCTGGGTGCTGCTGAAAGCGAAATGCGCCGCCCCCATTAAAAGGCTCTGGATTTCATCTCTGACAGTGGAGGCTATCCGCGATGGCTTTCAAAACCTGAAAGCATCCGAGCAATATAACAACCTGTACGCCGCAGGCAGCGCACGCGCTATCGGCGACTGGCTCCTGGGCATGAACGCCACCCGGCTGTTCACTAAAAAATTCGCGCAGGGTAAGGTGGTACTGTCCATCGGAAGGGTGCAAACACCTACCCTGGCCATGATTGTGCAGCGGCAAAAGGAAATCAATGCCTTTGTGTCGGAAGACTACTGGGAACTGAAAACCATTTACCGGGAAACAGAATTCACCGCGGCCATCGACCGCCTGAAAACACCGGATAAAGCCGCCAAAGGGCTCGCCTATCTCAAAGAACACCCGTTTGAGGTGACTTCCTTCGAAAAGAAAGACGGAAAAGAAGGCAACCCGCGCCTGTTTGACCTCACCGCCCTGCAGGTGGAAGCCAATAAAAAATTCGGCTTCTCTGCAGATGATACGCTCAAATATATTCAGAACCTTTACGAGAAAAAGCTGACTACCTACCCCAGGGTGGATACCACTTATCTCTCGGAAGACCTGCACCCGAAAATTGCCGGTATCCTGCAGGATATGACGCCCTACAACGCGCTCACCGCACCGCTGCTGGCTGCTCCTATCCCAAAGCTAAAGACTGTTTTCGACGATAAAAAAGTAACAGATCACCATGCCATCATACCGACCGGTCAGCATCCCGGTGGTCTTCCCCTGGAAGAAAAAAGGATCTACGACCTGGTAGCCCGCCGCTTTATTGCCGCTTTCTACCCGGAATGTAAGATCTCCAATACCACCGTACTCGGTAAAGTAGGACAGGTACCTTTCAAAGTAACCGGTAAACAGATTATAGAACCGGGATGGAAAGAAGTATATGCCAACGATGTAAAAGAGAAAAAGGAAGGGGAAGAAGAAGAGAAAATACTCCCTCACTTTGAAGTGGGTGAAAGCGGGCCACATACCCCACGCATCCACCAGGGCAAAACCTCTCCGCCCAAAGCCTTTACAGAAGCGACCTTGCTGCGAGCAATGGAAACTGCCGGCAAGCAGGTAGATGATGAGGAAATGAGGGAATTGCTGAAAGACAATGGCATCGGCCGGCCTTCCACCCGCGCCAATATCATCGAAACCCTGTTCCGCAGAAAATATATCGAGAAGAAAAAGAAAAATATCTATGCCACCCAAACCGGCATGGATCTCATTGACACCATACAAACAGAGCTGCTGAAAAGCGCCGAACTAACCGGTCAGTGGGAACGTAAACTACGCCTCATAGAAAAAGGCGAGTACGCGATGGACACCTTCAAAGATGAACTGATCCAGATGGTAGTTGACCTTACCAAAGAAGTAAAAACATCCAGCTACAAGTTCATCACCATTGCCCCTGATCCGCCGCCTGTACCGGAAGAAAAAGAGAAACCCAAAAAGGAACCTAAGCCCAAAAAGGCCGTAGTGATAGCGGAAATGCAATGCCCGAAATGCAAAACGCATCCGCTCAAAAAAGGCAACACCGCCTATGGCTGCGCCAATTTTAAAGAATGCGGCTTCAAACTTCCGTTCGAAATACTGGGCAAAAAATTAACCGACAAACACATTGCGGACCTGCTGACCAAAGGCAAAACCGCCAAAATAAAAGGGCTCCAGGTTCCTGGCAGCACGGAGGAGCGCGAAGGGAGGCTCGAGCTGGGGGCGGACTTTAATGTCACGTTGACTTAGTGCGGGGGATCGCAGCGTATTTTGTCTTGGCTCAGGATTACGCTGATTATACTGATTAACTGGATTTTTACTTTTGGATTTTTTTAGATTTTTTTGATTTTCTTAAAATAATAATTAAGGGAGATAAGAGCGAATATCCGCTGCTATCTCCCTTAATCCTTTATAAAATCAAAAAAGTAAAAATCCAGTTAATCAGTATAATCAGCGTAATCCTGAGCCAAGACAAAATACGCTGCGATCCATCCTACACAATCGCCGTTCCCACCGTCACATCCTTCCACTGCTCCAGGTCAGCTTCCAACGTGGCTATTTTTTGATACGCGAGATTGTAGGCGTCTTCTCCGAGGAAGAGATGCAGCGGTGCATTGTCTGCAGCGGCTACGTCGATAATGGCGGCTACTGCTTTTTCGGGATCACCTGGCTGGTTGCCGTTAATCTCCTCCTGATGCGCGTGCTGGGCAGCACGAACCGACTCGTATGCGGCCAGTTGGTTCACAGGCAGGCCCAGGGAGCCGGAAGAGAGGAAATCGGTTCTGAAATAACCAGGGGAAACGATGGTTACAGAGATGCCAAAAGGTTTCACTTCAACCGCCAACGATTCAGATAAACCGTTTACCGCGAACTTGGTAGCGCAATAGATACCGAAGCCGGGGAAGCTACCGGTAAGACCAGCGATAGAGGAAATGTTGATGATGTGCCCGGACTGTTGCGTTCTCATTTGTGGCAGGATACTGCGGGTTACATTCAGGAGGCCAAATACATTCACATCAAAATTGCTTCGTGATTCTGCATCCGACAGCTCTTCAATGCTGCCTAATTGTCCGTACCCGGCGTTGTTCACCAGTACGTCGATGCGACCGAAACGGCTGATAGTTTCCTTTACTGCTGCCTGTATGCTATTTTCATTATTAAGGTCAACGGCCAGGGGCAGGAAATCCGCGTCCGTTGCAATTTTGCGCAGGTCGTCGATACTACGTGAGGTGGCGGCTACTTTATATCCTTTGTTTAATAATTGTTTTACGAGGGAGCGGCCTAATCCTTTGGAGGCGCCGGTTACAAACCATACTTTTTTGTTGTCCATGATCTTGTGTTTTTTGTTAACACAAAAGTAGAACAGGGAATGCTGCTGCGTGTTACGCTATTCAAACCAATAATTGCAAAAATCAAACAACGCGGAAAGCGCCGGGAGGGATACTGGTTTGTTTTTTGAAAAAGTTGCTGAAGTGAGCAGGTTCCTCAAATCCAAGGGCATAGCTGATTTCTGCCACATTCCAGTTAGTATGCTTTAATAAAGCCTTTGCTTCTGCCGTTACGCGCTCTGCAATGTGCGCCGTGGTGGTTTTTCCTGTGGTTTCGCGGATGGCCCGGTTCAGGTGATTCACGTGCACAGACAACTGTTTTGCGAAATCGTTGGCAGAACGCAATGCAAACCGCTGTGCCGGCGATTCAATAGGGAATTGCCGCTCCAGCAGGTCGGTAAATACCGCCGTGATACGCGACTTCGCATCTGCGTGCTGGTACAGGGTTTCGGAGGGCTGCATCTTTAAGGCGTAGTGGATGATTTCTGTAAGGTAGCTACGCAGCAGGTCGTATTTATAAACGTAGTCCGTATTGATTTCTGTGAGCATCTTTTTAAAGAGCTGTGATACTTCTTTGTCCTGGGCCTTTGTCAGTATATAAGAAGGAATACCCCCCGGCATCATCATGGGCAGGTCGTGGATGTTGCCACGGGTGGCGCCTGTAAAAAAGGACTCCCGGAATATGCAGAAATAGCCGCTGATGTCGTTCGTCAGGGGCTCCCATCCGTAAGGGACCTGCGGGTTAAAGAAAATCAGGGTGCTGCCTTTTACTTCAATGGTTTTATCTGCATAGTGATAAAGGTTGGCTCCCCTTAGCAGGCTTACCTTGTAAAAGTCACGGCGGCTGTATTTCACCGTTGAAGCGCCGTCTACAATGCAGTCCTCCAGCCGGAATACATTAAAGTGACCTATATCCTGCTGTAACTTATCAGGTACTGCCTGGAACTTATGTTCGTAAAACTCCTGGAGTGTTTCTGTTTTGTTCATTCAGCGAAGTTACAAAATTCACACTATGATTAGTAGTGATTATTATGATTTCCCGGGTAACCATAATAATCACATCTCTTTAACAGGCCAGTATTAAATCTTCCGGTTCACGGAATTTCCGTTCGCTGCTTTTAATAGGCACATCGTTTATGGCAGCCAGCCTGCGTTGCATGAATCCATCGGCATTAAACTCCCACAGCTCATTGCCGTACGACCGGAACCAGTTACCGGCATGATCATGCCATTCATACTCAAAGCATACGGCAATGTGGTTATCTGTAAAGCTCCAGAGTTCTTTTTTCAGGCGGTAGTCCAGCTCCCGCTGCCATTTCTTTGTAAGAAAGGCCACTACTTCTTCCCGGCCGTTGATAAACTGGTCGCGGTTGCGCCATACGGTGTCGGGCGTGTATACCAGTGATACCTTTTGCGGATCACGGCTGTTCCAGGCGTCTTCTGCCATCTGCACTTTTTGCAGGGCGGTTTCATGCGTAAATGGAGGAAGGGGGAATTTCTGTTCCATGAGATAATTGTTTAAAAGTGATCAGTATAATATTACAGATAGATCGATCTGTCTATTTTAAAAGATTAAAAAAAAGATGCCGGGCATCTTTAAATTTATAGAGATGAAATATGCACGTGGTCCGCATTACAACAATCCCAATGCCATTTTCCTCGCTTCCTGCACCGGCCACTGGTTCCGGTAAAGCTGACTTTCCACGATCGCGGATTCAAACAACAGGTATACATGATCCTTTACCAATTGCTTCTCATTGGTGAGGATCTCACCTAAAAAAGCACGCAGATCTTTTTTATGATCCTGTATGACCGTCAACACCGCTGTGTCCTTCTCCGTAGTTTCCGACAGGATATTCAAAAAGGCGCAGCCCCTGAAATGCTCCCTTTCATTATTATCAAACAGGAAGTCAAACGCTGCCGCAATTTTATCCTTCGGCTTGCCGGCCTCGTCTGTAAAGCTTTTCAGCCCGGCCATCCAGTCGATATGACGCTGATGTAAAAACGCCAGGAGCAAAGATTCCTTCGATTCATAATGCAGGTACAAACTGGCTCTCGCCACACCAGCTTCCTCAATCACCTGGTTAATGCCTGTGGCGTGATATCCCTGGTTATAGAAAAGTGCAGTGGCAGTATCCAGCAAACGCTGCTTTGGATCTCCTGTTTTCTTCTTCATGGAACAAAGATAGTACAAAATAGACAGATCGATCTATCTTTTTTCCATTTACATAAAACAATTAAAAAAAAGTACGGCTTACTTTATCTTGTTGGCAAAATAATCAAGCGTTTAGCATGTATTCAACATTCCGGAAACTATTTCTGTATCTTTTAATTTTATGGTGTGCAGTATCAACGGTGTACGCCGGTGCAAAAGCCACTACCTGTGAAGCTTCCCATCTGAAATGCGAACACCTGGTAATGCCGCTCGGTGTAGACGCTGCTCATCCGCGGCTGTCGTGGCAACTGGAAGATGCGCGCCCGGGCGCGCGCCAAACGGCCTACCAGATCCGCATATCCACCGATTCACTGACCCTGGACACCCACCCGTTGTGGACTTCCGGCAAAATTAACCGCGCAGATATACTTACCAGCTACTCCGGGAAACCGCTGCAACCATTTACCCGCTACTACTGGAGCGTGGAAATATGGGATAAAGACGGCGTAAAATCCACTCCCCGCCGCTCCTGGTTTGAAACAGGCATGTTGCAGCAAAGCAACTGGAAAGGCGCCTGGATCAGCGACGGTGAGGACACCCGCCTGAAACCCGCCGCCAACTTCAGAAAAATTTTCACCGCTACGAAATCCATAAAGTCTGCCCGCGCCTATATCGCCGTAGCAGGCCTGTATGAACTGTATATCAACGGGGAAAAAGCAGGCAACCATCGCCTCGATCCCATGTACACCCGCTTCGATCGCCGCACGCTATACGTTACCTACGATGTTACCTCCCTGCTGCAATCCGGTAAAAACGCCATCGGCGTAATGCTTGGTAATGGCTGGTATAATCACCAGTCCACCGCCGTATGGAACTTTCATGAAGCGCCGTGGCGCGGCCGGCCGGCATTCTGCCTCGATCTGCGGGTAACCTATACTGATGGCACCGTGGAAACTGTTACCTCTGGGAAAGACTGGAAAACGGCATTGGGACCTATCGTATTTAACAGCATTTATACCGCAGAACATTATGACGCCCGCAAAGAACAACCAGGATGGAACACCGTTAATTTCGACGACAACAAATGGAAAGAGGTTATTTACCGTGCCGCGCCTTCCCAAAACATTGTATCGCAACAATTATATCCCATCGAAAATGTGGAGGAAATTCCTGCTGCCGCCGTTACCCATCCCAACGACAGCACCTGGATATATGACCTGGGCAGAAATATTGCCGGCGTAAGTAAGATCCGCGTAAGCGGTGCAGCCGGTACTATCATTAAGCTGAAGCACGGCGAGCAACTGGATAAAAAAGGATTTGTAGACCTCTCCAATATTATAGTGCATTATCGCCCTACAGATGACACCGATCCTTTCCAGACAGATATTTTTATCCTCGGCGGCAAAGGAGAAGAAACCTTTATGCCCCGCTTCAACTATAAAGGCTTTCAATATGTGGAAGTGACCAGCAGTAAACCGGTACAGCTCAATAAGGAAAGTCTCACCGGCTATTTCATGCACAGCAATGTACCTCCGGCAGGCCACATTCATGGCTCCGATACCATGATCAATAAATTATTCACGGCCACCAATAATGCCTATCTCTCCAACCTGTTCGGTTATCCAACGGATTGCCCGCAGCGCGAAAAGAACGGCTGGACAGGAGATGCACAGATTGCCATTGAAACCGGGTTGTATAGTTACGATGGCATCACCATCTATGAAAAATGGCTGGCAGACCACCGCGACGAGCAGCAGCCCAACGGGGTGCTGCCCTCTATCATTCCCACCGGCGGCTGGGGATATGAATGGGGCAATGGCCCGGACTGGACCAGCACCATCGCCATCATTCCGTGGAACATCTACCTGTTTTACGGAGATACTACACTGCTCTCGGCCTCCTATGATAACATGCGCCGTTATGTGGACCGGATCACGGCGATTAGTCCGTCCGGACTAACCACCTGGGGCCTCGGCGACTGGGTGCCGGTAAAATCAAAATCACCCGTGGAATTCACATCCTCGGCTTACTACTATGCCGACGCGCTGATCCTGGCCAAAGCGGCGAAATTGTTTGGCAGAACATCAGACCATAGTAAATACAGCGCACTGGCAGAGAAGATCAAAACCGCTTTTAATGCCAAATACCTGAACCGTGAAACCGGTATCTATGGAGAAGGCGTACAAACAGAGCAAAGCGTTGCCCTGTACTGGGGATTAGTGCCCGATGCCATGAAAAGCAAGGTAGCCGCCAATCTCGCAAAGAGAGTGGCCGCAGATAACTTTCACCTCGACGTGGGTTTGCTGGGCACCAAAAGTATCCTGAATGCGCTGAGCGAAAACGGCTATGCAGATGTAGCCTGGAAACTGGCCGCGCAACGCACTTTTCCATCGTGGGGCTGGTGGATCATGAACGGCGCTACTACCCTCTTCGAAAACTGGGATATCAATGCCTCTTCAGATCTTTCGCGCAATCACATCATGTTTGGTGAAATAGGCGCCTGGCTGTACAAGGGACTCGCTGGTATTAAGCCGGATGAAAATGCGCCCGGGTTTAAAAACATCCTGTTATCTCCTAATTTCGTAGAAGGCCTGGATCATTTTGAAGGAAGTCATGACAGCCCTTACGGAACCGTGGTTTCTTCCTGGAAAAGAAACGGTACGGCCATCACCTACCGTGTGACAGTGCCCGCAAATGCCGGTGCAGACATCTTTTTTCACATCTCACCCACACAAAAAATATATGAAAACGATAAACCGGTAATTACAGAAAACACCGGTAAAGGGTTACGTTATCATGTAACCGCAGGTACGAAAGAGTTTCAGATCAGGTAAGCAGGGTCTTTCTGAATAATTTCTACTCCCTTCTTTCCCGCTATGATGGCAGCATGCGCCATATTATAGAAAAGCGATGTTTCGAGAATACCCGGAATGTCCTTTAAACGATAATTGAGGCTGTCTAATGGCGGGAAGGAACGGAACCAGATATCAACAAGCATGTTGCCATTCTCGGTAATCACTGCCCCATCTTTTTTATTACTAAGCCGGATCACCGGGTTAGCTAGTGAAAATATTTTCTTCAGCTGCTTCAGCACAAAGGGAACTGCTTCCGGGATCACTTCTATCACTACGGGAAAAGTAGTGTACAACTGCGCTACGTATTTGGAGCCATCGCCGATAAGGATGAATTTATCTGCCATTGCGGCCAGCAATTTTTCCCGTGTATGAATACCACCACCGCTCTTCAGGGCATTCAGCTGATGATCAAACTGATCGCATCCGTCAAAATAAATATCCAGCCGGGATACGTCTCCTGGTTGTTTAGTGTTGAATCCGTGTTCCTGCAGTAGTTGCTGTGTGTTAAAGGAAGAGGTAACCGTGGTAATGCTTTTAAATAACGTTTCCTCCGTTTTCAGGTAGTTCACCAGGTGTGCAATGGTACTGCCTGCACCCAGCCCGATGGTATTGCCGGGTTTTATATAATCCAACGCTGCCTTTGCAGCCACTTGTTTCAGATCTTCCATATGGGTTGTTATGAAAGGTAAAGATGCGATTTTTTTGTCTTACTCAGGTTAGACTGAGTAAGACAAAACTCCGCCACTTTATACTGCTATATGATACTTCATTCCTTTCTTTGTAGCGAAGCGCAATACGCCGTTACTATACTGATGCGGTATCACTGCTCCGCTTCGATCCTTTACCACAGCGCTTTCCGGCAGCAACAGGCGGCACTCCGCACCGGTATTGGAGAGCAGGTTGAGTTCCTGCACTGTTTTATTTTTCCAGCTGAAATCCACTACAAAACCATTGATAGCGCAAAGTCCCTTTACCTGGCCGGCAGCAAATTCCTCCTTATCCGGCAGGGCGGGTAGCAGGCGGATTACGTTATCGCCCCCATGGCTTTGCAGCAGCATTTCCGCGATACCGGCCACGGCGCCTAAGTTACCATCAATCTGGAACGGCGGATGTGAGCAGAACAGGTTGGCGTAAGTACCTGCCCCGGAGCGCATACTGATTTCGCTGGTAGCGGCGGCAGGCGCCAATAATTCCTGCAACATGGTATAGGCGTGATTACCGTTGCCTAAGCGGGCCCAGAAAGCAATTTTCCAGGCGCGCGACCAGCCGGTGCCACCATCGCCTCTTCTAAGCAGTGTTTTTTCTGCTGCCGCAGCTAATTCCGGTGTATCCCACGGTGTAATTTCGTCATACGGATACAAACCATACAATGGTGATACGTGCCGGTGATGCGGATCTGCTTCTTTATAATCTTCCAGCCATTCCTGCACACCGCCGGTACTGGGGCTCACCTGGTTTGGCGCCAGTTTGGCCAGTACTCCCTGCAGCGTATCTGCCCAGCCTTTATCCGTTTGCAGGATGCGGGCCGCTTCCTGGTTGGCTTTGAGTAAATCCCTTCCGATCTGCATATCCATGGTTGGTCCCATGCAGGTTTGTCCCTGCTGCCCGTTGGGCAGGATGTACGCATTTTCCGGCGAGTTGGATGGCGCAGTCACCAGCCACTGATGCGATGGTTCTGTGATCAGGATATCTTTATAAAAAACAGCGGCGCCTTTCAGTACCGGGTATATTTCTTTCAGGAATTTTTTATCGTTGGTATACTGGTAATGTTTCCAGAGATGGGTAGCTACCCAGGCGCCACCGGTTAACGTAGAACCCCAGTCGGCCCCTTCACCGGGAGAAGTAAAGCCCCATGGGTTGTTGATCACATGCGCCACCCAGCCATCTGCTTTATAGTAGGTGCGGGCGGTGCGCTGACCGTATTTCGCCATTTGCCTGGCCAGTGTAAACAGTGGCTGGTGGCAATCCGACAGGTTTGTTACTTCTGCCGGCCAATAGTTCATCTGTACATTAATGTTGAGATGATAATCGGCGTTCCATGGTGTCTGGTATTCTTCTGCCCAAAGCCCCTGTAAGTTGGCCGGCATGCCGCCATTGCGGGAGGAGCTGATCAGCAGGTACCGTCCGAAATTAAAATACAGGGAGGCCAGGGAAGCGTCCTTTTTACCATCGTGCAGGCGTTGCAGCCGGTCGATGGTAGCGAGGGTCTTCACCTCATCATTGCTGTTATCGGTAAAGGATATACGACAACGGTTAAAGAACGACGTATAGTCCTTTACGTGCGACTGTAATAACGCCTGCCAGGAAGATGTGGTGGCTTTATTGATATCTGCCAGCGTTTTCGGCAGCGGGGCCGGACCTGGTGTTTCCACCTCCGGCCAGTTCATATTGGTACGGGCGGCTACCAGTAATAAACATTCAGTAGCGCCGGTAATGATGATCTGGTCATTGCTTTGTGTACGGGTACCGCCTTTGGGTATTACTTTCAGTACGGCTGCATACTGAACACCGGGGTCGTTGTTGCCGCCATTGAGCGTACCGCTCATTTCCAGGTTGCCGTTTACCACTTTCAGGGCGGCGCGTTCCTTCCGGTATAAGCCGGTACTGAAAGAAAGACTGCCAGGTTTGCTGGCGCTGAGGCGTACTACGGCCACCTGCCCTGGAGCTGATACCAGTACTTCTTCCTTAAAAGTAACCCCGTTCTTTTCCCAGCTTACGGCGCTGATGGCGCTATCCAGCCTTAGTTGCCGCTGGTAGTTGCTTACCGCCGACGTGGTATCTTTCCACTGGATAAAAAGGTCGCCCAGGGTTTGATAGCAACCAAACTTCACATTGGCGCCACCACTGCTTCCGGGGCCTTTGCACACAAAATATTGCTGCAGCATTTTCTGCGCTTCAATATTTTTCCCTTCCAGCAGTAATGTCCTTATCTGTGGCAGGTAATTGCCTGCTTCTTTGCTGTCGGCATCCTGCACACCGCCAGCCCACATCGATATTTCGTTTAATACAATCCGTTCCCTGTTGGTGTTGCCAAATACCATAGCTCCCATACGCCCATTTCCCAACGGGGCAGATGCCGTGAAATGCCGGGCTGGTTCACTGAACCGTACCGTTACATCAGATTGCGCCGATAACGTAAGGGCGCCCAATAAAAATGCAGCTTGCAGCGTGGAATATATCTTGCAGTTCATATGCTTCAAGATATATAAAATAGTTATGCTGGGGAAACCTATAAGGAGTAATTGCTAATTACAAATTAAAAAATGCGAATTCTGTATTGGTGTGCGAAGGTTGTCTTGGCTCAGGATTACGCTGATTATACTGATTACCTTGATTTTACTTTTTGGATTTTGTAAAGGATTTTGGGAGATATAAGCGGATATTTTCGCTTATATCTCCCAAAATCAACTAAAATCCTTTATAAAATCCCAAAAAGTAAAATCAAGGTAATCAGTATAATCAGCGTAATCCTGAGCCAAGACAACCTTCGCATAACCGCTTTATTCCTTCCATGCACGCCCGCGCATTGTGGTAAGGGCATTTCCATAGTCCGGCTTTGTCTTCCGGGATGATGCTGTAATCCGCGTACACGCCCCAGAACCATTCGCCGTTGGTTTTGTCGATGATGTGTTGCGTTATAAAGTTCCAGGTGTTTTGTGCGTGTTGCAGGTAACGGCCATGTGGTTGCAGTTGCCAGGCGTTGATAAAGCCCACCAGCGCTTCGGCTTGTGGCCACCAGTGTTTCTCTGTATTCATGTGGCGCCGGGAGGTCTCATATTCGTACCAGAGGCCACCATCCTTATCTATGCCGCCCTGCAGGGTGGCATTGGTGATCACCAGGGCCAGTTTGCGGTATTGTTCAGTGAGTGTGGGATCGCCGATAATTTCTGCTGCTTCCAGCAGGAGCCAGCTGGCTTCAATGTCATGTCCGTATGATACATGATTACCTTTTACCTGCCATTGTTCATCAAAAAACAAATGCAGATGCCCGCTTTTTTTATCGATGATCTTATCGTGAAATACCTGCAATAACCGTTGTATTTGTATACGTAGTTTCTCGTCCGGCCAAACGGTGTATAGATTCGCATACGCTTCCACTACATGCAGGTGGGTATTCATGGTTTTCTTTTCATTGGCATCTTTTGCACTGAGACGCAGATCCACTATTTCCTGCCACTCCCGTGTGAATGCTTCAAAGTAACCATCATGAACCGGATCATAACTGTGCTGTTCTATGTTGTTGTACAGGGAAATGGCGGTAGACAGTACCTCCGGGTGTGGCGCCGCTTTGTAGTATTCACTGTATGCGTAAAGGGCAAATGCAATGGCATATACCTGTTTCTTTGTTTCGGCCGGCTGGCCGGTATAGTCTACCGTCCAGTATACGCCCCCGTAAGCAGGATCAATAAAGTGTGTATTAAAATACCGGTATGCACGATCTGCTATTGCCAGGTAGGCCGGGTTGCGAGTAGTGTTGTAGGCGGCTGCAAATGTCCACAGGATGCGGGCATTTAATACCGCACCCTTTGCCGCTCCCGGTATGGGAACATTATCATTTCCCAGCTTGCCAAGGAAGCCGCCATATGTTTCGTCCGGCGTATATTTCATCCAGTAGTCCAGGATGGCGGTAAGTTCTTTTTCCAGTGATGTCTTTAATTCCTGTTGCATTATTTCCTTCTTTGTTCCAGTTCAGCAGAGATAGTAGCGATGCGCTCTTCAGAGAGCGGGTACATGGCGATAAATATGATAGACAATACCGACCCGATGGCCGGTAAAAAACTAAGCATTAACAGTATGCCGTTTTGTGCAGCATCGGCCTGTACTTCGTTGGCTTTAAAACCAAAGGCGCCCAGCAGCCAGCCGGTGAGCGCTCCGCCGATCGTCCAGCCAAACTTCTGCGACATCGACGAGGAAGAGAAGATCAGGCCAGTGGCACGGCGACCGTTTTTCCACTCGGAATAGTCCGCGATATCTGCGTACATCGACCATAACAATGGGAAAATAATACCTGCGCAAATACTAATCAGGAACTGGAATATAAAGATCAGGGTGAGTTGTCCGCGGCCCAGCCAGTAAAACCCGATACTCAGGATAGAAGCTATCAGCATAGCGCCCAGGTAAGTATTCTTCTTACCTATTTTATTACCAATGGGAGAAGCCAGGATTACGCCTGCTATATTTGCCGCCTGGCCTAGTACAAGGTACAGCGTGGAATAGGTAATGCTGACACTGCCCAGTTTAAAAGCCTGCGCATTCTGTATATAATATTTGAAATAGTACAGGGTGGCGCCGTCGCGGATAGAGTTGAAGATCAGTGCGGCAATACCCGCTCCCAGCAATATCCACCAGGGCTTATTTTTCCAGAGATCCTTTACGTCTTCTTTCAGTGACGACTGCTCCTCTTTTATAGGCTGCACTCTTTCTTTTACCCAGGCAAAGCATAGCAGAAATAAGATCACACAAATTACGGCGATCACTGCCACGCCCAGCTGCCAGCCCATTTGCAGGTTATTTTCTCCTCCGGCTTTACTAAAAAAATTTACCAGCGGCTCTATCAACGCCAGCGCAATAAGACTGCCACCAAAAGCAAAGGCCATCCTGAAAGAGGCCAGCGTATTCCTTTCCTTTCCGTCGGCAGAGATCACTCCCAGTAACGATGCGTAAGGCACGTTAATCAGGGAATAGATCATCATCATGGCGGAATAGGTAATGTAAGCGTATACCAGTTTGCCGGTGGCGCCGTAATCCGGCGTAGTGAAAGTAAGTACGCCTATAACGCCAAAAGGCACTGCCATATATAAAATGTAGGGTCTGAACTTCCCCCACCTGGAATGGGTTCTGTCAGACAAAGTACCTACTACCGGGTCAAAGAAAGTATCCCATATACGGGTAATCAGGAACATAGTGCCTACAGCAGCAGCAGCGATGCCCATCACATCTGTATAAAAAAACAACAGGTACATACCAAACAACTTCCAGAACATGGAAGAAGCCATATCTCCAAAGCCATACCCTATTTTTTCCTTTAAAGAAATTGTGTCGCCCATAGGTGGAATTCTGCTTAAAAATTACTTTATACAATCAGCAAATCTATCTCTATAAAAGATCATTTTTATAATACTTATTTATCTATTCAGGGTGCTTTGTTATCCATTGAGGAGATTAGTCTTCCGCAGGAGTAATTTCAAACCTGCCGGCGTAATGCAATGGCTCCACGGGTCTGCCGGTAAGAGCGCCCCAGGCATAGGTAAAGCAGGCGCCGAAATAAAAGATCAGGGAAGAATAAAACATAAACAACAGCACCAGCACAGTAGACGCAGAAGCCCCATAAATGCTGTTAATACTGCTGTAGGTGAGCATTACTTTCAACACCATTTTCCCGATGTTAAACAGGATGCTGGTTACCAGTGCGCCGGTAATCCCTACCCTCCATCGCGGGCGGCCGTCCGGCAGGAAATGGAACACCAGGAAAAACCAGATGGTAACAATGATCACAGAAATAACATAGTTGAGCGTGCTGTTATAATAACTGCCCAGGGCAGGCAGATACAGGTCTATATACTTTCCAAGAAAGATGCGCGCAGTTTCCGCCACCAGGTCGATGATAAACAAAACTCCTGCGAAAACGATCACCAATACTGCTTTCAGCCGGGATACCATAATTTCTCCAAAACTGCTTTTATGGATCAATCTTATTTTCCACAGTTCATTCAGCGAGCCTTTAATAATTTTGAAGAGCGTAGTGGCCACAAACAACAGGAAAATAAAGCCGGCAATGGCGATGATCCAGTTCTGCGCAATGCTCCGGAAGGCTCTCAGTGTTCCCAGGATGGCTTCGGTTGTTTCCTTTCCAAACATTCCTTCCAGCTGGATCATAAGACGCTGACCGGCATGTTGTATCCGGAAAATAATACGTAACAACTGGATAATAATGATCAGGATAGCTGGTAAGGCAAAAGTGGTAAAAAAGGCAGTGGCACCCGCCATCCGCAGCGGATCGCTGGCCTGCAGTGCCTTGTATGCTTCTTTGAAGGAAAGCAGGAAAAGCTGCCAGCGCGGCAATTGTTTTTCTGTTGTAACAGTGTCCATACCTGCGCCCAATTTACCGATAAATTTGCTTTGCCGGTTAAATGGTTGCAGGAAATTAAAACCGGCGATATTGCTATTTCTTCACCATCTGCGCAATACCGCGGCCGAAAGACCAATCCGCCAGGTCATTTTCCACGAAGATGATGATAACGTCATCTGCACTTACTGGTGTAGCGGCTGCTATACGGCTGGCTATCTTTTCATACAGCGCCTGTTTCATATCCGGTGTTCTGCCGGCCCTGGCGGTGATACGGATAAAGAGCAGGTTTTCGGTGTGCGGCACCTCAAAGTAGCTTTCCGGGTAAAGAATATCGCCGGGTTCCATGGCATGGATCACCTGGAAATAATCCGTTACAGGAATACTGAAGATATCCACGAGACTCTGATGAACAGCGAGGGAAATATCTTTTTTATTTTGTTGGGAAAGATGTTTTCCCAGGTAGATCTGTACAAAAGGCATGGCTTATTTATTTATGATGATAGTAGGCTGCTCCGGCGCCAAAGTGGCCTGGTCCATCTTTACTGTTTCTACAGTCAGGCCAGTCAGGTCCTGCTGCAACAATGTTTTGCGGGCAGTTGGCATTTGTGCGGCCGCTGCCCCGGTAGTTAGCATGCTCATGATCAGTAATTTGTTTTTCATGAATCAAATTTACTATGGTTTTATACATTTGCAATATTGAAACATTTAACATTATACTTTAATAAAACTAAACTATGATAACAGACCTCCTGGAGATGGACCTGCTCCGTACTTTTGTGCTGGCAGTGGATCTGGATAGTTTTGCGCGGGCGGCCGACCAGGTAGCGAGGTCGCAATCGGCTGTAAGTTTGCAGATGCAGCGGCTGGAGGAAATTACCGGCCAACAGTTATTTATCAGGCAGGGACGAGGCTGGCAGCTCACTCCTGCCGGCGAAATATTGCTGGGATATGCCCGGCAACTGCTGGATGTTAACCAGCAGGCGATCAATGCCCTAACGGCCACGCATATAGCAGGGAAGGTAAAACTGGGATTGCCGGCAGACTTTGCGGAAAGTGGTCTTCCGGTGGTGCTGGCACGGTTTGCCGCTGTACATCCGCACATGGAAGTGGAGGTGACGATCGACCGGCAGGCGGTGCTGCAACAGCAGCTGCAACGCGGTAAACTGGATGTGGTACTTTCCTTTGGAAAAGATATACCAGATGATGCCATCCTGATAGGGCATGTACCTATACGATGGATTGGTAACACGCAAAAGCACATCGCGCAGCTGCGGCCGTTGCCGCTGCTGCTGTTTGAAGCGCCATGCCTGTTCCGCAGTGCGGGGCTGGCAGCGCTGGAAAAAGCTAAACGTACGTGGCGGCCGGCGCTCACCAGCAGCAGCGTAGCAGGGATGTGGGCTGCAGCCCAGGCCGGATTGGGTATCACCATCCGCACAGAAATGGGACTGCCTGCAGGCTGTGTAGCACTCACAAAGACCAGTGGTTTGCCAGCACTACCTGATGTTGCCGTGTTTATGCTCATCCGTAAAAAAACGCCCTCCCCGGCTGTAAAACGGCTTACCGATATCCTCTTTGAAACCATCACTGCACAGGTGAATGAGCTTCGGAAACGAGCGAAGAAAAAATAAAAAGAAGCTGTCTCATAATTAATTGAGACAGCTTCTTTGTTTTAGCCAAAAGATGGCCTAATAATCATTATGATGATCAGGTGTTTTTTAAGAGAATAAATAGTTAATGTCAGCTTGCTTTAGCA
>NZ_JBKIXB010000010.1:0-294049 GCF_051362515.1 Chitinophaga sp. ARDCPP14 | reverse complement strand
GGTTATGCCGAGGGTGTTCACCTCTTCCCATTCCGAACAGAGAAGTTAAGCCCCTCATGGCCGATGGTACTGCAATATCATGCGGGAGAGTAGGTAGCTGCCATACTTATTAAGAGAAGCCTTGGTGTACAAACACCGAGGCTTCTTTATTTAAATTCTATCCAGAAAAGCTGTTATAGGTTATCTCTTTAAGAGACTCAAATACGATTCACAGTTCGTTCAGAACTTCATCATATAATTGCCTGCTCAAACAGGCTAAAGATCTTATGGTGGTTATGCCGAGGGTGTTCACCTCTTCCCATTCCGAACAGAGAAGTTAAGCCCCTCATGGCCGATGGTACTGCAATATCATGCGGGAGAGTAGGTAGCTGCCATACTTATTAAAAGAAAGCCTTAGTGTTTCAAACACTAAGGCTTTCTTTTTTATATCACTTCCTGGAATCACTTATCTATTCGTACGATTATACCACTTCGCCAGATTTATCGCAACACCCATATTAAAATTCACCGGCTGGAAATACTCATTGAAATTATGGTCGTCGGTATCGTCGTAAAAACTATTACTGTTTATCGGTGTTGAAAACTGTAACTGTGCCTGAAACTTTACGTATTTATAACCCACCCGCACTGTGAATGCCGGCTCATAGAACACCACGGATTTGTCGTGGATACGCATAAATTTCGTCTGCTCCTGTTCATTATTTTCAAATGCCTTTACGCCAATATTACTGTCGTAAAAGTTTATCAGGGAAAAGCGACTGCTGAAGGCTGCTTCCACCACACGATGGGAAAGCCCGAAGCTTGGTTGTATAAATACTTTGCTGAAACGGTTTTTTATGACATAGTCGTTCAGGTTAATGTTACCAGTACCATCATTATCGGATTTGTAGTTGCCAGTCAATGTTTTGAAATTGCCGCTGCCATAACCCGCATATACATCAAAAACTGCTTTTTTACTGACGCCAATAGGCTTGAAGAAGCCAACGGCCCCTTCTATCAATCCTCCGCGGGTATTGTTATCCCGGAATAAGCCGTCTTCATCGTAACTATTGGTCGGATCGGCATAATTAAACCCCCACAGGTACTGGCCATTGGCCATGATGGCTATATTATCAGTAATTGCAAAAGCGGTCTGCAGATTGGTAGGTGTAACGCTGCCTTTGAATTCATACTTCTCTTTCAACAACGGCACATTTACCTGGTTAGGCACATAAATACGCTTGTTACAAGAGGATACGGCAACTGCGGCAGTACATAATAATGCTACATAAATGGAAGATTTCATAAAAGTTGTAGGTTATCAGTTTTAGTATTAAAATTATATTCCGGTAGATTCCCGCTTGATTAACTCCACCGGGAATACGTAATTTTTTGTCACTTTCACTGTCTCTTCGTGGTTGATCAGCTGAACGATTGTTTCCACGGCTTTCTGCCCCATATTATACCCCGATTGTTCAATGGTAGTTAAAGAAGGAGAAATAATACGGGAAGACAGATCATTGGAATATCCCACTACTTTGATTTGCCCGGGAACCGCAATATTCCTGTTCCTCGCTTCACGGATAAAAGCCACCGCTGAACTGTCATTGGCTGCAAACATACCATCGGGCATTTTCTGTGCATCAAACAATTGTTGTGCAGCAATAGTCGCCGAGTCCATCGTCAGATCATGGATATAAACCAGCTCTTCGTCGAAAGGAATATTATATTGTGCCAATGCCTCTTTGTATCCTGAAAGCCTTTGCTGGTAAAGGTTACAGGTGAGCACTCCGGAGAAGTGGGCAATACGTTTGCAACCTTGTTTGATCAGGTGTTCGGTGGCCAGGAAACCGCCTCTGAAATCATCTCCGGTAATAGTGTAGCCCTGAAAATCGGTAGGCACACGGTCATAAAATACCAGTGGAATATTGTTCTTGATAAACGGACTGAAATGATCAAAATTGGTGGTGAACATGGAAGCAACTGCCAGTAATCCATCTACACGAAGAGAATAAAAAGTATGTACTAATTCCTTCTCCATCGCCACGGTTTCATCCGACTGGCCAATTACAATGCTGAATCCATATTTATGTGCCTCATGCTGAATACCGCTGATAGCCGTACTCTGAAAGTACATGGAAGTTCGGGGTACGATAAGGCCGAGAATGTTCGACCGTTTCTTGCGCAAACTGGAAGCAATCCAGTTAGGTACGTAGCCCATCTCTGTAGCTGCGGCTTGTACTTTTTCACGTGTTTCCAGGTTAATGAGCGGATTGTTTTGCAATGCACGTGAAACAGTAGATGCCGACAGATTCAGCTTATGCGCGATATCGTATATCGTGATTTTGTTAGTCCGATCTTTCACTTTTGAGGCTTCTAAGTTAATAATGCAGCGATATTAAGCATTTTCCGCAATAATTTATAGGCTTTTGAACATCTATAAAACGAAGGCACCCTTCCTGGAGTTACCGGGAAGGGTGCAGATATTTTCGTGTATGCGCATTCGTTATTTCGGATCCAGTGCCTTATTGATACGGGCAATCAGCTCCTGGAGATGATTGCGGGTCATGCTGTCGCCACTGCCTGCAGCAGCACGCAGCTCTGTTCTCAGGGCGGTCAGCTGGGCACGGCCAATGCCTGCAGCATCTGATCTGGCAGCACTCGGAGGTGCATAACCACCCATCATTGGATTGGCGGGGGCAGCTGGGGCTACCAGGTCAGAAAGGTTATCCACATAGTCGCGTTGCAGGTTTCTGCGGTATACGTCTATCGGTTGATGTGTATAAAGTTCTGAGAAGATGGATTTTTTCAGATCGTTCAGCATATCAACAGGTGAATAAGCCTTTGCTCCCAGTGCAGCTTCACCGGCAATCAGTTTATTGATGGTATTGGTACTCATCAGCCTGTCCAGAACAGGTGTTTGGCGGGAATTAATCAGGGAAACGCCATCGCTGCCTATGCGGCTCAGTAAATCCTGGTTAATCAGCCACTTCGGAGTGGTAAACAGTTGCTTGTTCAGGAACTGTATCGCTTCTTTCTGGGTTGCTTCGGGTACGTATTCATACACCCCACCGGCTTGTTCTACGGTTTTTGGTGTTTCGTAAATACCACCTACGTTTTTAGCCACATGACCCATGTAACGGCTAAACTGACCGGCTACTTCTTTATACAATTCAGACAGGTTTGCATAACCTTCGTTATCCACCTTTGTCCAGCTAAGGAGGTTAGGCATAATATACTGGAGGTTTTTTATGCCGTATGTACTGGCAATCATGGCATTGTCGCCCAGATCTTCGTTTTGGGATCTTGGATCGTCCGGGTTCATTTCTGTACCGAACCAGAATTTCTTATCCTTCAGCTTTTCCACCGTCATTTTATTGAGGATAGGCGTTTCTGCTTCCGGTGATTTGGCCTGTGGCAGCAGTTTATAGCCCCATTCGATTGCCCATTTATCGTAGTAGTTAATGCGGGGATAGAGATCAGCGCCGGTGATGCCGTCGCCAGGTTGCGCTATGTAGTTAAAACGGGCGTAGTCCATGATAGACGCTGCATGGCCGTTCTTTTTCACCCATTCCTTATCACGCAGTTTTTCAACCGGGTAAGTGGAGCTGGAGCCGAAGTTATGGCGCAAACCGAGTGTATGGCCCACTTCGTGGGAAGATACAAAGCGGATCAGTTCACCCATCAGTTCATCGCTGAACTGCATGTTACGGGCGCGGGGATCGTTGGGAGACGCCTGTACAAAATACCAGTTACGCAGCAAATGCATCACGTTGTGGTACCAGTTGATATGACTTTCGATAATTTCACCGGAGCGGGGATCGTGTACGTGAGGACCGCTCGCATTGGGTACATCTGAAGGTTTGTAAACGATAGCAGAGAATCTGGCATCTTCAATAGACCAGGTGGAATCTTCCTGGGGAGTAGGCGCCATTTTCGCAATAATAGCGTTTTTAAAGCCCGCCTGTTCGAAGGCAGACTGCCAGTCGTTCACACCCATGATCAGGTATTTACGCCATTTTACGGGCGTTGCAGGGTCAATATAGAACACGATGGGTTTAACTGGTTCCACCAGTTCACCGCGTTTATATTTCTCCATGTCTTCAGGTTTTGGTTCCAGGCGCCAGCGGGTGATCATCTGGAGTCTTTTCACGCCTTGCGGATCCGCATCGAAGTCGGTTACGCTGGTGGTGAAGTAGCCTACGCGGGGATCAAAATAGCGTGGTTGCATGGGCACTGCGGGAAGCAACACCATAGAGCTGTTTAACTCCACGGTAGCATTGCCGCCCTGGGATGGGGGCATACCCGGGCCACCCGGTCCGCCGGATTTGCTGTATGTTTTTACGGTTTTGATTTCGGTATTCATCGGATAGGATTTCACATCAGAGATGTAAGATTTATCAGGCTGAACACCACCGATTTTGAGCATGTTTTTAATCTGGCCGTCGAAGAACAGGATCTCGTTATCCCCGCTGATGTATTCTGTGAGGTCGATAACTGTACCTTTCCCGTTTTTAGATGCCGCCTTTACGTCAAACGCTGCAACGATGGGTTGCAGGTTGGAGTTGCTCACAGAGGTGAACATAGGTTGGGTAGAATCTTTTGAAACGTCGGCGTAGGAGATATTTTTAAGGAAGATGCGATTGTTGGGGCCTTTTTCAAAGCGGATCACATTTTCGCCGATGATATCGCCACTGAAGCCCATCATCATGGCGCGGAGACCTGCAGCTGATTTTGAGATCCTGTTTACCACCAGTACGTCTCTTCCGAGCAGGGAATCAGGGATTTCAAAAAAGAAGCGGTCATCCAGTTTGTAGATGTTAAACAGGCCGGAATCAGCCTGGGCTTTATCAGTAATTACTTCGGCAAAGGGTTTGGGTCCTGGCTTTGGTCCTGGCTTGATCATGGGAGGTTTCCCGGTAGAATCTTTAGCAGGAGCAGGAGTAGTTGGGGTGGCGTTACGCGATTGTTTTTTTCGCTGTGCGCTGGCAGGTTGATAAACTGTAGTACCCAGGCAAAGTGCGCCTGCCATGGCTATTATCAGTTTGTGATGAATTGGTTTGATCATTACGATTTAATAAATTGGTTTTTGATTAGTTGTTATGTTTTTTTAAAAACCTTTGCAAGTAAGTATTTTAAGTATTAACTTATCAGGAAAATCCATAAGCGCAGTAATGACTGTAGGAATGGAAAAAAAGAAGCAAAATTGAATGGTAGGCGTTGAAACAATAGTTGCGGTGGCAACTTTTTTTATGTAAGTATTTATTATTATAGCAAATAATAATTTCATATGGCAGAGATAGCAGGGGAGAAGTTGATTGCCGCTGCGGCATTGAATTTCAAGTTATGGGGCGGGCAAAATATGGATGTTGTATTGCTAAATGCTATTAGCGTGGCCTGAAAGTGTTTACTGGCGCGGAAATAAATAAGTTGGCAGAATTGTGAGATTTCTGTTGGAACATTTGAATTTTTTCTTAAATTGTGCGTCCAACTTTGAAAAAAATCAAACGATTTCAAGAATTGGGACAGTAACAATCAGTTGTGAGAACTGCAATATTGGTTTATTCGCTTATGTAAGTGTTTGCTCTAAAAAAATGAGTGGTCTAAAAGCCCTGTGATGGGGCTTTTACGTGTGAAGGTTAATTTTTGTGGGTTTTTTTGGGCTGCACTTGTTTTTTTGGACCAACCGTATAACTTTGCGAATCACTGATTAAAACAGTAAATTGGGTGCTGAGGGGCATTCTAAAGGGACAGAAACTTCTAACAAACAATAGTTTAATTTTTAACACTAAAATTTCAATCAACATGGCTGAGACTAAAACAACTGTGACTGCAGCTACAGCTAAGGCTTCTTCTCATCAACCTAAAAAGTCATCCAACCTGTTCGCGACGTTGGCTGTGCCTATCTGCTTAGTGATAGGATTCCTGTTTTTCTTTTTTGTATTAGGTAATCCAGCCAATTTCCAGGGTAATAATCCCGATGGACATCCTATAGATTCAGGTATCGGTAAATGGTTTGGTACTGTTTACAAAGGAGGATTGGTAGTACCGGTATTGATTTCCGTATTACTGGTGTGTCTGACTTTCGTGATCGAGCGCTTCCTGTACCTGTCAAAAGCAAAAGGTAAATTCAGCGGTTCTGAGCTGGTACGTAAAGTACAGTACCACCTGGCTAACAAAAATGTAGACGCAGCACTGGCTGAGTGTGACAAACAGAAAGGCTCTGTAGGAAATGTACTGAAAGCTGGTCTGAAAAAGTACAAAGAAATGGTTACCAATGCTGATCTGGATACAGAACAGAAGATCCTGACCATCAAAAATGAAATTGAAGAAACCACTGCACTGGAACTGCCAATGATGGAAAAGAACCTGGTGTTCCTGTCTACCATTGCGTCTGTAGCAACCCTGTTGGGTCTGTTCGGTACAGTATTGGGTATGATCAAGGCGTTCTCTGCAATGTCTTCTGGTGGTGCTCCGGATTCTGCACAGCTGGCGTTAGGTATCTCTGAGGCGTTGATTAACACCGCACTGGGTATCGGTACATCCGCTATTGCGATCGTAATGTACAACTACTTTACTACCAATATTGATAGCATCACTTACGCTATTGACGAATCTGGCTTTACTTTAACTCAGAGCTTCGCAGCAAACCACAAATAATCTGAGATTATTTTGTGGAATTTGAGCGGTTTTGAATCTATTTAAAGTAAACCATAAAACAGAGTAAAGATGCCTAAAGTTAAAATGCCAAGGAAAAGCACGGCCATTGACATGACAGCAATGTGTGATGTGGCTTTCCTGCTGTTAACTTTCTTTATGCTGGCGACTAAGTTTAAACCGGATGAACCGGTAACAGTAGTTACCCCATCCTCTATAAACACCACCCTTTTACCTGATTCCGATGTGTTGTTATTCACAGTGGATAAGGATGGCAGAGTGTTTTTCAGCATGGATGGTCAGCCCAAAAGAAAGAAGCTGATAGAAGATCTGAACACGCAGTACAAACTGGGCCTGGACGATAAAGAAATTAAAAGCTTTGTAACCGGAGCCAGTGTAGGAGCACCTATCAAAGACCTGAAACAATACCTCTCCCTCTCTGAGGACGAACGTAAAAAATCAGGCCTGGACAAGGGAATTCCTACAGATTCTGCTAATAATGAGTTAGGTGCCTGGATCGAATATGGTGTTGCAGCACAAGGCGGAAGCATTGCGAAGCTGAAGTACTGTATCAAAGCAGACAACCAGACTCCTTATCCAAAGATCAAGGAAATCCTGGATACCTTCAAAAAGAAGCATATTCAGAAGCTGAACCTGGTTACTAACCTGGAAGAAGCACCTAAAGGTACTGCTGCCTGGGAAGAGGCAAATGCACCTAAGAAGTAAACGGCAGTAATTACTTCCTGACCTGGAAGGCTGTTGATTTAAGAACTAAAAAAAATTGGCTACTATGGCAGAAATGGATACCAGTAGTAGTGGCGGTGGCAAGAAACACGGTGGGACGAAATCCAAGAAACAATCTACCCGTGTAGATATGACACCGATGGTAGACTTAGGTTTTCTCCTGATTACCTTCTTCATGCTTACCACTACCATGTCCAAGCCCAAAACAATGGACTTGATCATGCCAAAGGATACCGAAAATGAGAAGGACCAGAACAAAGTAAAAGAAAGTACGGCCCTGACCATTTTACTCGGAAAAGATAATCGTGTTTACTATTACGAAGGTTTGGCACAAGACCCGAATGCCTCTGCTAATCCTGACTTCTTCAAGGCAACATCATTTGCCAATACCGGAGGAATCAGAGATGAGATTATCAGAAAGAGGGATGAGGTTGCCAAACTGAGAAATGCAAAAGGTGAACCAGAAGATGTTGTAGTGATTATTAAAGCTGATGATCAGGCTAATTACAAGAATTTCGTAGATATTCTTGATGAAATGGCCATCAACAGGATTCAACGTTATGCAACCGTAGATATCAGTGACCAGGATAAAAAATGGATACAGTCTACAGAAACAGCTAACGGTGTACCTAGTAGCACTCCTGCAACTCCGCCGGCTAAATAACTAATTATTTTTTTGCATCCATCATAAAACAACAACAATGGATTCTGCTAAAGTCTTAAAGTCCGATTTTCTTGATATCCTGTTTGACGGCAGGAACAAGGATTATGGGGCGTACGATTTGCGGAGACAGTATAATAAGCGTGTGCGGAATGCCATTTTGGGAACCGCGTCATTGTTTGTAATATTCTTTGCAACGTACATGATATCACAGTGGGTTAAAGCTTCTGAGGGTGAAAACACGAAGAAGCCGGTGATACAGGAAATTAAGATGGAGGATGTGAAGTTACCGGATGATCCGAAAACGCCACCTCCGCCACCTCCACCGCCTGCGCCGCCACCACCGGTAAAACCGTCAGTACAGTTCACTCCTCCTGTTATTAAGAAGGATAATGAAGTACCACCGGATGAGGAACCTCCGAAACATGAGGATATTAAGGATAAAGCCATCAGTACTAAAACTGTAGACGGTGATCCAAACGGAGTTGATCCGGGATTACTGGAAGATAGTAAAGGTACCGGTGTAGTAGGCCCGCCTCCTGCTCCTGCAAAAGAAGAAATCTTCACTTTCGTAGAGCAACCTCCAACCTTCCCGGGTGGAGAAGAAGCACTGGCCAAATACCTGAGCAAAAATATCCGTTACCCACGCGTTGCGCAGGAAAATGGTATCTCCGGTACAGTATTCGTTCAGTTCGTAGTAGATTCTGAAGGAAATATTAAAGATGTAAAAACAGTAGGCGCCGCAAAAGGTGGTGGCCTGGAAGAAGAAGCTGTGCGTGTGGTGAAAACCATGCCTAAGTGGAAAGCTGGTAAGCAAAATGGCCGCCAGGTTTCTGTACAGTTCAACCTCCCTATCCGCTTTACTTTGCAGGAGTAGTACTGTATCAATATAATTTTCAAAGGTCCCGTTTCAACATAGTTGGAACGGGACCTTTGATTTTCAGGAATTGGTGATAGCCCCGATTGTCCGTAAATTTGTGCCCTTTGGGAATATTCATAAACTAAATACGGTATGCTGGGTAAATTAACAGGATTTGATGATACGATTGTAGCGGTAGCAACAGCCCCGGGCCTCGGCGCTATTGCGGTAATACGGCTGAGCGGCCCCGATACCTATGCGATCTGTAACGGACTATTCCCTGGTAAGGATCTCCTGCAACAAGCCAGTCATACCCTGCATTTTGGTAACATCGTTTCCAATGGTCACATCATCGACGAGGTAGTGGTGAGCCTGTATAAAGGCCCCCGTTCTTATACCGGCGAAGATGTGATTGAGATATCCTGTCATGGTTCTCCCTATATCCAACAACAAATTATTGATGCCACCATTAAAGCAGGTGCACGGCTGGCGAAGCCAGGTGAATTTACCCAGCGGGCATTCCTGAACGGTAAACTGGATCTTACCCAGGCCGAATCTGTGGCCGATCTGATAGCCAGTAATTCTGCCGCCTCCCATCAAACTGCCATGCAACAAATGCGTGGTGGCTTCTCCAAGGAATTACATGCCCTGCGTGAGCAATTAATTACCTTTTCCGCCCTGATCGAACTTGAACTGGACTTCAGCCAGGAAGACGTGGAATTTGCCGATCGTAGCGGCTTATATACCCTTGTTACTAATGCCACCGGAGTAGTGAAGCACCTCATCGACTCCTTCCGGATGGGAAATGTTATCAAAAATGGTGTGAATACCGCCATAGTAGGTAAACCCAATGCCGGCAAATCAACATTACTGAATACGCTTCTCAATGAGAACCGCGCCATCGTCAGCGATATCGCCGGCACTACCCGCGATACCATCGAGGAAATACTCAACATTGATGGCATCCTCTTCCGCCTTATAGATACTGCCGGTATCCGCGAAAGCCTGGATACCATTGAAAGCATTGGTGTGCAGAAAACAATGGAGAAAATACGCGAGGCCGGTGTAGTCGTTTATCTCTTTGATGTGAATGAACTCTCTGAAACGGATATACGTAATCAGATTACTGCTTTTGAATCACAAAACGTTAACTATCTCCTGGTAGGAAACAAAACAGATATCACCGGTGAAGCAGCCATCCGCGCCAAATTCACCGGTATACCTGAAATACTTTTTATCTCAGCAAAGAATCATGCACACATCCAGGAGCTGAAAGATGCACTGGTACATAAGGTACTGGCAGGCGATGTCAACACAGAAGATACCATCATCACCAATGCCCGCCATCACGCCGCGCTGCAGGAAGTGCTGAAATCATTACAGGATGTAAAACAGGGAATGGACGACGGTCTGCCGGGAGACTTGCTGGCACTGGATATCCGGCTTTGTTTGCATTATCTGGGAGAGATAACGGGTGAGGTGACAAATGAGGACAGGCTGGATTATATTTTCAGTAAGTTTTGTATCGGAAAGTAAGCCCTTTCTTTTATTTACATCTACTTTTCTTTATTTGCCTAACGTAATGCTTATCAGTGTTGCATCTTGACAGGATGCCTGATTTTTCCTTTGTTTTATTTTGTTGTTGATCCATAAACCTCTAAATTAGTAATAAGATACGGAGGTACAAATGTACATGGGGAAATAGAGAAATAATGGCAGTAATTGACAGTATAAGGCAGTAATAGACAGTTTAGTTCATCCCCAGACAGTAGCCTCCCAACAGTTCCAATTTCAACTTCTAAAAAATGAGTAGTCATTTAAGGATAAAGAAGATTTGTGAGCATTGCGGAGAAGTGTTCATCGCCCAAAAGACAGTAACCAAATTCTGTTCGCTTACCTGCGCCCGGCGCAATTATAAATTACGTGAGAAGAAAGAACGTGTACAGAAAGTAGAGTCAGAAACAAACACTCAACTTCTTTCTAGATCCAGGTTGGTTGATACCCCAGCCTCAAAACCATTGGGTGACCTGATAGATATTAAGGCGCTATCCTCCCTTACCAGCATCAGCGAACGTACTTTATTCCGGTTGATAAAAGATGAAGATTTCCCCAAGCTGAAAGTAGGGCGTAGTCTTCTTTTTCACCGGCAAACCGTGATAGATTATTTAACCACCAAATACGGGAATATATGAGAGGAGCGCTGAGAAATAAGAAGCTGAAGAGTGGGAAGCTCAGTCTTTATATAGACTATTACCCGCCTGTATGGAATCCACAGGCTAAACAATACACCCGCCGTGAGTTCCTTAACCTGCATCTACACGCTAATCCTGTTACTCCACTGGAGAAACAGGAAAACAAACTGTATAACGAGATTGCTGAGAAAATCTATCTCAAACGAATGAAAGCCCTGATGCTGGATGCTAATGGCTTGTATAACAAAGATGCACTGGATGCCGATTTCTACGTGTATGCGTTGAATTTCATCCGTGGAAAACAGCGGGAAGGAGTTGATACAACGCATCATGAAACAGCCATCAAGTATCTGAAACGATGGATGGGAGAGCATTTTAAATTCCGGAACATCGATGAAATATTCCTGAAGAAGTTCAAAGAGTATCTGTTAACGACTAATTCTCTAAAGTCTTCAAAAGCGAAGCTGGCTCAGAATTCGGCTGCTTCTTACTATGATAAATTTATTCTCATTATTCAGAGTGCTTTCTTAGATAAGTATCTACCGGAAGACTATACTTTGCGTGTACCGCGAATCAGTAACGTAGATACCTTCCGGCAGATCATTGATGATGAAGAGCTGAGGTTATTATTGGAGAATCCCATTGATGATGATACTGTTTTCCGGTCTTCCATTTTTGCGTTGCTGAGTGGCTTCCGGTTTAGTGCTATTAAAATACTGAAATGGAGTGATTTGCATTTCTCTGAAGCATTGTGTACCTGGTACGTGTATATTATAGACCCCAAGCCGGAACGGTCTTTCAAGCATTATATTAGTCAACAAGCGGTTGATATATTAGGAGAGAAGCAGGAAGAGGATAGGCTAATATTTCCGGATCTCAATTATTCCCGCACCCGTACAAGGTTGCAGGAATGGTTTGCCAGCGTGGGTTTAAAAGATAAAGCCAAGTTCCATAACTGGCGGCATAAGTATGCAACTGACCTTATAGAAAAGGGTGAAGATATTTATGTTGTCAGCAAAATGCTGAATCATAAGCATGTGAAGACTACACAGATCTATGCGAAGGTGCCGGACACGAATAGGGCTAAAGCAGCCAGCAAGGCTATTAATAAACATTTAAATTAACCCCACATGAGTTTATCGCCTATTGAGCAGAGGTTGGATCGGATGGAGAGCGATATCCAGCAGATCAAAAGTATGTTGTCTGAATTACTCGACTTGTCGAAGGGGGCTTTTCAATCGCATGCCCACGAGAATATTATGTCGGCTAAGGAGGTGGCGGATCTGCTGCGGATGGATGTGAATGTTATTTATGGTAAGTGTTCCAAAAGGGAGATACCTTTTTTTAAGATGGGGAAGCTGTATAAGTTTAAGAAGTCGGAGATATTGGAGTGGGTGAAGAGACAGGGTGATGGTGCTGCTTTTTCAGTGGATGATTATGTTAATAGGTATTTACAGGCAAATGCATTGAGAGGCTAGTAATTATTATCAAAGAAATACTTATCTTAAAGACATAGACAATATTTTCTCTATGAAAAATCCCTATAAGGCGTATAATTGGTCAGAATATAGAAAGTCATTTAAATACTCGCAATTAATCAAATGCCTATTCGTCTTAGTAATTACACTAGTGATGAAAAGGTATGTCATTGAAGTTGGAGACAACTTAGTTGTTTCTAAAGTTTTTACCTATTTGGACCAGGGGCACGTACTTAATGTAATTATTAGTGTTTTTTTTATCTATGGGATTTTTAAGCTATTTGATAAAATAAAGAATGGATTAATCCCTCCAGGCAATGGCTTCTTTAATATAATAACTATATTATTAATATATTTTTTTATTATCCGGTTCAATGACAATTATGTATTTTTTTCGTTTCAAAATTGGGGATTGCCGATATTATACTATACTGATTTAGTATTATTTAGTCTTTTGCTATTATGGAGTAATTATAAATCATATAAAAGACCACTTAAAATCCAAAATGAGATATCATTAATTGAGGATTGTCCAGATTCAGAAAATGATTCATTAAGTCGATCAGGGTATGCCGATCAGGTAGCCAGCGTGATAAACAGCACTACTTCTAAAAATTCTTTCTCTATAGGAATTTTTGCTGAGTGGGGGGCCGGTAAGACTGATTTTTTAAATAGATTGGAAAATCAACTGAAATTAAATTCAGATAATCTAATTATCAATTTTAATGTTTGGAAAACAAGTAGTACAGATAGCTTGATCGAGGATTTTTTTGTGACGCTTTCTTCTTCACTTAAAAAATATAATAAATCCATTGGAAATAAACTAAAGTCTTATTCAAAAAAACTTTTTCAACCTGGAAAGGAAATCTATTTCCGATTGTTAGATACACTTATTAAT
Source organism: Chitinophaga sp. ARDCPP14 (assembly GCF_051362515.1). Lineage (NCBI taxonomy): Bacteria > Pseudomonadati > Bacteroidota > Chitinophagia > Chitinophagales > Chitinophagaceae > Chitinophaga > Chitinophaga sp. ARDCPP14. The sequence goes on along the minus strand of NZ_JBKIXB010000010.1, from coordinate 280,581 downwards.
GAAGTTATACCAGATGAATCCATTTCTGAAACTTATAATTCTATAAATGAGGGCATTCAGCAAACAGGGAAGAGGATCATTGTTTTTATTGATGACATTGATAGACTTAATGCTATTGAGATACTAAATGTTTTAAAGCTTATTCGTAATACTGCAAATTTCTCCAATACTTTTTTTATTGTAGCGCTGGATCCAAACTATGTTATTCAAGTACTGAGAAGAATAAATTTACTTTCAAAGGAGGAGGAGTATTTGAAAAAAGTCTTTCAACTAATAATACCTCTTCCGAAAATACAGAAAAGTATATATGTTGTTGAGTTCAAAAGTTTATTGCAGTACGATAGTTTAAAGCAAGATTATAAAGATAAAATTGATCACGCCTTGAATAATTTGGCTTATGGTAATATTGCCCAGTCGATAACTCCTCTGAAACGACCTGAGCACTTTTTAGAAGGTATGATTGATAACATGCGTGACCTAAAGCGATTCACTAACATTATAAAATTGAATTTCAGTTTTATAATGGATGAATTAGATGTTATTGATTATTTTATTTTGGCATTATTACAAGTTAAAAGATTTGATATATATATAAATGTTTCTAACCGAGAATTTGTAAAAGTCTCAGCTGATCCGCCATTTAAATTTCAATTTGATACTGAAAAGTGGACAGCTTATAAGGAGAAGAACGCGAGTTTCATTGACGAGAGTGAGCTTACTGAATTGCAGAAGGTTCTTGAGTACCTTTTTGAAGATCGTGCAAATAGATCGCCTAGAACATTAGTCAGCACTGAGCATTTTTGGTTATACTTTTCTTTTCAGTTATTTAATTCAATTTCCTATAAAGAATTTACACTAGCTATTAACGGTGACCAAGAAGACCTTAATCAGTTTCTGAACAAATGGGCTTTCAATGATTATAGAGAACTTGCTGCCATATTAGAAACGTATGGTATCAATAGGAATAAAGATGAGTTTCAAAAGTTCGTAACAGCTTTTATAAAAGTGGGTGGGTTTCAGAATTTCTTATTAAATATCGTTAAACAAAATTTGGCGGAGGATGGAGATAGTCTTTATGATAGTGATGAAGAGTATGTTGATGTTATAATGAAAATATTAAATGACGAATCTTTGCCTGAGTATAATAAAGCGATTATCGCTGATTACTTAATTAAGGAGCGGTCTATTGGGTCTGGGTTTTCAAAACCAAAATTAGAAAAGATTATTTCTGATGGATTTATTCATTATTTAAATAGCGATCCTGAGTTTTCCAACAAGGTTATGGATCATTTTTTACTTGTAAAAGATCAAAGCAATACGAGAAAAGCTTATGCGAAATATTTATTAAAAAAGCCCAATACTTTTGAAGAGTATTTACGATTTGTTATTCGTCCATTAATGCAACCTCCACATGATAAGATGTTTGTATTTGATCCAATGCTAAAACTAATTTTATCTGCGGACAGATTTAGTGCAGAAATAGCTAAGTTAAAACCGACAACTATTTATGGTGAAAAAATTGTAAGCTTAATTCAAAAGTATATCCCAGCATATGATCTATTTGATAATGCGGGATTTCAGGTTACAGATGAAGAGTTTAGCTATTTAATTAACCATATGAAGGAGACGGGGCAGGTTAGTAAAAATTTTAATCCATCAGTCCGCTATTAATAAAAATTTATTGATAAGTGTTAAAAAAGGCAGGACATGACCAACCTTAATCAAGTAAAGGATGTTCCTTTAATTGTAAGGGTAGTTGAAACGACCATTTTTGTTCGTGAAATTCCTTACAATGACCAATCCAAATCTACACGCTGGGCAATTGACTTTGATAAACTGGCTAACCATGCTCGATATAATCATTTCTGTATTTCCTTTTTAGCATGCCCATTTCCTTTGAGTTTTGAAAGCCTAATTGCCCATTTTGATTGGTGCAGCCGATATCTATACTTCAATTTTGAAGAATCTATTCTGCGCATAGGAATATTAACAGAGTTGGCAAACCGGCATTTCGATAATGAGAATTTGGCATACTTGAAACAACTTCTTGTAAAATATCCTCAGGCATATCAATATGATTTGGAAGACGCAGATAACAAACAAAAATGGGCGCTATTGAAGAAATCTAACTTTCAGAAGAATGTTGATTTTTTGAAGATAGTTGAAAATGATAAGGAACAAAGGACTATTTTATTCGACTATTTGCAAAATCTACAAGAGAAGATAGGGAAAGAGCAAATAACAGATCCCAATAAAGAATCTGCTGTCCCGCCTCCCAAACAAGAGACTACACCCACAACGGGGAAGCGGGAAAGGGAAGCCAGCAGTTATAATTATCTGAAATTAAATGAAGATCTCTCTCCGGAAACTTGCAACGAGGTGATCGATTTTTTATATACCACCTTCAACCCTTACTTTCATGTCCCTTATGATGTTGCTACCTTTCGTAAGATATTTAGTAATGAAGATAGCCCGGAATTGGAACTGATTAAAAAGAAGAATTTCAACAATCAGTCGCTAAAAATCATCTTCCAGGCATTGAAGGAAGCAAAGGGGCTTATCGTTTCCTGGCAGGTAATTGAAAAGAAAGTTCGGTTATTCAATGCAAATGGAAGTCCATTTGCCGGTTTTTCCGAGGTAAGTATGGGCAAGATTAGACGTCAAAAGCGCCAAAAAACTGGAGAGTGATATGTCTTCCATAATTCACTTGATTAAGAATGAGTTAGCCGCCAATAAAAGAAAATAAGTAATCTCCCTCCTACAAATAAAGTCCGGATTTTGCATCTTTTTTCCGGTATTTGCCTAAAACCGGCATTTTTTGCGTTCATATTTGCTTTGAATCAATAGTGAAGAGATATGAGTGAGCAAATGCAATTTATTGGTTTCAGTATCGAGCAAGCAAGGCTCTTTATTGAAAGTATCGTTAAGTCCTGCCTCCAGGAGAGTAACCTATCCAAAGGTTTATCAGAAACACCGCTGAACATCCGGCAGGCTTGTAAAATTATAGGTGTTTCGGCGCCCACGCTCCGGAAGTTCGTGCAAATGTCCCTGATCCGCCGCCATGACCTTGGTGAGCGTAAGAAGGTGTTTTATCTGTCTGAGCTGGAGGAAGACATTAAGCGGATTCGATCCATGAACCAGAAACCCGAACCGGAAGATTAACCCTTTAACCCATCTCAAACCATTTTATGGCAACAAATGATTTCCCCATTGCCGAGGCAAAGCGGATCGACATGGTTGATTACCTGGCATCCCTCGGCTATCAGCCCCAGAAGATCCAAAGTCAGGATTATTGGTACTTATCTCCATTCCGGGAAGAGAATACTGCCTCCTTTAAGGTTAACCGCAGATTGAATCTGTTTTATGACTTTGGAATTGGTCAGGGAGGAAGTATTGTAGACTTTGGAATGTTGTTTTACCATTGTACTATTCCTGAAGTTCTGGAGAAGCTGCAATCTTTTCTTTCCTTTCACCGGCACCAGGTTATCTCTCAGCTTCCACCAGCGAGGCCAGCTCCCCATTTTTCCAGTGAAGAAAAAAAGATCCGGGTGATAGGGGATGCGCCGATTACTTCACCGGCCCTGCTCTACTATTTAGAAGTGCGCGGTATTCCCCTGCAACTTGCCGAGCAGTTTTGCCGGGAAGTCCGGTACTCTCTTTACGGAAAGGATTATTACGCTATCGGTTTTAAAAATGATGCCGGTGGGTATGAATTGCGCAATCCTTATTTCAAAGGGAGTTCCAGCCCCAAGGCAACTACGTTTATTGATAACGGTGCATCTGAAGTATCCGTATATGAAGGCTTCTTCAGCTTTCTATCTTTCCTGGTGATCATTCAGGGGAAAAATCTGCCGGTGACGAATTACCTGGTACTAAATTCTTTGTCCTTCTTCAAAAAGAGTCGGGAATTAATGGAGGGGTATCAGACTATTCATCTGTATTTGGATAGAGACAAAGCAGGTATTACCCAAACGCATCAGGCGTTATCTCTGGATAAGAAATACCGGGATTGCAGTTACATATATGGGAACTACAAAGACTTAAATCAATTCCTCATCCATTCTAACCCTGCGGAAACCACCAAACGCCCACAAGACAACCTCAGAAAGCTACGCCCAGGTTAACATCAGAAAAAGGGGATGATCCTTTTTTGTTTCACTGTAACCCACTCCTCTCGGGAGTAATTATTCAAGTATTAAAAATCTCAAATTATGGCAGACTTCAAAAGAAAAACACTGCAATTAAGTTCTGGTAAGCAGATTAAGTTATTTGGAAATAGCATGGCTATAGGGAAATCATTGGAACTTGGCGAAGGGTATCGCCCCAATATACTTGCCTGCAACGATGGAGTTTCGGAAAGTAATTCCCTCGCATCTGTGCATAATCCCTTCAGGTTAACCCGTGATGAACTGATAGAATTGGCGGATTATAACATTCAACTTTGGATGGACTTGAAAAAGAATATCTATAAATACGGGATAGATAACCCCATGATTTTTGAGATGGAGTTACCACCTCAGAACAAATTAACTAAGCCCGGACCCAAGAAAAACGGGCCTGAAGGGGAAGGTAAAAAGATAGCTTCTCCCAAATCAGACGACAAATTATAGCATAGGAAAACCATGCGGGTAGGAGCATATGGGTCTTGAGGTTCGGTATAGCCAGCTATGTTTTGGTAATACCAAAACTTCTGACCCACCGCATGCTATCGCATTTGTGGGCGGGTTTTTTCATCCGCTTACAGGCGGATTCAAAAAAATAAAATGAACTGAATTATGACGCAGAATGATAAGCAGCGGGGGAATAAAGGAGGGCGTCCATTAAAAGAAGTCAGGAAAAATATTATCCTGACATTCAAATGTTCAGCTTTTGAAAAGTTGGTCATTGCCCAAAAGGCAAAGGAATTAAACCTTAATATATCAGAGTATATCAGGCAGATGTCTGTAAATGGTAAGGTTGATCAGCAGGTTAAAGTATTCCCTGCGGAAGTATTGGCGCTATCCGGAACACTTAATCATATAGCCGCGAACATCAACCAGGTAGCCAAAAAGCGTAATAAGAATGAAGACTTGTCAATGCTGGAGCGGGTGGACCTCAAAAATCTGGTGCCGGTGCTAAAGGGAATTGCCGCGGAGATTAAAAATTATCTCAGGTGATCGGCACAGTAATAACCGGAAGTTCTTTTTATCATCTTATCAGTTATGTACTGGAAGATAAAAGAGAGTTGTCCGAAGATCAGAAAATGGAAATGTCTTTAAGAGATGGTGTTCAGCATAAGGATAGAGCGGAAATACTTGCCTTTAATAATTGTTTCGGAGATAAGTATGAGATGGCTGAACAGTTTAGAGATGTAGCCCGCCTGAGTAAAAGAGTGGAAAAGCCCGCATTTCATCTTTCTATCAGACTGGCAGAAGGTGACCATCTGACCAAAGATCAGCTGATTGAGTTGGGGGAAGCATTGGTAAAGGAGTTCAATGTCGCAGATCATCAGTACCTAATGGTTTTTCATAAAGATACCCGTGAGCAACATTTTCATATTGTAGTAAACAGGGTAGGGCTTGATGGTAAAGCCGCCAGTGATAGTAACAGCTATAGACGAATGGCTGCTTTTTGCCGGAAGCAGGAACAGAAACTAGGATTGACACAAGTATTGAGTCCCAAAGCTTTTTTATCGAAAGACCAGCAATTAATTCCCCGGCAGGATCAAAGAAAGATGAAATTGAAAGATCACATCCGGAATACTTTGAGGGACGTGAATGATTATCCTGCTTTTGAAAAAGCTATGCGCGCATTGGGTTATACAGTGATTAAAGGTCGAGGTATTTCTTTTATTGATGGAAAGAAGGTAAAGATTAAAGGAAGCGACGTCGGCTTCTCCCTTTCAAAAATTGAGAAGATTTTATCCCTGAAAAAGGAACTGGCGAATAAGCAACTTGAGCAAAAGAATATCGAATCACTCTCCCGAAGACAATCCGGGAAAAATATTCACTATACGGATAATGATCGGCTCCAGTATCCTACCAGTTCTCCCCTGACGTTGGCTATTCAAAATTTGGCAAACTTTATTGAATGGTTATTACAACCTGAGATGACTGGTAATTTTATTCCGTATGAATTGACCCAGGAGGCATTTGATAGAAAAAGGAGAAGAAAGAAAAAAGGCCCATCTCTTTGACATCTTTAAAATATTAAATCATGCATCAGATTATAGAAACACTTGCTGCCAAGTTAGACAAGCAAGAAAAATCACTGCAGGACTTGGATGAAAAAGTAAAGACTATCCCCGATAGCTCCGGTAAGATTGTCGAAATATGGAAGGAAATGCACGGTACTTTCATTCGACATTCCTTACCTAAAGAAGAAGTCGTCACGCTAACTGCTGCTTTATCTGAAAATATCCGGATCATGAAAACTCCCCGGACCGAGAATCTTATCCATCATCATCATTTGTCAAAGGTTATTTTTATAGCGATAGCTCTGGTGGTAGTTGTTGCGGTCCTGAGTATGGCGTGGTATAATACAGCTGATAATCTGAAGCAGTATAAAGCATCAGATACAAAATACCGCTTCCTGAAATTGCTGGGGAATAAGTCTATTCAACAATTATTAATTACTACCGATAGCCTATATTATTGTAATTCTGTCCTGCGGGATAGTGTGCTGCATCAGGAGCAATTGAAAAATGACAGGTTGGAAATGCTACGACTGGCAACTGAACAAGAACAGTCTGCGAGGGAATTGAGGAAGAAAGCAGGTAGCATGAATCAGTAGTTGCTACGGCCTGAAATACCAGGTTTCCTGTGCTGTCTTACCAAATTGCTGAATATAGCTATCGTTGGCGTGAAGAATACATTCCAGACGTTGAACCGGGTCGCCGATTTTTAAACCCACCACCTGCAGCCCGGTTTCATTACATTTTTTAAGAAATTCCGGTAGGTCTTCAATAGAAATGACATGTTTGCCGTGAGCAACTCCACTGAAGCCTTCCAACCAATATATCTGTGTTAGATTATTTTGTGTCATACATTTCTTGGATTGCAACGCACCTGAAAATTAATCCGTCTCTTTCTTCCATATGGGATTCATGATAATGACCATAGTACCATTCCCGACATCCGGCAGCTTTAAGATGTAAGTAGATCTGGCTCATTATCTGTCGTTCGTTTTCCCGATCAGTAGCCAGGTCTTTGCCGGCGGCCATCTCCTTAACAATAAAATTAAGAACGATAGGGTCAAAGGTGTAAGGCCATGTTTCTTTGGGGGCTACATGCGAAATAGCTATGTCAATACCTTGAGCGCATGCTGATTGTAGCAAAGGCTCATCAAACCGGATTTCTTCGTCCGGCCAGTAGTCTTTACCGGGCGTTCTGCTTAACCGGTCAATGGATATACCTCCACCAATAAAAATAACCCGTTGATCTTCTATTTCAAGTACTTCATAATCCTGTACCAGTTTGACGTTTCGAAGATTGAAAGTATCCCTATGATCCCAGAACCACTTATTATCATGATTGCCTCTCAATATGTACAGAATATTTTCCTTCTCCCTAAGAAATTTATCAATTTGAGATAATGCTTTTCTGTCAAGCTCCTTATGCTGAAAGCCAAGCCCCCAGTCGCCAACCTGTATAAAGGACGTTTTCTCCACTCCGAATTTTTTGATCTTGTAAAGTATTTCCGGATAACCTCCATGAAGATCACCAATGATTACCATGCTGATATTGTATTAGATGAAAGTTAATATGTTGTTAATGTAATTATTTATAATCCTGGATATGCCTGGTCCTGGAAGTTATTTGTTTTCTGGTGTATTATCGGTAACCTGATTTCTAAGCAGAAAAGTAACTTCAATCATTCTTTCCATGTCTATGTATAGTTCTGCTGTTCCTAATGGATCAATGTTACCCATAAGCAGATTTTTAATAAATCCATTCCATAGATGTTTTCTAAAGCTTTGAAGGGAATATCTTTCCCAGAAATCAGTAATTACCAATTGTGGGTTATTGATTTCTTGTTTGTTAAGCCGGAATGGCCGTTGACTGTAGTCATCTTCTATTTCAGAAGAATTGATTAGCGGGTTACTATTTTCCATAATTGAAGGAGGTTAATTGAATAATAAAATGGTTTGATTGTTTGTAGAGTACTGACTCTGTTGTATATAGCTTTCAGCTTTCCTGGTACGGTTGCAGGATGAGCCGCGAACCATGTAATTGTATACACCCCTTATATGGATACCATAAAAGGAAAGATATTTAGTGAGTACACATGAAGCCTCACTCCACGGGTGTACAAGCACCCTCAAATATTTTGTTAGCCAGGGCTATTCTACAATTATATTAATCCCGGCTTTATTGGCCTTATAGGTTATCTTTTGTCGTAATCCGCCATAGTTCCAGTTTCGAACAACAAATTTTTCTTCTTTTGCCAGTTCTTCTGTTTCCTGCTGATCCACCAGAATAAGAGTAGCTGCCTGATGTTTTATACAAAGGTCTATTAGGCGTTTACTGTAAACATGGAGTTTATAGTTGATATACTTTTTTTCTGCATCGCGGAAGGTATTCTCCTTTTGGCGCATTCGCGCTTTCCCATTTTTAGTCCTGTTAAAGCCACATGATTTCTGACAGCGCCGGATCGCTTCCTGGATCGCCATCCTGCGATAAAGAAAGTCTTCTTTTGTGCCTATTCTATATTGATACCTATTGATTTTTACAACCACCGGGATTTCCATAGAAAGAGACGCCTCTGCTACCACCTCTGGCTTTAGATTCCCCACCAGCTTATCAAACTGGAAAACAGCCAGTAGGTAAATCTTACTACCATTTAATTGCAGAGAGTTATCGCATAGTTTGTAATCTCCTTCTATAGCCCTTTTCCACATACTATACTTATCATCCAGATCTTTTCCGAAATAGGTTCTAAAATGAAGCCCATAGATTGAAAAAGTATAGTTTCTACTTTTTTCAATGGAACTTATGTTGAGTAAAGCCTTCGCTGGTATCGGTATTGGGATACTACGCTTATAGTTCCTCAATGATCTATCCCCTTTCCAGTATGCTTCTTTTTCCTTGTTGTATGTGGATACAAGGGTATTATTTAGACACCCTAGTATTGCCATTGGCATTTCCTGTTTATATCGTTTGCTGAGGAACTGATAAGTAGTATTGGTTTTGGAGGTGGTTAATATCCCGTCCGGATCTTTGTGGACATCAGTTAGTTTGACTTTTGTTTCATCCTTCAGGTAGAAGAGTTCCTTTATCTGGTCCTGAATAAAGTGATGGGTAGATATCTGATTGGCTGCGCGGAAACAGAAATGTTGCCATTGCCACAACGTTTCCCAGGTTGCATGTCTTACCTGGTCATCATCACTATTGATAAGTAACTGGATTCTACGCGTAACAATGATTTTTCTTGTTTCCATGTTTGCGAATCTTTTGTAAGGTTTGATTGGCTGAAACGTATTGATTTACTACATCGGCTAATGGCCTGTTCGTTTCCTGAGAAATCCTGTCAAAGCTGTATTTGTCCTGATGCCGTAGTTTATATATCTGGGCTTGTTCTGGTGTTAAGTGTGCTGTATAGTTATCGTGATGGCTTCTTCTAATAGTGGCTTGCTTTTGCGGAAGTACCAGCAGCATCGATTTTAGGGATTCGATGCTTTCCTGAATTTCTGTTGTAATATGCTGATATGGAGCCGCAAACCGTTTCGCTATTTCTTTATAGTTGAGGCCATAGAGCATATAGAGCCTTATGATGGTTTGCCTGTGGGCTGGTAGATATGGAATGGCCTCTTCTATTCTTTCCAAGTGTTCAAGATCCTTCCCTGACAGATGGCTATATTCTGCCTCTTGCTCCGGGTTAAAGGAGGCATAATGGGTATTCTCAAGAAATTCAAGGTGCATAAAGCTGCAATGGAATTTATTGACCTTCTTTCTGAGGTATTCGAAGCACCCCCACCGGACATGTAGCCGGATGAATCGGAAAAGGTGGAGCATGCTGGTCATTCGTGTTCTGAAATCCCAGGCTCGGAGAAAGGCATCCTGGAGGATGGAGTTTATAACAAAAGAGTCCTCAATTATGCGCCTGGCGTAATAGAAGATCGACTTGTACAGGTTATTGTATATGTAGTTCAGCCCTGTTTCGTCACCTACTTTGAAAAGTTGAAAATGGGTTATGTTCTCCAGTGTGCCGGTTGTAATGTATCTACTCATAGCTTCCAATTTCAAATAGACATGATAAGATTGTAGTGGGTATTAACCACCAAAGCCATTTCAGTGTGTTTAATTGGAGCCTGCTGCGTGAGCATAAAAAAGGCGCAGGACTCAACGTTACCGTCCCCTGGCACGACCAAGCGCCTAAAGACCAAAGCAACGCGAGCCCACGCGCCTTTATGACGTGAGCTTCGCCGTTGCCTTGTTGGTCTGGAATTTGGTCGTTTCGGGGACCAAGGCATTTGCGAGACGATTCATTTTATATTAAATGGAATCGCCAATTTAGCATTTTATGGAAAGATTTGATAATCTTTCACTTCGTAAAGATAGGGTAATTTTCTTATTGTACCTCTATAGAGGTACAAAATATTTTCGGATTTAGTTGAAATTTCATGAATGGATGAAATTAAGGAGGAGGAAATATTAAAAGAGTTTGGCAAAAGGCTGAAGAAATTGCGTAAGGCGAAGAAATTAAGTATTAGAAATTTCGCTTATGCCTCAGAATTGTCTGTAAGTTATGTGCAGAAGCTTGAGGAAGGAGCATCAAACCCATCATTTACAACTCTAATTAAGATCCTTGATACCCTAAATGTAGAATTTAGTGAGTTTTATTCTAAAAAATCCCTGTAATTATGCCCCTATCCTCATTAAATGTAGAATCTGAATTAAGTTATGCGTATTTACATGCGGTTGCAAGTAAGGCTGGAATGAATTGCAAAGTTGAAAATAGACATGGGGATAATTATGGAACAGATGCATTGGTTGATTATTTTGCACCTATACCGAATACCTACCGTACAGACGTTTCGTTGAGAATTCAACTCAAAGCGACGACTAATATTCAGTCCGAAACTTCAACTCATTTTTCGTATTCTTTTCGAGGAATAGATCAATATGATAAGTTGCGTTCTAATAGAGGCGAACCGCATAGATTACTAGTAGTTCTTCTCCTCCCAAATTCGGATAATGAATGGTTATCATGTTCCATAGATGAGTTAATTTTAAGGAATGCAGCATATTGGATTTGCTTATATAATGCACCGGCCTCTACCAATCAGGTTAGTCAGACAATCTATATTCCAAAGACTAATTTGCTAACGCCAGATAGTCTTGTTGCAATTTGTCAAGAAATTGGGCAAGGAAATATACCAACGTACACTGTTCCATCATGAGAAAAGTGATAGATATATCATCAATACAAATTAGAGACTACGCATTTAGTTACGGGTGGGAATTAGTACGTGAAGGTCTAAAAGATGGATTGTTTGTATTAAATAGCCCCAATAAGGATTATAAACAGTTAATCTTTCCTACAGATAGTTCAAATCCAGATTTTCAGAATATGGCATTAATTGCTATCAGAAAATTAGGGGACTTTAGTAATCAATCAGAGTTTAAAATATTAGAGGATATAAGGGAGGTAAATGACGATGTTTTGAATTTGAGGTATTTCTCTGAATCTAAAATAGTCAATGCGTTGTCATTCCAGGAAACAGTTAAAGCAATTGACGCGACTAAACAATTGATTTTAACAGCTGGTAGCTCCGTAGTACATCCTTCATTACTTCATAAGCGTTTATTTAGGAACGAAGCAAATGAGCTGTTAAGGAAGACCAAGTTTAGACATACAGAAGAAGGGAGTTTTATTTTAAAGATATCTTGCCCAGTTGAACTTGAAAGAAGCTCATCCTTGACGTTGTTTGACGACGAGGTTGTTAAACCACTGAGTAGGCGTGCTTTTGAATTGATGAATTATACTTCTAAGGAACTGTTAAATGCAATTGAGGCTGACAGTATTGATCAATTAATAGAGGCACAAGTGTCTTCTTCTAGGCCGAGCATCAGTTATAATTTTTGTGATGCATTGATAAATCTTTTTGATGATGAAAGAGAATTGCCGTTTGAATTGATTTTTAATTGGAGTAGGGCATACATGACGAAATTGCCCCCTTTGAATTTACCTAGGGCTATAAAATTTCCATATGAATTTAAGCCTAAACTAGAGGAAATAAAGAGTTATCTTAATCCAATTGGAAAAGAATTGGAAGATACATTTTTTGGAACTGTAGAAAGTTTAAACGGGAATGAAGGGGGAGATGGCAGACGTTCAGGAGAAGTGATGTTGGCTTTATTAATAGATTCAGAGATTGTTAATGCGAGGGTAGAACTAAATTCTGTAGATTATGAAACTGCCTGGCATGCACATGGGGAAGGGGGATCGCTTATAAAGATTCGGGGCATCCTGTTTCCTGGAAAGAGAGTAAGAACGTTAGAGAACGTTTCATTATTTGAGAGAATATACAAGTAAGAAATGTTGATAGTATAAGTGGTTTAAATGAAAGTATGATTTATCACAAGTACATTGATGAGAAAGCCTTCTCCTTATTTCACTTTAGATGTTGATAAGTTTGAAGATGTACTTTTCAGATCATTTTGCAATCCTTATTGCAATAGATAAGTTGATTTTTGTTGATGGTAATTGCTAGGCCCATATAAGAATGTATTGTGCGCTTCCTGGTCTATAGTATCATTCTTTCAGTATGAAAAGGACGTCATCCAGCGTATAAAAGTATGTCATTTTAATTTGTGAAAGATTAGTATTAATGAATTTAGCTCAAATAGAAAGTAATTTACAGCAGCTAGTAAGCTCCCTTAATAACGAATCATTTATTTACGATTTGCTTCTAGCGTATGGTCATCCCAAAGCTAGTATTACTCGCTTGCAACATGGTGGATTAAATCTTTCAAAAGCCATTGGAGAAGTGGCATGGAAGAAAAAAGTATTTTTTAAATCTGTACAAGATGAAGATATACATGAAGTGATTGCTGGTATTAAAGAAAATGATTTAAGAATAAAGCATGATCCGCGTTTTATAGTGGTCACTGACTTTAAAACATTGTTGGCAATTGATCGTAGAACCTTTCATACGTTAGACATCCCTATTACTGAAATTGCAAAACATTTTGATTTTTTTCTGCCGTGGGCAGGCATGGAAAAGGCCCAACGCCAAAGTGAGAATCCTGCCGATGTAAAGGCTGCCGAACGAATGGCAAAGTTATATGATGAAATAAAAAAGGATAATATAACTAGCACACATGAAGAAGTTCATAATCTTAATGTCTTTCTTTCCCGTCTACTATTTTGTTTTTTCGCTGAGGATACAGATATTTTTGAAAAAGCGCAGTTTACTACTGCTATAGAAAGCCACACTCAAGAAGATGGGAGCGACCTAAGTGTTTATCTTGAAGGGTTATTCGATGTAATGAATACTGACTACGATAAGCGACGGAACTTGTCTGCCTATCAAGAAGCATTTCCTTATGTAAATGGAGGACTTTTCAAAAATAAACATCGTGCCCCAATTTTTACAAGACGTAGCCGTCAAATACTTATCGAAAGTGGTAAACTAGATTGGAGCGCGATCAATCCTGATATTTTTGGTAGCATGATTCAGGCGGTTATTACTCCAGAACATCGTGAAGGGCTAGGTATGCATTACACCAGTGTGCCTAACATAATGAAAGTAATTGGGCCACTTTTTTTAGATGAATTGCAAGAAGAACTGGAAATATCTAAAAATACTCCGAAAAAGCTTAACGCCTTACTTAATCGTATTTGGAGTATTAAAATTTTTGATCCTGCCTGTGGAAGCGGTAATTTTTTAATTATCGCTTACAAAGAGTTACGCCGATTAGAAATGAAAATATTTAAAATAATAAATAGCCTTGCGCTTTCAAATATTAGCTTGGGAAATTTTTATGGTATTGAGTTAGATGACTTTGCCCATGAGGTGGCGATACTCTCTCTTTGGTTAGCGGAACATCAAATGAATCAAGAATTCTTCAAAGAATTCGGAAGAACTAAGCCAGCCCTTCCTCTTAAAGAGACAGGTAACATTATTCGCGGAAATGCAACACAAATTGACTGGCAAACCGTTTGTCCTAAAAAAGGAAGAGATGAGATTTATATTTTAGGAAATCCCCCCTATCTGGGTACAAGAAATCAAAAAAAAGAACATAAGGATGATGTTAGTTTTGTGCTGGGTCACATACAAAACTATAAAACCCTTGACTATATCGCATGCTGGTTTTACAAAGCATCAAACTATATACTTGGATACAATTCTTCATATGCATTTGTAACAACGAATTCAATTTCTCAAGGTGATCAAGTTAGTGTGACTTGGAATACTGTTCTGTTGAATTGGAAATTGGAAATATATTTTGCTCATCAGAGCTTTAAATGGGAAAATAATGCGAAATCGAATGCAGGTGTTTCTGTTTTAATAATAGGTGTAAGGAATATTAATAATAGACCGAAATATCTTTTTAATCAGGGGTTAAGAAAAATAGTAAGTAATATAAACCCTTATATAGTTGATGGCCCGAATTTAATAATTAGCAGAATGTCAAATTCGATAAGTGGATTCCCTAAAATGATTAAAGGTAGTATTCCGGCTGATGGAGGCCATCTGATAATTGATGAGGCCGAATTTAAGCGTATTTCAAAAAATGGTAGTCTGATGCCGTATTTAAAAAAATTCATAGGTGCACAAGAAATAATTGACAAAATCAACCGATGGTGTTTGTATATTCCTGATGAAGATGCTGGAAAAGTATCAGAGATCGAATTTATAAGAAATCGCCTCGAAGGTGTTAAAATCATGAGGCTGAAAAGCACAAAAATTCCAACGCAGAAACTAGCGGCTTTCCCTCATCGCTTTGCCGAGAACAGATATATCAATAAGCCCTCAATTGTAATACCCTGTGTTACTTCAGAGCAAAGAAAATATATACCAATTGATTTCGTAGACAAGGGGCCGGTAATCTACGCCTCTGCGCAGGCAATATACGAAGCTCCAAACTATATTTTTTCAATAGTAACTTCCTCAATTCATACAATTTGGATAAAAGCAGTATGCGGTAGCTTAGAAACTCGAATAAGATATTCTTCATCCCTTGGATACAATACTTTTCCGTTCCCTCAAATCAACAACAATCAAAAACAAGAATTGGAAAGACATATGTATAATGTGTTAGAAGAACGAGAAAAGCATTCTGAAAAAACATTAGCGCAGCTTTATAATCCTGATGAAATGCCAGCGGGGCTTCGTGAAGCTCATCATCAACTTGATCTTGCTGTAGAACGTTGCTATAGAAGTAAGCCATTTGAAACTGACGAGGAACGACTGGCCTATTTGTTTAAGCTCTATCAGCAGATGATAAATTCCGAAAACAAGAAAGAAACTTTGTTTGAAACTGCGATAAAAAAGAAGAGGAAATAATTATGCCTGATATAATTCATGTAAAATATGCCCAGACAGGGAGAAGCTCAAATATTAACTCGTTAGGCATGCGTGAGATGCAAGAAAAGGCATATCAGGCGAGGGATGCACAGTACCTTCTATTGAAAGCTCCTCCTGCATCAGGAAAATCAAGAGCGTTAATGTTTTTAGCGTTGGATAAACTAATAAATCAAGGGTTAAAGAAAGTGATTGTAGCCGTACCTGAGAAATCTATTGGAGGCTCTTTTGGCAAAACTGATCTGAAGAATTCTGGATTTTTTGCTAATTGGGAGCCGAATGACGAATACAACCTTTGCACACCAGGAATGGATGGAAGCAAAAGTAAGGTACAAGCGTTTAAAAACTTTCTAGACAATGAAGAACCTATTTTGATTTGTACTCATGCAACATTGCGTTTTGCATTTGAAGAATTAGACGAGTCGAAATTCAATAACATAATATTAGCTCTTGATGAATTTCATCATGTCTCAGCAGATGGGGACAGTCGGTTAGGTGAGTTGTTAAGAAGTATTATGCAAAATTCATCGGCTCACATTGTAGCAATGACAGGCTCTTATTTTCGTGGTGATAGTGTGCCTGTTCTTTTGGCTGAAGAGGAAGCTAAATTCACTAAAGTGACGTATAATTACTATGAACAACTTAATGGCTATACCTATTTGAAATCATTGGGTATTGGGTATCATTTTTATCAGGGTAAATATACTTCTGCCATTCTTGATATTTTAGATACTGACAAGAAAACAATATTGCATATTCCAAATGTAAATTCTGGTGAGTCTACCAAGGATAAGCAAGGCGAAGTAGACACAATACTGGATACCCTTGGAGACATTACTAAAGTAGATGCCGACACAGGAATAATTCATCTAAAGAGGGCTAATGATGGAAAGGTATTGAAAATTGCAGATTTAGTAAATGATAATCCAAAAGATCGAGAAAAAGTAGTTGATTATCTCAGAAGTATTAAAACAGTAGATGATTTAGATTTGATAATTGCTTTAGGAATGGCTAAAGAAGGTTTTGACTGGCCTTTTTGTGAACATGCTTTGACTATTGGATATAGAGGTTCTTTAACAGAAATTATTCAGATTATTGGCCGATGTACGAGAGATAGTAGCAACAAAAGCCATGCACAATTTACCAACCTCATTGCACAGCCTGATGCAACAGACGATCTGGTGAGGCAGTCAGTAAATAATATGCTTAAAGCTATTACAGCATCCTTGTTAATGGAACAAGTGTTGGCTCCTAGTTTTAAATTCAAAACAAAACTTTCTGACGATGACAAAGCCGAAGAAGGAGAAATAAAAATCAGAGGTTTTAAAACACCGACTTCTAAAAGAGTTAAAGATATAGTAGAATCTGACCTGAATGATTTGAAGGCGACAATTCTTCAAAGTGATGTGATACTAAAGGCGATACCCGGTAATGTCGATCCAGAAGTGATCAACAAAGTTTTAATCCCCAAAATTATAAAAACGAAATACCCTGAATTAACTGAAGGAGAAGTTGAGGAAGTTAGACAACATGTAGTAATTGATTCAGTTGTTAAAACAGGGGAAATAAAGGAGGTGGGCGATAAACGTTTTATAAGGATGGCAGGCCAGTTTATAAATATAGATGACTTGCATATTGATTTGATAGATAGAATTAATCCATTTCAAAAAGCGTTTGAGATTATATCAAAGGATGTTACGCCAAAAGTACTGAAAGTCATTCAAGATGTGATTGAAGCTACAAGAATTCAAATGACATTGGAAGAAGCCTTAATACTTTGGCCGAAGATTAACGATTTCGTAAAAACGTTTAAGAAGGAGCCTATTCTTCAGTCTACTGATCCCTTAGAAAGAAGAATGGCAGAAGGAATCATTTTTTTGAAAGAACAAAAGCGGAAGGCAGATAATGGATAAGGATAAAAAAAAGCTGCTGGAAATATTCAATAATGACCCTTTAGGGCTTTTAAATATTAAGCCTTCTGGTTCATCCATAATGCCAGAGGAAGAAAGGCTAATCAATTCCTTTTTGGAGATTAACTCTTTTTTTGAGAAATATGGGAGGGAGCCCCAGCAAGGAAATGGGGTTCAGGAGCATCAATTGTTTACAAGATTGAAGTCTATCCGCGAGAATTCGGCTAAAAAGCAGATTTTGCTTAACTATGATCGATTTGAACTGCTAAAATTTGAACAAAGAAATGTAACGTCTTTAGCCGATATTTTGGAGGATGATGTCCTCGGCCTCTTAGCGGATGATACGGCAGACAGCCTTCACGAGCTTAAAAATATTCCTAAGGTCACCACTATGCCAGAATATATTGGCAGAAGAATACAATGTGTCGATTTTGAACAATTTTCTGATTTATTTATTGAGTGCCAGGCAGAACTAAAAAAAGGAATCCGCAAATTGTATCCTTTTAAAAATGAACAACAGATTGAGAAAGGGCGATTTTATGTGTTAAAAGGGATTCTATTATACATTGCAGAGATTGGTCGGCGTGAATTGGAGAATGGCAAAACGAATGCGAGATTGAGATGTGTTTTTGAAAATGGGACTGAATCTGACATGTTATTAAGATCATTGGCAGCAGAGCTTTATAAAGATGGGAGAAGGGTTACGCTCAAAGATGATGAATTATTAGAAGCGCTTACCCCAATTACAGTTGACGACCTCGAAACGGGATATATATACATACTCAAATCCAAGAGTGAGAATCCTGAGATTAAAAGTATCCATGATTTATATAAAATTGGTTTTTCTAAGATCGAAGTTGAAGATAGAATTAAAAATGCCGCATTGGAACCGACCTACCTTATGGCAGAAGTAAGCATCGTAATGACGGTTAAATGTTACAACTTGAATCCGCAGAAATTGGAACTTCTATTACATAATTTTTTCGGTCGAGCGTGTTTGAATATCGATGTTTTCGATAGAGCTGGGAATCGTTATACACCAAGGGAATGGTTCATTGCACCATTGGAAATTATTGAGAAAGCTATTGACTTGATAATTTCAGGGGAAATAGTCGGCTATATGTATGATTTAGCTAACAATGAAATTAAGATTAGATAGGTTAAACTATCGAAGGCGATAGTTAATGTTTCTATTATTTTTGTGTAAAGTGGGGAGATTAGTAGAATTAATCAACAACTGGAATAACTAGTTTTATGGAGATTAAAGCAGAAGTAAAATCAATCGAAAGTATCAAAGATTATTTTTTTGTTGTTCCCGATTATCAAAGAGAGTATGTTTGGCAGGCTGATATTCATGTGGCGCAGTTCTTCCAAGATATTATCGATGAGTTTAATCCTAACTCAGGAAAGCAATCAAATTACTTTATAGGGTCTACCATTATAGTAAAACGTGAAGATGGTGCTTTTGATGTAGTTGATGGACAGCAAAGACTTACTACTATTGTGATTTCTCTTTGTGCTATAAGGTATTCATTGCAACAATTGGATATGTGTGATGATGATTTAAGGACGGTTAGAGATGAGCTTTTAAAGGTTGTAAGGGAGCTACTTTATAAGTATGATATTAGCAGTCGTAAGCACACACCTAGATTATCATTACAATATGCTGAGAGTAAAGATTATTTGAATAGGTTGATTGGAGAAAAAGAGTTTACTGATATAAAAACTCCTTCTATTAAAAAGATGATGGAAGCCTATTCAACAATATCGGACTTCTTGAAGGAGTTAAAGGTAAATGATGATGGCATATTAATAAACTTTATCAGTTATTTTCTTGCCAATGTCGAAATGGTAATAATTAAGCCTGATAACCTCAGCAGTGCTTTGAAGATATTTGAGACCATTAATGAAAGGGGAGTGGGCTTGAATGCTATGGATTTATTGAAGAATCTATTATTCAGCCATGCGAAGGATGACGATTTTGAGCCCATTAAGCAAACATGGAAAGTAATGTTGAAAAGCATTGATGAAAGTGGTGAGGGGGATAAGCCGCTTCGTTTTCTCCGTTACTTTCTCATGGCGCGTTACCATAAGGGGATTATTCGAGAAGATGAAATCTATAAGTGGATGATTTCTGATGAAGGCAAAGCTAACATCAAATACAAGTCTGACCCAGTAGGGTTCGCCAATGAGCTTAAATCTGCGGCAACCAAATATTCAATATTCATAAAGGCCACCAACGGCAGGGATGCTGATAATGTATATCCAAGTATTACTGGTATTGGTTACCTCAGTAAGAAAACTTCAAGGCAACATCTTGTGTTGCTAATGGCCTTAAAGGATAATATTGATAACAACATCATTAATCAACTGGCAAGAAATATCGAAAGCCTTGTTTTTTACTATTCAATAAACAGAATCCTGACAAAATCTTATGAAGAGAAATTTGCTAATTGGGCGGTAAAGTTGAGGGCAATAAATACAGGTGAACAATTAAAGTCATTTTTGCAAGACGATTTTCGAAAAGAACTTTCAGATCAACAAACCAAGTTCAATTCACAATTTGCCTCTAAAGGCCAAGGAGATCTGAATCCACTGTACAGGATAAAATACATTTTAGGAAAACTGGAAAACTTCATAAGAATAAAAGTTAATTTCCCAGTAGCTAACTATTCTTTTTATCAAGCTCAGCAATTAGAACATATATTGCCTCAAACAGGAGAAAATATTCCAGCTGATAGATACACGCAACCATACGATTATCCCAACACAGTTTACCGTTTGGGCAATCTTACGCTGTTGGAAGCACCCATCAATCAAAGCCTTAATTTTTCCAATGATATTTCAACCAATCAATGGTTTGATGTAAAGAAAAATGCTTATCTCAACTCCAATATCTTATTGACCCGTACTTTTTCTCAAATAAGAATCGGTGAACAAACGTTATTTAATGGCTTCGCATCTACTAAATTGAAGACGTTTGATGAATGGAATATGGACACAGTTGCTGAAAGACAGGAAATAATGCGTAACCTGATTGTCGAAATTTGGAAGCTTGAGTTATGATGATTATCTGGACATTAGAACTATTGTAAATAGGTCAATTGTTTATATTGATTGCGAATGATGGCATCATTGATGCAATAACTTTTTGCTAAGATTATTATCTTCATTTGTTATGATTTTATTTTCATTTCCAGCCTCGCTTTACCACTTCTTTCATTAGACGCTCTACCATGATGGAGTGCCATAGATCTGCACCAATTAATGCAATTTTATGGTCAACCGCAACAATATTGGAAAGCGGAGCTATGATTTCAGGAGTAATGGAGGCGGAATCAGGGAAAAGCAGAAATCCAAACTGATCTACGTTTAAAGAAGCAGGGATCTGATCGTTTATTGCTGCGATGCTGTTAGCTGTACTGTCTTTAAAATCTCGGCTTGTCAATGCCGTATATGGGTGTAGTATTATGTCTGTTGCGTTGATCTTGGCAATGACATTCGCTCTGTTTTCCGCCTTTACAGAATGTAGGTTGCCCCGAAGCGACTCCTCCAGCCTGCCTTCGAGTTTATATCCTCTAAACACGTCATGCGAGGAAATACTAGCTCTCCAGAACATGGAATAGACCAGCAGTCTTGAATACATGGCAATGTTAGCCCCACATTCTACTACTGATAGATGTGGTGGCGTAATTGGAATTTCCGTGAAAGACCTTCCGGCCAGATGAGTGCGCCAATTTTTGAAGGTATCTGCAGCTAGGCCTTCGATAATGGAAAAATAATGTTCGCAATCAGAGCATAAGATATAATCTTCCTTCGGCGAGTCTTGTACGGTCTTAGGTCTCTTGCCATCTATGTGTTCGGTGCCCAATTCGAAGCCTTTTCTCGGTTTACCTGGTTCCTGAAGAAAATTCGTAGAAATGAAGCGTGGAAGGATGTGGGAATTTGTTTTATCCGCAGGTGCCGTGCGGCACAATAGGCAGAGGTCGGTTGATGATCGCATATTTTAAGGTTGAGGTTGGGGATGAAAGTACGTGAAATTATGAATAGATCGTTCAAATCATGATCTATGGACACGATGGGCGAATCTATGATTAACTTCGGATCGCAACTATTTTTGAACCAACCAATTATATTTTCTGTATCGGGAAGTAGGGGGCTCATACTTTTCTCTATTTCCATTTTCTTTCCAAACTCAATGTAGTAAACGATTTAGCCGAAAATTTTTTACGCAACTTCCCTCTCATTTGTTCCCGAATTTGGTGATGATATAATTCATTACTGTTTGCCGGTGAAAGAAAAGGCTACGGTCAATGCGGAGCCGTGGAAACTCGTTATCGTTTTTTATAAGCCGGAATAAGGTACGCTGACTTATCCGGGTGATTGCGGATAAGGCTTTAATGTCTACCAGCTCATTGGGTTCCTAAGGTGGTAATTGTATAGAAACATGAATATCTTACCAGAGGGTCTTTAAGAGTTAATTGAACTGTTCGGAATTTCCGAATCGTTAACTACTTCCAAAATGGGAATAGTTGAGGAAGTGATGATGAAAGCTCGCCAAGCTAAGAAATTCGGAGTTTCCGAATATTAAGCCTTGTTTACGTTTTAGCTGATGTTCACGATTCGTAAACATTTATTTTTTGTAAACAGAAGGTGATTGTCTATATTTGTTTATATTATTTTATTGTTTACGATTCGTAAACAGTTAAAAAATGTAAACATGGAAACTGAAATAATCGCTCAAAATGCTATTGTAGCTTTAGAAAAGCAGACTAACATCAAGATGAAATGGGAGCCCAATGCACCTAAAGATCTTGACGGGAAAGTAGCTTTTAAGCATAATAAAAAGCAATATCACGCATTTGTGACGATAAAAAAGGAGCTACGCAACCACCAATTACCCTATTTACTAAGGCAAAACGAGAGCCATCATCCCCTTATTGTCATGGCTGAATACATCTCTCCAAAACTGAAAGAGGAGCTAAGGAAGGAAGATATTGGCTACCTGGAAACTAATGGTAATATTTATTTCAATGAGGGCGATTTGTTGCTCTGGCTGGATGGACAAAAAGTGATTCCCCCTGAAACGGAAAAAGCGGGCCGGGCATTCACTAAAACAGGACTTAAGTTGGTGTTTCATTTCTTAATCAATGAAGACCTGGTAAATGAAACTTATCGGGAAATAGCATTAAAAACAGGAGTGGGCTTCGGCAACATTAATGTGATCATTAGTGATTTAAAGAAACAAGGCTTTTTGCTCCCGAAAGATAAGAACAGTTACTTTTTAAATAATAGAAAGGAGTTGTTAAACAAATGGATGATCGCCTACAAGGAAAAGCTAAAGCCATCCTTATTGGTTGCGACTTTTCGATTCTTAACAGAAGAAGATCGTAATCATTGGAAAAAACTTTCTCTTAAGGAAGATAAGACATGGTGGGGCGGAGAACCTGCCGCTGACCTGCTCACTAATTTCTTACATCCGGGCGAGTATACTTTATATACATTGGAAAAACGAGCTGATATAATCAGACATTATCGTCTTGTTTCTGATGCAAATGGCAATGTAAAAGTATTTCAGAAATTTTGGCAAGATAACGCCAATGATAGTACAGTCCCTCCTTTGCTTGTGTATGTTGATTTAGTTAACACAGGTGATAGGCGATGTATTGAAACCGCTCAAAAAATTTACGATGAGTACTTACAGGATAAATTTTGATCAGATCCGGCAACATCCAAGTTTAGGAGATTTGTTAGGAGCTTTGGAAAATGTGCTATCGAAATTTGGAATTGACTATTACCTGGTAGGAGCGGTATCAAGGGACGTGTGGATGAGCGGCATTAATAAAATCACTCCCAGACGTACTACAGGGGATATTGACTTTGCTGTATTTATTAACGATAAAGGCGTATACGAAGAGCTAAAGGAGTATCTTATTAATGTACAGGGATTTACCTCATATAGTGGTAATGCTTTCGTGATAATCTGGAAAGATGGAACTGAAGTGGACCTATTGCCTTTTGGGCAATTGAAGATGAACACCGCCAGGTTACCGTTAAAGGCAATGGATATACCAACATACACGTAGAAGGGTTTAAGGAAGTATACGACCAGGATCTGCCGGAAATAGAAATAGGTGAGGGACATCATTTTAAAGTCTGTACTTTGCCAGGCATTGTATTATTAAAATTGATAGCCTGGGATGATAGGCCGGAGGCGCGCCGGGACGACATCAAAGACATTAGCGATATTCTGAATAATTTCTTCGATATGCATCGGGATGCTATATGGGAGCATCACCATGACCTCTTTGAGGAGGAGAGTGTTGAATTACTTTTTATTGCGGCGAGGGTTATGGGCCGGGAAATTCGTAAGATTACAGATAGGAGTCAGCATCTAAATGACCGCGTTTATAATATCCTAAAAGTAAATGCTGAAGAGGGTTCTGGGAGAATGGCGTTGATTATGCTGGAATATTTTGATACTTCTTTGGAAGAATGTTATCAGTTAATTGAACAATTGAGCTTGGGCTTTGAAGAGGTAAAGGCAATTTAGTCAGTAGTTGCATAAAATGCAACTACTGGAGATAATCGTTATCAAATTTTATTTATCATTCCCATTCCCATTCATCCACTGCTGAGTTCCGTCAAGCGCTTTTCCCCAACGACAAGTGATAATTTCATTAACACTAGGATCAATTTTGGTTATTTTTTCCAGACAAGCCAGCTTGGAATCTTTCCGGGTCTTGTTCATTATCCAACTTTCCTTATTTAAGTGGATAAGCTAACTACACTAATGATTCTATTTTGATAAAAAACAATTCTATCTTGACCTTTTCCTAAAAAAGTTGTTAAAAAATTGCGCGACTTGAAAAAGTTTACATAGGTTTGAGAAAGACGAAAAAAGAGCATTAGAGCAAAGAAAACAAAGATTCATTATTGGTAGCTAAAACGTTTAACTAATGACCGATTAGCATATTTTGTCCCTACAACAATGTATTTCCTTAAACTGTAAATTCAATCAACATCAGCAACAATTGGAAAGATTAGATTTCTTTTAACAGTCGACGAGAGTTCCACTAAATAACCAGACTTTTTTATCAATCAATTTGTTATTCGTAAGCATATGCGTTAAAATGTTTCTATCATCAAACAGCGTTGGTGAACAATAGTGATGTCTTTCAAACAGGATCATATTGCCTTAATAAATCAGGATGACTAAGCATTGTTTTTTGTGCTATGAAAGAGCACAATAGCTACTGCTTTCGCAGAAAAGTATGAACCAAAAGAATGAATACTGAACAATGACACCTATATAAATCCAGCCATTGTCAGCAGCAAGGATTGAAACTGCGTGGAAGAATGGGTAACGGCCCTACGGGTTATAGTGCTAAAATTTTAAACAAAGCTGAGCACCCTTTGTCATGGCGAGAATGGTACATATAGTACCATATACAATGTTACATACATTGTATATGGCGACTAATTACTGTCTTATAACCAACCAATGGTGACCTTCCCGGGAAAACGGGTTTAACCTTAATGCATCAAAAAATACTATCTCCGCCAACTCTATCTACCATCAGTGTTATCAGCAGGGTGGTCTGTTCGATATAGAAATTAGCAGTCTGGCACTGATTGATGTGGAAGATACAAACAGCCAACAACATAGAAGATTTCCATTCGTAATACTATACCAAAATCAGTTCTATTCAATTATAAAAACTAAAAAACGATGCAGTCAACCAAAAGATCTCTTTTGCTTTTTATGCTCTTTTGCATAGGAAGCATGTTTGCCTATGGGCAGGGAAAAATGACGGTTTCAGGTACCATCAAGGACGCAACCGGCAATGTTCTTGAAGGAGCTACCGTGAGCGAAAAAGGTACATCCAATTGGGTGCCGACCAGCAAGGGTGGTAGCTTTACTATCAATGTAAAACCAGATGCAAAACTGGTTATTTCTTATGTTGGCTTTGTAACCCAGGAATTGCAGGCTACATCTTCTATGCAGATAACGCTAGTAGCCAGTGTTCAGAGTACTGAAGAAGTAGTTGTTACTGCCTTGGGTATCAAAAAACAATCTAAAGCGTTAGGTTATGCCGTATCCAAAATTGATAATGACAGGATTATGGCCAGCGGTACACCTACCAATGCTTTACAAGCACTCTACGGTGCCGCGCCTGGCGTGCAGGTTGCAGCTACAGCAGCCGGCCCCTCCGCTGGAATGAAAATCAACATTCGTAATGCGGTATCTTTTGACCAAAATTCATCAACGCGTCCACTTATTGTAGTAGATGGTGTTCCCATTCACGATCAGAATACGCAAATGGGTTTCGGTGCTACTGATCGCGACAACGGAACAGGTATTAACGATATCAACCCTGATGACATTGCTTCCATGGAAATTTTGAAAGGAGCTAAAGCATCAGTACTATACGGTAGTGAAGGTGCCAATGGTGTTGTGCTGATTACTACCAAAAGCGGCACCAAAGGGAAAGGACTGGGAGTGGCGGCTTCTTTCACAACTTCATGGGACCGCGCAGCGTTCCTTCCTAAGTTGCAAAATGAATATGGAACTGGCTCCAGCCCTAGCAACTCCAGGAATGACGCTGAGGGATACTATATTGATGCAAATGGAAAAAGAGCGTTGGCAACTACATTGGGAGATGGTTTTGGCGCAGCTGCATTTGGACCAAAATTCGACCCAAGCGTGAAACTTTTGTGGTGGGACGGAGTAGAAAGACCATGGCAGGCTCAATCCAAAAATATCTATAACGATCTTTACCAAACGGGGCATCAGAACACAACTAATGTGGCTTTAAGTGGCGGGAATGATCAGGGACAGATTCGTTTTTCATACACTAACTTAAGTATGACCCCCATCAGACCAGGTTCTGATTATGACAAAAATACTTTTAGCCTTAACTCGTCCTATAAGTTAAATAATAACATTACCCTTAAATATACCGGCAACTTTTTTATTTCCAGAAACCTGAATGCTGCCAACCTGAGTACAATGAATGGAGAAGGTCAGCAGGCAGAGATAGGGGCATATAGCGCTGATATCAACGTAGGCTTGTTAAAGTCACATTTACTAACGCCAGATGGATATAATTACTTTGCCAACCCAAGCCAGAGAAATTTAATCTCCAACGGTAGGAAGGGAGTGGTAGGCTATCTTTGGGATCAGCTCCAGAATAAATCTATTTTTACAAGATTGCACAATATCCAGTCTTTATCTGCCGATATAAAACTCACCAATATATTTAGTGCCACATTAATGGGGGGCATAGATTATAGCACGGAGAGGAATGAGTATAAAGGGAAATTGTTGGATCCACAGTTATTAGGCCCTAATAGTGGTTTCATGTATAGTGATGTAACCAACATATACAAAAATACCTATGGCCAGGGCATGCTTAACTTCAACACCAAAATAAATAGTGATTTTGATTTGTCTGGTTTTGTAGGTGGAGTAATCAGAAAAAATTACACAGAAGGAAAAGGTGCATCTGTGAATGGTTATGGACAGCTGGTTATTCCTAATTACTTTTCTTTTAATAATTTACCATTAGGAGTGCAGCCTCAATACCAGTTTACAAATGGTGAGGATATGTTATACAGTTTATTGGGATCTGCACAGTTGGCATGGAGAAACCAGGTTTATATAGAAGCCCAGGCCAGACAAGACTGGTCATCTATCTTGCCTCCAAATCAGAATAGTTATTTCTATCCTGGTATAAGTGCAGCATGGATCTTTAGCGAAAGCCTGAAATTACCGGCGGTGTTTGATTATGCCAAAGTAAGGGCGTCATGGGCCGATGTGGGCCGTCCGGGTCCACGCTATTTCAGCAACGTGAACTATGCTACATCTCAAACAGGTGGTGGATATGTGCTTACTCCTCCATCCGATCTTCCTCCAATGGATGCCAACGGCAATCCAAATCTAAAACCTGAGCGTAAACGTGAATTTGAAGTAGGTTTTGAAACCTATCTGTTCCATAACAGGAGAATTGGAGTGGACTTCTCTTATTACAAATCAAATATCTACGACCAGATCATGGCGGTAGCAGCTCCTCCGGGAATGGGTGTTAAAAATGTTCGTATGAATGCTGGTAACGTGATGAACAAAGGATGGGAACTGGCTATTAAAACAAAACCAATTTTAACAAAAGATTTTGAGTGGGATGTAAACTTAATGTTTGCACATGGCAAAACTTATGTGGAAAAACTGGATGGCAAACTACAATCTCTCACCCTGTGGAACGCGTTCGGCGCAGTGAATGCAGTGGCTAATGTGGGTCAGGAATATGGTCAGCTTTACCTGACTAAGTCAACCTACACCTACAATAATCCAAATGATCCAAGTGATCCAAACAATGGAAAAAGAGTTGTAAATGCTGCTGGCTCGGCTTATGATTATACGAGCACAGCAAAGTTAATCGGCAAAACAATTCCTGATGTAACAGGAGGGTTTTTCACTTCTTTTGCATACAAAAATATTCGCCTTATTGCAAATATAGACTACCAGTTTGGCGCCACTTTCCTGTCAGGCTCTGAAACTTATATGATGGCAGCCGGTGCGCTAAACGAAACATTGAAATATAGAGATGAGGCGCATGGAGGATCTGCTTATTATTTAGATGCCAATTCTAAGAAAGTTGCAGGCACAAACCCTAATGGCGGATCCACCTTTCACGACGGTGTAATATTGGATGGTGTTAGTACTGATGGCAAAACGAACACAAAAGTGGTTTCTGCTGATAATTATTATTACGATTCTTATTTTTCAAATGGCTTTTTCCCTGAAGACAGGATCTTTAAAAGCGATTACGTAGCCCTGCGTAATGTGGCCATCGATTATACTTTGAATCCAAAGATTCCTCAAAAGATCCATATGAGCAGTCTGATAATATCAGTTTTTGCGAACAATGTGGGTTACCTCTACAAAGATGCACCAAATTCAGTACCTGAATCAACTAACGGAACAGGCTGGGGCGTGGGTTCCTATGGAACAACTGCATTACCCTCACAACGTTCAATAGGTATTTCTATCAAAACTAAATTTTAAAAACAACTAAGATGAAATATATACAATTAAGATCTTTTTTCTTGCTTACGTTGTTATTATCTTCTGTCGCGTGCAAGAAGAGCCTGGAAGACTCATATCAAAATCCTGACGGATATTCGAAAGACATGGCTGATAAGTCGGGAGTAAGCGTTATTGCCGGATTCTTCACTTCTCAGCTAACCCAGGGATTCTTTCTTAGTGGTGATTACGGTTCTGTTTACCACCAGGTGAGAAGTGGAAACAGGATTATGGCAAATGCCGTTCAGATTTATAATACAACTACCGAAGGAAGTTCCTACACGCTCGCAGATGTTGAGCACGACTGGGGTACGGGTGGTTTTAACGAATCTGTTTTCAACTTTGTTAATACACAATGGATCACACCAATACTCTGGGCTCAACGTGAATACAACAACACACCGCAAGCTAAACGGACCAATTTAGATAGCCTGTATATCACCTTAATGCATGTTTTAAAAGGTTATGCCTACCAAAGAGCAACCGACATGTACGATAAGATTCCCTACATAGAAACAGGTTCTGCGGGTGGGCTTGATGGCGTTAAAGCAAAATACCTTGGCCAATCGGACATCTATCCGAAGATAATCAGTGATTTTAAGGCCGCCGAAGAAGTGTTGACGACGCTGACACTTACGTCTACCGAGCAGGCATCATTTAACCAGCAGGATATCATTTTTGGCGGAAATATTTTGAAATGGCGTAAGTATATTAATTCATTAAGGTTGCGTTGTGCGATGAATGTAAGCGAAGTTTTGCCTGCTATTACGAAGCAGGTGCTTACGGAGTTGCAAGGCAAACCCCTACTGACCGACTATAACGATGTAGCTGGTGTAGCTGACATAGCAGTGATTGCACTTAATCGTATTTGTAACGAACTGGGTATTACACGTGCTTTCAGGGAAAGAGCGGATGATTGCCGTGCAGGGAAAAAATTCCTGCAGGACGTGATGTACTGCCAGCCGACCATGAGCAGTAAGGTGGTGAACGGACAAGCGTTATATTATTTCAGTGGTGATAATTCTGCAACAGGTTTATTGGATGGTACTGTTGACCCGCGCGTTTCTTATATCTTCGCTCCAGACTGGAGTGGCAGATACCTGGGTGTTGATACAAAATGGGATGGCAATACTGATAAGAATAGTTACTTAAATAAAATTTTGCGTGGCCTTTACATCAACGATCCTATCCTGACCGATATTTCAAAAACAACCTTTTATTACGGCGTAAATAATAGCCAGTCGATCGCGTTGGACGCAGCATCTAAAGCAGATCTGAGTAAACGTGAGGCGTTCCTGTTAAATACGCTTCGCAGCAGAGTGGCCAACTACGATGACAATGGTTGGAACGTAGGCACTGCAAACAACCTGGTTGCGGAGTACAATGTACGCCCACAATTTAACTTTGCGTTAAAATATCCAACCATTCATGCGGTTGAAACGGAGCTTTCATTGGCAGAGGCAGCAGTAAGAGGTTTTGGTCAACTGAATGGTGCCGCGCGCGATCACTATAAGAATGCCATTATCTTATCCTGCAAATATTGGTATGAACTGAATAACTCAAATCAATATTCTAAGACAACCTTGCCGGCTATGCCAACAACGATGGACGATTCGAGAATCAGCGCCAGGCCCGCAATGGAATATAACGCAAGTGTTTATGCAGAGGTAGCAGCACAGAAATTTGATGCGATGTCAAGCACTCAAAAAGTTCAGGCAATTTTTAATCAGCTTCAGTTGCATTATAATATGTTGAACTTTGAAGTGCCGTATACCGCTGCCCGCAGGTTAATTAAATACCTGGGTACAAATCCTGCTTCAATGTATGAAAGATACAAGTGGAAAGAAAGAATGACTTATCCTGGTAGCGTTCAGGCTTCCGATCCGGAAGGTTGGTCAATTATTAGTCCTTCTAATAATCCGGATCTCCCTGTATGGTTTACGGGCCGTACTGCCAAATGGAAGAACACATTGGAATAAGACTGATTACTCTTTAAGCACATAGAAAAGACGACGTCGCAAAAATCAAATGCGCGTAAAACAAAATCTTCTGGCAGGTGAAGTTGACACCGCCAGTGGTTTAATAGCAACGTGAAGACAGCAATAAGGCCGCCATTGTGCGGCTTTATTGCTTTTATATGTGACGTTTCAACAGATTCGCTACATTTTTCATATTTTTAATTAGAGAGTGTTTCTTCCGGGGAATAAATACCTTTTTTTGATTAAGCCTAGTGTAAATTCATATGCAACAATGGTATAATAAACTAGACCCAGCCCTAAAAGACACTGTCCAAGCCGTCTTAATCCTTGATAGTGCCGATCCCCCTGAGCCGGATGACTTGCCCATATTTACCAACGGCATGCCGGCTTTATTGTGTACAACACAGCATCAGGAAAGTCGCCTGTCGCTGTTCGGAAAGACCGTTCCTTCAGAAAGATGGGCCGAATGGGGGAATGCTACCCTGATCGCATTTTTCTTCAAACCATTTGCCATAGGGCCTGTTTTTAAGCTATCTGCACAGCAGTTAAAAAATGAAGCCATCGGGCTGAATCGTTGGAATCCACAAAAGGCAATGGCATTGACCATTCAACTAGCCTATGCTCCATCAACAGCCGAGAAAGTGGAGGTGCTACACCAGTTTATTCTTTCCCAGGTTACAGCCAACCAGCGGGAATGCAGGATCATCCGGTATGCGACCGATAAAATATTGGAAAACCCGGAAGCCGATGTATTGGCACAAATGCTGCAGGAGCTTAGTCTCACCGAAAGAACATTTCAACGGATCTTTAAAAAATATGTAGGTATAACGGCCAGCGAATACAGGCGGATCTGCCAGTTCCAGATGGCTTTTTACCAGTTAAAGTCCGGCCAGTTTCATAAATTGACCGACGTGGCATATGCCAATGGTTATTTTGATCAGAGCCATTATATCCGTTCTTTTAAGGAATTTACAGCAACCACTCCCAATGAATACCTGCAGTTTGGGCTAAAGAAAAAATAATGTCGGTTTTGTACAAGGAGATGTTTGGTGGCTGGTTCATCTTTACACAAAATTTAAATGTATGAAAGAACTAATCACGCCTTGCTTATGGTTCGATAACCAGGCAAAAGAAGCCGCCGCTTTGTATTGCAAATTAATTCCCGGCGCCAAAATAGTAATGCAGTCGCCTGTTGTCACCGAAATAGAGATAGCCGGACAGCATATTACGCTGTTAGATGGGGGGCCTATGTTCAGACCCAATCCATCCATTTCAATGTATTACATCTGTGAAACAGAAGAAGAACTAAAGGATATCTGGGAAGGATTATCCAGCGACGGTTTTATAATGATGCCATTGGATAAGTATCCCTGGAGTGAAAAATACGGCTGGGTGAGCGACCGGTTTGGCATTTCATGGCAGGTTACCCTGGGAACAGTAGCCGCGGTGGGTCAAAAGATTACGCCCTTTTTAATGTTCGTCGGGGATCAGTATGGTCGTGTGGAAGAGGCCATACAGCATTATAGTTCCATATTCCAGGATTCAGCAACAGATGGGATACTCCGTTACTCTCAACAGGAACAGCCCGATATAGAGGGAAAAGTAAAGCATGCCGTGATAACCTTAGCCGGGCAGAAGTTTATGCTAATGGAAAGTGCACATGCTCACAAATTTGCCTTTAACGAGGGCGTTTCCTTAACGATTCATTGCAACACACAGGAAGAAATAGATCACTATTGGGGAAAATTAACCGAAAGCGGCGAAGAAAGCAGGTGTGGATGGTTAAAAGATAAATTTGGTGTTTCCTGGCAGGTAATACCTACTATTCTGGGGAAATTGATGACCGATCCCAATAAGGCCGGTAAAGCAGCCCAGGCGTTTATGCAAATGCGAAAATTTGATATTGAAAAGATCGTGCAGGCAACGCTTGAGTAAATTTTGAAAGGCCATACCGGCTATTCTGTTAGATTATTTTACCCGAAAAGTGGAACTATAATATTTTCCACGTCCAATTTTTACTAAGTACAGGCGGCTTTGCTTTATTGCATTGCCGCCTGGCTAATAGCACTGTAATTTAAATTATGATGATTGTGTTGTGTCTGCTGTCTTTTCTGTCCGGGCTGAACATGATTTCCAATGATACTTATTCCGCAATGTAATTTCTACATGCCCTGCATTCTCCCCGGATATTACTGTTTCCTGTTTTAGACGGATGGTTAATTATAAATTGTATTGCCTTCCCGCTTTTCGCATACCTATAATCCGTATTTTACAATCCACAAATCCACGGATCGGCGCCCGAACACGCCAAAATGATGACTGAATGATGAAATTGCTACTCCTTCTTGCAGCCTGCTACTGTACGTGCATTACTGCCAATGCCCAGCTCAATGCGGATAGCCTGAATCAACTGCTGGCAAATAAAAACATGACCACGCCGGAAAGGATTACGGCGCTCAATATGCTGGCGGCCCATTACAACCAGGATTCCACCAATGTGGCACTGGTACTGGCCAATGAGGCTTACCTGCTTTCCCTGAAAGAAAAGAACAAGCCGCTCCAGGCGGCCTCTCTCCTCAACCTTTCCGAGGGATATCTCTATAACGATCAATACGACCAGGCGCTCAATTACGCCTATAATGCACTGGATCTCTGCCTGGAGTGGGGAAATGATAGCGCTATTGCCCGGTGCTTTACAAACCTGGGCTGGGTCTTTTATGATACGGAGAACGCTCACTTCTCTCTTCAGTACCACCAGCAGGCGCACACATTATATAAAAAAAGCGGCGATCCCCACCGGCTGGCGGTGTCTATGAATGCACTGGGACTGGTTTACCTGATGAAAGATGATTTTGAAACGGCCCGCCTGTATTTTGATAGCACGCTCGCCATCGCAAAGCAAAATCATCTGGAAGGGATGATTGCCACAGCGTTGAGTAACCGCGGTATTTGCTGGAATGAACAAGGGAAGTACCAGGTGGCCATCGCTGATTTTAACCAGGCAATGGCAATCATTAACCCTGCAGAAGTATTGTCGCATGCGGAGGTGCTGAACCAGATGGCTTACTCCCGCATTATGCTGAAGGAATATCCGCAGGCGGAAACCCTCCTCCGGGATGCAAGGGTACTGATCAACCAATCGAACTCCAATACAAAGAAGGAGAAGCTGCTGGATAACCTTACCAATTCAGTATTGTTATACCAGGAGCTGGGAGAATACCGGAAGGCTTTCACCGAACTGCAGGAATATACCAGGGTCCGAAACCAGATCCTTTCCAAAAGCAAGAGTGAAGCTATTTCGGCGCTTAAGCTGCAACGGGAGGCAAAAGAGAACGAAACCCGCATCATCACACTGGTGGCGCAGAAGGAACTTCGGGCGTTTCAACGGAATGCGCTGGCAGCAGGGGTGGTACTCCTTATTATTATCTGGTTGCTGTTTTACAGCAAGATGAAACAAAAGCAGAAAAAGGAGAAAGAACTGGAAGAGGTTAAACGTGCCCTGATCAAACAGGAGCTTGATGGCGCCCTGATGGAAAAGGAAGCCCTGAATGGTAAACTGGAATTCCGCGATAACGACCTCAAAAACTATGCGCTATACATTTCCCAGCGTAATGAAATGATCCGGAATTTTATTGATGAACTGACCAGCCTTGATATCCATAACGACGCCAGAAATGAGAATATCACCCGTTTCAACCGCCTGGTCCATAAATTCCAGCATGACCTCGATCATAATAAAGATGCCCAGGATTTTAATCTCTCGGTAAATGAAATCCATAAAGACTTCTTCTTTAATCTCCTTCAAAAATATCCGGGCCTTACAGAAAATGAACGCCGCCTTTGTGCACAAATCCGGTTAAATCTCTCTATCAAAGACATCGCTTCATTGAATAATATCTCTGTAAAAT
Source organism: Chitinophaga sp. ARDCPP14 (assembly GCF_051362515.1). Lineage (NCBI taxonomy): Bacteria > Pseudomonadati > Bacteroidota > Chitinophagia > Chitinophagales > Chitinophagaceae > Chitinophaga > Chitinophaga sp. ARDCPP14. The sequence continues at coordinate 246,187 of NZ_JBKIXB010000010.1, read as the reverse complement.
CAGTTGAAATGGCTCGCTACCGCCTCCGTAAAGCATTCAACCTGGAACACAAAGACAACCTGTCTGATTTTCTGAAGAATTTCTAACCAATTAATTATCAACTACCTGTCTCTCTTGTAGAGGTCATGTAGAGGTGCCTGTAAGGCTCATATAGAGGCTTACAACTCTCCTGTGCCCATCTTTCCTGCCTACATTACTTCCCTGATCCGTTGCTGCCGATTTCACGTTTGAAAGCAGGTACCTATGCTGCAGCATCCGGACGATCCATGTTATACTTTTTAAAAAAAAGATCTAAAAACCAAAATGCGTATGTGGAAACTATTACGGAGGAACGGAATATTATTATTCCTTTTATTTACCGGGTTAACGGCAATCGCTCAAACAGCATCCGTTAACTGGACCCTGAAGGGGAGAATTAAAGACGCCGCAGGCAACCCTATTCCGGGCGCCAGCGTCGTGGTAAAAAACACGGCTAACGGAACGGCCACCTCAGACAAGGGCGTCTTTACACTAACCGTACCTGAAAATGCTACCCTGGTTATTTCGGCGATGGGATTTACCGCCAAAGAAATTAAACTGACCAGCGCCAAAGAACTGGTAGTAGCCCTGGAAGAAAGTGTGAAAGGACTGGATGAAGTACTGGTGATCGGCTATGGAACTCAGAAAAAAGGAGATGTGACAGCGGCCATATCTTCCGTAAATACAAAAAATCTCGCCAAACAACCCTCCGGTAACATCGGTACCATGCTGCAGGGACAAGCGGCCGGCGTGATCGTAAGTGCCGGTACAGGCAATCCTGCGGCCAATCCCGTAGTGCTGGTGCGGGGCCTCAACAGTATCAACAACGACAACCCCCTTTATGTAGTGGATGGTATTCCCCTGGGATATGCATATGATATCAACCCCAATGATATCGAATCAGTAAGCATCCTTAAAGATGCTTCTGCCGCTACCATTTATGGCGCCCGGGCGGCCGGGGGTGTTATCATCATCACCACCAAAAAAGGGAAAACGGGTGAACCGCGTATCACCTTCAATTCATACGCATCCCTGCACAAGCTGAATAATAATATTGACCTGCTGGAGAAAGTTCCCATGAATAAGGTGGTGAGAGAAGCCTATGCCAATGACGGCGAAACACCTCCCATTTATGTGCAGGATGATAATAAATACGCTAACTCCGACTGGCTCAGCGCTTTCACCAAACAAGGCGTGGAACAGAAATATGATGTTGATGTGGCAGGCGCTTCAGAGAAAATTGCTTACCGCCTGTCGTTAGGACACTGGGGACATTCCGGGTCCATCATTAATTCCGGCTCTAAAAGAGATAACATCCGGCTGAATACAGAGATCAAACTACTCAACAATCGCCTCAAATTAAGTCCCATTATCGCTTATACCCGTTTTGACAATAAGAATTTTGGAGATGTGAACGGTGATGGAAATGCAGGATTTTCTCCCATTATGAACGTTTATAACACGCTCCCACATAAACGCATCTACGACCCTGCTTCGGTGAACGGTTATGCCAAACCCGAAACAGAGCTGGGCTCCGGCAACCCGGTAGGTGAAAGAATGCTGAGCAACGGCAAAACAATAGATGATCACCTGCAGTTCAATATGGCTGCAGACCTGCAACTCTGGAAAGGGTTCTCTTACAACTTTACCCTGGGCCGTAATATTGTAAACACCTACGAGTTTACGCAAACAGATCCTTACGACTTTGGCGCACAGGCGCTGGTGGAAAATCCGAGCCGCTCCGAGAGCCGTGGCCGGAATGAGTTCACCGTGTTTACCCATCTCCTGAATTACGAAAAACAACTGGGCAAGCACAATATTAAAGGCATGTACGGCTTCTCCCGTGAAAAGTCTGTGAGCCAGGGTACCACCGGCGCAGGCAATCATTTGAGCAGTCCGCTGATCGAATCACTGTCGGGCCTGATCATCGACGGTAAAGGAGATTTTATCCGCGCCGGCGGCTGGAATTTTTCCAGCACGCTGCAATCCTACTTTGGCCGCGCAAGCTATAATTATGACGATAAATATTTTCTCCAGGGAAGCCTCCGCCGTGACGGCTCTTCTAAATTCGGCCCTCTGAACCGTTACGGTACTTTCTACTCTTTCTCTGCAGGCTGGAACATGCATAAGGAATCCTTTTTCAATATCCCGTGGATATCAGAACTAAAGCCGCGTATCAGCTATGGTACCGTGGGGAATCAGAACGTGAGCAACTTTCAGTACCTCGCCAAGATATTCCTGACAGGCTCCAGTCCCTACCTGAACTATCCTTTGGGTTCCGCGCTCAGTCAGCAGGTATATGTCGGCGCCATTGCAGCTACATTGGCTAATAACAACATCAAATGGGAACAAACAGCTACCCTCAATGCAGGGTTGAATTTTAGTTTCTTAAAAGGTGCTGTGAGCGGCAGTTTCGATTACTTTAGTTCCAGAACATCTGATATGCTGGCCGAAACGCCTATCCCTGCATCATCCGGTATCACAGCATTGCCGCTCACCAATATCGCGGATATGGAAAATAAAGGATGGGAAGTAACGGCTACCTACCGCCGCCCTGCGTCCAATGCATTTTACTGGGATATAACTGCAAATATTTCACACAGCCGGAATAAGATCATCCGGTTGGGGTATGACGAAGGAGTGATTGCCGACGGATATGTTGATTTTAACAACCGCGGTACCACGCTCACCAAGAAAGGAGAGGCGCTGGCATCATTTTATCTTTATAAAACAGACGGCATCTTCAGATCGCAGGCGGATGTGGATGCACACGTCAATAAATCCGGCGATCCGCTGCAACCCAATGCCAAACCCGGCGACCTTCGTTTCGTGGATACAAATGCCGACGGCGCATTAGACGATAATGATAAACAGCTGATGGGTAACGGTCTTCCTAACCTCGACTTCGGTATTACTTTCAACGCCAGTTACAAAAACTTCGACCTGATGGTGTTCTTCAACGGCAAACAGGGCCAGAAGATGTACAACGGCGCAAAGATGTTCCTGTACCGCTTCTATCGCTCTGCAGACCTGCTGAACGCCTGGAGCCCCTCCAATCCTGATGCTTCGGTATATCGTCTTTCCAATACAGATGAAAACGAAAACCTCCGTGTGTCCGACTACTTCCTGGAAGACGCTTCTTTTGTACGCCTGCGAAACCTACAGCTGGGTTACACACTTCCGCAGCAACTCACGGCAAAAGTACACATCGACCGCTTACGGGTTTATGCCGGCGCCTACAACCTGCTCACCTTTACAAAGTATACAGGCTTTGATCCGGACCTCTCCAACACCGGCATCTTTGGCCGTGGGGTAGACCGTGGCTACTACCCGCTGAGCCGCTCTTTTGTATTCGGCCTTAACGTTGGATTCTAATCTGAAATTTTAAACTGACAATCATGAAACTACCAATAGCCGTTCTCTTCTTCTTTTCCGTTGCGCTCTTCACTGCGTGCTCCGATAAATACCTGGAACTGGACGATAAACAAAACCTCACAGAAAATACTTTCTGGACCACCCGGCAGCATGCTTTGCAGGGAATTACCGCCAGCTATGCGGCTTTACAGGGACACGACGGCTCCATGTGGACTTTCTTTGAGGAAATATATATCACGCTCTCCTATAAGGCTGATGATATAGATAATAATAAAAATGAGCCTTATGGAAAAAATCTGGCTGCATTTGTAAACAGTGCAGATGAAGGCGGTCCCTGGAATCTCTGGGCTACCTGTTATGCAGGAATTGGCCGTGCTAACCAGGTGATCGAAAAAGTACCAGGCATTACCGCTATGACGGAGAAAGAAAGAAATGAAATTGTTGCAGAAGCTAAATTCCTCCGCGCCTATAATTATTTCATACTGGTAAATGGTTTTGAAAATGTGCCGCTGGTATTGAAATTTGAAAAAGATCTTACCAGGCTTCAAGCGCCGCAGTCCCCCGCTGCAGACGTTTGGGCACAAATTGAAAAAGATCTGACAGAAGCAGAAGCCGTGCTGCCAACCGCTTATCCGGATGCATATAAAGGTCGTGCAACAAAAGGCGCCGCTAAAGCGCTGTTGGCAAAAACATATCTCTTCCAGGAAAAATGGACAGCGGCAGAAGCAAAATTCAGAGAGATTTACGGGCAGTACACCCTCAATACAAATTATATCGACAACTTCAACGGCACAAAGGAAAATGGCCCTGAATCCATCTTTGAAGTGCAATTCAGTGGCGATCGTTCCGTGTCTGATGAAAGACATCCTTTCAATTTTGAAGTGAGGCCTTATGCGCTTGATGGCTGGGAACTCTTTTATCCTTCTGACTGGCTGGTGACTACACTGATGAAAGATAAAACCGCAACAGGTGGTTATAGCGACAGGGTATATGGTACTATCTTTTTCAACGATCCAGCGTCAAAAATGTGGGATCTCAACATTCCCGCCAACCTCGTGCCCTACGCAGATGTGGCAGGCAATCTTTCCCACCCCGCCTTCTTCAATAAATATGCATACCCTAACGACAGGGGCGGTTCTTATGTAGGAACGAACATCTCCCTGATCCGTTATGCAGATGTGCTGCTGATGCTGGCAGAGGCAACGAATGAAAATGGGGGAACGGCAGCAGCTATTGACCTCGTGAATGAAGTGCGTAACCGCAGTCACGCGAAACCAATTGCAGCAGGCAGTCTGAATAAAGAACAGCTGCGGGAGCAGATCCGAAATCACGAAAGACCGGTAGAACTGGCAATGGAATTTGGTATCCGCTGGTTCGACCTGGTACGCTGGGGCCGTGGCGCTACCGCCAAACAACCGATAAAAGCCCTGCTGACAAACCATGGTAAAGCTGCTGCAGCCAACTATGTAGAAGATAAACACATCCGCTACCCTATACCGCTGAAAGAGATCAACGTAAACCCGCTCCTGAAGCAAAACAATTTGTACTAAACAACCGGGCCGGTGTGCCATTGTATGCCGGCCGGTAATTTTTTTTCAAGATAAGCAAGGAACTTAATGAAATACAGCACCGGATTGATGATTGTTTGGTTGTTATGGCTCAATATTTTTACTGCCAGTTCCCAACAGCATCCACAGCCCTGGCAGCACCCGGAGATACAAACAGAAAACGCCCTGGCGCCGCGGGCATGGTTTATACCCGCCATCTCGGAGGCCGCTGCCATGTCGGGTTCCCCGTCCCCATTCCTGCTTTCGCTGGATGGCACCTGGAAATTCAGGCTCGATGCATCACCCGCAGCAAGCCCCGATAGCTTTTTTGCGGACCATTATGACGTGAGCAACTGGAAGAATATTAAAGTGCCCGCGCACTGGCAAACGGAAGGTTTCGATAAATTTATTTTCACGGATGTGGAATATCCTATTCCCGTAAATCCGCCGTATCCACCGGAGAACGACAATCCCACCGGCTCCTACCGGAGGAGCTTTACCATTCCCGCGGAATGGGCCGGCAGGAATATAATCCTCCGCTTCGGCGCCGTAAATTCCTTTTTTTATTGCTGGATCAATGGCCGGTACTTAGGCTTTAGCAAAGACAGTAAAACTGCCGCCGAATTTGATATCACCCATTATTTACGGAAAGGAGAGAACACCATTTCCGTACAGGTATTCCGTTTTAGCGACGCCACCTACCTGGAAGGGCAGGATATGTGGAAGCTAAGCGGAATAGAACGAAGCGTGCAGCTGATTGCACAACCTAAAATAGCTGTACGCGATTTCTTTGTAAAAGCAGGACTGGACAGCACTTACACCAACGGTATCTTTAGCCTGGACGTACAACTAAATTCTACAGCACAGCACGGGCGTTTGCAAATAAAACTGCTGGATGACAAGGGAAGCATCGTTATACAACAACAGCAAATATTGAACGGTACTGCAGATTATCACTTTGATGCTACGCTGCGTAATGTAAAAAGCTGGAATGCAGAGCATCCCCATCTTTATAAACTACTCATTTCCCAATTCGATAAAAATGGCAAGCTGGTGGAATGTATTGCGCATGAAACAGGCTTCCGGACGATAGAGATACGGAACGGGCTATTGCTGATAAACGGCGTGGCGGTAAAGATCAAAGGCGTAAACCGGCACGAACACAACATGTACACCGGGAAGGTGATTACGCAGGAAAATATGATGGAAGATATACGGCTGATGAAGCAGTATAACATCAATGCGGTACGTGCCAGTCATTATCCCAACAGCCCGGAATGGTACCGGCTTTGCGACGAATACGGTATTTACGTGGTAGACGAAGCCAATATTGAATGCGATGGCATGTCGTTTCATCCGCTGAAAACATTATCCGATAAACCGCAATGGAAAGAAGCCTATCTGCACCGCACCCGGAGAATGTTTGAAACCAACAAGAATCATTGCTCCATTATTACATGGTCGTTGGGAAATGAAAGCGGCTTTGGTGAAAACTTTGAAGCTACCTACCGGTATCTTAAATCAAAAGACAATACCCGCCCGGTTCAATATGAAGCGGCAGGAGATAATGAATTTACAGACATCGTGTGCCCGATGTATAAATCCACCAGTGTGCTGCTGGGATATGTGAGAGAGTGGCGCAGCCGTCCGTTTATTCTTTGCGAATATGCGCACATGATGGGCAACGGCGGTGGTAACCTGAAAGAGTACTGGGACCTGATGTATCGTTACCCGCAATTGCAGGGCGGTTTTATCTGGGATTTTTCTGATCAGACTTTTAAAAAGAAAGATAAAGCAGGAAGGGATATCTGGGCCTATGGCCGGGATATGGGTAATGTAGGTCTTACCAGTGATACGAGTTATTGTGCTGACGGGTTGTTTGCAGCCGATCGCACGCCGCATCCACAGGCGTTTGAATTTAAAAAAGTAATACAGCCGGCAGGCTTTGAGCCTGTGCCGTTGTCGGCAAACAGTATCCGCATTATTAACCGCCTCGATTTTACAGACCTGGATCAGTTTTATTTCAACTGGGTTATCAGGTCAAACGGGGAAACGATCGCCAAAGGTGAACTGAATGCCGGTTCCGTGGCGCCCCATAAAGAAAAGATCATTACACTGCCTTTGCCGGTGCTGAAAGCGAAGCCCGGTACGGAATATTTTGTTACGATAGAAATGAGGACGTGGCACGATGCGCCACTGGTGCCTGCACACTACCTCGCGGCATGGGAGCAGTTCCCGTTGCCTGTGGCACTGGCTGAAATGCCCGCTCCTGCAAGCACTAAAGCAATATCGGTTAAAGAAGAACCATCGCAAATAAAAATTGCCGGGGTTGATTTTGAAGTGGCATTCAGCCGGGAAACTGGCTGGCTGAGCGCTTATAACTGGCAGCAGCAGGCAATGATGAAGTCGCCCCTCGAGCCGCATTTCTGGCGCGCTGCCACGGATAATGACATCGGTAACAGTCAGCAGATCCGCTGCGCCGTATGGAAAGATGTATTGCAAACAGCCCGGCTTGATTCCCTGAAAATAGACACCACAAATAAACGACAGGTAATCATCCGCACCTGGCACTATCTGCCTGCGGTAAAAGCAGTGTATAAAGCAGCGTATATAGTAACGGGAGATGGAGTAATAAACATCAGCGTAGCAATGAAATCCGGGAGAGATCCCATGCCGGAGCTTCCGCGATTCGGTATGCGCATGATCCTGCATGGAGCATTCGATCAGGTGAAGTGGCTGGGCCGCGGCCCTTTTGATAATTATGCCGACCGGCAAACTGCTGCAGCTGTTGATATATACAGCATGAACGCCGATCAGCTTTTCCATCCTTATCCGCGTGCACAGGAAAGCGGCTACAGAACGGATGTGCGCTGGATAACCCTGACCAACAAAAACGGCGTGGGATTGACCGCACAGGGTCAGCCGCATATCAGCACAGGCGTATTGCATTTCAATATGGACCATCTTGAATTTGACCGCTACGCAGCGGAGAACAACCACGGTGGCTCTATGACGAACGAAGACCTGGTATGGTGGAATATCGATTATAAACAAATGGGCGTAGGCGGCGACAACAGCTGGGGCGCCACCCCACACGCAGAATATTTGCTGCCTTACCAGGATTACAGTTACTCTTTTACGCTACGTCCCGCTATAAAATGAAGCAGATGAGAATATGGATATTACTATTGCTCACCGTGCAGGCAGCTACTGCGCAGCGCTACCGTTATCCTGATGTATTGGATTTGCGGACGGCGCCTCCCGCCGGTGAAAGTATCGAGGCCAATGTATTCAGCGATATGGGTGCATGGCATGCCTATGCACTGCCCTCGGGGAAAGAAAACAACGGCGCCTTTATGGGTCCTTTGTTGATGGATATGCAGGGAGAATGGCTTTCCGGCTCTTTCTCAAGATTAGCTGTCCGTGAAAACGGTGTACCGCTTAACCTGCCGGCAGCGAAAGCCAACATTAAGTTTTATCCCGGGCTGTTACAGCAGCAATTTGAAATCGCCGGCCTGGTGATATGCCAGCAGCTCCTCTTTGCTTCCAGCCGCGAAGCGTTGTTGTACACAAAAATTACCAACAGCTCCCGCTATCCCCGTATGCTGGATGTGGAATACTATGGGCAAACAAAAAAGAGGATGACTGCGGAGGCCTCCACCCTGCGGGTAAATGGTTTTGTAACCGTATTCCCCAAGGACACTGCATTGCAGGCGGACAGCTTTACTTATAAAGCGCTTTGGAAGAATGTAGTGATACAACCCGGCGGAAGTTATGAACAAACACAGGTGCAGGCGTATTATCCCGGTGAAACGCGGCAACCTTTTCAATACAACTTCAAAACAGCGCTCAAAAAAAATGAAGCGAGATGGAATGGTTATCTCTCCCGGTATTTCTCCCTGGCATCTCATTTAACAGAGATAAAAAAACGGCTGGCAGTCAAATGTATCATCACGCTTATTACCAACTGGCGAAGCAGCGCTAAAGACATCCTGCACGACGGCGTATTTCCCTCTGTAAACTACCAGGGCTTTTATGGCGTGTGGAGCTGGGACAGCTGGAAGCAGGCCGCGGGCCTCGCCACCTTTTTCCCCCAGCTGGCGAAAGACAACGTCCGTTCCATGTTCGATTACCAGGATGATCACGGCATGGTGGCAGACTGTATCTATGCAGATAAACGTGAAAACAACTGGCGGGATACCAAACCTCCTCTTGCCGCCTGGGCAGTGTGGGAAATCTATCTGCATACAAAAGACAAATCATTCGTCAAAGAAATGCTGCCTAAACTTATTGCCTATCATGAATGGTGGTATGCTAACCGCGATCACGACCGGAATGGCCTCTGCGAATACGGCGCTACCGATGGTACCCGCATAGCCGCAGCATGGGAAAGCGGAATGGATAATGCCGTACGCTTCGACAGCGCGGTGATGCTGCAAAACAACAACAGCGCCTGGTCGCTGAACCAGGAAAGTGTGGATCTCAATACTTACCTCTATGCGGAGAAATTGTACCTGGCAAAACTCTCATCTCTCCTGGATAACAAACAACATACTTACCGGCAGCAAGCGGAGAAGCTGCTCCGGCTGATACGCACACAGTTCTACGATGAGCATGCCGGTTACTTCTACGACACCAGGGCGAATGGCCGTGTGCAGGTGGATGGCCCGGAAGGGTGGATCCCGTTATGGGCTGGCGTAGCCACCTCGCAGCAGGCTAAAAGAGTAAAGGAAAAAATGGAAGACCCGGCAAAATTCAATACGAAAGTACCGCTGCCTACCCTGGCTGCCGATCATGTTGCCTTTGATCCGATGAAAGGATACTGGCGCGGGCCGGTATGGCTGGACCAGTTTGCCTTTGGTACAAGCGGTTTACGGAAATACGGCTATGATAGCCTGGCAGCAGCATTCGAAAAGCAACTATTGGAAAATGCAGCAGGCATGACAGCCAACGAACCGGTATATGAAAACTATCACCCGCTTACCGGTAAAGGGCTGAATGCAAAGAATTTCAGCTGGTCGGCCGCACACTTGTTAATGATACTGAAAAATAAATATCGTCATGGAATTTACAGCAAATGAAGTAAAGCAACTGGTACAAAAGAATTACCTGCTTGCAGTAGAAGTGGAAACACTCCAGGGCTACGATGAATTTAATTATAAAATAACGGATGTCTCCGGCCGTAAATTCATCCTCAAAATAACGGGGGAAGAAAAGCGCTACTCCTTCCTGGATGCGCAACTCCGCATACTGGAACATCTTTCAGTGAGCGCCGTGGCGTGGAACTTTCAGCAGATACTCCGCAACAAAAACCGGCAGGAACTTACGCCCATCTTCAAGGATGGTAAACAATATTACCTGCGTATCCTCTCCTGGCTGGAAGGAGTATGCTGGGCGCAGGTACCGCACAAAAACAAGGAGCTCTATCTTGGTCTCGGCAGTTTCCTCGGCAAAACAGATGAAGCGATGCAGGATTTTCAACACGACGCCCTGCACCGGCATTACACCTGGGATATCAGCACTGCCGCAAGCGCTAACCGCCTGCTGCACTGCATCCGCGATCATGAAAAAAGAAGGCTGGCCGGATATTTTTTGCTTGCCTTTGAGACAGAAGTATTGCCGGTGCTCGACTCCCTTCGTCATGCGAGCATCCACAACGATGCCAACGATTATAACGTATTGGTTCAAAACGGTGAAGTAAGCGGTTTGATAGACCTTGGCGATATGGTGTATTCCGCACTGGTGAATAATGTGGCTATTGCATGTACCTATGCGATGCTGAACACGGAAGATCCTTTACAGGCAGCTTCCTGGGTGATACAGGGATATCACGGCGCCTTCCCGTTAACAGAACAGGAAACAGATCTTATTTATTACCTGGTGGCTGCGAGGCTTTGTATCAGTGTAACACAGTCGGCCTGGCAGGCCTCGCTCGGCTCTGTCAACGGCCATCACTTTGTAACAGAACGGGACGCCTGGTCGCTGCTGAATCAACTGATCCGGATAAACCCGCTGAAAGCCGCCGATACTTTCCGGAAAGCCTGTGGCATGTCCTTGCTCATCAATGCCGGCGAGGATTACAGTCCGTTGCTGCAGGAAAGGAAAACATTCATCGGCGCCAACCTGAGTATCAGCTACCGCAAGCCATTAAAAATTGTAAAAGGTGCATTGCAATACCTCTACGACGACAAAGGAAATACGTTTATTGATTGCGTAAATAATGTAAGCCATGTTGGGCATTGCCACCCGGTAGTAGTGAAAGCGATGCAGAAACAGATTGCCACGCTGAATACGAATACCCGTTACCTGAGCGACCACCTGGTGGAGTTTGCCAAAGCGATCCATCGCACATTGCCTTCAAAGCTCTCCGTATGTTACTTCACCAATTCAGGAAGTGAAGCAAACGATCTGGCTATTCGCATGAGCCGTCATTTTACCCGCCGGAACGATGTGGTGGTGCTGGATCATGCTTATCATGGCACGTCTACTGTTGCAATGGAAATGAGCCCTTACAAGTTTGATGGCAAAGGCGGCTCCGGGCAAATGCCTTATATCCACAAAGCCATCTCTCCCGATTTATACCGTGGAGCATACCGGTACAACGATCCGGAAGCAGGCGTTAAATATGCGCAGGATGTACAAACTATTCTTGCGGAGAACCCGGGCAAGGTAGCGGCCTTTATCTGTGAAACACTGTTGGGTGTAGGTGGGCAAATCCCTTTACCGGATCATTACCTGGAAGCAGTATACCGGCATGTGCGTGAAGCAGGTGGCGTATGCATTGCAGATGAAGTGCAGGTAGGCTTCGGACGGGTAGGAGAGAAGTTCTGGGGATTTGAGCTGCAGCAGGTGGAACCTGATATTGTAGTGTTGGGAAAACCTATCGGCAACGGTCATCCACTGGCTGCCGTGGTGGTTACCAAAGAAATAGCCGCCGCATTTAACAACGGTATGGAGTATTTTAATACGTTTGGTGGGAACCCCGTTTCAATGGTTACCGGCAGGGCAGTACTGGACGTAATACAATCTGAAGATTTGCAGCAGCACGCGCTGGAAACAGGCAATTACCTCATGAAAGGCTTGCGTGGTTTAATGAATAAACACACCATTATCAGCGATGTAAGAGGACACGGTTTATTTGTGGGGGCAGAGATGGTGAAAAACAGGAATTCTATGGAACCCGCTGTGGATGAGATCAACAAGGTAGTGGAAGAAATGAAGGAAAGAGGGTTTCTGCTCAGCACCGACGGACCATTATACAATGTGTTGAAAATAAAACCGCCACTGGTGTTCAGTAAAGAAAACGCCGCCGATATGGTGCATCATCTTGATGAAGTATTATCCAATCTTTAACTTAAAATATAACAGGTATGAGTAACCTGCAATTGATACTGGACGGCCTGATGCGCCGTTATAAAGAACGGGTGCCGGATGTGGAAAAAGTAATATCAGCCATGATGGAAGAAGGACTGATACAACATGCAAACGAAATTGAAAATGATCACATCGCATTCCGGACAATTGGCGTGCCCCACCTGGGCATCCAATCACTGGAGAAAATATTCCTGCACCATGGATATGTCAAAAGGGATTATTACTATTTCGCTGAAAAGAAACTCGACGCTTACTGGTATGCCCCGCCAGCGCCTTCTTTGCCCCGCATCTTTATCAGTGAGCTCCGGGTAAAAGACCTTTCTCCCGAAGCTCAACATATTATACACCATTATACAGATGAAGTTACGGCGGATCCTGTACTGCAACTGGATCTGAACGATGCCGCTGCGGTAGATGATTTTCTCCACAGCGGTCTTTGGCGACTACCTGTTTACAGCGATTTTTCAACATTAGCGAAAGAAAGTGAATATGCTTCATGGACTATTTACAACCGTTATTATCTCAATCATTTTACCATTAGTGTACACAACCTGAAGCTTGGCTATAATGACATTACAGCGTTCAACCGGTTTCTTGAACAACATGGCTTCGTGCTTAATGATGCCGGCGGCAAGTTCAAGGAAAGTCCGGATGGCCTTTTGCTGCAAAGCTCCACTGTAGCGGGTATGATAACAGCAGCATTTGCAGATGGTGAAAAGCACGCGATCTCCGGTTCTTATGTAGAATTCGCGGAGCGCCGCGTGTTGCCTGCTTTCCGGCACCTGGATGCGGCAGCCATAAAAAGGGAACATCGCCGGGAGGGCTTTGAAGCAGCCAATGCCAACAAAATATTCGAAAGCACGTATTCATCTCAAACCAATAAAAAATAATGGAATTTCTAAAGGAGTTAGGTATAATGCCGCACAATTCCGGCGTTAGCACCGGTATGAACTGGCTGAACGGCAGGGGCGGAGCTCTCGCGTCATATTCTCCTGTAAACGGGCAGCTGATTGCTACTGTTACGACGGCTGATGAAACTGATTATGACACGGTGATCAATACTGCAGTAAAAGCCTTTGCGTATTGGCGTACCGTACCTGCGCCGCAACGCGGCGAAATAGTACGGCAGATAGGGGAGGCGCTTCGCCAAAAGAAACAGGCACTGGGCAGCCTGGTAAGTTTTGAAATGGGGAAAAGTTTGCAGGAAGGTTTGGGAGAAGTACAGGAGATGATTGACATATGCGAGTTTGCGACAGGATTGAGCCGCCAGTTATATGGCCTTACCATGCACAGCGAACGTCCGATGCACCGGATGTATGAGCAATGGCATCCGCTTGGGGTTACGGGTATTATATCTGCTTTTAATTTCCCGGTGGCGGTATGGAGCTGGAATACAATGCTGGCAATGGTATGCGGGAATGTATGTGTGTGGAAGCCCAGCGAGAAAACACCGGTATCTGCCATTGCCTGTCAGAAAATTATTGCAGCAATACTAAAGCGTAATAATGTGCCGGAAGGAGTAAGTTGTTTAATCAATGGTGGAAAAGAAACCGGCAGGCTGCTGTCCACGGATGTAAGAATACCGCTTGTATCAGCCACGGGGTCAACGCTCATGGGAAGAAATGTAGGTGTTGCCGTAGCGGCCAGGTTTGGACGTTGCCTGCTGGAGCTTGGCGGGAATAATGCCATCATAATTTCTAAAGATGCTGACCTGGATATGGCACTTACCGGCAGCGTATTTGGCGCCGTGGGTACTGCCGGGCAGCGCTGCACCACCACCCGGCGGCTGATCATCCATGAAGAGATATACACCCGTTTCACGGAACTATTGGTACATGCCTACGGCCAGCTCAGGATTGGCAATCCCCTGGATGAGTTAAATCATGTGGGACCTTTAATCGATAAGGATGCTGCAAATGCTTACCTAGAGGCTATTGCAGCCTGTAAAGAGCAGGGAGGCCGTTTTGTTGTGGAAGGCGGCGTAATGGAGGGACCAGGTTATGAAAGCGGCTGTTACGTGAAGCCCTGTATTGCCGAAGTACTGCCTGGTTACCCTATCGTACAAACCGAAACTTTTGCCCCCATTCTATATCTCATGAAATACAAAACCACAGAAGAGGCAGTAGCTATACAGAATGAGGTGCCCCAGGGGTTATCTTCCGCTATTATGACCATGAACCTCCGGGAGGCGGAATACTTCCTGTCTGCCTCCGGCAGCGATTGCGGGATTGCAAATGTGAACATCGGTACTTCCGGCGCAGAAATAGGAGGCGCCTTCGGCGGAGAAAAAGAAACCGGCGGTGGCAGGGAAAGCGGCAGCGACGCATGGAAAGTTTATATGAGAAGACAAACCAACACCATTAATTACGGCACCCATCTGCCACTGGCACAAGGGATCCGGTTTGATCTCTGATAGAGGGTATACCACGGGAAGGGGCTATACTGTAAAGCATGGCCCCTTTCTTATTGTCTATGTGGATATCTCCTGAATGGCGATACACTCTATTATCAGATCTTCCCGATCCATAAAGTGAAGCCCGGAAGTATGAAAGTGTACGCAGGATCTAAGTATATCACTGATGGGAAAAAGGTTTACCACTATACATACAGCCTCGACCCAATAGTAGCAGACTATGCCTCTTTTAAAGTACACCCGGTATATAAGGCCTTTGCCAGGGATAAGAAGGATTATTATTTTAAGGGAGAAAAAATGTCATCTTCCCTGACTGCATTTGAAGTGGCAAAGGAACTATTCAGCAAGGTTGATATTGACCCGGCTAATCACCGGCGTTACCTGAAGATGTGTGAGGAGACCGACTAATTTCTCCATTATAAAATTAAAAATGGGCTGCGGGTAAATTACCTGCAGCCCATTTTTTTGATTGATTGAATACTATTCTAAAGCACCATTATAATCTGATTCTTTCAACGGAACTTTCCAGGTCCATTTATTATTACTTTCAGGAGTGATGGTAATAGCCAAAGAAGTTATAAAGTTACCACCGTTGGCGTAATCGCGTCTTACAATAGGATCTCCCCAACGTTTCATATCAAACCAATCGAAACCTTCTCCCCACAGCTCAATAGCGCGGTATGTTTTGATTTCATTTAGCAGATCTGTACCTGTTTTGGTGCAGGTGTAGCTTGCGTCACGTCCCGAGTTTTTGGTTAAGTCAACCAGTACCTGCTGAACTTCGGCTGCCGGCTTATTCTGGTAATATTTAGCTTCTGCTTCAATCAGATACATTTCGGAAGAGCGGAAGTGATTCACATTGCCAACGCCGGGCTGGTCATTCGCTTTCACTTTAAACTGCATATAGGCGTATATGTTTGACGTGCTGTAGATATCCGGGAACAGCTGGAACGCACGGGCTTTCAATGCTGCGCCGGCGGCGCCTGTGGCAGTGGTATAAGGATCTGTTTTGGGATCAAGGAACAGGTTTTTGCGGATATCCGTAGCGGGGATTTTATTATACAATTCTTTGCTGATACACTTAGGATAAGTTCTGACTGCAGAAGCGCTGGAATTGTATGCGATGTATGACTGGTAAGAGTAATAGTATAAAGTTTCATCTGACGCGCCATAGCTGCTCCATAACCATTCGCTGTTTGGAGTAGAGAAGCCTGCTTTGTAGTCAGCTACAGACATCAAAGGATATCCGGTGCGGGCTTTAGCAGCAAAAGCCTCTGCTTTCGGATAGTCCTGGCGTGTGAGTGCTGCACGGGCATAAACTGCATACGCCACATTGATATCCATTTCAAAATTCTTCGACCTGGATTTACCAGCGGCCGTGAACAATTCGATCGCTTTATCCAGGTCACTGTAGATAAGGCTATAGGTAGCTCCCAGCGAAGACCTTTCGAGGTCGCCATTGGAGAGGTCCGTTCTCAGTACAAGGCCCGGAGTTGCGCCGTTATTGGAATCGCTCCATCTGTTACCATATAATTGCGCCAGCATGGTATAGCAGTAAGCCCTGTAGGTTAACGCCTGTGCTTTGATGAAATTTTTATCAGCCTCTGATCCCTTTGCGGCATCAATGTAAAAAATGATGGCGTTGGCATTGCCAATTACTTTGTAATAGTAGTACCACGGATAGTAGTCATAAATGCTACTTACATTTTCGTTGATAGTACCATTGATAAGCGTGGCCCAGCCCGGCAGGTTTACATAAAAATTGTTGCCAGGGTAGTTGCCATAGTACATTTTAATGGTTCCTTCCCCGTTGAATCCCTGGGAAGACAGGTACTGCACCGTCATCATTTTGGCCAGGCCGTTAACGGCTAATTTTGCATTTTCCGTTGATTCAAATGCAGTAGAAGTACCGGTTGAGCTGGTAGGTTCGGTATCCAGGTAATCCTTTTTACAAGAGCCTGCAAGCAGTACAAAAAACAACAAACCTATATTATATATCTTATTCATCTTTCTTCTTTTTAATTATAAACCAATATTAACACCAAGAGATATTACACGTGGCGTTACAAAAGCGTTTAGGCTTCTTCCGTTAAACGACTGCTGCGGATTCATGCCTTGCAGTTTTGTAAGCGTCACCAGGTTTTCAACACTCAAAGTAAATCTGGCAGATCTGATGTCTATTTTCTGTAGTAAAGAAGAAGGTACCTGGTAAGCCAAAGCAATATTCTTCACTACGAAGTAAGAACCATTCTGGAGAAACCTGGTTGACATAGCGTTGCTATAATTGCTTTTGGAGAAATCCATTACAGGAACGCCTTTAGGGTCAATACGGTTGGAAGAAGTTTCTGTGATACCGGAAGGAACTCCATCCCATGATTTTAGTACATCCTTATGCATCTGGCCTACAGTACCCGACATAGTCATCAGATCCAGGTAGGAATCATCATAAACTTTACCTCCCAGGGAATAGGTGAAGATGCCCGACAAGGTGAGATCTTTGTAGGTAAGGCCGGTGGAGAAGCTGCCAAAAACATCCGGGATGGCACTGCCTGACCAATCACGTTTTGCGTAAGTGGTGTAGGTGGTATAGTCAACGCCGTTGATATTTACAAGATATTTGTAGTGTGCGCCATTTACATCTTTCGGATCGAAGTTTTCATTATCCGCCAGGTACAAAGCGCTGCCGGTCATTTGATCCACGCCTGCGTACTGGTATGTCCAGAAGTCATAAATGCCATGTCCTTCCATGTATTTATAATTCCCGTTGATAATCCCATTGGCCCGGTTTTGCTCCGGTAAGGAAACAATTTTATTTTTCAGGAAAGTGGCATTTACGCCAACATTCCATTTAAAATCTCTCTTCCTGATTACATCAACATCTAACGACAGCTCAAACCCTTTATTGGAAACCGTACCCAGGTTTTTTGTAATAACAGACTCGGCTACCGTATTAGAAGTACCACCGGCAGATAATGGTAAGCTTACATCAAATAACAAGTTTTGTGAACGTTTATCAAAATACTCAACAGTGAAGTTAGCCCTGTTGAACAAACGTGTTTCCAAAGCGGCAGAAATAGAAGAAGAGGTTTCCCATTGCAGATCCAGTGCTTCGTTTTGCGTTTTATATAACGCGGCAAGATTGTTATTCTGATCAATGGTATACAATGCCATGTATGCGTAGGTGGCGGCGCTTACGTCGTTACCTACCTGGCCGTAAGAAGCACGGAGCTTTGCATAATCCGCATAGCGGGAAAGGCCGGTAAAGAACTTTTCTTTAGACAAGAGCCAGCTACCACCTAATGACCAGAAATTACCCCAGCGGTTATCTTTATAGAACTTGGAAGAACCATCTCTTCTGAATGAACCATCCAGGAAATACTTTTCATCGTAGTTATAGCGTGCACGTGCGAAGTATCCCTCGGATCTGTAGTTTACCTGGTAGTCGGTGAGATCAGTAATGTTGGTAAAGTTTACTAATTCGGTTGCATTGGCAAACGTTTCAGTCGTTTTATATCCATACAGATAGTTATAGTTGTCGTAATAGTTTTCATGACCTACCAACGCATCTACTGTATGAAAGCCATAAGATTTACCCCAGTTCAGCATTTGCTGGGCAGTGTAATTTTTATAGCGGTAGTTGGTGCGGGAGGCGCGGCCCTGGTTACCTGCACCATCACCGATGATGGCGTTATCGTAAGTCTGGGTATCGCTGTTGCGGACGTTGAGATCGCCCTTTACGGTGAACGTAAAGTCTTTAGGTAATTTAAAGTCCAGGAACACCTGGCCATTTACTGTATTTCTATATACCAGGTCTTTATTCAGTTCATTTTCCCAGGTAGTATGACGGCCAATAAATTGATTGCGGCTGGTAGAACCATCATCATATTGTTCCTTACCGGCATCATCCAGCACCAGTTCACCGGTAGCTTTGTCGTGTAAGTGTACAGGATAGATGGGTGCTATGCCCCTGGCATACATGAAAGGGTTGGCATAAGAAGATGCACTTGTTGAAGTAGCGGAAATATTACTGGTATTCTGATGAGAACCAGCAAGATTAAACCCGTATTTAAACCAGTCTTTCGCCTGTATATCAGCGTTAATCCTGCCGGTGAATCTTTTATAACCGGTATTTATCACATATCCGTCTTCATCAAGATATCCGGCGGAATAGTAGAGATTACTTTTTTTATTGCTTGCACTACCATTGAGTGAGTATTCCTGGCGGAAGCCGGTTCTTTCCACACCATCAAACCAGTTCAGGTCATTGGCGTAGCCGGATTTTATCCTGGCATCACCAACCAGTTTGCCGTTGGCATCAAATAGCTGGTCGTCTGGTTTGTTGTAGATGTTCAGGTATAAGTAGTCGGAAATCAAGCTGCTGGTGGCCTTTGCACCGGCCGCTTCTTTCGTCGGATAGCCGGTAGGGTTGGTAGACATCAGGTTATTTCTGTAACCCTTCCACATGGTTTCCATAAACTCGTTAGCGCTCAGTACTTTGTATTCTTTGATACCACGGGTGTATACGCCTTGGTTCATAACCAGGTTTACATTGCCATCGCTGGCTTTGGAAGCCCTTTTTGTGGTCATAATAATAACACCGTTAGATGCCTTGTTGCCATATAAGGCGCCGGCTGCAGCGTCTTTCAATACAGAAACAGATTCTATGTCTGCCGGATTGATATCCGTTACATTGCCGGAAAAAGGCACGCCATCGATAACATACAGCGGAGTGTTATCACCGTTTACGGAACTAAACCCGCGGATGCGGATACTGGGCAGTGCACCCGGCGTTCCTGTAGTGTTATTAACCTGAATACCTGCACTACCTTCCAACACACTCAGCGCATTGGAAACAGGGCGTTTTTCGATGTCTTTCGCCTTAATTGCAGCTACAGAACCTGTCAGCGATTCTTTCTTTGCATTACCATAAGCGACTACAATCACCTCGTTCAGATCATCACGTTGCACGGCGAGTGTCACGTTGATAATATCTGAGGCGCCTACCGTAACATTTTTTATCGCAAAGCCTATGGAGCGGAACGATAACACTTTGCCGGCAGGCACATTAATACTGTAATTACCATTTGCATCGGTTTGGGTTCCCGTGGATGTACCCTGGATTACTACCGAAGTGCCGGGAATACCGCTTCCATCGGCGGTGTTGGTAACTTTACCGGTAATTCTTTTTTCCTGTGCAAATACTGCAACAGTTTGCAGCATGCTCAACAGGAAAAAAACAAGTAAACTTTTTCTCATGAAAATTTAGATTTAGATATAGAAAGAAAACTCAGACATAGAAAAGATTGCAGCTGTAGTATACCCATAGCCCTGCCTGCCGCACATATCAGGAGATATGCAGGTTTGTTTCAAACTGGATTTACTACGCGCAAGAATGACGTTAAAGGCGCCGGCCTTTAAAACATCTCTTTAAAAATTCAGCTTGAATTTTATCTCGTAAGCGAATATGTACTTCTGAAGCGCCGCCTCAGTAGCCCTTATTCAGATTTTGGATTTTAGTTCTCATATAAGCAAATAGGCCGCCCCTAAAGGCGTTGTTTAGATTTAGACTTGTACAATAAGTTATCATTCCTAAGACATCCGTCTTAGCATTTAGCTGTTTAGATAAAATATTTTGACTTTTAACTCAGGATAAAATCGCCATAGTACTGCTGTAATTTAGGTTAGACTTTGGTTTTACTACCGGAACGGGTTACTATAACTTCAGTGCTCACGCAATAAATTCTAAAGGTATAGAAGGGCCGGCATGGCCACCTTCCATCGGGTATAGTTTTGTTGTAATTGATGTGCTCCTGCCGTAAAAATAAATAAAACTTTTTCTTTTTATAATTTTTTTTTGAGAGTGCACTTTATTGACCCAAAGAATTCCGCAGGAAGTATTGTTTTAACCCTTTTGCCTATATTAGTATCCGCTCAAATTTAGCGCTATCTATGAACAAGATACTCTTAACAATAATGCTTAGTCTCCTGGTAGTATCCTCCTTCGCGCAGGATACTACTCTTCCCTCATTACAAAAATTAACCACCGACAAGCAATTTGATGCAATTATCGCGCAGTATGCCCCGGCACAGGAGCACCTGTCAGCGGCAGCATTATACTACGTAGGATATGCGTATTTTATGAAGCAGCAAGATGACAGCTGCCTGAAATTTATGGATCTTTCTATTGATAGAAATGCGAATGATCACCGGGCATATTTTATAAAAGGATCTACACTGAATTACATGCAGCAGTTTGATCAGTCGATTAAATGCTTCAAGGCGGCTATTGCATTGAAACCAGATACTGCAGAGTATTACAGCGGATTGGGAGATGCATACTACAACCTCCACCTGTATGAATCGGCCCTTGAAAATTATAAAACGGCAACGGAAAAGAAAGCTCCCGGCGAACGTCCGTTTTTAATGGTTCCCCAGGTATACTTTAATCTGCACCAGGAGTCGAAAGCGCTGGAAGCACTTTATAATAATACATCGAAGCTTCCCCATGGAAGCGAGGGATATACGAAGTCGTGGTTTAACATCGGCCAGATCGAATCTTTAAGCGGCAACTATGATAAAGCGGAAACGGCTTTTCTTGCAGTGATAAAATCCGATTCATCCGACTTTCATGCTTATGCAAAACTGATCCAGGTGTATTATCATAATAAAACCTATGAAAAGGCAAAGTTTTATAGGGCCAGTTTATATGATGCCCACAAACAAGGACTGCTGAAAGAAAATATGGAAGATATGTTCTGCTTTGATCAGTTTAAGTGGAAAGGCAAATCCATCCAGGCTTTTGAGCGATATGAAGAAGGGCCTAAACAAGGGATTTTTAATAAGCAGATTTTTTATGTGCTGGATTCCATTGGAAATGTGGACTTCACTATACAAACGGAGTATTCACCTATTTCTGTAGAGATGGGAGGACCGAAATATATTCTTTGTGGTTCTCAGGGAGGAACGCATTTAAACTATGGTATCGGGTTTAATGATAACTTTAAGTATGATGATTTGAAAAATGCGGTAGTTAATATTTTGGAGAAGAAATACAAAACGGTGGCTGAAAGTAAATAAGAACTCATATCTATTGGACTATGACATCCCAGGACACTATCCTCAAGAGATATAACAGTATCCGCAAGCGCGCTTTTAATAATTATATAGAAATCCGGTTGTTCTATTTTTTCCAACATGCAATAGCGAATCCGGAAGTAAACGATATTAAACAACTTATAATAGAACCTGGATTATATGATCTATATGCTTCCTGTTACCAGCTAATATCTGTTGAGAAAGTACCGGAAGGCCAATCTCTTACCATCGGGGAACTGGACAAACTATACACAAACTGGTATAACAATCACCCGCCGGAACTTCAATCCCTACGACAACATTTTGAAAATAACTGTTTTCTCTCCATAGAAAAGTTCAGTGAGATTTATAATAATATAGAGAGGAAATGCCACTACTGTAACATTACGGAAGCTGAAATTGATCTACTGAGAAGCCACAAGAAAATAAAGACCAAACGTTTCATCACAAGAGGAAAAACACTGGAGGTGGACAGGATCAATCCATTCCAACCTTATGAAGAAGGGAACCTGGTGCTTTGCTGTTACTGGTGCAATAATGCCAAAACAGATGAATTCTCAGAAGAAGAGTTTAAGAAAATAGGAAAAGTAATGGAAGAGATATGGAACGAACGGTTAAGAAATGAAGAGGCTGACCAAAAGTAATGGCCAGCCTCAGCGCCTTAAACGAGTCTCAAAGTCTTCGTCTTAATCATTTAATCAACCCCGCTGCCACATGCTGAGGATCTGCCAGGTTATGGTTAAACCAGTGCGGATATAACGGCCCCGGAGCCGTGAGATTGTCCAGTAATTCCACTTCCGCAACAGAGAGCTCAATGGACGCAGCTTTCAGGTTGTCTTCCAGCTGCTGCACTTTGGATGCGCCAATCAGTACGCTGGACACTACCGGTTTGGTGAGCAGCCAGGCCAATGATATTTGTGCCACCGTGGCGTTATGTGCCGCCGCAATTTCTTTCATCCGGTCTACCAGGACAAACCCTTTTTCTTTGTCGAACGGAATGATATCAAAGCCGGAAAGGCGGTTCCCTTCTTCTTTCAGATTTTCCCGGGTGTATTTGCCACTCAGGAATCCGCCGGCCAGTGGTCCCCAAACCGTCATGCCAATTCCTGCCTGTTGCATAAACGGCACCACATCGTATTCCACATCACGGCCCACAAGGGTGTAGTTCATCTGGGCATTGCAAAAGGTAGCCCAATTATTGTCGCGCTGCATCTGCCAGGCAAGCGCCGATTTCCATACCGACCAGTTGGAGAACCCGATGTACCGCACCTTCCCGCTTTTTACCAACCCGTCCAGTGTGGCCAGGGTTTCTTCGAGTGGTGTTACCGGGTCTTCCCGGTGAACAATGTACAGATCAATGTAGTCGGTGCCCAGGCGCTTCAGGCTCTGATCGCAGGAGTAAAGGATATGCCTGCGGGAAAGCCCCGACTGCGTAATAGGCGCACCATTCCGGAATCCTACTTTGGTGGCAATCACCACTTCATGCCGGCGGCTGGCCAGCAATTTGCCAAGCATTACTTCCGACTGGCCACCGGCATACCCGTCGGCAGTATCAAAGAAGTTTATGCCGGCAGCCAGCGATGTGTCAATCATTTTACGCGCTTCCTCATCTGATACCTTATATATAGTAGGCATAGATGGATCGCTGCCAAAGGTCATGGCGCCAAAGGATAATCTGGAAACAATCAATCCGGTATTTCCCAGGGTAGTGTATTTCATAAGAAACTTAATTGTTGGTTCAAAATATGGTTAAGCCATCGAAAAGAATAACAAATATCGCCGGAAAATTTATTCCCTGATACTACTATTGTTAATACTTATTTATCAATAGTAGTATTTTTCTGACCCTGCAGACTACCATTTTTTTAAATACTTTTTACATAAATGGTTGATTTAAAGATTGTTAGCACTGGTTAACATTTGTGTTATAATCGTTATCAAAGCTGATATGGATTCTTACGAAAGAACGATAGCTTCATCATGAATTCCAGACGTTATGATTTGTAAAATTGGCCTATACCACTTTTATGATGCACCGTATGATGCCATAAAAAGGACCTGTACAAGAACAATTTCCATTTTAAGAATTCCACTTTTTATATCAACCAGATACCGTCAGTATGTTTAAAACAAACGTTATGAAACACTTATTACCTCACCTCCAAATCATTCTTCAATGAAAAAAACTCTAACAAGGTTAAAACCCATATGCTGTTTTTTCCTCTGCTATTCATTGTTAATGATCAACTGCTCCCTGCGTGCTTACAGTCAATCCCGTACTGTAAAGGGAGTGATTACAGGTGAATCGCAGCCATTACCCGGTGCAACCGTGCTGGTAAAAGGCACCAAAACAATGGCGCTTAGTAATTTAAACGGAGAATTCACTATTGCAGCCGCCAAAGGAGATGTATTGGTCGTTACCTATCTCAGTTATCAAACCAGGGAAATCCGTGTAGGGGAGGAAGATGTTATCCGTATATCACTTACTTCCGCTACCAGTAAGCTCGACGAGCTGGTGGTAGTGGCTTATGGCAAGGCCAAACGGGCCAACCTCACCAGCGCACAAACTACGATTACCTCCAAAGAAATGGACCGCACAGTAAATACCACGCTGGAACAAGCCATACAGGGACGCTCCGCAGGCGTGTATATAACTCAGAATTCCGGTCAGCCCGGTGGCGGTATCTCCGTGAACATCCGTGGCGTGAACTCTATTAATGGTACCAACGAGCCGTTGTATGTAATTGATGGTGTTCAGATGCCCGGCGCGTCCATCTCCTTTGGGTCAACCAGTTCGTCCAATCCACTGGCCGGCCTTAACCCCGCCGACATCGAAAATATTGAAGTATTGCAGGGACCTTCCGCTACCGCGCTGTATGGCTCCAGGGCCACCAACGGGGTGCTGATCGTAACCACCAAAAGAGGTAAAGCCGGCGATACTAAAATGGACTACATGTTCCAATATAATATACAAACGCCGCCACCACATGTAGAAGTGATGGACCTGCGCCAATACGCACAAATGGTAAATGAATACCACGCACTGGCAGGCGGCAACACCCAGGGGGAATTTAAAGACCCTTCCCTGCTGGGTAAAGGTACCGACTGGCAAAAGGAACTCTTCAAAAATGCTCCCATGAGTAAACACCAGCTGAGCCTGAGCGGAGGCACCGATAAAACTACCTACTACCTTTCCGGCGAATACATGAAGCAGGAAGGTATTGCACTGGGTTCGGGCTTTAACAGGTATGGGTTCCGGTTAAACCTCGACAATAAACCCCGCAACTGGATCGCACTGAACGCCAATCTCAGCTTCAACCAAACAAAGGAAAATCTCACCACCAGCCAGGAAAATATTATATCTAACGCTTTGATGCTCACTCCGCAGATCCCCGTGAAAAATATGGACGGTTCCTGGGGAGGCGGCGATCTTACCAATGGCGCCAATATCTTTACCCCGGTGAATCCTATTGCCATTGCCAATCTGAATATCAACAGGGCAGTAAGGCGGCAGTTGATCGGCGGCATCGGCGCCAGCATAAACCCTATAAAGGATCTTTACATCAGAACTACTTTCAATACCAATTTTGGCTTCGCCAACACAGAAAATTACCTGCCTACCTATTCTATTGGCTGGGCGGTAAACGACCGGGCCAGTCTTACCAACGGAAGCAATGTAAGTACCTACTGGAACTGGAATCAGCTGATTGAATACTCCAAACAACTTGGAAAACATAATATTAACCTGATGGTGAGCCATGAGGCGCAGGAATCCAACTGGAAAAATTTAACCGGTGGCAGGAAAGGGTTTCTTACCAATGACATCCTGGATCTGAACGCAGGTGAGGCGGCCGATGCCACCAACTCCGGTGGCCAGGGCGACTGGGCAATGGAATCTTATCTTGGAAGAATAAATTATAATTACGATGACCGGTATATCCTGTCAGCTTCTGCCAGGAGAGACGGATCAGCAAACTTCGGAGATGAAAATATCTGGGGCACCTTCTCCGCAGTTTCAGCAGCATGGCGCGTTTCCAGGGAACACTTCTTCCAGGTACCTTTTATCAGCGACCTTAAACTGAGATTTGAAACCGGTATCACCGGTAACTCGGGCTGGAGCGCCGGTATCTATGCGCCTATGCAGGCCGCCGCTACACCAACCGGTACAGGGTTTTTAACATCCCGGTATGCGAACCCGGGGTTGCAGTGGGAGTCTACCCAAACCAATAATATTGGTATTAATATGGGCTTCCTGAATAACAGGATCAGCATCGAGGCGGACTATTATGTGAAAAATACCGACAACCTCCTGATGGATATTCCACTGCCCTGGTATATGGGTACCAACGGGATCGGTGCAGTAGGAGCGCCGACCGTAAACATCGGCTCCCTGGAGAATAAAGGATGGGCCGTAACCATCAACACCACCAACATCCGCACAAAAGATTTTAAATGGGAATCCAGTCTCAATCTGTCGGGGTTCAAAACAACGATCAAAAAGTTCAATACAGATGCAGGTGTGCTGAACCGCACTTCCTGGTGGCTGGATAACTGGACGCAGCAATCTGTTGTGGGCCAGGCGCCCTGGTTGTTCCTGGGCTATATCCAGGAAGGTATTTTCCAGTCGGTAGACGAAATCAATAAAAGCGCCGTGCCGGTAGATAACACCGGGCAGCGTCTTCCCACCAATGTGGACAATATCTGGGTAGGAGATGTGAAGTTCAAAGATGTAAGCGGTCCGCAAGGAAAGCCCGATGGCATCATTGATGTAAATGATCAAACCTATATCGGCAACCCCTATCCGAAAGTATTTGGCGGCTTTACAAACACCTTTTCTTATAAAGGATTTGACCTGAGTATTTTAATCACCGGCACTTACGGCAATGATGTATATAATTACCTGGCAAGGGTGAACTCCAATCCCAACCAGATCAATCTTAGCCGCAACATGATGATAGAAGCAATGGACTATGCCAAACCGGTAACGGATAAAGACGGCAATGTGTCCTTATCAAATCCGGGAACAAATGTCCCGAGAATATCCAGTGGTCCGAACGGCAACTACGGCCGGATCACCGACAGGTTCGTGGAAGATGGTTCTTTCCTTCGGCTGAAAAATGTTTCCCTCTCTTATAGCTTGCCCGCTTCCCTGCTGGCAAAGCAAAAAATAATCAGGGGCGCCCGGTTAACTTTTGGCGCGCAAAACCTGGCTACTCTCACCGGTTATACCGGATACGATCCTGAAGTAGGTGGTTACGTCGGAAGGGAGTCCAGCTCCGGGAATCAGGCTATAGGACTTGATTTCGGACGTTATCCGCTCACACGCATCTACACTTTTGCCCTAGGCGTTAATTTCTAAAATTGCTGGTTATGAAAAAAGGTACATTCAATATATATCACGGGGCGCTGCTGTTATCTGTGTTTTTACTGGCAGCCTGTTCAAAAGAATTTTTACGCCGTCCACCCAAAGATGCTATCGTGGATGCGGGATTTTATAAAACGGATGATCAGCTGATGGCAGCTACCGCTTTGCTATACAGTAAAGTATGGTCTGATTACAATGGCCGTTCGGCTATCAGCATCGGCGATTTCAGGGCGGGTACTGCTTATTCGGCATGGAATGATAAAGACAATGTGGAGTTTAACACCACCGCCAATACTACGGCCAATGGCGCGTCCTGGCGGTCGTTCTTTATTGTGATCGGCCAGTCCAATCTCACTATTTCCAATATCAATAAATATGCGGGGCCGGAAGTTTCTGCCAACGCTAAAAAAATGGCTATTGCGGAAGCGCGGTTTATGAGGGCGCTGGCTTACCGATACCTGGTAATGAACTGGGGAGAAGTGCCCATTATCGAAGATAACCTGAAGTTGATTTCCGATACTTCTCTCCGGAAAAATACCGCAGAAAGTGTATGGAAATTTGTGATCAGCGAAATGCGTGCTGTGGCGGAAGACCTGCCGGAAGTACCAGCCCGCGAAGGCCGGATCACAAAGTGGACCGCACAAGGTATGCTCGCCCGCTTTTACCTGGCCAGGTCCGGGTTAGGAGCAAACGGTTCCGGCGCCCGTAATCAATCGGACCTCGACAGCGCCAAATACTTCTCTCAACAGGTCATCACAAAAAGTAAATATTCATTGCTGAGGAGTTACTACGACCTCTTCCTCTTTCCTTATGACAATAACACAGAATCCATGTTCTCACTGCAATGGGTATACGCACCGGGCGACTGGGGCGCCTCCAATGCTTCTCCGTCCGATCTGAACTACGATAGCAAAATGTGCAACGGCGATGGCTGGGGCGGCGATAAAAGCGCCACCTGGTGGATGATCAGCAAGTACGAAGGCTTCGTGAACTCCGGCGATACGCTCATCAGTGGCAGAACGCTGGACCAAAGACTGAAAGCCACCTTTTTTATGCCGGGCGCATACTACCCGGAAATTACAGAGAAGCTCGCAGATGGTACCACACCTAAATTAATTTACCCTTATAACACCGGTGATAACAATTTCCTCTGCATCAAGAAATATGTAACCGGCAGGGCCGCCGATGTAGGCGGACAGTCGGCGCAACAAAACTATGGTAACGATACCTACATGATGCGGTTGTCTGAAATGTACCTGATTTACGCGGAAGCGGTACTGGGTAACAGCGCCAGTACTACAGACGCCACTGCACTGGAGTATTTTAACGCCGTACATACCCGCGCAGGCTTACCCCGTTTTGAAAAACCACTTACCGCAGATGTGATCTTTAACGAACGCATCGTCGAGTTTGCCATGGAAGGAATGGCCTGGTACGACCTGGTAGCTCTTCACTATTACAATAAAGCAAAAGCATACGCCATCTTAAACTCGCAGGACAGGGGCTTGTTTGCCACCGCGCCGGATAAAATGCCTGATCCTACATCATGGAAATGTGTGAAAACATCCTGGGCATCCTTCCGGAAAATTATTGCCAACGATGGCAACTTCCTGATTCCGATACCTGCAGCAGAACTAAGCCAGGCGCCCAATCTGAAGAAACCGGCAGTAGATTATTATAACAAGTAGGCCTATACGCTTTTTACAAAAAATAATATACTCATGCAAAAGATATATAGCTCCATAGTATTGCTCATTATGTGTATAGGAATCATTTCCTGTAGCAAAGATAATCTCCCCAACAACGGAGAGCCGCGGATCAGTTATGTCCGGCTCACAGATCCCGCTACCAGCGACTCCTTGCTCGTAGAAGCCGGGCAGGGTGTGCTGATTGCCATTGTAGGGGAGAACCTCGGAGACGCCAGGGAAATCTGGTTCAACGATCAGAAAGCCAGTCTTACACAACCCTACATTACGCCTACCGTTATCCTCGTAAGCATACCTTCCCAGATCCCGGTAGAAGTAGATAATAAACTAAAGATCATCTTCGGCAGCGGAAAAAAACTCGAGTACAATTTCCCGGTAAAAATCAGCAAACCACTGGTTACCCGGATGGATTGTGAATATGTGGCCGCCGGGGATGTAGCCGTGATCACAGGTGATTTTTTCTATGCGCCCGTAACGGTAACCTTTACCGGTGGCGCTGTTGGCGAAATAGTGGAAACAACAGATAAGCAAGTGAGAGTAAGGGTGCCTGTCGGCGCACAACCAGGGCAAATCACCGTTAAAACCAATTTCGGGGAAGCCATTTCCGATTTCTGGTTCCGCGATAACAGGAACATTTTTATCAGCAGCGACCCATTCACCGGTTGGTGGAACTCCTCTTTTGTAGTAACCAATCCGGGTGCCGGCGACCCTGCCGCTATCAATGGTAACTATATCCGCGTAAAACAACCCATCAGCAACTGGGGCTGGGTGGAGCTGGCCGGCGGACCTGCAGATGCGATGGGACCCATCAGCAAAAATATCCCGGATGAAGCGATCCTGAAACCGGAAAATTATAACCTGAAATTTGAACTGAACACGAAGAAACCCTACAACAATAATGCACTTAAATTTTGTGTAGGTGTGAAGAATGACGGCCAGGGCGACTTCTCCTGGATGCCTCCCTACGACACCAAAGGCGTATGGCAAACGGTGACAATTCCCTACGAAGAAGTGACCGCCAGCTACGCCAAACAAACCGTGCAACCCAATGGGTATTACACCCGGATTGTATTCAGCGGCGCCGGTGACCTCGACTGCGATATGTCGTTCGATAATTTCCGCGTAGTGCCAAAAGTGATTAAAAAATAAGTGTTCATAAGTTCTCAACTCATTTCAATGAAAACTATTTTATATAAACAACTGCTTTGGCTGCTCCTGCTCATCGCCGGACTGATGTCATGCAGTAAAGACGACGACGATGCCGTTAAAACGGATAAGGTAACACTCCTGAGCTTTGGCCCATCCGGGTCAAAGCCAGGCGAGAAGATCGGCTTTATTGGTACCAATCTTAATAAGGTAACCGCCATCGTGCTGAAAGGCGCTACCGTAGAGGCGGCGGCCTTCTCAGAACAAACGGCCGATCATATCATCATCACGGTGCCGCAGGAAACGGAGAAAGGAGTGGTTACCCTGAAAGCACCCGAAGGTGATATTGTATCCAAAACGGTACTGAACCTCAATGTGCCGGTAACCATTACCACGGTTCCCGCTTCCGCCGCCAAAGGAGCCACGATCACCATTAAAGGCACTTTTGTAAACTGGATAACGCGGGTCACTTTTGGTAACGATGATGCTGCAGTAACGGAATTTGTCAGCAAATCGGTGACAGACCTGGTGCTAAAAGTACCGGCCACGGCCACTACCGGCACACTGGTATTCAGCACGGACGGTATCACACCAATGGATATTGAGTCGGAAAATCCGCTGGTGATTGAATAACCCGAAAATAGCATACATTTTAAACAGAGGAATCGTATTTTCATATCGCCCGCTGTCACTACCGGCAGCGGGGATATACCTTTTTTCAATTGCGTCCGCGTTATAAGATGAAACTTACCAATATAAAATACCTGCTGTTGTTATGGATGTACTGCACGTCCGTTTCTGCACAGGATATACCGTATGCTTTCTCGCACCTGGATGTAAATAACGGGCTGTCCCATAATGGAATTACCAGCATCCTCAAAGATGCCAAAGGATTCCTGTGGATGGGAAGCCTGAATGGATTGAACCGGTTTGATGGTTCTAAATTTAAGGTATATAAACACCGGCTGAATGATGCCACTTCTCTCAGTGATAATTTTATTACCCAGATTTATGATGCCCCCGGGAACCGCCTGTGGATCAGAACACAGCTTGGCTTTTCTATCTATGATCCGGAAACAGACAGCTTCAATGATGATGTAGCCAAATTGCTGCACCCGTTGCAGGTATATGGCTACCAGGTAGAAAAAATACTGAAGGGCGCCAACGGCGATTTTTATTTTTTACATGCCGATCATGGCATTATCATCCTTAATGAACACACCAAACAAATAAAAGCCTACTGCGTTGCTGCAAACGATAGTACCTCCCTTCATTCCATTGCCATATCTGATATTGCGCTGGATGATCGCGGCGACCTGTGGATTGCATACCTCGACGGATGGGTGGAACAATTTGACACCCGTACCCGTAAAGTGGTATACAGGGCCATGCCTTTGTATGCAACCCTGGCTAAAAAGAAAGCTACCAGGTACCAGCTGTACATCGACCACCAGCAGGATATCTGGGTTTTTACCGGCAGCGGCGATGGGCTTTACTATTACAGCCCTTCAGGCAACCTGCTGAAACACTTCTATAAAGATGCCCCGGAAAACAGGATCACCGCAAATGTTGTGAATGCGGTAATGCAGGATAAACAAGGCAAAGTGTGGATTGCCACTGATCCCGGTGGCATCAACCTGCTTGATAAATCAGGATTTCATGTACAGAACCTGGTAATGGATGAACGTAATCCAAACAGTATTTCCCAAAATAGTATTACCACGCTGTACAGCGATGCAGCCGGTATGATCTGGTTTGGGACTTATAAAAAAGGAGTTAATTATTATTATCCGGATCTCTTCAAATTCCCTTTGTACAGCCATGATCCCATGAAACCGGAAGGACTCAACTACAGCGACATAAACGCATTTGCGGAAGACGCAAAAGGCAACCTGTGGCTGGCCAGTAACGGCGGCGGACTTACTTGTTTTAACCCGCAAACAGGTACTTGTAAGGCGTACGTACACGATAAATCTAACCCGCAAAGCATAAGCACCAATGTGCTTGTAAGTATTTGTATAGATCATAAACAGCATATATGGGTAGGCACCTACCTTGGTGGACTCGAGTACTTCGATGGAAAAACGTTTACCCATTACCGTCATGATGAACAGAACCCCAATAGTTTGTCTGATAACAGGATCTATGAAATTATGGAAGACAGTGAACACCGTATCTGGGTGGGAACACTGTCTGGTGGCGTAGATATTTTTGATCCGGAAACAAAAATATTCAGGCATTTAAGAAGGGAAGATTCCGTCAGCATCCGTTCAAACTACGTTTTTACCCTGCTGGAAGACCGGCGCAAGGATATCTGGATCGGCACGTCGAACGGTATTGACGTATTGCAGAAAAAGACCGGGAGGTTTGTGCATTACCAGCATGAAAATGATAATCCCAACAGCCTGGCAAATGATAATATCCTTTCCATGATCGAAGACAGCAGGGGATATATCTGTATCGGTACACGCGAGGGACTGAACATTTTTAATCCCAATACCAAACAGTTTTCCCTGTTCCGGGAAGAAGATGGATTGCCAGACAATAATATACTCGGCATCCGGGAGGATAAAAATCATAACCTTTGGCTAAGTACAGCCAACGGCCTTTCCAATGCCGTAGTGTCGGTGGAAAATGAGGTGTACAAGCTGAACTTCATTAACTATGATGTAAAAGATGGCCTGCAGGGAAAGCAGTTTAATGAAGATGCCTCCCTGGTAACCTCCAAAGGAGAAATGGTCTTTGGCGGAGGCAGCGGCTTTAATATTTTCAATCCGGCAAGTATTAAGATCAACAACATCTTACCGGAACTGGTATTTACAGATTTCCAATTATTTAATCATACCGTAAATACCGGTGAAAAAATAAATGGCAGGGTGATTCTTCCTGTTTCTATTACCATTGCCAAAAATATTGTACTGAATTATAACCAGAACTTTTTTTCGATAGAATTTGCCGCACTGGATTACCTGAACCCCGACAAAGTAAGGTATCAGTACAAGATGGAAGGGCTGGATGAAAACTGGGTAGCCGTTGATAACAAAATCCGCAAAGCCACTTACACCAATGTGGATCCGGGCAGCTATGTGTTTAAAGTGAGAACATCCACTGTACATGATACCTGGAACGAAAAAGTACTCGCGATCAATATCCGTATCCTTCCACCTTTCTGGAAAACTCAGGTCGCCTACATCACTTATGTGTTGCTGGTTTTAGCGGGTTTATTTTACCTGAGATACAGGGGTATCAAAAAAATACGGACGCAGTTTTTACAGGAGCAGGAAAAACAGGAAGCACAACGGAGCCGCGAGCAGGAGAGGGAAGAAGCCAGGCGACTGCATGAACTGGACCGGCTAAAGATTAAATTCCTCACGAATGTAAGTCACGAGTTCCGGACGCCCTTGTCGCTGATCATAGCGCCACTCGACAAAATGCTGAAAGATCCGCAGCTGGCAGAACAGAACGTCCAGGTAAATATGATCAAACGCAACGTAAGACGCTTACTGAACCTGGTAAACCAACTGCTGGATTTCAGGAAGATGGAAGTGTATGAACTGAAGCTGGATGCCCGCCCGGGTGATATTATTCGTTTCATTAAAGAAGTATCTTTTTCATTTATGGATATTGCGGAACAGAAAAATATCAAGTTTGCGTTTGATACCGATATTTCTTCCCTTGAAACCAGTTTTGACTATGATAAGATAGAAAGGATTTTATTCAACCTGCTTTCCAACGCTTTCAAGTTTACACCGGCAGGTGGGCATGTAGGCGTGTTCCTGAATTGTCTCCCGGCAGATGAAAGCGGCAACACCGTAACCCTCCGCATCAATGTGATGGATTCCGGCATTGGTATTCCCCCGGAAAAAGTAGATAAGATCTTTGACCGTTTCTATCAGCATGATATTCCAGCCTCGCTCATCAACCAGGGCAGTGGTATTGGTTTATCTATTACGAGGGAGTTTGTAAAATTGCATCAGGGGAGCATCCGGGTAGAATCTATTACCAATGGCGGCAGTTGCTTTATAGTAGAGCTGCCGCTGAAAACAGAACCGGCGGAAAACGGGGAGGTAGTTACAGAGAACCAGCAAACCGCCGTTACACAACGGGAAAAGAATAAGAAACCTACCATTTTGCTGGTAGAAGATAATGATGATTTCAGATTTTACCTGAAAGATAATTTGCAGGAGTACTTCTGTTTACTGGAAGCTGCCAATGGCAAAGAAGGATGGCAGAAGGCGCTGGCATTGCATCCCGATCTGATTGTGAGCGATGTAAGTATGCCTGAAATGAATGGCCTGGAGCTGTGCACAAAAATCAAACAGGACAAGCGCACCTCGCATATCCCGATTATCCTGCTCACCGCATTGGTAGGCGAGGAATATCAGATAAAGGGACTGGAAACAGGCGCCAACGACTATCTCTGTAAGCCATTCAATTTTGAAATGCTGGTGTCAAAGATCCGGAACCTGCTTACATTACAAACCACTATCAAAAAAGTATATACCAAACAGGTGGAGGTGCAGGTGGCGGATATCTCCATCCAATCTGTAGATGAAAAATTTATCGCTGCCGCATTGGCATATGTGGAAGAAAACCTGCAGAACGCCAACCTGAGTGTGGCAGAATTAAGCAGGCATCTTTGCATCAGCAGGGTATCGCTTTATAAAAAGATGTTGCTGCTCACCGGTAAAACACCGGTTGATTTCATCCGCTCTATCCGCCTGCGGAAAGCAGCACTGATGCTGGAAAAAAGCCAGCTGAGTATTGCAGAAATATCATACGAAGTGGGATTTAATACCCCGCATTATTTCACAAAATCTTTCAAAGCTGAATTCGGTGTATTGCCTTCTGCCTATATCAAGCAGTCGGGGAAAGATTCACCGAAGAAAGCAGTATAAATTATGCAGCATATGAAACGGCTCCCGTTATCTTTCTACATCATTGTGTTCTTTTTATGCGCCTTTGCCTGTGCAAAACCGGCCCGGTCGGATGCCGGCGATAAGCCTCCGAAAGACACGCTCCCGGCAGGATCACCGGTGCGGCGGTATGGCGCGTTGCATGTATCCGGCCGCTACCTGAAAGACCAGCGTAACAATACTATATCCCTGCGCGGACAAAGTTTCGGCTGGAGCACCTGGTGGCCGCAGTACTGGAACCCAGGCGTAGTGAACTGGCTGACGGATGATTTCAAAACAGATATTGTCCGCGCCGCCATGGGCGTTGATGCAACGCCTGCTTATCTGAATGATCGTGCCCGACAGCTTGCACTGCTGAAGAAAGTAATTGACGCCGCGCTGGCCAAAGGCAGCTATGTAATTATCGACTGGCATTGTGAAGCATTTCACCAGGAAGAAGCGGTCGCCTTCTTCAAATTGATGGCGCAAACGTATGGTCATCATCCGCACATACTTTATGAAATCATCAATGAACCTAATAAAACGCAAACATGGGAACAGGTGAAATCCTATGCAGCGGCGGTGATTGCCGGTATCCGCGCATATGATCCGGATAATATTATAATTGTAGGTTGCCCGCACTGGGACCAGAAGATCCGCGAAGTAGCAGATGCACCTTTAACCGGCTACAGTAATATTATGTACACGGTACATTTCTATGCGGCGTCACATGGCCAGTGGCTGAGAGATGACTGTGCTTATGCGCTCAGCAAAAACATTCCTGTATTTGTAACAGAGTGTAATGGCTCGGAAGCTACCGGCAGCGGCCACATCGACTACCCGCAATGGGAGGCGTGGTTTACGTTCCTGGAAAGCAACCAGGTAAGCTGGATTAACTGGTCCGTGTCCGATAAGCCCAACGAGTTATGTTCTATCCTGTTGCCCGGTGCGCCCGCAAATGGGGGCTGGACAGCTGCTCAGCTCACAGCATCCGGTAAATATATCCGGGCGAAATTAAGAGGCTACAGCACCCGCCCCTGACAATAATTATTTTTTACGCGACCATAATTTCCCGACACCAATAAAAGCCAGGGACATTAAGGTGAATAGCACGCCCATTCCAACGGCGTTTATTAATGTTTGACGGAAACCTAAATCATTTAAGTTGATAAACGGATAAGGGTAAAAATCGGAGAAGGAGCCACGGATCAGTACAAATAAAACATAAACCAGGGGATACCAGAGCCATGGAAGGAAGTCTTTCCATTGAAGGGAACTTTTGTTCACAAACACACACCAATATAAAACAAATAGTACCGGTACGATTACATGTTGTACTTCATTTAATATTTTTTGTAATCCTTCAAATTGGTAGAGGGGGCGAAGGATCACGTTATATATCAGTGCCACAATAGTAATATACACCGCTATAGCGGTAGCGGTGGTAGTCCGTGCAAAAAATCGTCCCCAGCTGCTATTGGGCGCTACTAACAACACCGTGCTGGAAATGGCTACCATAGCATTGGTAAGCAGGGTGAAATAACTGAAATACCGGATGAAATTCTCAAACCAGGGCGCCTGGTTACTGCCGATGGTGATGAAAAACTGTGGGATCAGGGCAAACCAGGCAAAGCAGGATAAGATCGCCAGGAAAATCTTTATTGAAATGGGTTTTTGCAGGCTCATCTTCCATTAGTATTTATACGAATATAATAATATAATCCCCATTTAGTGTTATTCACGGCTGAATAACTATTTCTATCTTGCGCGCTGTTTATTTTATTCCTATGCTTAAAAATCTGTTACTGGCCTGCCTTTGCAGCCTGTTGTTACCCATAACGCTATTGGCCCAGGCGCCGGAAATAACCCGGAGTAAACCTTTCGACGAACCCGATGATGGCGCCAGCCGGTTACTGCTGATGAAAAATGGAAATACGCTTTTCTTCCACTTTACCGCAAAAAAGGGTGTTGACGTAGTTGTATACGACAAAAAGCATCATGCCTCCTCCACAGTGAATAGCCGGATAAGATCATGGAAGGCAAAGAAGACGAAGAATGCTTCCCTTGCAGGATTATATGAAATGAATGGCGAGGGCGTTGTTTTTATAAAGCAGGCCATACACAGGAAGACCTGTCTTTTCCGCCTTATTTTTGATGGTAAAACGGGTAAGCTGGTCAAAGAAGAAATGATTTCAGACCTGCCGGATTCCCAGGTACGTAAGGATCCCAACTCGGAGTACTATGCCGTGGCGGGATTCAGCTCGCTGGAGCGCGGCAGTAACGAAATGATTAAAGTCACGCATTACAGCCCGGATCACAAAGAAATAAATGAAGCATCTTACGAATCCCCCAACGGCGGCTTTAAATACATGGAATTTAAAGGCATGTATGTGCACCAGGATCAGTTTGTATTTATTGCCACTTTTGCACATAACACAAAAACTTCCGGAAAGGATTCCCGGATACTGATTTCCCGCATCGCCAAAGGCGAAAAGGCGTTCGAACACAAGCTGCTGGATTATACCGACGATTATAAGGAGCCTATGGTTGCCCTGAAGTACAACAGCGCCAATAAGAATTTATACCTGCTGGCAGCTATAAATGCTAAAAGCGCAGGCCGGCCCTACACGATGTATACCACCAGTGAAAACCTGGTATTGCAGATGAGTGTCATCGATCCGTTTGCGTTAGCGGTAAGCAAAAAGTATTTTGTTGATCATCCTTTATTGTCGGACTACGCAAAGGAACACCTGAAATATAAGAAACCCTATTATGGTGTTATCCAGGATTTCCGGATCAATGAAGATAATTCCATCACGCTGATGTATGAAGAGCTGGAAGCAAAAACAGAATATTATACTTCTACCACCTATATCAATGGAAGACCCTCTACCAGTAACCGTACCAGTTATAGTACCCGCTTTGGTGATATCGGGATTGTAAGGCTCGATGATGAGGGGAAGGAAACACCCGGCAGTTATGCCATTGCGAAAAGTCAACATACCGGTTCTTTATTGCGTCCTTATTTTATTTACCGCAGACCCCAAACCGATTGGAATTTCCGCAGGGTTTTCTTTAAAACAGGCACCTATAATGAAGGATTCCTTTCTTACGACTACATGTTTGTGAATAATGTTGGCTATAGCATTTTTAACGATGTCCCGGTAAATGTTTCGGATAGCACGGAGAACTACCGTAGGAAGAAAACAATGGTCGCGGTAAGTGCGGTCAATACAGTAATTGCCTATTGCGACGGCGACAAGGTGAAAAAGACCTTCCTGTTTGGTGATCCGGGCAGAAAAGATGAAGCCAGGTTCAGCTTACTGGAGATGAACGCGTACAGCGATGACAATAAGTCGTTAGCTACCCTGATGATAGAACGGAAGGGAAATGACAAGAAAGCATATATCGTGTGGATCACCTTCTGATGCAGGTTTCCGCTAAAAAAGGCCAGGGTATCTTTATCCTGGCCTTTTTTTAGCTAATTTTATCGGCAGAAAAGAAGGAAATGGAAGTATTCGGTAACCACAATCATACAATAATACATGGAGATGCGTTGCAGGCGCTGCAAACGCTGGTGCCGGATCATTCTGTAGATCTCATCTTCGCCGATCCTCCCTATAATATCGGCAAAAACTTTAATGGACATATTGAAAAATGGGATACGGAAGAAGAATACCTTAACTGGTGCTATCAGTGGCTGGACCTTTGCCTAAAGAAACTCAAACCTGCCGGCAGCTTTTATGTAATGACCGCCACCCAGTTCATGCCTTATTTTGATATTTACCTGCGTCAGAAAATCAATATTCTCTCCCGCATCGTATGGAGCTATGATAGCTCCGGGGTACAGGCCAGGAAATACTTTGGGTCCATGTATGAGCCCATCCTGTTTTGCGTAAACGATAAAAACAACTACACTTTCAATGCAGCCGATATTCTCATTGAAGCCAAAACAGGGGCAAAAAGGAAACTGATCGACTACCGGAAAAGCACGCCGGCTGCCTATAACACGCAAAAAGTTCCCGGCAATGTATGGGACTTTGCACGGGTACGCTACCGCATGGATGAATATGAAAATCATCCCACCCAGAAACCTGTTGCCCTGCTGGAACGTATCATTAAAGCCAGTTCCAACCCGGGAGACGTAATCCTGGACCCGTTCTCCGGTACTTTCACTACCTGCGCGGTGGCTAAAGAGCTGGGAAGGAATTGCATCGGTATAGAAATGCAGGAAGAATATGTAAAGATCGGGCTGCGAAGATTGCAGCTCGCAGAAGAATACAAAGGCGAAAAATTACAACGTGAGATACGCTCCTTCGAAAGCGGCATCATCTGAATGGCCGCTGTACAATTCCGGTTGTACAGGGACTTTTTAAAACGGGATATATGGAATTACACGATCAGAAAATTGTGGCGGCTATTGAAGTCATCTGGGAAGAAGCAGAGGTGTTGTTTGAAAACAATGATCCTGCCAGGTATGCATTGAAGCTGGAAGAAGCCTGGGAACTGCTGCCAGCACCTAAAGAGGTGTATGACGAGAGCTATCATATTGCCCTTGCCATTGCAGAAACCTATTTCATATTAAAAGATTTTCCGGCCATGCTCCGCTGGGCAAATACCTTACAACAATGCGATCCTGCGCGTGCAGAAGATGGTGAACGTGAATTTGTGCTGGGTAAAGCCCGTTTTGAAAACGGGGATATGA
This sequence comes from Chitinophaga sp. ARDCPP14, assembly GCF_051362515.1. NCBI lineage: Bacteria > Pseudomonadati > Bacteroidota > Chitinophagia > Chitinophagales > Chitinophagaceae > Chitinophaga > Chitinophaga sp. ARDCPP14. The sequence goes on along the minus strand of NZ_JBKIXB010000010.1, from coordinate 206,548 downwards.
AAGGAGCAGAAGAATATTTTACTACGGCTATGCATAAGTCTGCCGGGCGCGTATTTGAAGGAGTGGATGAAAAATACCTGCATGTATTTTCCGGCCTGGCAACTGTAGTGGAGGAAGAACTGCCGGCAGATATCCACGAAAAAGTAGAAGCTTTATCTGAGGCAGGCAACGAACTGGCGGATGCAGATGATTTTGATGGCGCCATTGCCCGGTTTACCGAAGCTTTGCAGCTCCTGCCGGAACCGGCGCGGAACTGGGAAGCTAGTACCTGGTTGTATGCCAGCATTGGGGATATGTATTACTTTAAAGGCAACTATGAGGCCGCCGCCAATAGCTTTTATGACGCCTTAAACGGCCCGGATGCACAGGCCAACGGCTTTGTGAATTTACGCCTGGGGGAAAGCCTGTATGAATTGAACCAGCATGATCAATCGCTGGAATACCTGTTAAGGGCGTATATGCTGGAAGGGAAGGAGATTTTTGCAGAAGAAGATCCCCGCTATTTTATTTTCCTGAAAACACATGTGAAATTATAGATCCGCTCTTTCTGCAAATTCATTGATGAGCCGTGCATGATCTCCGAGAGAATAAACTGCATCGATCAGGGGCGCATATTTCAGGGTATAGTTCCTGATCGTCAGCCGGGCAGCCTCTTCTCTTACAGTAGGATTAAACACGCTGCCTGCTTCATCAAACAGGAACCAGTCGCCCTGGATGCTGTCGCATGATTCGCAATGATTAGACCAGCAATGACTCCCCAGTGTATTTGACCACGCCCGTTTGTAACGCGGATAGTAATCATTCAGAAACGTTTGCAGGTTATCTGAAATGCTGGACACCTGCTGGAATACTGTAAAGAAATCCTGCGCCAGCCATACCGACTCATCCCGCTCATTCATATCTTTCTCATAAAAATAATTACCGGCAAGCGCTATTACCCGGTTATTGTGCTGGCATTTCCAGCACGTCCTGCCAGCCTGCACAATACTTATTTCGGTGGGCAGAATAATGGCAGGATGCTTTTCCGGTATCCACCGGGCCACCTCTATGAGCCGGTCGTACCGGTCCTCCGGTAAGTACCAGGCGCGCGCCACCTGATCCCATTGGGCGCCCATAGATGCAGCATGCTCTTTTTCCGCGTTGGGAACATTCAGTAGTAATGACATAAAAGCAGGATATGACTGAAGACTCTCTTCAATGAATTTAAGGAAAAAAAGGGGAATTCGGTGGACTGTTCATGATTCCTTAACGAATCCATTTGCGTACCAGCAGGAAAGCCGGTATCAGCAGCAATAAAAGCAGCCAATACCAGGAGAAACGGGAAGAAGACAGGACTGCCGCCGCCGTATTCCCCTGGAAGCTCAATGCGGCCCAGTAATAGGGAAGTTTATGCATGTCCGTTACCATGGGATCTTTAAGCCAGTTTAGCTTGGCCTGTTGCAAGGCAGTGGCGGCATTGTGTTGTATAGTGAGTTGCTCATAAAATTGTTGCATCAGCAGGGGAGCAGTGGCATCGTTTACATTCCAGTAAGCGGCTACCACTGCAGGCGTGCCACCCGCCATAAAAGCATGCGCCATACTCTGGATGCCTTCCCCGGTTACCAGGCGGCCGTCGCCTGTTTTACAGGCGCTCAGCACCACCAGGGCGGGGTGGCGGACAATACCATTCAATTCAAATAAGTAGAACGGCGCATCATACAACATGAGGTGCGGGGCAGCGGTGCTATCCTTTTGAGTGAACCCGTGCGTGCTGATATGTACAATGCCCGATTGCTCCAACGCATTCCTGAACTGTTGACTGTGTGCCTGTTCATTCACAAACCATTGCCCGTTATTTATCACCGGCGCCAGCAACTCTTTTTCTTTCATAACTCCCTGCAGATCCGGTAATCCGGCGTGCTGCCGCGAAATGAAGAAACCGCTGAAGCCCCCGGGATTGCTATGGGCCTGCATCTGCAGGTTCCAGGTGCGCAATGAATAAGCGTAAGATACCGTTGCCTGTTTCACAAGAAAGGACCATTGCCCGATGGCGGATTTATATACAGGGTCTGTTATCAGGGCGTCCATTGGGAGTGTGTTGAGCGGACCATCCGGCATCAGCAGGTAACTGTAGCCGGCCTGTAATGGGTGCCCGGCAAATATTTGCGTATACAGGCGGTATGCTGCCTGGTGATAGGCCTTCGGATGGTTCACCATGGCCGACGGCCCTTCTCCAAAAAAATGCTGCTTAAAATAGCGGATCGCATCACGGTCCAGCGGCGTACTATCCGCATACCGTATACCCTGGTGATCCGATTCTATACTGTATAAGGTATGCTCTCCTGCAAAGTAAGTCCGGATCCGCTGGCGGGGAGCCAGCCGGTGCAGCAGGCTGTCGGGCGAAAACAATTCATTGCCGTTATGTGCTGTCTGCCGTACTTTTTTCCTTAAAGTAGCCAGGTCCCAGGCCAGTCGCTGCTGGCGAAGCTGCAATAAGCTATCATTTTTACTACCGAGTAGCGCTTCTTTCCGGTAGTAGAGCTGCGCCTGCTCCAGCAGCCGGATTCGTTTCTGGATAGTATCGTTGCCGGAATGAATGGACTGCTGCTGCATTTCTTCCCATAGTAACTGCGACTTACTGTCTTCCATAAACTGCAGGATGGCCATCTGGTAAGCTGCCTGGTGTGTGGTTTGCCAGCAGCGCCAGGCCAGTGCAATAGCGGCTTCATAACGGTAACGGCTATCTGATATAGCGGCCTCTTTGGCCGATGGGGATATATACTGGTGCCGCAACTCCCTTTCTGCGGTAAAGCTCAGGCGGTATAAGGACAGTGCTGTAGCGGGTTGCCCGAGCGACTGGTACACCGATGCTGTGGTGAAGAGGAGATCCAGCAGGGTGTATTCACCATAAACATCTTCAGTAGTAACTTTGCGTATATCCTTTCCCGGTAGTAATATTTTTGAGCAGCTATCCAGCCAGGGAAGCGCTTTTGCCGGTTGCTTACCCGAAGCTTGCAACTTCGCGATACGCAGGAACAGGCGGGCCTGTTCCCTCTTTCGCAGGGTGCGTTGGCTTTCCGGCATGGACAGCGCACGGAAGTAGTATTGTGCTGCGGTTTTGGGATCAGCGAGATAAATATCGCCTGCCTGCTGATAGGCCATAAACAGCCAGTGCGTGGCTTCCGGGTTGCCGGCGGGCTGCTGTTGCAGGATGCGGATACTTTGCGCAATACTTTGCCTGGCGGCCGGAAACTGGCGTAACTGCTGGCAGGCATCTGCCTGCTCAGACAACAGCAAACCATAGGTAGCACTGTGCTTATCCGCCAGCAGCAGGCCTTCCTGGCAGTATCGAAGCGATTGTTCCAGCTGCCCCATGTTGGCGGCAGTGTTAGCGAGATTGCTGTAAGTGGCTGCAGTAGCCTCACGATCGTTGAGCTCACGGGCAAATTCCAGCGCTATGCGGTGAATAAACAACGCCTGTTCGTAGTCGCCGAGCCGCGTATAATTGTTACCCAGCGGCTTCAGGATATATTCTAGTACCAGGCCGGGATCAGTAACGGAGGTGTGTTGCCGGCCCCATTCAAAGGCTTGCTGGTAGGCGTCTGTAGAGGAAATGATATCGCCGCTTTGCAACAGGGAATAGCCCTGGTTAATGAGCAGGTCCATCCATGCCTGTATTTCATCGGTAGACCGGGGCGCCCGCCAGGCATTGGCTGCAGCTCTTTTCAGCTGTGCGGCCTTTTCTGCAGGCGAAGCGGCAGGGCATTGAATATAGGTGTAGATCCACTCATCCAGCCGGTTGGCGGCCTGGTGTTTTTTCAGTACTGCCAGTTCAGGGTCCTGCCAGGAAATCAACAGACCGGATACCGCCAGTAACAGCAGTACTTTTTTCAGGTAGGTGATATATGATCGGGCTTCAGCCATGGTATAATGGCTGAAGTTATGATTTATTACAGTTTGTAGATAGCGTATACAAAGAAACGATCGGGCGTATTACCGGTTACCTGCCGCAGGTAACGCAACCCAATTGCCGGTCCGCTTTTTATTTTTCCTATCTGTATATCGGCAAAGGGCGCCGCGTTGATGCTGGCAAACCATTGCGGATCATCTTTGAGCGTTTTACTGACCGTGTTGGTGACCACGTCGGGTTGCTGCACACCGGTCAGGTATACTTTTGACTCAGTAGTAGTTTTGATAGCAATATTTATTTGCGCCATCGCACCAATACCTACACCGATCCAATTGTTGAGGTTATACCGGAAATGTAACGGCACCAGTTGCAGCGACTGCCGCGTGGTGGTGGTGAGTTCATTCCTGCCCCTGATCAGGTACACCTGGCCGTTTACGGTGGTATCCCGTTTATCGCGTATGATGGTTGTTCCGGAAGATTCCTTTTCCAGCAGGCCGGCAAAGGCTTCCACCTGAAAGTAAGGACGGTCGGGTGCAAAAGGCGCCAATACGGCGCCGAGTTGTAGCGGCCCTTTCAGCGTATAGTCGCCGCTGTTAGGGGAAAACGTGTAGCCGGCAATAATCCCGGGGGAAAATCCTTTGATAAACCTGGCAGTGGCGCGGTTGGTATAAATGGGCTCGTTTTTATCAAAGATGATGGCCGCGCTGCTGCTGAAAGGAATCTTTTTGGGCTTCTTTTTAAACAGAATGGAGTACCGCACAAATCCTTTGGTGGAATCAGGATCGGTAACACCTTCCTGCTGAAGGCCGGGGAGATAAATATTTCTGAAAACAAAATAGATGCTGTCTTTTGTCCGCACGGTATCCATACAGCTTTGCGACTGATAGGCGGAGTCGCAGGCGATGCAAGCAGGGCTTACTTCTTTTAGCTGTATAGTTTCTGTGTTCAGTTGCCGTGGCACGGCGATGCCGATGGCCACTCTTTTTGCGGGCCCTTTACCCGTATTTTGAAATTGAATTTTATAGGTCAGTTCTTTTTTCTTTCCCATAAAACGATAGTTGATCCGGTGTTTCCGCAGTTGCAGCCGGTTGGGGTCGTGGGAATTTACCACGGCCATTTCCAGCTCATATACTTCCGGTTGCGCCAACGCGTTGTCGGGCACCATCATGGCGGTCATGGTAACGGTTGCATTGGTGTCCTGCACCATTTCCGGCAGCGTGTGCATGTTGAGGAAAAGGAATTGTTCTGCGGTTTTGCCGGCATTGCTGAAGTGCAATACGGTATGACTGCTATATGCGCCCTGCATGGCCTGTAACATGGCTTTGGCAGCAGCGTTGTTCACTGCGGGTAAGCCGGCATGGGGGCCATGGGCCAGTGCTACGTCGGGTTCAATACCGGGCGTTTCCAGTTGAGCCAGCAAGGATTGCAGGGAGCTGCTGTCTTCCCCGTGGTAGCTTCTTTTTTCTGTAAGATCAAATGCAGCATGCCCAAACTGTTTCTCGTTATAAAACAACAGGAGGGTGCCGCTGCCCGCATCGCCGGCCATATTCCGGTAGCCAATAAGCGCCATGAAGTCTTCGCCAGGTTTGGGGTTCCGGTTTATCTTCATCTCTATATTCCCATTTCCGTGAAAGAAACGGGAAGCCCAGGCGCTGTTCTTTACAGGCTTCTTCACCTTTATGGGCCTGGGTTTGGTGGGCGGCGCCTTACCATCGTCGTAGTTATTGGTGGCGTATAGGCGTACCTGGTAGGTGCCGGTATCTTTGTAGTGCAGTTCCGGCGTTGGACTAAAACTAAACGTGCCATCTCCCAGTTCCCAGAAATATGTATAGAAAGATGCGGGGGCGCCGGCTATCTGGCGCAGTGGGCGCAGCTTTGCAACGAGGTGCATACTGTCGTCGGTACCTTGTACTTCAATTTCCGGAGGAAGGGTATCCTGCGGAAATGATGGAGGTACAGGGGATTGCGCCATCACAACGCTTTGAAAGAAAAGTAATAGTGCTGCCAGGAGAGCTGTAGGTTGCATATAACATAAATATAAATAAATATTATATAAAAGCAGCAATAAGCCAACCGGGGGATTGACTTATTGCCTTCAGATTTGGAGTACTTGTAAACGGATAACAGGCCGGTTATTTGGAATTCATGCTGTTAATTAACGACAACAACGTAGCGGCATCCACAGCCTGCAGATCAAAGCTTACGGTGGAATAGTTATCGCTGCCTGCCGGTGTGCCGATGGTAACTGTTTTCTGTTCTGCATACAGCTGGCCATTTACAGCGCTGATAGCGAGGAAGGTGCCTTCCAGTCCTACGGGGATAGAGGTCTGGTAGCTATGGAAGCCTTCTTTACCAGCGGGAGGCGTCATAATAACGTTGTAGAATTTTACCAGTGTATTATAGTTTTTGGGTTTGAAGAACAGCATGCTGGGTTGTTCGCCGCCGTAGCTGCTGCCTGTTTCATTGTTAAAGTGATTAGTGAAATAAGCCATCACCGTGGTTTTGGGATTAGGCATATTAGCCAGTCCATCGCAATTAACCCACCGGATAAGGCTGTCGAGCCGGAAGTTCATGGAGCCATTGGATGAATTGAACAGTGCATAACTGCTCTGGATCTGGTTCCATAACACGCCCCTCGAAATAGTGTGCTCGGTGGTAATGGTCACGGGCTGGTTGATGTAGTTAAAGCCGTGCTGGGTAACAGATACGGTGGTGTCGCCGTTCCACATCGGCACTTCTTTCATGCCATTCAGTACGTTATCTGCCGGTCTGGCGGGTACCTGTACCATGATGCCTTTGCCGGTATCATTCTTCGGTCGCAGGCCAAGGTCCTGATTGTTCTGGACGGCTCTCACGAAAAATTCTCCAAATGATACCAGCATCTTCCCATCGGCAGTAACAGTGGCTTTGTCCGACAGGATCATACTGCTCACATCCCTGATCTCTTTGATACTGATATCTACTGCGCCCGTAACAGGTGCCCCGCCGGCAGTAATAAAAACGTTGGGAGGAATATTGAATTTTGTTCCCTGGCTGGTAGTGATAACACCGCCCGCTGCTGCATTTATACTGAAGTGTTCAAATGGTCGGGCGTGACCGTCCAGGAATTCGGCCAGCATTTTAGCGTCCTGGCCTTTTTCCGGGCCAGGTATTTCCTGGCTGTTATTCTTTTTACAGGAAGAAATAGCCAGTGCGGCAGCTACCAGGCAGGTGATCGAGGTTAAGGTGATCGCTTTCATAAAAGATATTTTTGTTGAGTAATGTTTTTGCTTGTTTGATAGTAGATCAACAGCCCTTTTATTTTGTTACCCCCTTTCCGGAATATTTTTTTAGAAAGATGTACTTTTAGTCAGCGCATGTTCCTGTCAACCCATGCGAATCACTTCCAGATGAGTATTCACCCCGACCAGCGATACCTTGAAGGTCTGCTCCAGAACGATACGTTGCTGGTGCAGGAGATTTATCAGCGTTTTGCGGGAAAGATCAAACACCATATCCTGCAACATCAGGGTACGGAAGATGATGCAGCCGATATTTTCCAGGAGTCCATTATAGATGTATATCGCCAGGCAAAGTACAAACAGCTGCAGCTTACCTGTCCCTTTGAACCGTTCTTCTTATTGATCTGTAAAAGGAAATGGCTGAATGAACTAAAAAAAAGAGGCCGTCAGCCGGTAACAAAAAGACTGGATGATTTATATGATGTGGGAGAAGATGTATTTGCCGCGGCCGAACAGGTGGTACAAGAGGAAGCCCGGATAGGCATCTACCTGGCACAGTTTGAACGGTTGGGGGAGAAGTGCCGGGAAATTCTCCGGCAATCGCTGACCGGTGAAGCCCAGGAAAAAATTGCAGCGGCCATGGGGGTTTCCTATGGGTATCTGCGGAAGAAAAAATCGGAGTGCATGGCTACATTGTTATCCTATATTCAGGCTCAGAAAATTTAGTGTATGGCTGCTTATAACCAGGAAGATATTATCCGTTACGTAGAAGGCGACATGCAGCCGGATGAACTGCTGCAATTTGAAGCCGCCCTCCGGGAAGATGCTGCTTTGTCCGCATCGGTACAGCAATACCGCGAGGTCACTGCTGCCTTGTCGGACCGCTTAAAGCCTGATCCGGGGCTTCAGCAGTTGAAAACCACCCTGGAGGCACAACGTGCTGAACATTTCCGGCGTACAGGGAAAGTGGTGGGCTTTAAAAAGTACCTGGTCACAATCGGTATGGCCGCAGCGGTGCTGGGCGGGATCTTCTTATTCCGCTTTTATTCCCGCGATACCGGTTACATGGATACCTATGGCAATATTGAAATGCAGGTAGCCGCGGAGCGGGGAAATAGTGAGGATACACTGTTACAGTCAGCTGCATTATATTTTAACGAGAAGGCCTACACGAAGGTGATCCCTTTACTGGAGAGCTATCTCAAAACAGACAGTAGCAGTCAAACCGCCCTTTATTACCGGGGAATAGTCCTTATCCAAACGGGTGCGGTGCAAACAGGTATGAAAGACCTGGTGAAAGTATACGAAGGGGAATCAGTATTTAAATATGATGCTGTGTTTTATATTGCCCTGTATCACGCACAGGCGCAGCATAAAAAGGAGGCATTGACCTGGTTAAAGAAAATTCCGGCCGATGCCTCTGCTGCGGCGAAAGCTGCTGCGCTGGAGAAAGAATTGAAATAACGCGGATTTTGTCTTTCTCAGGATTACGCTGATTATACTGATTAATTTGATTTTTACTTTTGGATTTTATAAAGGATTAAGGGAGATAGAAGCGGATATATTCGCTCTTATCTCCCTTAATTATTAAATCAGAAAAAATCCAAAAGTAAAAATCAAATTAATCAGTATAATCAGCGTAATCCTGAGAAAGACAAAATCCGCGTATGATCAGTATTTATCGTCATTGATCTCCAGCCAGTAGCCATCCGGGTCACGGAGGTAGATCTGCTGTACGCCATCCACTCTTTTGTTGATAGCACCGGCTTTGCCTGGCCAGTCTTCAAAAGGAATCTGGTGCTTTTTCAATACTTCCACGAAAGCCTGCATATCAGGCACGCTGAAGCAAAGGTGCGTGTTTTTGTCGTGCGCAGTGGCTTTGGCTGCGCCGGAAATAACGTGTACATGGCTGTTCTCACCCACTTTGAACCAGCTGTGTCTTCCATCTTTAAAGGGCTCTTCCATTGGTTCCAGCCCAATAATATCCCGGTAAAATTCCGTGCTTATTTTCAGATCTACTACGTACAACGCCATGTGGTTCAGCGATGGATACTTCTTTGCTTGTCCGCTCATGTGAATAGAAATACCGGTAAGCGCCAGAAAGAGGAGGCCGCCGGATAATAAAAACTTTTTCATACAAACAAGATAATGAGCACAAATGAAAAGTGCAAGAGCGGATGTTGTCTTTCTCAGGATTACGCTGATTTTACTGATTTACTTTTTTTGATTTTATAAAAGATTTTAAAAGATTTTGGGAGATATCAGCGGGTATATCGCTGATATCTCCCAAAATCTTTTAAAATCTTTTATAAAATCAAAAAGTAAAAATCAAACTAATCAGTAAAATCAGCGTAATCCTGAGAAAGACAACATCCGCTTAATTCGCGGCTTTGAATGCCACCGATTCAATAACCACGTCCAGTTTTTTCAGTGCAGGCATATCGGAGCGGAGTATTTTGTCGCCGGTGACCTGGTCGTATTGCTTGGGATCGCCGGTGTTATTGGCTTTCAGTATAACGATCACGCTTTTGCCTTCCAGGGCGCCGCCGTTCCAGCTGGATACCATTCCGCCGTTGGTCCATTCAAATGCGTTCAGCTTAAAGGGGCGGCCATTTACCTTGATGAGTTTATCCAGTGGGTCGCCGGCTTTGATGCCATAAGGCGATTTCCATTTGGAGGGGTAGTGCGAAAAGGTAAGGATGTTGCCATTTTCGCCGTCAAACTGTACTTCCAGTTCATTGTCGGTATCAGGATAGATCAGGTAAGCCTCGCCTTCTTTTTCGCCGGAGAGGTTGATGGCATCATGCTGGGTAACGTTATTGACGCCGTACATTTCCACCAGTTGTTCCGGGGTGCGTACCTGGAACAGGGGGCGTACTTCCCAGTTACGTGTATCCGCTGCCGGTGCAGAGGTGGTAGCTTCCGCATTACCAGTTGCCGTGGTGGCGGTGCTTTCATTGCCGCTGCTGGTGCTGGCCGGGGCGGTGGCTGCTGCCTGGTTGGCTGCTGCTACTTCCGCAATGGTAGCAGGTGGCTTTTTACCGGTTACCGGGCCTGTATAGGTGGCCAGGAAATCCGTTTTATCTTCCATGAGCGCTTTCACTTCGCCCTTATATTTGTTGGCGGTGTAGGTGGCAATGGGGAATACGCTGTTGGTTTGAAGTCCCATACTGCGCAGGTTGGTAATAAACCGTTGCCGGTTACAGTCGCTGTACTGGTAAAGGTATTTCAGCGCGGCATCGAAAGCTACCGGGTCTTTTTTCAGGTCAAAAACAGTAGAGTCGATATCCAGTCCGGCATTACCGCTGCGGGTGAGCTGTTCTGCGATGTACCCGGTGATGGAATCATGCGGCAGCTGGTAGTGAGCGGCCACCCGGGCGGAGAAATCGTCTACGATATTTTGACTGAGTTTCGTTTGCGCGGTGAGTACCACCGGCACGAGAAGGGCAACCAATATGAAAAGCCTTTTCATGTGAGCTGTATTGAGAATCTTTAAAACTAACAACGTTAACTGGTTTGAGATCACTAATTTATGTAATCTTTGCCACAGCAGTTACCATTACCGCAATAATAGCGGGAATTAGTAAAACGTATGGATACTGAAATATAGTATTTTTAGAGGCAGGGGACGCCAAAGAAATGCCGGTGCGGCGTGTTTTATGGTGGAGATGGTATACTGTCGCGGGTTTTAATAAATGCCCCGTAGTGCTTTTTTATATCTGCATAGATGTCGTAGTCGGAAGCGTTTTTAATAAATGAATAGTCAGGGCGGTAGTACCGCATAAAAAGCTGGAGACTGTCGCCATCGAGCCGGGTCACTTTATTCACCATGGAGGGGGTGTATACACTGTTTACGTACATCTCCTGTTCTTTATCCAGCAACATATGTTTGAAGGCGATCTTCTTTTTATTCTTCTTAAATTGGGTAACCCGGTATAGTTTGTTGATATCTACGGCGGTGATCTTGTAAACTTCGAACCATTTAGGCCGGCGGAAGGTCATCTCTTTGCTGTATTCTTCCCGGAAGGCGGCAGAATCTTTAAAAAAATTATACCGGACAATATTCACTGTTTTCAGTTGCACCGGTGGTTTCGTGGTGGTATCGGCAGTTTTGGCCTGTGCAAAACTGCGGGTCGCGGCAAAGCATAATATTATTATCCAGGTGGTTATTACGGGCTTCATCGGCAGTTAAAATACTTTCTTCTGTTGAAAGAAAAAATTAAATAAACATATCTTCGGCACAGAAAATATTCTGATGAAGTATCAACCGTTTTTATTGAGATGCTTGTTGCTGGCATTGCTGATTGGTTTCCTGCCTTCGTGTAATCAAAGCAAAAAACAAAAGTTCAGCGTGGAAGATGTGCCGGATCCCAAAAAATCCGGCGGGGGGTATGTAAGTAATCCCGACCAGCTGATTTCAGCAGCTGCCGTGAATGAACTGAATGAAAAGTTATCAGCCCTGGATAACGCCGGTAAGGCGCAGGTGGCAGTGGTAATACTGCACAGTATCGGCGACAATGAAACGCGCGACTTTGCCCATAAGCTGTTTAATTACTGGAAAATAGGAGATAAGGAAAAAAATAACGGGCTGCTGATCCTGATGGTGGAAGATGCCCGTAAACTTGAATTTGAAACGGGGTATGGTCTTGAGGCAGATATGCCGGATATTATCTGTTTTCGTATCCAGCAGGAATATATGATCCCGCGCATCAAAGAGCACAACTATGATGCAGCCTTTACGGACGGTATTAAGTCAGTGGCCTCCCTGTTTGATAACGGCAACTATGCATACAATATGCTGCCGGATCTGCCCCGGGCTGATTCCTCCCTGATGGCTGCCGATACCATAGTTATTGCCGGAGATGAGGCCACCATGCCGGCCACCGTGCCGGCGACAGATGGTGACGTAATAGACGTAGCTCCCCAATCATTTGCCAGTACAGATCAGGCTACCAATTCCGCTTCCAATGACTATACCGGCGATTTCTCGTTTACTGCCATTATCTTCTGGTTATTCGCCTCGGCGGCAATGATGCATGTTTTCTTCGGGAAAAAGGTAAAGCGGCGCGAAGATGATCCGGATGCAGAACCATTGGCTATAACGGCTGTTCCCAATGAATTCCTGCGTCCACGCTGGATTGGCCTGATCATTATTCACGCTATCGCTTTCTATACCATTTTTTATATCGCTACAAAGCGGCACACAGATGTAGGCTTTCTGAAAGTATTCCTGGTCTACTACCTGGTGTGGCTGGTGTTTATGCATGCAGCGGTGTTGCTGATCATGCTCCGTTCTGCAGTGATGCTGAGAAATGATGACCGCCACCTGAAATGGCTGCGGCTGGAGGTATTGAGGAGGGATCTGCGGATTGCCGGTTACGTGTTCCCGCTGCCCTATTTATGGCTGTATATGATGTGGCTGAAGAACCGGCTCAATCATCTGCGGAACGACGTGTATGATTGCCCGCAATGCACACATGCGATGCATAAACTGGATGAAGCAGATGATAACACCTACCTGGAAAAGGGGCAGGTGGTGGAGGAAGAACTGGATTCGGTTGACTATGACGTATGGCGCTGCGATACCTGCAATACCCAAACAGTACTGAATTACACGAATATGCGCTCCGCGCTGGCAGATTGCCCATCTTGCAAACATAAAACCTATAAGTGTAAGAAAACGGTGACGAAAAAGCGCGCCACCACTTCCTCCGAAGGGTGGGGCATCAAGGAATATGCCTGTGCATTTTGTGCTTATGCACATGACTACCAGTTTGTTATTCCAAAGATATCCAAATCATCATCATCTTCTTCTTCCGGAAGCTCTTCGTCGTCGTCCTCTTCTTCCAGCTGGGGGGGCGGGTCTTCGGGCGGTGGCGGAGCAAGCAGCAGCTGGTAAATCCTTTCTCCCGGAATAAAAAAAGAGCCGGTGTAAAACCGGCTCTCCTGTTAAACTGAATAACTATGTTGTTTTAATTATCGGCATTCATTTTACCAACCACCTTATATCCTGCGATAGAATTATCGCTGTTCAGAACAGACTGGTAATACATGCCGTCTGGTGATAAGTAATACTGCTGACCATTGATGTTCACGGAGCGGCTGTTATCCGGCAGCTGTGAAACCATATCTGTACCACTGTTGCCTGCGCCGTTATCGGGATTGTTATTTCCCTGGTCATCATTAATGGTCACTGTTTTATTGCCTATTTTACCATTTTTGCCAACTACTACATAACGTCTGCCGTTATCCGTCATGGACTCCTGGTAATAGGTACCATTCAGTTCGTAATAGGTATTTCCGTCTACCTGTATTTCTTCTGCGCCTTCCGGCAGGTCCGGTACTGCTGCGCCGACGGGAGCTTCCACTACTTTATAGCCTTTGGTATCGCCGGTCGACTGGTAATAGGTTCCTCCGTAATAGTACATTGGACCAAAGGAGGCGCCCAGGGAGAAGTAACCGAAAGGCAATGAGGAAACATATAATCCCAATGGCGGGAAGAACGGGTTGTAGTAAGGTCTGTACCAGGGACGTCCGTAATATACGCGTCCGCGGTAAACCGGACCACGATAACCGTGATAATAGCCTCTGTTTACCGGGGCCACTACCCGTGGAGAATACATGCGGGGGGACGCGTATACCCTGCCGCTACCGCCTGACCGGAATCCTCCGCCACCGCCATGATGACCTCCACCGCGGCCACCGCCCTGACCTGAGCTAACACGTTGCGCATAGGCGTTGCTTACTGTAAATGTGCCCAACAGGCCAACCAGCACAAACAGTATATAAAGTCTGTTTTTCATTTTTTTAACATTTGGTAATCGTCTCTTCAGTTCTCTTTCGCTGTCATTTATTAGACGGTAAAGGGGGCTTGAAGTTTAACTGCAATACCATATAATGCAAAAATGCGGCCGGTTTGCTGAAATGCGGCTGTTTACTGGGTGCTAGTAGTATTAATGGCCGCCATAAAGCGTTTGGCGAGATTTCCTATCTCCGCTGATTTTACCACCTGGTTGATCCACTGGGCAGGCAGCTGGTCAAACCCGTAGTGGAGGCCCGCCGCCGCACCGGCCACTGCGCCGGTGGTATCCGTATCTCCTCCCAGGTTTACAGCAGTGAGCACGCAGCTTTGGTAATCCTGCGTAGTGAGCAGGCACCAGAGGGCACTTTCCAGGGTATGTATTACATACCCGGAGCTAAGGATCTGTTGTTCAGGGATAGCAGCTATATTTTGCTGTAATACACGCTCATAGCGCTTTATTTCCGCCGGGTTAAAAGGCTGGGTGCCCAGGTAGGCGTTTACACCCCGCTGCATCTGCAAATAGGCCTCCCGGAGGTCTTTCAGGGAAAGCAGCGCCCGGAGAAATTCCACGTAGATAAAACAGCCCAGTACCGAGCGGAAATGCTGGTGCGTGATGCCAGACACTTCCCGGATAACCTGGTAACGCGTATGGATATCATTTTCGTTGGTGAGGAACAGGGCAAGCGGCATCATGCGCATTAAAGATCCGTTGCCGTTTTCAAATTCCTCAAATCCACCGCTTACCAGGGGCGACGTGCCGGTACTTACCCTCAGCAGCGCCCGGCGGGTAGTATGACCAATATCAAATACCTCGTTATGCGCGCCCCAGTAACCTTCCGATGACCAGCGCACAAACGACTGCGCCATGTTTTGAAGGTTGTAACCGGTTATCAGGCTTTCCGCTGTGCAGAAAGTGAGGGAGGAATCATCTGAAAAGGTACCGGGAGGCTGATTCCAGCATCCATATCCCGTGAGGGTGGTGATGGGATTTTCTGAGAGATAACTACGCGTTTTGAATTCTACCGGTACGCCCAATGCATCGCCGATAGCGATACCGTAAAAAGCGCCTGTAATTTCTTGTTGCATGGGATAGAATAACTAACGTTAAGGTACATATGAAATTATAGCAATGAATATACGGTTGATTTGTTAATTCTGACCATCAGAATATGATATTTATACAACAAATTTTTTGATCTCCGGTATTCATTTTATTCAGCATTTTTTTATTTTATTCAGGATTGTTCATTGTAATAATGGCTGCAAAACATGTTCTCCGGGAACGGTAACTCCCTACCTTTGCATTATCACGATGAACATATCGCTGAAAAGAATTACCGAAAATCTGTTTTTTTAGTTTGTCTGGAGCATTTATATAACCTTGTTGTCACAGTTAACCCGGTTACAATACAAAGGTTATTCAACCATTATTAGCAGCGCCAAATAGCTGGCTATTCCTTGTATTTATTTATTGAAAACGAAAATTAACCCACATGCAATCTTTTTTGTTCAACCGGCATTTTCAAACATGCACATTTCTTGGACATTACCACTATCAGTTATTTTTTTTTGTGTTGAATTAGCGGAACAGCTGTTGCTTTCGGTACGCCAGGTCCTGATCAGGATAAAGGAAGATCAGGCATAGGAAAATGGTGATGTATTACCGGCATTGATATGCGGTAACTGGTCAGACCTGGTTTTACCGGATGGTTGTTAGGGGAGCAGCATGTACACTTGCAGCTAAAGGTATTCATTGTTTGTTCCCGGCTACAGTTAACCAATCAAATCCTATTCACATGGGGTGATAGTACATACAAGAACGGACCGTTTTTCCAGGCAGTCCGGTTTTTTTAACATTGAGATGAACATTTAGTTGAAGTCTTTGCGACGCATGTTAAACGGGGCCACTTATTCAGGTAGTCCCCTGTTTTTCAATCCCATAAAAATTTTATATGAAAAGATTATTGGAGTGCAACATACACGATGGAAGCTTTATGCCCTGGACCGTTTTTCTAAACGGTCCCCATTACCGGAATCACCAATATGAAGGCGCATACCCTGCATATTGTTTAAATATAAAGCCATACGTTAAACCGATCAGTGTAGAAAACGAGATCATTTATGCTGCGATTGATTCGGAAAACCGGGGGACTGTTTTTCCAGGCGGTCCCCATCTTTGAAAACCAGGCTGGCAACAGTCTTCCTGATACAACGCTTTTTCATAGGTTCAATTTGATTTGGGAAAGGAAGGGACCATCTTTCCAGATGGTCCTGATTTCTTCCTCCGGATCATCCTGACGAAATTCATTCAACAATGGATCGGACATACTAAAAAACAGGGGCTGTTTTTCCAGGCGGCCCCATCTCCTGACCAACACATGGTAACGCAGCGGCAGTGCCGCGCTTACTGCAACATAGCTCATTTTTGAGGTGGACGTAAATTGATATCGGGGCTGTTTATCAAAACAGCCCACTATTTTAAACCGGATTTATGTGAAAAATGAAAGTTTTGGTGATAACTTCGTTACCTGCACTTTCACAGAAAGCGCTTGTTGAAAACATCGTAAACCCGGAAACGCATGCAATATCACCTCCTCGGAAAATCAGACCTCGCCGTCAGTGAAATCGGATTCGGCTGCATGTCGCTCGGAAATGATGATGCCGCTAACGCAAGCCTTCTTCATCACGCCTGCGACCAGGGAATCAATTTCTTTGATACCGCCGACCTCTATGAACACGGGCAAAATGAAATCACCATAGGCAAAGCACTGCAGGACAGAAGATCATCTGTAATCATCGCCACCAAAGTAGGGAACCAGTGGAAAGAAGATGGCAGCGGATGGGACTGGAATCCCCGCAAAGCATACATCATGGCGGCTGTAGAAGCAAGTTTACAACGGCTGAAAACAGATTATATCGACCTGTATCAGCTGCACGGAGGCACTATTGACGATCCAATTGAGGAAACAATTGAGGCCTTTGAAACCCTGCAACAACAAGGGAAAATAAGGTATTATGGCATCTCTTCCATCCGTCCCAATGTGATCCGCGAGTATGTACAGCGGTCGGGTATGGTAAGTGTAATGATGCAATACAGCCTGCTGGACCGGCGTCCGGAAGAAACAGCGTTCCCTTTATTGCTGGAAAACAACATCGGTGTACTGGCAAGGGGAAGTGTGGCAAAAGGCCTGCTGGTAAATAAACCCGCGGCGCCTTACCTCAACTATACTGCGGAAGAAGTGAGCGCTGCCGCCGCTGCGGTAAAAGCGTTCAGCACGGCTTCCCGGGATGCCGCGCAAACGGCGCTGCAGTTTGTATTGCAGCAGCCGGCGGTTTCCAGCGCTGTGGTAGGCATACGCACCACCGCACAACTGGAAGATGCACTGCGCGCTGTGAAATCCGCCGCACTGTTGCCGGATGAAATAAAAAAACTGCAACAGGCAGTAACCATAAACACGTATGATCAGCACCGGTAGCAATTTGCGCTGCTCCCTGCCTTCATGCTGCTTACATTATATTGTACCCCATCTAAAGCCGCTGTTATGCAAAAACTGAAAGTAGGAATGTTATTGTTTCCTGAGTTAACCGTCCTCGATTTTACAGGACCTTACGATGTATTTGTGAAGGCGCCCTGTTTTGAAGTGATCGTTATCGGGGAAACCACTGGTATTATCCAGGCAGAAGGTGGCCTGTTGCTGCAGCCACAGGTAGCGCTGGCGGATTGTCCGCAACTGGATATCATTTTTGTTCCCGGTGGGAGAGGAATCAATGCGTTACTTACCAACGCCGTAGTGCTGAAGTTTCTGCAGGATCAGGCGGTAAAGGCAAAGTATATCACATCTGTTTGTACAGGTGCATTGGTGCTGGCCGCAGCAGGATTGCTCGATGGATTCAAGGCTACTACTCACTGGCGTTCGCTGGAATTGTTACGGATGTTCGGTGTGGAAACGGTAGAAGAAAGAGTAGTGAGAGACCGGAGCCGCATTACCGGCGGAGGCGTAACCGCAGGCATCGATTTCGGATTGGTGCTGACAGCACTTATAGCCGGAGATGAAGTGGCTAAAATTATACAGCTGCAACTGGAATATAATCCCGCGCCGCCATTCAGGGCAGGATCGCCACATACCGCGGGATTGCCGGTGCTGCAAAAAGCAAAAGAACTCAGCGCGCAGATGCTGGATGCCAGGAAGAAAATTATCCGGCAACTACTGCAGGATCGCGCTCCCTCCTCAGCAGGGCCCTCCTGATGCTACGTACTTCGCGCAGGCTGATCATCCGGTTTTGTTCAGGATCCC
The DNA here is from genome assembly GCF_051362515.1 of Chitinophaga sp. ARDCPP14. Lineage (NCBI taxonomy): Bacteria > Pseudomonadati > Bacteroidota > Chitinophagia > Chitinophagales > Chitinophagaceae > Chitinophaga > Chitinophaga sp. ARDCPP14. The sequence goes on along the minus strand of NZ_JBKIXB010000010.1, from coordinate 188,341 downwards.
ATACCTTCAGCCGGAAACAGGCGCACACATCCCGGAAGCCCAGGCTGGTGGTTTTAACAGACTGCATGGCAGGGATCTTTTGCATTACTTCCGGTAAACGGTAAAAGGGAATACGTGCATTCAGGTGATGAATATGATGATAGCCAATATTGCCGGTAAACCATTTCATTACGGGATTCATCACCATATAGCTGGAAGACAGTAATGCGGCCTTATCATAACACCATTCCTTGTTTACATTAAACGTAACGCCCGGAAAATTATGCTGCGCATAAAAAAGATAGGCGCCCAGTCCGCATGCAATGGTAAACGGAATGAGGATAAACAACAACCAGCTTTGCCAGCCCAGGAAGTAAATCACCGCCGCGCTGCCACCGATATGGATGATCAGCGCCAGTAAAGAATCCAGGTGTTTACGCGGACTGCTTAAAAAAGACTGCACACACATGCCGATCATAAACATCGAGAGGTAACCGGCTGCAATTGTTACCGGGTGGCGGCTGAACAGGTAAGTTCTTCTTTCTGCCGGTGTGATGGATTCAAATTTCTTACGGGTAATAATAGGGTAGGAGCCAATACTGGCGCTGAACAACTTCGAATTATGTTTATGGTGGTAATCGTGCGAACGCTTCCAGATACTGGAAGGCGCCAGCACATACACCCCGAAAGTAACCATGATTGCTTCCGCTAACCAGGATTTATGCAGAATAGCATGATGCTGATGATCATGATAAATAACAAACATCCTTACGATCAGTAATCCGGAAAGAATACTGGCCATTATTTTAAGTACCAGGTTAGGCAATACCAGGGTGCCTGTTAAGGCCAGCATCAACAGTAGTAATGTTGATATTGTATAGAGCCAGCTTTTGGCTCTCTCTTCGCGCGCATATGGCTTGGTAGCCAGTATCAGTTGTTTCCCTTCCAGCATAATTGTCGTAGGATGATCTATCTTAAGTTGTTGTTTGTAAAATGATTAAATAACGGCAGGGCGTTTGTGTTTCCACCTTTTGTGCGACCATAGCCACGTTGCTGGCTGGGAAACAATGTCCTCCTCCAATTTACGGGTATGTGCGGAGGTAATGGCGCCGTCTTTTTCTTCAGCCGGCGTGGCGGTCAGTAATTCAGCCGACACGGTGTAGTAGCCTCTCTTTTCGCGTTGCACGGTTACATACACTACCGGGTAATTCATTTTCTGTGCTATTTTTTCAGTGCCCTTGAAAACAGGCGTATCCTGGTGAAGGAAGTTGAGCCATTGCGCTGTTTTCGGCTGTGGGGCCTGGTCAGCAATAAAAGCAGTGGCATTTACTTCTCCACGGTTTTGCACCATGTCGCGGAAGGTATCCTGCATGGCAATCAGCTTGGTGCCAAAGCGGGTACGCATGCGGTACATGAGACCGTTAAAATGTTTGTTGGCCAGTGGGTGATAGATAACATAAAGCTGCTGGCGGCACAGTATGCTAAACGTATTTCCTGCCCATTCCCAGTTTCCTTTGTGCCCCATTACAAGTACCGCACTTTTTTTCTCTGCTTCGAGCTGGTTAAAAAGCTCCACTGTAGCCGGTGTAAAGCTGCAGTGTTTCACCATCGCTGTTTTGCTGATGGTAAGCGTTTTAAACGTTTCCAGGAAAAGATCACAGAGGTAATGATAGAAATCTTTGCATATACGTTGGATCTCTGCGTCACTCTTTTCTGGAAAAGAATTCCGCAAATTCTGAAGAACCACCTTTTTACGGTAGCCCATCACGTAATATAACAACACATATACTGCGTCAGAAACCAGGTAAAGCACACGAAACGGCAGTAGCGATAACGCGTAGATCAGTGGTAACAGTAAGTAGTAGGCAATAGCAGACAATGTGGCACAGGTTTTTGATACTTCGAAAAGTATTATTGAAAATGTAAATGTATACCTTAAAGAACACTTTTCATAGTATCCGTAAAAAAAACGATGCATTGGTTCATTTAGTATCTTTATCAGGTAGTGTTGTCTAAACTTTAACAGTTCCAGATGAAGACCATAGCCCGATTTGCGAGATACGGCTGCCTGCTGGCAGCAATTGGCGGCCTTTCTTATTGCGCCCGTAACCCATATGCCGCCACCAATAAGGTTTACCGGCAGGAAGCTAAATCCTACGCGAAGGTGTTGCGTGAACAGCCGGGAGCGCTGAATGGCGCCGGCGGCGCAGAAGCCCCCTCCTGGGTAGGCACGGTGAACTTCAATATGAGGAAACCCAGTCTTGTTATCATACATCATACCGCTCAGAATTCATGTGGACAAACACTGCAAACGTTTACCCTGCAAAGAACCCAGGTAAGCGCCCATTATGTGATATGCCGTAACGGAGCCATCCATCATATGCTGAACGATTATCTCCGCGCCTGGCACGGAGGAGTCGCCAAATGGGGCAACCTCACGGATATCAATTCTTCTTCCATCGGTATAGAGCTGGACAACAACGGCAAGGAACCCTTCGATTCCGCCCAGATCCGCAGCCTGTTAGTATTACTGGACACCCTTCAGCACCGCTACAATATCCCCGCCGCCAACTTCATCGGCCATGGCGATATCGCTCCGGGCAGAAAAGTAGACCCCAGCGCCTGGTTTCCCTGGCATCAACTGGCCGATAAAGGCTTTGGCCTCTGGTATAAAGACACCAGCAATACCATCGTGCCTCAAACATTTGACCCGTTGCTCTCGCTCCGCATCATCGGGTACGATGTGAAAGACTCCACCGCCGCCATCATGGCCTTTAAACGCCACTTTATACCGGAAGACAGCCTCCCGGGTCTCAATGACGCCGGCAGGAAGATAATGTTCAATCTGCAGCAGCAATACCAGTGATCTGTTAGAAAGACACCCAACGTTACTTTTACCCCTATGTTTCTGCAAAGATTATTTTGTGGAGTGGGATAAATATCATATTTTAATAATGAGTTAAAAAGAGATATAAACCAAAATCAGCAATCAAGAGACCCATTTTCCCGGACTTGTTATTATACCTAATCTCCATGTTATACTAATCTTTCTTGTTATGAAACGTTCTTTTAAATTCCCGTTACTGCTGGCAGCAGCCAGCCTCGCATTGCTATGCTGGCCCCGTGAACAGGCCACCGCACAAACAGACCATCCCGCAAAAGATTCTTCCTGCCTGGTGAAAACAGATGTCAGCTACGATTTTGCAGATAATATGCACAAAAAAGTAAACGACATCATAGAAGATAAACTTGCCGGTGGTATCGAAGAAAGCGGCAGGGTCACCTGGGAAAATTCTCCCGACGCCCCGGAATATTACCAGGTAGTACTGCGCAAAACAAAGGTGACCATCAAATATAAAGGCACCATTTGCGACGACAGGATGATCTGGCAGAATATTGAAGACTGTAAGTCTGAGCTCAAAAAGCTGCTCGGGGCGAAGTAAATGACATTTTCAAAAGAATTTACCGGGAAATGCCTTCCCGGTAAATTCCTGCGAAGCCGGTTACCTGTAAACCAAATGCAGGATTACCCAAAACTGGTGTAAGCCAAAACCAGGACTATCTCACCTGTGTTATAAACCGGCCTCAGGAAGAGATAGTGTATTGGGAGTGCATGGGGAGTGCATTAATAGTGCATGAGGAGTGCATGGGAAGTGTATAGATAGTCCATAGCATACGCATATTTCAGGCATGGCTGAAGCATCCGTGAAGTAACAACGGGGTCATCTCCATGTATCCGTTACCTGCTCATTTCAGTGATAAACTCTCTGACCGGAATCACCCCGCGGTTACCGCTATCCCATACGCACAATGCCCGCCCAACAGCCCTTCCCTGCTAAATATTTAGCAGCATCCTCCCGCTATTTTCACAGCCCATATAGTCTATAAATTTTGTAGATTAGTAATTGTGCCTTACTTTTGCCCCCGATATCACCAACTGATTATACACCAAAAAATAAATGCCAAAATCTGAACGGTGTAACCATATCCGCAAAGATCTGAGTCAACTTATAAATCAAGTACAAAGCATGAATTACGTAAAAAGGCTGTTATGCCTGCTGCCCGGTTTACTGTGGCTGCAGCAGAGCATTGCCCAGGAAATCAGGGTAAACGGGGTAGTCACATCCCGTTCGGATGCACAGAACATACCCGGCGCAATTGTTCAGGTGAAGGGAACCGGTCGCGGTACACAAACCGATCCGGACGGAAAGTATTCGATCAGTGCGCAGGTGAATGATACGCTGCAATTTTCCTCACTAGGCTTTGAAACAACGTTTGCCGTTGTTGGAAACAATAAAGTGATCAACATCTCCCTGGAAAACAGTAACAGGAAACTGGAAGAAGTAGTAGTGACCGCCCTGGGCATTTCCCGCGAAAAGAAATCACTCGGCTACGCTGTGCAGGAATTAAAATCAAAAGACATTTCTGAAGCAAAGGAAACCAACCTGGTAAACGCATTGTCCGGAAAGATAGCAGGCGTACAGGTGACCAACAGCCAGGGTAACCTCGGCTCTTCCCGCATCGTGATCCGTGGCGAAACCTCCATTGCAGGTTATAACCAGCCACTGTTTGTACTGGATGGCGTGCCGGTAGACAACAGCCAGCTCGGTATTGGCACAGGCCGCGATTTTGCCAATGCCATTTCGGATATCAACCCTGATGACATTGCCTCCATCAGCGTTCTGAAAGGCCCCAATGCGGCGGCATTGTACGGATCGCGCGCTTCCAGCGGCGTAATCGTCATCAAAACAAAAACAGGAAAAGATACCAAAGGAGGCATGGGCGTGACCGTAAATTCCGGCGCCACCTTTGAAAAACTCCTCATCCTGCCCGACTTTCAGAACTCCTACGGACAAGGTACCGGCGGACAATTCTCCTATAAAGACGGTAAAGGCGGCGGTATCAACGATGGCGTGGATGAAAGCTGGGGCCCGAAAATGGACGGACGCCTTATCCCGCAGTTCTTCTCCAATGGCGAAGCAGTACCGTTTGTACCACATCCTGATAACGTAAAAGATTTCTATGTTACCGGCTATACACTGAATAACGGTTTATCTGTAGGCGGCACCAACGAAAAACTGGATTACCGTTTCTCTTATAACAACACCAAGCAAGGTGGTATTTTACCAAACACCGGTATTACCCGCAATACTTTCACCGCCAGTAATACGTTCCGTATTACACCAAAACTCACTCTCAGTACCTACGCCAATTATGTGCGCAGCGCTGCTGATAATCTTCCCGGTGTAGATGGCCGGCGCGGTAACAGCGTTACCCTCCAGTTCATCTGGTTTGGCCGTCAGGTAGATGTGAGCAAACTGAAGAACTACAAAAATGCAGATGGTACCGATTACAACTGGAACCACAGTTACTATAGCAATCCCTACTGGATCCAGAACGAGAATACCGTAGGCATGCTGCGCAACCGCTTCCTCGGTAACGCCCGGCTGTCGTACCAGATCCAGGATTGGCTCACCGCCAGCTTCCGCATTGGTACCGACTACTACCAGGACAGACGCAAATATAAAATAGCTTACTACACCAATGGTACGCCATTCGGTTCTTATACAGAAGATGCCTACGCAGTTAGCGAAACCAATGGCGAGTTTACATTAAACGCCAAGAAAAAACTAAACAGCGATTTTGATATAGATGTGCTGGCCGGCGCCAACCTCCGCTCTAATCAGCTGGAACAAAACTACCAGCAGGCGCCACGCCTGGCTGTGAAAGATGTATACACACTCAACAACTCCCGCGATCCGCTCATCTCTACCAGCTTGCTCAACAGGCAGAAAGTGTACAGCGGATTCGCAGCAGCGCAGGTAGGTTACCGCAATTATGCGTTCGTGAATTTAACCGCGCGTAACGACTGGTCATCCACCCTCCCAAGAGGCAGCAACTCTTATTTTTATCCTTCTGTAAATGCCAGCCTGGTGCTGTCTGAAGCGCTGCATATCCAGGGCGAGGTACTCTCCCTGCTGAAGCTACGCGGCGGATGGGCACAGGTAGGAAAGGACACCGATCCTTACCAGGAAATCAATACCTATCCATTCAACCAGCCGTTTGGCTCACTGCCGTTACTCACTGTGTCGGATAAGTACCTGAATAAAGACCTGAAACCGGAAATCACCACTTCAACAGAAGTAGGGGTAGAAGCCGGGTTTATCGACAACCGCGTACGGCTGGATGTTACGTACTACAGCTCCCACAGCCGTAACCAGATCCTGCTGGCGGATGTGAGTTCAACTACCGGCTATCTGAAGAAACTGCTTAATACAGGCGAACTCAGTAACCATGGTGTGGAAGTGATGCTGGGACTAACGCCCATCACTACACGCTCCGGCTTCCGCTGGGATGCGAACATCAATTATGCCCGTAACGTGAGTAAAGTAATAGAACTGGATGCAGATGGATATCTCACCAACTATGTACTCGGCAGCTCCGGTAATATCCAGGTACTTGCCAGCAAAGGCCAGCGCTATGGCGCTCTTTATGGCACTGCCTATAAAAGGGACAGCGAGAACAGGATCCTGGTTAATGCAGATGGCACCCCGGCTGTAGATCCGAGTAAAAAAATATTAGGTTACTACACACCAAAGTGGACAGGTAGCATCAATAATAATTTCTCCTTCAAAGGGTTTAACCTGAGCTTCCTGGTAGACACCAAACAAGGCGGATCTATCTGGTCAGGTACCAATGCCACCGGTATGAGTACCGGTGTGCTGGCGGCAACCATGCCAGGTCGCGACCAGGAACATGGCGGGTTGCCTTACTATAATGATGGCTCCAAAAATGTTCAGCTGCCGGATCATAACGCCACCGCACCTGGCGGCTTTACCGTGAAACACGACGGGATAATCTTCGACGGCTACACAGCAGACGGTAAGAAGAATACCGCTATCCTGCCGGCACAAAACTATTACAAGGCCGTATACAGTAGCAACCTGAATGAAAGCGCTGTATATGACGCGTCCTTTGTTAAACTGCGTGAAATAAAAGTAGGATATACTTTACCGGTTTCCCTGGTGAAGAAATGGGGACTACAGGCGGTGAATGTGGCGCTGGTAGGACGGAATCTCGGGTACCTGCACAAGAATACACCGAACATAGACCCCGAAACGGCCTTTAATACCGGTAACGGGCAGGGACTGGAAACGCTGCAGATACCCACTACCCGCAGCTTTGGCTTTAACCTGAATGTTTCATTTTAATGATTGATTGATTATGAAAAAGTTGTTGATACCTTTTTGCTTAATATTCGCTGCTGCATGGCTGGCTGGTTGCCAGAAAGACCTGGAGCGCACCAACATAAATCCGAATGAACCTACCGTTGTACAGCCGGACTACCTGCTGAGCAACGGCATTAAATCCAACGTGGATACCTACTGGGGCAGTGATGCCACCATGGAAACATCCCTGCTGTACATCCAGTACTGGGCTAAGATCCAGTACCCCGACCCGGATCGTTATATCCCCGCATCTACTAATATCCAAACGGTGTGGAACAATTTTTACGCACAGGGAATCGCTGATTTTACCAAGCTGGCAGAGTTGGGCGACACGTTGCACAATCCTAATTATAAGGCCGTAGGCATTATCATGCGTTCCTGGATTTTCCAGGTGTTGACGGATCTGTACGGGGATATTCCTTACACACAAGCAGGCAATATCGATAAGTACCTAACACCGGTGTACGACAGTCAGCGGGTGGTATACAGGGGACTCCTGGCTGAACTGAAAAATGCGGCGAACACTATTTCCCCGTCAGACAATCCTATCCTCGGCGACTCTTTACTGGCCGGGAATATGAATAGCTGGAAAAAATTCGCTAACGGGCTGCGTTCGCGCATTGCCTTACGCCTGGCCGATCGTGATCCTGCTGCCGCTAAAGCGGTGTTCGCGGAACTGGCGGCAGAAGGCAACTTTTTCCTCACTGCCGGCGACCGTGAAGTGAAACTGAATTACCTTACTTCTCCCAACCAGAACCCGGTTGGTAAAAACAGGGAAACGAGAAACGATTACCGCATCAGTAAAACAGTGGTCGATAAACTGAAAGCGCTGAACGACCCACGGTTAAGCATATACGCAGCACTGCCAGCTGATACCAATGCATATATCGGCGTTACCAATGGATTGTCTGCTGACTCGGCCTCACGCCTGGGTTTCAGTAGAACCTCTGATGTTGGTGCAGCTTTTACTGCTACCCAGGCGCCCGCCTTTGTATTTACGTATGCAGAGCAATTGTTTATCCTGGCGGAAGCCGCGCAGCGTAACCTGATCAGCGGCAACGCGGCCGATTTGTATGCACAGGCTATCCGCGCATCCTTCAAACAATACGGTATTACCGGCGCCCAGGTAGATGCTTACCTCGCACAACCGGCCGTAGCGTACGACGCCAATAATTTTAAGAAATCAATAGGAGAGCAGAAGTGGCTGGCCTTATTCAGTGAAGGCCTGGAGGCCTTTGCAGAATGGAGGAGATTGGATTATCCACAGTTGAAGCCCGCTTATACCGGCGCACTGCAGGGCAAAATGCCGCTGCGTTTAACGTATCCTTCAAGTGAGCAGGCGCTGAACGGCGCCAACTACAAAGCAGCTGTTGCCCGCCAGGGTGCAGATCTGCTGACGACGAAGGTTTGGTTTGATATGTACTAAAAAAAATGAAAAAGAAGACGGATTTGCAGGTAACGACTTACTGCAAATCCGTCCTTTTTATTTTTTATTATTCGCGCGATAGCGCATGATTTCAATACCCGCTTCTATCACCGGTCCGATCCCGTGAAAATCGTTCAGTTCTGTAGGACGGTTATAGTAAAAAGACAGGTCCGCCGAAGTGTTTGTGCCGATGCACACATCTTTCAGTTGTCCATCTTCCTGAATTTTCTCCTTTACCAGTCCTTCCCAACCCCTTTCCGCTATGGAGATATAGCGTTTATCGAGCCAGCCTTCATTTACACCGCGCGCAATGGAATATACAAACATCGCGGTACAGGAAGTTTCCGTGTAGGAATCGGTACGGTCCAGTACCTGGTGAAACAGGCCGCTGGCCGACTGGTATTTTGCAACGCCCAGGATTTGACGGGTAACATCTGCAATTACTTCATTCCTGCCGGGGTGATTGGCGGGCAGGTCGTTCAGCAGCTGTACTTTTGCCAGCATGATCCAGCCATTGGCGCGGCCCCAGTGAGCTACGCCCTGTCTTTTCAGATCTTCGTAATAATAGTGCACATACAATTCATTCCGTTCATCCCAGAGGTAATGCGAAAAATGTTTTACCTGGGCTACGGCATCATCAAAATAAGCGTTGTTGCCGGTGAGCTTACCCATACGTGCGAGAAAGGGAACGCTCATGTACAGATCATCTCCCCAGAGCGTCCACTTATAAGGCGTTGGCCGGCATAACGTGCCGTCTGCCAGTCGTTCCTGTACCTTGCTGATATGGTTGGCTGCTTTATCGATATAGGTCCTGTAATCGCTTCTTTTTACTTTTTGGTAGACGTCTAACAGGCTGGCCCCCATGGCGCCGCAGTCATCCAACACGCGGGTGTTGATTAGCTGGTTGAATGGAAAACTTTTGTACTTCACACCTTTTTTGCTGAGCGCTTCAAAATAGGCGTAGTTGTCGAATGCAAAAGCTACATGCCGCTGCGCGAAGGCAGTATATTTTTCGTCTTTCAGGTAATTGCCGAGATCCGTCATAGCGATATTCAATACGCCGTTTGGATAATGCCATTCGCTCAGGTGGTCGGATATCCTGGCTGTTGTGCCGGCTGGTATTTCCTTGCTGGTGTTCCAGGTTTGGTTGTTATCATCTTTAAACTGGAAGGCAGCGTGTGCCACAGCATAGTCGGCTACTTTTTTCACCACTGCTGCGTCGGTGGAATTGTCCTGCGACAGCGCGGCTAACGGGAGGGTTATGCCCAGGAGTAAGACAAGGGTTTGCTTTTTCATATGTGGAAATTGTATGTACAATATAGCCCGCATTTATCATTATTGCAAACGATTGCATAAAAATAACTTGGTTCTTAATATAAATTATTTTAATTATGTGTTTCAAAGTAACCAGTTTAAATTTATCGGGATCATGCGGAATATACGGTATCGGCTGAACGAAGAAAGAAAGCGCGTGTTCAGTATCGTCCTATTGCTGTCGTTAACAGCCTGTCAGCAGCACAAAACAGAAGAAACGGATAACATTGCCGTAGCGGCGCCTTCGGAAAACATCCGGCCGCTTACGGAAGAGGAAGACTCCCTGCAGGAAATCCGGCGGAACATTGCCTGGGAACAGATAGAGGTTTTCCTCTTTGCCAAAGCGCTCATCAATAACAAAGTACCGTTATTTACCAGCAGGCAGCGCCTGGAAGCAGCCATAGGTGCGGCCGACAGCATCATCTCTGCAAATGGGGAAGATATCTGCGGGTCGCAGTTTGCGGAGGATTTTGATTTTTTCTATAAAGATGGATCTACTTTTGAACACTGTAAAGATTCACTGGCCTGTGAAGAATTTGTTTTTACAGATAGTAACTCACTTACTTCCGGTAAAATTACACTTACCCGCAATACTACCTGGGAAGAAGTAAAACAGTTGTATCCCAATGCAGTATTGCAGGCGGAAAACGAAGGTAAAAGAGATATGATCATCCTGCGCGATTCCTACAGCAAAGACAGCGAAAGCAGTGTGCAGTTATATTTTGAAGATGGCCGCCTGGTGAAGATCGTTAATTTTATTCCTTGTTGAGTTACATCACGGGTGTTTTGCCTCCGTCTACAGCAGTACTGGTACCCGTAATGTAGGCCGCCGCAGGCGATGCCAGGAATGCTGCCAGCGCGGCTATTTCATGGGCTTCTCCAAAGCGCTGCATGGGGATTTCTTTCAGCCATTCTGCTTCTATTACTTCCGGAGATACATTGCGGGCAGCAGCGCTGCTCTTAAACAGTCCTTCCAGCCGCGCGGTGGAAGTGGAGCCGGGTAATACATTGTTCACCGTAATGCCATGCGGCGCCAGTTCTGTAGCAAGGGTTTTTGACCACGCCGCCACTGCCCAGCGGGTAGTATTGGATACGCCTAAATTTTTTATAGGTGTTTTTACAGAAGTGGAAATGATATTGATGATCCGGCCGAAACCCGCGCTGATCATGCCAGGCACAAATATTTGCGCCAACGCCTGGTTGCACAGCAGGTGTTGTGAAAAGGCTGCGGTAAAAGCGGCCGCATTGGCTTCTAAAATGGGACCACCCGCCGGACCGCCGGTGTTGTTAATCAGTATATGCACCGGACCACGTGCAGCAACTTTTTCTGCTGCTGCCGTTACCTGTGCCACATCTGAAAAATCGGCGATGGCATAACTATGTTGTTGCCCGCCGGAGGTACTCAGTGTTGGCAGTACCGTTTTCAACCTGTCTTCATTCCTGGCCAATAAAATACACGTAGCGCCTAATAAAGCCAGTTCCTTTGCGGTGGCCAGTCCTATTCCCTGTGAGCTACCGCACACCAGCGCTGTTCTTCCTTTGAGTGAGAGATCCATCCGTGATAATTTTATGTACAATTTAGCGAAAATGTCTGACGCGTATAAAAGCGAAGGGAAGGCCATGCGACCTTCCCTTTGCTTTTATAATTCAGTAAGATAATATGGTTATACGCGGACGTAGATCTTCTTTTTGTCGAGAATAAATCCTACCAGCCAGCAGGTGAGCATGAATGCCAGTGAAAACAGCAGCGATCCGAATTTGCCCGGCGACAATGGCTGGAAGATGGTGTCGTTGATCCATTTATAGAGCGACACGCCATTGACCATAAAGAAATAGAACAGGATGGCCATTACTTCCGACAGCAGGTAGAGGAATAACGGGTTTTTACCGAACACGGTAAAGAAGCCGGCGCCTTTAGTGAAGCCGAGGATATCTATCACAAAAATGAGGAGTGATAACAGCAACAGGTCGATTCCGATGGTGAGTAATACATAGGAGCTGGTCCACAATTTTTTATTGATAGGGAATACCGTGTTCCAGGCATATGCCAGCAGCAGGAATAATACGCCGGCGCCCACCATGCGGAGCAGGCCGGGTTTTGTTCTGCCCTGTTGCTGTACAAACAGGCCGGTGTAATAACCTGCCACCACGTTTACTACAGCCGGAATGGTGCTGAGGATGCCTTCCGGATCAAAGGCAATGCCTTCGCCATGATACATGTGGTTATCTCCTAAAATAAGTTTATCGAGCAGGATGCCGGCATTGCCACCCATGCTGTACTGTTCGCCGGGAGTACCGAAGTACCACATAACGGCCCAGTATCCCAGGAGGAATATGGCACTCACAGCCCATACCACTTTTTTAGAGCAGTAGTGGATCAGGAGGGAGGCAATACAGTAGCACAAGGCGATACGTTGCAGCACGCCCAGTATGCGGGTATGACTAAATGGTTTGAATTGAAGTCCGTTATCAGTATGGTCTACAAACGGGAACCAGTACATCAGGTACCCGAGGAGGAAAATGATCAGGGTGCGTTTGAAAATTTTTCCCAGCACCGCTGAATTTCCCAGTTGAACATATTTCTTCATGCTGAAGCTCATGGCATTGCCCACAGCAAAAAGAAAAGAAGGAAATACCATATCGGTGGGTGTCCAGCCATGCCAGGCAGCATGGTCAAGTGGCCAGTAGGTCCCACCAGTGCCGCCTGTGTTCACTATGATCATGAAACAAACGGTCAGCCCGCGGAATACGTCCAGCGGTAAAAAGCGTTGAGAGCTTTGTGTCATTTCCCTTTAATTGTATTGGTTGATAAGATGGTAAGGATAGAAAAAGCGTTGAGCTGCCTACAATATATACATCTAATTTTCAAAATCCAAATATGAATTCGTTCCGGGAAAACAAATTGAGACATATCGGCTAACGTGAGACACGTATAATCACTATTTTGGTGACTCCACTAAAAAAGTTACGTTATGAATTACAGATTTATTGCGTTGTGTGTGGCCGTGCTTGTTCAGATGAGCTGTAAGCAGCCCGAAAAAGGTTTGTGGTCAAAGGAAAGGGCCAATACCTGGTATGCAGGTAAAGACTGGATCAGGGGAAGCGATTTCATTCCCAGTACGGCTATCAACCAGCTGGAAATGTGGCAGGCCGCCACTTTTGATACTGCCACCATTAACCGGGAACTGGGTTATGCGGAAGGGATAGGCATGAACACCATGCGGGTGTACCTGCATCATGTGCCCTGGGTGGTTGACTCCGCAGGGTTTAAGCAAAGGATCAATACCTACCTCGATATTGCAGACAGGCATCATATCTCTACTTTGTTTGTATTCTTCGACGATTGCTGGGACAGTACCTACCAGGCGGGGCCGCAGCGGGCGCCAAGGCCGGGCATCCATAATTCCGGCTGGGTACAGGACCCGGGATTAGCCATTCATCAACGTCCTGAGCTGGTGGATACATTGGAGAGATATGTGAAAGATATCCTGACCTCCTTCTCTGATGATAAGCGTATCCTGTTATGGGACCTGTATAATGAACCCGGTAACTCCGGTCATGGCAACAGGAGTTTGCCCCTGCTGGAAAAAGTATTTGCCTGGGGCAGGGAAGTAAATCCTTCGCAGCCTTTGTCCGCAGGGATATGGGATTGGAAGCTGAAGGACCTTTCCAACTTCCAGGAAACGCATTCCGATGTAATTACCTACCACAACTATTCTCCGCCGGAAGAGCATCAGCGGGATATTGATACCCTGCGCCGCCTGGGAAGGCCGCTTATTTGTACCGAATATATGGCCCGTACGCGCAGCAGCCGTTTTGATAATATTATGCCGTTGCTGAAAAAAGAAAATATCGGCGCCATTAACTGGGGACTGGTAGCGGGTAAAACCAATACCAAATATGCCTGGAGTACGCCTATGCCGGATGGTGGCGAGCCGCCTACCTGGTTTCATGATATTTTCCGGCCGGATGGCACGCCTTACAGCGAAGAAGAAGTGAAAGTGATCCGTGGGCTAACCGGTAAGTAATGGTGGTTGCCGGCTTCCCGATACAGGCAGCCGGCAGCTATGCTATTTTGAAAACCCTCTCCCCAGTACTTCATGTACTTCGTGTATCACCACAAAGGCCTCCGGGTCGGTTTCGTGCACCAGTGATTTAAGGCGCATCAGCTCCTGTTTGCCGATCACTACATACAACACTTCTTTGGGGGCGCCGGTATAGGCGCCATGGCCGTGCAGCACAGTGGCGCCGCGTTTCATTTCGCCGGTGATCTTAGCCGCAATAGCTTCGGTGCGTCCGGAGATAATGGTGATGGCGCGTTTGGTGTTAAGGCCGTCCACGATATAATCTACTGTTCTGGCGCCAATGTATACGGCAATAAAAGTGTACATGGTTTTTTCTATGCCTATAATAAAGGAAGAAGCCATGATCACCACGATGTCAAAAATGAGCATGGCGTTACCCAGTGTCCAGCCGAAATACTTATTAAATAACCGGGCTACAATAGCTGATCCGCCGGTGGTGCCGCCGGAAAGGAATACCAGCCCGATGCCTATACCTACCAGCAACCCTGCGAAGATAGCCGCCAGCAAAGGATTGGTGGTAACCGGGGCGAGTTTGTTTTCCGTGAGATACAGGAACAACGAGCAAAACAGGATGCCAAGTATGGTATATACCATGCTCCTTTTATCCAGGAGCCGGTAACCGGTTACAATCAGGATGGCATTGATGATGAAGTTGGTAATGCCCGGCGACCATCCCCAATAGTAGTAAGTTACAATGGTAATACCGATGACGCCTCCCTCAGATAATTTGTTGGGAATGGCCAGGTAGTTAATGCCTGCTGCAAAGATGAAGGCACCTGCTATAATGAGTAATATGTTTTTCACATGCTCTTTCATGCCGCAAAAATACGCTTTTGTCGCACTTGGATATGGCCTGCTTCTCCAGCCACGAACAAAAAATCACAAAAAAAATTGTGCAATTATTTGGAATTAATAAAACTCGATGTATATTTGTCTACCAAATCAGTAGACTAATAAAATCTACCACCACAGGGAAGTATCAGGCAAACGCTTCCGGCATCCTTTGACCACCAGCAAGGTGTTGCTGCCATCATTTATTGAAAATGTGTAAATAAAAATACACTATGAAAAGGCACACGCTAACTAGTGGAATGCGTTACCACACGCAAAATACCGTGGTAAATATCACCTGTCCCCGTTACATTCAAATAGCAGGCTGTTATTGCAGCCGCTGTTGAAAGAAAATCTTGCGTTCTGTAAGCTGTAAATAGAATGCCTGGTCAGGCTTGCGGGAAAGGTGGGCTGCAAATTTATTGGTGGTAAATTTATCAGCAACGTACCTCCCCGCATCCTCCTGGCATTTATCAACTGAAATCTTAAACCAGTCTTTCTCATTTTATTTAACATGAAAACAAACATCAACTGTTCAGTCCTGATGCCGTTACCCGGCAGCCCGGCAATAACAGCTGTATAAGATAATATAACGTATACGGATACACGATTTTAATAGTGTATTGGTAACGGAATAGAATTGGGTTACTATCCATTGAAATTAAACGATCAACTTCAGTTCAAAAGGGGCGTTGTCTCAAACAATACTGGTGGGTTTTGTCGGCAACTGCCCCAGGGACTGAAGCATTATCGGATCATTTAGGACTGCTTCCAAACCAACTGTTATAAAGATATTATCCGGAAGCAGCCGGGCAAAATACGTGATAACGTATAAGCCTATACTTTTTTCGGAAAGCCTAATTAAAATGAAGGAACCACTTGTTTTCAGGTAAGGTCCCCAGTGCCAGCAAGTCCCGACACGTGTCGGGACTTCTATTTTTAATACTACCTGTATCTTACGCTATTATATATACCCCGCCCCGTTACCCATCTCCCTGAAAATATATTTTCAAAAACCTTATGGAAAATATTTTACTGCAACATCTAATTAGAAACATATTTACCATGGACTCAGCTAAAATCCCGGGGAATGATTTCCTCGACATTCTCTTCTATGGAAGGAACAAAGATTATGGGGCCTATGAATTACGCAGTCGTTACGACAGGCGTGTTCGCAACGCAGTAATGGGCACCGCTTCTATTATGCTGGTAATGATCGGCGGCTACGTGTTGAACAACACGCTGATGGCCGCAGAAAATGTACACCGGCCTGTATTGGCAGAGAAAAAAATTGAATTACAGGCATTGGAAATGCCACCGGAACCCCCGGTTACCATTCCTCCACCCCCGGTAACCTCCGCACCGCCGCCATTGGCTGCTTCTATCAGGGTAACTACACCGATGATTGTTAACACAGATGTTCCGCCGGATGAAATGCCTCCGAGAAATGCTGATGTAAACAAGCAGGTAGTAGGATTTACTACTTCAGAAGGAGTAGAAGGAGGAATGGACATTGACCTGGGTGCAAGTGGCAACGGCGGTTCCGGTGTAGTAAAGGCTCCTCCGGCAGCCAATCCAGATGTTCCAGTTGCATTCGTGGAAATCATGCCTGAATTTCCCGGCGGTGAAGCTGCATTAGCGAAATACCTGGGTAACAATATCCGGTATCCGCACATTGCCCAGGAGAATGAAATACAAGGCACCGTATTTATCCAGTTCGTGGTAAACCGCGACGGCACTATTTCACAGGTGAAAACAGTAGGCGCAGCGAAAGGCGGAGGCCTGGAAGAAGAAGCGGTCCGTGTGATCAGTAAAATGCCCAAGTGGAAACCCGGCAAACAGAATGGTCAGTATGTGGCGGTATATTTTAACCTCCCGGTCAGCTTCCGGTTAAGCGGCAACTAGTTTCACCTTTCCTCATTTTTTTCAATAAACACTTTATTAATAACCCGGAAAGTGCTGTCATCGTTTGACGGCGTGACTTCCTATATTATTATCTCTTTAATTCTTACAATTCCTGTTTATCCGGCTTACATCCATTTAACCTGCGCATTCTGATTCCTGATACCAGTCCCGGCCCGCATATAGCGGCCGGGATTGCCTTTTAATCCTCTCGCTTCTTATTAGATAATATTCAAACATTATCACTTTATATCAAACAAAAATCAAAAATCTAAGAAATTAACATAATAATTATTAATTTAACAGCCGCTTAGTCTTCTTCTTTAGCACTATAAACGGATAATTAGTATGGAAGCGCCGGTAAATAATTCGCTGCAACAGTTCAAAAACCTCGTTGGGACCAAGTTTCAGCTGTATAATAGCCTCTTCACCTCTTTGCCTTTCCACCGGGTGGAAAAGACAGGTATCTTCCTGTCCCTGTTCCTGCTTCATTGTGAAGAAGGATACGCCAAAGGTAACAGCCCCGAGGAAATAATGGACTCCTTTTTTTCCCAGTATACCACTTATACGGAAGAAAAACAGCGAACGGACCTGCTGTTTCGCTTCGTGCAATACGCTGAAAGACAGGTAGTACTGTTTGACGCACTGGAAGATGCTGCGTTCCGGAATATCCGTGACCTCCAGGGCGCCGGCACCCTGCGCCATCTGCAGTCGGAAGTGATCCAGGAACAAGCCCAGGATAAACTCAGGGATAAACTGAAGGATTTTTCGGTGAGATTGGTGCTGACGGCGCATCCGACACAATTTTATCCCAGCGAGGTGCTGGGTATTATCAACGACCTGTCGAAAGCCCTCATCGACGAAAATACCAGCCAGGTAAATATGTACCTGCAACAGCTGGGAAAAACACCGTTCTTCAAAAAAGAAAAACCCACCCCGTATGATGAAGCCATCAGCCTGGTGTGGTTCCTGGAAAATATATTTTACCAGTCGGCCGGCCGCATCCTGTCGTCTATCCGGGCGCAGTTCCCGGGCGCCATCAGCAGCGATAACTCCGTGATCCGCATGGGCTTCTGGCCCGGTGGCGATCGTGACGGGAACCCGTTTGTGAAAGCGCCTACCACCGTGGAAGTAGCCGCCGCCCTGCGCGCGTCTATCATGAAATGTTACTTCCGGGAAGTACGCAACCTGCGCCGCCGCCTTACCTTTAAAGGCGTGGAAAATGTAGTAGCCGCCCTGGAATCAAAATTATCCCGCAACCTCTTTATTCCCGGGCATAAAGCGGATATTAGCCGCCAGGAAATACTGGACACGTTGTCGGATATACGAAATACCATTATCGCTGATCTGAACGGGCTGTTTGTACATCTTGTAGATAACCTGATCAGCAAAGTGGAAATATTCGGGTTGTTCTTTGCTTCCCTGGATATCCGCCAGGACAGCTCCATTCATGAAGCCGTACTGGAAGCCATAGCTGCCAGAACAACCGCGCTGCCGGATAATTATACTTCCCTGGGAGATAAAGAAAAGATCAACCTGTTACTGAATATAAAAGAAGCCGCAGATCCTAAAGCGCTGGAAAATCCCCTGCACCAGGATACGCTTGAAACCATTGCCGCCATTAAGGAAATACAGGCTGCCAATGGAGAAGAAGGCTGCAACCGTTATATTATCAGTCACAGTACCAGTGTACTCAACGTAATGGAAGTATACGGGCTGTTCCTGCTGAGCGGCTGGAAAAAAGAAGAGATGACGGTAGATATTGTGCCGCTGTTTGAAACCATCGATGACCTGCGCCATGCAGGACAGGTGATGAAAGAGCTGTATGAAAACGCCGACTACCGCGAGCATCTGCGTCGTCGCCAATGCAAACAAACGATTATGCTCGGCTTCTCGGATGGCACCAAAGATGGTGGCTATCTCATGGCCAACTGGAGCATCTATAAAGCCAAAGAAGAACTCACTACTATCTCCAAAGAATACGGTATCAACGTGGTGTTCTTTGACGGCAGGGGAGGTCCTCCGGCCCGTGGCGGTGGAAAAACGCACCAGTTCTATGCTTCAATGGGCAGGAACATTGCCAATAAAGAAATACAGCAAACCATTCAGGGGCAAACCATCAGCTCCAATTTCGGCACCGTGGATGCAGCACAGTTCAATATGGAACAGCTGATACACGCCGGCATCAGCAATGAACTATTTTCTTCCCGGGAAGTAACGCTGAGTAAATCAGAAGAAGATTTGCTGCAGCTACTGGCGGACGAAGGATATAAATCTTACAATACATTAAAAACACATCCTCATTTCCTGGCTTATCTCGATCATGCCAGCCCGCTGCGTTACTATGCAGAGGCGAATATCGGCAGCCGTCCCAGCAAACGTAATGCTTCTGCCAAACTCAATCTTAATGACCTGAGAGCAGTGCCTTATGTAGGTGCCTGGAGCCAGCTGAAACAGAATGTGCCCGGCTATTACGGCGTGGGCAGTGCGCTGGAACAGCTGGAAAAGCAAGGTAAATGGGAAGAGGTCCAGGCATTATATGTACACTCCCTGTTTTTCAGGACCCTGCTCGATAACTGTGTAATGGCGATGAAGAAGAGTTATTTCCCGCTCACCGCTTACCTGGCCAAGCATCCGCAATACGGTGAAGTATGGCAGATGATCTATAATGAATTTGAGCTGACGAAGAAATACCTGCTGCTGCTCACTAATGAATCCGAACTGATGGCCGGCAGCCCGATCGATTTGCTGTCTATCCAGATGCGCGAACGGATTGTGTTGCCTTTGCTTACTACCCAGCAATATGCGCTTACGCGCATCCGGGAGCTGGACGCACATCCCGACAACGGACATGGCAGGGAAACCTACGAAAAGCTCATCATGCGTTGCTCTTTTGGTATTATCAATGCTGGCAGAAACTCAGCATAAAAATTATTCATCATCCGGCTACGGAGTTATGTGGAAATAGTGGCGGTGAACAACATCAGCGGCTGTCTCCATATAACTCCGTAATTCGTAATTTGTATTTCGTAATTCTTCCCTACTTTTACACCTCCTTAAGTAACTTCTCTATATATGGCAAACAGCTTATATGACTTTGGAATGATCGGTCTCGGCGTAATGGGTAGAAACCTGTTACTCAACATGGCAGATCATGGCTTTTCCGTTATCGGCTTTGATAAAGACGCTGCCAAGAACAGCGCACTGGAAGCAGCCGCTACCCCCGGTACTACCGTTAAAGGTGTTGCAGAGCTGGCCACTATGGTACAGTTGCTGGAACGTCCCCGCAAATTAATGATGTTGGTACCCGCCGGTCAGCCGGTAGATGACGTGATAGCATCCCTGTTGCCGCTGCTGGAGCAGGGCGACGTAGTAATAGATGGTGGCAACTCCCACTATACGGACACTTTACGCCGTGTGAAACAACTCCGCGAAAAGGGTATCCATTTTATGGGTATCGGCGTTTCCGGTGGTGAGCAGGGCGCGCGTAGTGGTCCAAGCATTATGCCCGGTGGCGACCTCGACGCCTATGCAAAGGTACAACCCATGCTGGAGGCGATTTCCGCCAAAGTAAAAGGGACGCCTTGTGTGGCTTACCTGGGTAAAGAAGGCGCCGGCCATTATGTGAAAATGGTACACAATGGTATTGAATATGCCATCATGCAACTGATCAGTGAAAGCTATACCCTGTTGCAAAAGGGCGCTGGCCTCAACAATGATCAATTGCACGAAGTATTCAAAAGCTGGAACCAGGGCGCTTTACAATCATTCCTGGTAGAAATTACCGCGGATATCTTCCTGCAGAACGACGATAAATCTGACAAACGCCTGGTAGACGTGATCTCCGATAAGGCTGGCTCCAAGGGAACCGGTAAATGGACTTCACAGGATGCAATGGAATTGCCGGTAGCCGTTCCGGTTATTGATACCGCCGTGGCGATGCGTACCCTTTCCGGTTACAAAGAGCAGCGCCTGGAAGCTGAAGCGATCTATAAAGCACCTGAAAATACCATTCATGCCGACGCTGAAATGTGGATCAAACAGGTACACGATGCCCTCTACTTTGCCACCATCCTGAGCTATGCACAGGGATTGGCTATGCTGAGAGAAGCCTCCGGTGATCTGAAAATGGAGATCCCGTTACCGGAAGTGGTGAAAGTATGGAGAGGTGGTTGTATCATCCGTTCTTCCCTGCTGGAAATATTTACACAAGCTTACCAGAAAAATGCTGACCTGGCCAACATCCTGCTGGATGAAGGCGTAGCTTATCTCGTACAATCGGTAGAAAGCAACACCCGCAGCGTAATTGCGCAGGCCGCCTCCGCAGGTATTCCTGTGGGCGGATTCATGTCTGCTTTGTCTTATTTCGATGCGTTCCGTACCGGCCGTATGGCTACCAACCTGATTCAGGCGCAGCGCGACTATTTCGGCGCGCACACCTACCAGCGTATTGATATGCCAGGTACTTTCCACACAGAGTGGCAGCAACACTAAAAAATGTTCATCTTTAATTAAACATATGCAGATCCATAAACGCCCGCCTGCATCCATCCTGTTCATATTCGGAGGCAGTGGCGATTTAAACTACCGGAAACTAACGCCTGCGTTATATAATCTCTTTTTAGATGAGTGGATGCCTGAGCAATTTGCCATTGCAGGCTTAGGCCGCAGCCCATACAGCAACGAAGACTATAACAAACACCTGCTGGAAGGGATCAGTAAGTTTTCCCGTCGGAAGGGCGAGCAGAATGGTCACTGGAAAGATTTCAGTAATCATGTTACTTACCTGCAGATGGATGCAGAAGATCCTGCATCTTACAGCAAGATCACCGATTTTGTAACGCAGAAGGAAGAAGAGTGGAGCGTACATCCTACCGTTATCTTTTACCTGGCCGTAGCGCCACAGCTGGTGCCGAACATAGCCACCCGTTTGGGTGAGCTGAATCTTTGCTCCGATAAACACTGTACCCGCATTGTAGTAGAAAAACCATTCGGGCATGACCTGCAAAGCGCGCATGAACTGAATGAACTGCTGGCAAAGAAATTTACAGAAGAGCAGATCTATCGTATCGATCACTATCTCGGTAAAGAAACCATTCAGAATATCCTGGCTTTCCGCTTCGCAAACGCATTGTTTGAACCGGTGTGGAACCGCAATTACATCGACAATATCCAGATCACTGCTGCTGAAAGCGTGGGACTGGAAGGTCGTGGCGGTTACTACGAAAGGGCAGGCGCATTGCGCGATATGGTGCAGAACCATATCCTGCAGATCATGTGTATCCTGGCCATGGAAGCGCCGGTATCTTTTGATGCCAATGAAGTGCGAAACAAGAAAGTGGATGTACTTAACGCGATCCGCCGTATCACACCGGGTAAAGTGCATGAACATGCCGTACGCGGACAGTATTCTGCCGGCTGGATGAAAGGCAACAAAGTAGCCGGCTACCGCGAGGAAAAAGGTGTGGATCCCAAATCCAATATTGATACTTATGCGGCCGTTAAATTTTATATCGACAACTGGCGCTGGCAGGGCGTTCCGATCTATGTGCGGACGGGTAAATATCTCCACCAGAAAGCTACCAATATTATCATCACCTTTAAGGAAGCACCCCCTTATTCCTTCCCGATAGAAGCTGCGCAAACATGGCGCCCTAACAGGCTCACCATCAGCATTCAACCGGAAATGGATATACGGATCCGCTTCCAGGCAAAACGTCCCGGTCAAACCATGACGCTGGACCCGGTAGACATGACCTTTAACTATGATGCTGCCAATGGCGAGCATGCACCGGAAGCATATGAAACGCTGCTGCTGGATGTAATGGAAGGAGATGCTACCCTGTTCATGCGCGGCGACCAGGTAGATGCTGCCTGGAAAGTGATCATGCCCATCCTGGAAACATGGGAAAACCGCACGCCGCAGGACTTCCCGAACTATGCACCCGATTCATGGGGCCCCGACGATGCAGATGCACTCGTTGCCCGCGACGGTCATACCTGGATTAATTTACCTACTAAATAATAACTACGGACCATTTGTGAAAATGGTCCGTAACTTTTTTGTCTTATGGAACTACATATCGCAAAAGATCCTGCCCAGCTGAGTGAAAATGTAGCTGCATGGATCAGCAACTACATACTGGAAGTATTGCAAACACAGGAACGGTTTACATTTGTACTGTCCGGTGGTAATACGCCAAAGCAGCTATACAGCCTGCTGGCAAAAGCTCCTTACAACATGGTAATACCCTGGGAGAAAATACATTTTTTCTGGGGAGATGAAAGAGATGTGCCTTTTGAAGATGAACGCAATAATGCCCGCATGGCATTTGAATCATTACTGGATAAAGTAAGTGTAAACCCCGATAATATCCATGTAATGCGTACCGATATCGGCCCGGAAGAATCGGCTGCCGAATATGAAAAGATCCTGAAATCGTATTTCGGAAAAGATGATACCACGTTCGACCTGGTGCTGCTGGGCATGGGAGATGATGGACACACGCTGTCGTTGTTCCCCGGATTACCCATTGTGCACGAAAAGAAAGCCTGGGTAAAATCATTTTTCCTGGAAGCACAGGACATGTACCGCATTACCTTAACTGCACCGGTGGTGAATAAGGCTGCCTGTGTATTGTTTCTCACCACTGGCGCCAATAAAGCCATTACGCTGAAAAGTGTGATTGAAGGCACTTTCGATGCGGAGAAATATCCTTCCCAGCTCATCAGGCCGGAAGAAGGCGAGCTGCATTGGTTTGTGGACGAAGCCGCTGCCGGCGCAATGGAAATTTAACAAAACATAAAGCAATTGCGGTAAAGGCCCGGGCGGATTAAGAGATCCCTCCGGGCCTTCTGCTTTCTGCTTTCAGCTATTTTCTGTAGCTTGTGTATTGTAACAACGATGAGATTATGTTTGATAAGCCCATATTCGACGCACACCTGCATATCATTGATCACCGGTTCCCTTTGCAGCCAAACGAAGGCTTTTTGCCGTCGGAATTTTCAGTAGCCGACTACCAGCAACAGGTAGCGTCGCTGAACGTAGGCGGCGGCGCAGTGGTGTCCGGCTCTTTCCAGGGATTTGATCAGGGATACCTGCTGGAAGCATTGAAGCAGCTGGGCCCCGGTTATGTAGGCGTAACGCAGATACCTGCCGGTACCAGCGACGAAGAAATTATAGCCCTGCATGAAGCAGGTGTACGCGCCGTAAGATTTAATGTGCAGCGCGGCGGTTCCGAGAGTGTGAAACACCTCGAACGGCTGGCGTTACGTGTGTATGAACTCGTGAAATGGCATGTGGAGCTGTATGTGGATTCCCGGCAACTGCCCGGATTATCCACTACGTTGCATAAACTGCCTGCCGTGGTTATTGATCACCTGGGGTTATCAAAAGCCGGGTTCAAATATTTATTGCCATTGGTAGAAAAAGGAGCGAGGGTAAAAGCAACGGGTTTCAGTCGTTGTGATTTTGATGTGTTAACCGCCATGCGCCAGATTACAGCTATTAATGCCAGTGCTTTATTATTCGGCACCGATTTGCCTTCTACACGGGCGCCACGGCCATTTGCCGCCTCCGATCTGCAACTGATCCTCCAGAATTTCCCGGCAGATATTGCCGCCAAAATATGCAGGGAAAACGCCCTCGCGCTTTACCAGCCGCGGATTTTGTCTGGCTCAGGATTATGATGATGTTGGGGATTATATTTTTAAAAATATTTTGAGAGATAAAAAGATTCCGGCTTTTATTCCACAGGGAATAAAAGCCGGAATCTTTTTATACTATATCCACGTATCAATTCCCACGGTTTCCATTTCTTTTTTCAGATGTTCGGGCATTAGTCCGTTTAACAATGTACCCGGAGCTGCACTTGGGTATATGTCTTCAAAAGTTTTTACCTGGTTCATAAATACCCGGCGGAAAATATGCCGCCTGGTAATATGATGCGGATCTTTTAAACCGGCTGCCCCAGCGAGTTCTATGGCGCTTTCAATGGTATCGCGGTGATAGTTGGCTACGCGGTGTTTCTTGTCGTCTACCACCAGGCCGGCAGATAACCATTTGTCCTGTGTAGCCACGCCGGTAGGGCATTTATTGGTGTTGCATACCAACGCCTGAATACATCCAAGCGCCATCATCATGGCACGGGCACTGTTGCAGGTATCGGCGCCCAGGGCCATGGCCCGCAGCATGTGATAGCCGGTGAGTATTTTGCCGGAGGCAATGATTTTCATATGATGACGGATATTGAATCCGGTAAGGGTATCGTGTACAAAGGAAAGTCCATCCATCAGCGGCATGCCCACCGAGTTGGAAAATTCCGGTGGCGCGGCACCTGTACCGCCTTCACCACCATCTACAGTAATGAAATCGGGATAGATATCGGTTTCTATCATGGCCTTGCAGATGGCGTAGAATTCCCGTTGCTGGCCGATGCACAGTTTGAATCCAACCGGTTTACCCTTGCTGAGATCACGCAGGCGCTGGATAAACAGCATCATTTCGCGCGGACTGTTAAATGCTTTATGGTAAGGGGGAGAAAATACGGTGGTATGTGGTTTCACGTGACGGATGGCTGCAATTTCGGGCGTGTTTTTAGCAGCCGGTAATATGCCACCATGGCCCGGTTTGGCGCCCTGCGAAATTTTCAGTTCTATCATTTTGACTTGTGACAGCGCACTTTTTTCTGCAAACAAACTATCGGAGAAATTGCCGTCATCGTCGCGGCAACCGAAATAGCCGGTACCTATTTGCCATATGATATCGCCACCTTGTTTGAGATGTGCTTCACTGATACCTCCTTCGCCGGTGTTATGCGCGAAGTTCCCTATTTTGGCGCCGCCATTTAAAGCCTGTACAGCGTTGTTACTGAGCGATCCATAGCTCATGGCGCTTACGTTGAGGATGCTGCCGGAATAAGGCTGTTTACAGTCTTTCCCGCCAAAGATTACACGCGGGTCCTTCTCCAGGTGATCAAAATTTTGCGGCTGAATAGAATGGGCCATCCATTCATATCCTTCCGCGTATACATTAAACTGGGTACCAAATGGCTGGGAGTCCAGTTCCCGCTTGGCGCGCTGGTAAATAGTAGAGCGGTCTACCCGGTTAATCGGGCTGCCATCAATATCGCTTTCCACAAAATACTGGTAAATTTTTGGCCGTAATGCCTCCATCCAGTAACGCATCCGCCCCACTACCGGGTAATTGCGGATGATGGCGTGTTTGGTTTGCAACAAGTCAAGGACACCCATCACAATAATGGGCAATACCAGCACCAGTAACCAGAAAACCCACGGGAAAAATAAACCCAAAACAACGATAACACCTAAACTAACACCTGAAAATCCAATAAATGCTTTGACCATAGACTGTAATTTTTGATTTTTTGATGCTCCTAACCACAGGAGATTGCCGAATACTTCCTTCGCTATTGTTCTTATAAATCTACTTAACGTATAGCAGATAAATTTGTTAAATCTTCGCGAAGGTTGTCTTTCTCAGGATTACGCTGATTACATTGATTTTGGGGATTTTGTTTTTTTGATTTTATAAAGGATTTTGGGAGACGGCAGCGGAGATATACGTTTTAGGATTTAATTTTCTTATATTTTTTAAAAAAGGTAAGGAACGACAAAAACAAAATATCCGCTGCTGTCTTCCCAAATCTTTTAAAATCAAAAACAAAATCAAAAACAAAATCAAAAAAAACAAAATCCCAAAAATCAATGTAATCAGCGTAATCCTGAGAAAGACAACCTTCGCTAAAATCCGCGCAGTTTTTAAATTTATTTATTATCTTTCAAAATAAGCCAATCTTCAATCAATCCACCAAATGAAAAGATACATTCATCCTGGTAAGTTGGTAGCAACTTTCCTGTTCTTATTTAGTACTGTAGCGGCTGTCCGGGCGCAACAAGCCACCCCCTATGATGCTGCCCGGCTGAAAACCAGCTGGGAAGTGGTAGAAAACCATTACCAGGGCCGCGATAATTTCCAGTCGGCCTTCACCTTTGTGAATACGGCCGTTAAGCCGTTTCCTGCCAAAGGATGGCAGTTGTATTTCAATTTTATCAGGATGGTTGCTCCCGGGGAATTACCGGGGCATGTGAAAGTGGAGCATATTAACGGTGACCTGTACCGGTTTACACCGGCGGATGGTTTTACCGGTATCGCTCCCGGCGACTCCCTGAAACTCGCTATTACCGGCGATGCCTGGGCCGTGAATTTTACGGATGCGCCCACCGGGTTGTACCTGGTATGGGACGAACAGCCGGAAAAAGGCTTCTCAATCAAGGATTATAGTATCCGCCCTTCTACTACCGCAAAGCAATTGATGCGTTATCCCGGTGATAAAACTGCAGTAGTAACGCCAACGGATATATTTAAACAGAATGCTGCAGTAAAGGATATTCCCGTATCACAGCTGCCGCTGGTGTTCCCGACGCCGAAGTCTTACACTGCCACCGGTAAAGGCCTGGTGCTGGATGCATTCCCGGAAGTAAAAGCCGATCCGCAGTTGTCTGCCAGCGCGGCAATGCTGGATGCAGAGTTGCTAACGTTGCTGGGTAAACGAAAAAAAGGAACGGCAGTTATCAGCCTGGTTTATGACGCTGCTATCACCGCTCCGGAAGGTTACCGTTTGAAAGTGGCGCCGGAAGGAATTACCATTACTGCCGGCACTGAAGCAGGCGCCTTCTATGCTATCCAATCTTTAAAAACACTGGTTCCGCCAACGGCGTTTGCCGGCAATCAGAAAGCCATTACCATACCGGGTGTGGAGGTTACAGATGAGCCACGCTTTGGTTACCGCGCTTTCATGATAGATGTGGCCCGTAACTTTCATAACAAGCGCGATATGCTACGCATCATCGACCTGATGGCGCTGTATAAATTAAACGTGTTGCACTTTCATTTCAGCGATGATGAAGGCTGGCGCCTGGAAATCCCTTCCCTGCCGGAACTTACTTCCGTAGGCGCTAAGCGCGGCCATAGCAGCGACTGGAAAAATATGCTGCCGCCGTCTTATGGCTCCGGTCCCGATACCACCAACACTGCAGGTAGTGGTTATTTCTCACGCAACGATTTTATAGAAATCCTCCGCTATGCAACGGCAAGGCATATACGCGTTTTACCTGAAATAGAAAGCCCCGGCCATGCCCGCGCTGCGGTGAAAGCCATGGAATCCCGCTACTACCGCCTGAAAGCGGCTGGTCGCGACCAGGAAGCCAATGAATACCTGCTGACCGATTTGCAGGATAAATCTGAATACCACTCTGTTCAGTATTGGAACGACAACGTGATGAACGTAGCGCTGCCTTCTACTTACCACTTCCTCGATAAAGTGGTGGAAGAAATCCAGTCGATGTATAAAGAAGCCGGCGCTCCGCTGGAATCAGTGCATATGGGCGGCGATGAAGTGCCAGGCGGCGTATTTGAAAAATCGCCTGCCTGTATCGCGTTGATGCAGCAGGATAAATCACTGAAAGATGTAAATGATCTCTGGTATTATTACTACCGCAAGGTGAATGAGCTGCTGAAGGCCCGTGGATTATCTGTAGCAGGATGGGAAGAAGCCGGGATGCGTAAAACAACGGTCGGTGGCGAATCACAGAGCATTCCTAACCCCGATTTTGTAAACGATCATTTCCAGCTGAATGTATGGAACAACGTGATCGGCGGCGGACAGGAAGATTTATCCTACCGCCTGGCAAATGCCGGGTATAAAGTCATCCTGTCTGGTGTAAGCAATTTTTATTTTGATATGGCTTACATGAAATCTTTTGATGAACCCGGATTTTACTGGGGTGGATTTGTAGACGTGGATAAGCCGTTTTATTTTATTCCGTTCGACTACTACAAGAACTCAAAAGTAGATGGCAGGGGCAACCCGGTTACACCGGAGTTGTTTGTAGGTAAGGACCGGTTAACAGGTTTTGGTGCTTCCAATATCCCAGGTATCCAGGGATTGCTGTGGAGTGAAACGGTAACCAGCTCTGACCGTATGGAATATATGATGTTGCCAAAACTACTTGGGCTTGCAGAACGTGCGTGGGCGCAGGATCCGGAGTGGGCTACCGAAAAGGATTCCGCTAAAGCCGATGCATTGTATGCACAGGCATGGAGTGTATTCAGCAATGTAATGGGTAAGCGTGAAATGCCGCGCCTGGATTATTATGAAGGGGGTTTCAACTGGCGCATCCCAACCGCGGGCGCGAAAGTAGAAAATGGCGTGCTGAGTGCAAACATCCAGATGCCGGGTTTAGTGATCCGGTATACTACTAACGGCGACGAGCCTACGTTGAAGAGCCCGGTGTATACTACCCCGGTAGCTGCAGGCGGTAAAACGGTGAAGCTGAAGGTATTCAGCCCTAAAGGCCGCAGCAGCAGGACTACTACCGTAAAAGTGCCGGTAGCCGATACGCAGATGAAGAATAATAAATTATAATTTTCCGGAAGAAAGAAAGACGGTGAGCAACGGGATCTTCCTGTTGCTTACCGTTTTTATTTACGGGTTATTATCCGGAAATCATCTTTCAAAAAAGATAACGGCAGGACAAGTTAAATCCGCTGCATTTACCCTTCATCCATTTTCTTGCTTCTCCTTTTGCAATTTTTGTATTTTGTTCGTTAAACCCATATCAACCTGATGTTTCGCATAATTCCACTTATTATTAGCTGTTGTATTGTTGGATGCGCTGTGTTTGCACAAAAGAAAAATGATGCTTATCAATTGCAGATCCGCAAAGCGGTGTCGCCTGTTAAGATAGATGGTGTAGCAGATGAAGCAGCGTGGCTGGAGGCGGATATTGCCACCGGTTTTCACATGGTGCTGCCAATGGATACCAGTGCAGCCCGGTTGCGTACAGATGTGCGGATGACCTACGACGACAAGAACCTTTACCTCATAGTAGAAAACTACACGACAGGCGACGGGCCTTATATGGTGGAATCATTGAGACGCGATTTTGCTTTTCTGAAGAATGATAACTTCCTTTTATTCATGGACCCGTTTGATGATCAGACCAACGGCTTTTCATTCGGCGCCAATGCAGCCGGTGCGCAATGGGACGGTTTGATGTATGATGGCGGAAAGGTGGACCTGAGCTGGGATAATAAGTGGACATCGGTAGTAAAGAACTACCCGGATAAATGGGTTTTTGAAGCTGCGATACCGTTTAAAACCATCCGGTATAAAAAAGGAATTACCCGGTGGGGTATTAACTTCAGTAGGAACGATCTGAAAACAACAGAGAAATCGGCATGGGCGCCGGTGCCACGGCAGTTTCCCACTGCCTCGCTGGCGTATACAGGCAACCTGGTATGGGATGCTGCTCCACCTGCTGCGGGCGCAAATGTGTCGCTGATTCCTTACCTGCTGGGAGGCATGTTAAAGGATTATGATAAGGCTACTCCCACCAAATACCGGCGGGATGCAGGTTTAGATGCCAAAGTAGCGGTTACTTCCTCGCTGAACCTCGACCTCACAGTGAACCCGGATTTCTCGCAGGTAGATGTGGATAAACAGGTGACCAACCTGGATCGTTTTGAATTGTTTTACCCGGAGAAGCGGCAGTTCTTTCTCGAAAACGGAGACCAGTTTTCAAATTTCGGGTATTCCACGATCCGTCCTTTTTTCTCGAGGCGTATTGGTCTTGGTGGCGTGCCAATCCGTTTTGGCGCCAGGCTGAGTGGTAAACTGAATAAAGACTGGCGCTTAGGGGTAATGAATATGCAAACCGGGAAGCAGGAGGAAACCGGGTTGCCGGCCCAAAACTTTACGGTGGCGGCTTTACAGCGCCGGGTGTTTTCCCGCTCCAACCTGGGTTTTATTTTTATCAATAAGGAGTCGGTAAACTATGATCCGGCTAAAGTAACGGATAAGCCAATTTACAACCGGTATAACCGGAACATGGGGCTGGAGTATAACCTGGCTTCCTCCAACAATTTCTGGACGGGCAAGGCCATGTTGCTGAAGTCGTATACCCCCAATAAAACCGGTCATGATGTGGCGCATGCCGCTAATCTGCAGTATACCAGCAAGCAATGGAACATTGGGTGGCAGCATGAGTATGTGGGACGTAATTACAATGCGGAGGTGGGATATGTGCCCCGCCAGGGATATATAAAAGTGGCGCCGCAGGTTACCCGCCTGTTCTTTCCCTTATCGGGTGCGGTGTTGAGTCATGGGCCGCAGGTAACCAGTACCTGGTTTTTTGACGAAGCGCATATGCGCCGTACTGATAACGAAACCATGCTAAACTATGGCATTGTGTTCCGGAAGCGAAACACGCTCAATATCTGGGCGTCCAACACTTATATCAAACTGCTGCAGCCTTTTGACCCTACCAATACCGGTAAAGATAGCCTGGTGAACGGGAGTCAGCATAACTGGAACACTGTGGGCGCTGATTACGTGTCAAAGCCACAGAGTTTGTTTACCTATTCGTTATCGGCCCGCTATGGAGGTTATTATGCAGATGGCAGCCGGTTAATGACCAATACGGAACTGGGATATCGCTTCCAGCCGTATGTGAGCATTGCATTAAGCGCTAACTATAACAATATCAACCTGCCAAAGCCCTGGGGCAATAATTCTTTCTGGCTGGTAGGCCCGCGGTTGGATGTTACAATGACAAACACCCTTTTCTTTACCGGGTTTATGCAATACAATGGCCAGCAGAAGAATATGAACCTGAATACCCGCTTCCAATGGCGCTACCGGCCTGCATCCGATCTTTTTATAGTGTATACCGACAATTATCTCCCGGAGCCATTTTATGTGAGAAACCGTGCTTTGGTGCTGAAGCTGGTGTATTGGTTTAATCTCTAAAAATCCGTTTTCGTATTAACAGTTAAGATTCGATTAACACTTTACCGTTTTATACCCGTTATCATTGCACCACAAGTTCGGCGTAATAGAACGGGTATGCCCGTTAAGATATATATAAAGTTTTCATTTACTATCGTTGTGAATATTATCTCCCTGTAGTTTTTACTACGGGGATTTTCACCATTTAAAATCTAATTATGAACCGTCCTCCTATGATGATGCAGCTGCTGCGTATCAGCTGTATTTTTTTGATGCTGGCAGGAACAGCTGCAGCACAACAATCCGCCGCGGTGATTACGGGCAGGGTAGTGGACCATCCTGTGCAAAAGGTGTCGTTATCTTACTGGTATGATCCGGGAATTTCCCCGGCAGTTACGCAGGATACTTTGCTAAAATCTGATTCTTTTTATTTCCGTATATCCGTTCCGGCAGGAAGGGTAATATTTTTTTATGCAGATGCGGGTAGTGGATATAATTTTTATGGGATGATCCGCGGCGGGGATAGCCTGCAGATGGTGATGCAGGACGACAGCATCCGGTTTGGCGGCAGCGGTGCAGTGTTGAACAGGGCTGTTTATACTGCTAAGCGGGAGCAGTCTGCCGTGCAGCTTCCTGTATTGCCTGATGCGTTCCGGCTGGCAGCGGCGTGGCGGCAGCGGTTGCAGGCGGCAGACAAGGTACTGGCGGTTTACCGCGACAGCATAAATACTGCCACGTGGGCGCTGGTAAGATCGCATGTATTAGCGGAAGCCGCCGCGGGGCTGGTGAGTACTGTATGGAAAGTGGCCGTAGCGCCGGATAGTACGCTGGAAGAAAGACAAGTGCTTTTTTATAAGGATAATATATTGCCTGCATTACCGGAGATCATTCTTTCAGATACAACGGTGACGTCTATACGTTATTTGAATTATCTGTTGCAAAAAGCGGAAGCAGATTATTTTATTCAGCATCGTTATGAATGTAATAACAGGGCGATCTATGAATGGCTTAAAACGCATTACAGTGGCCGGTTACGCGACAGGTTGCTGGCGCATTCGCTGATGTTGGGTTTTGCTGCCGGCAATTCGCCGGAAGAACAGGAATGGTGTGTGCGTGATTACCTGGAGCTGGTGCAGGATGAAGCATGTAAGCAGGCCATCGCAAAGCTTTACGGTCGTTCGAGGAAGGGTATCAGCAGAGGTGTGACAGCGCCGGTATTCAGTTTTCCCGATGCGCAGGGAAACCTGGTGAGCCTGAGGCAATTCAGCGGAAAGGTAGTACTGCTGCATTTCTACAGTGGGAAAGATCCGCTGCTGCCTGCACTTACAGAAATAAAAAATTGCTTTGATGATAGCGTTACGTTTGTGAACATCTGCTGCGATGGCAATGCTGTAAGGGGTTTGCCGGGATGGATATGGCAGCTGGATGAACAGCACCGCGACGTACTTACGCAATACAACATCAGTAAATATCCTTCGTTTATCATTGTTGGAAAGAATGGAAAAGTATATGCTATAAAGCCTCCGGATCCCGCAGTAGACCGCGGTACAGCGCTTACCAACATTATCTATGAAGCATTATTGCAGTGAGTTTTTTTCAGGGTAATAGCCAATAAAACCAAGGTAGCAACGTTTAGTAAAAGTACGCAGCTTATCCGCATCAGCGCCATTGTTCCGCAGCTAAAATTTCGAAAACCCATTTAAACCAGATTGTTAATATTTACGTTTAAATATATATATGATAATGCTGGTTTAATAAAGACACAAATCGTATATTCAGTAAATAACCGTTAAGACCCCTCTATGCCACATGCCAAAGCGTTATTTTGACAGACTACAGACCATTGATTACCTCATTAGGATCAAAGGGACCGGTAAGCCCGCTCAGTTAGCCAAGCGGCTTCGTATTTCCGAAAGAACACTCTATGAATTCCTCAAAATGATGAAGGAGTTAGGTGCTCCCATTGAGTACGACCGGTACAAAGAAAGTTACTTCTACTCAGAAAAAGGCGGCTTCAACGTCAGGTTCTCAAAAAACCTGATCGCCGTGAGTACGATGTTTCTTTTATGCTTCCTTATTTGGTGAACATGGTCCGCGCACTGACCAGTTAACCGGCCTCCCTGTTAGCTCTCCCTGCGCCCGCGCTGCCCTTTCAGGGCCTTAGATCTGTTGCACAGCTGTAAGGCAGCTGTTCCAGGATCTTTTATGTAATCTTCCTTAACTGGTGGACAGGGAAAGTATTGTCTTTCTGGACAGTAGCTTGATCTGTCCACCTTCTTTTTCCAAAATCCTTAACATTCGATTAACTATTGCTACCCGGAATAGCTTCAATTTTACGACTGAAATTATTGTCAGCTTTTTAATAAGAATTTACTGTGAAGAATAGTTTTTTTCATAACGCGGTTTAGATTAGATTTTAGATTATACGCGGGTTTCTGTTCAGTCACCTGCCCTACTTAAATCCTCTCTTTCCGTGGCAACTGACTGGAGTAAATTTACGTACCCATATTTGAACAAATCAGCTCTATGGTACTAAACTGTATTATTTTGGGTAATAACCCGGAGGGATTTGAAGAGCTGGAGAATTATTTGTCTGCTATTCCCTATGTTTACCTGGTTTGCAGAAGCCAAACGATGGCGGAAGCACGTTTTTGGCTGGAAACACAAACCATTCATGTACTGATAGCAGGAGAATATGATGATCCGCTTTCCCTTCCAATGACCATAACAGGCATATTGCCCGTTTTAATGATGACGTATAACGATACGCCACCCGGAGGATTCGATTTCCTCCCGGCAGCACTCCTGCAACTGCCCTTTACTGCCGAAACGTTAAATAATGTGTTCTCTAAAATTTATAAGACCATAGAAATGGACGCAATTACCAGCCCCACCAAATATTCAGCGGATTATTTCACGCTGAAAACACAGCACAGTTTTGAGAAAGTATTTTATGATGATCTGCAATATGTAGAAGTAATGGATGATCATATCATGCTTCATCTCCGCGATCAGAAAATGGTGACCACCGAAAAACTCGACTGGATCATTTCACAGCTGCCGGCAAATGCTTTTATGCGGGTGCATCACTGGTTCGTGATAGGATTCCGCCATATCACAGCACTGGCAGACGATCATGTAATGATTGGGGACGCCAGGATTACCCTGACAAAAGAAGTAAGAAAGGAACTGGCTAAAAGATACCAGCTGCCTATGGAGTAGCGCCTGTATGCAGCGCCGCCAGTATCTTACCCGCCACGCCGCCCGCATCTTCATCATAAGCATGCCCGCCGGGCAGGATCATTTTTTCATACCGGACATTCAGGGCTGACAGGTTGAAGTCTTTTTCCTCTGCACCAAATACCAATAGCAAAGGTTTGTTGGTAATTTTGTTGATCTCCCCGGGAACACTCATTCCCTTATTGCCGGATCTACCCAGCATATCAGAAAGATGCACTTCGAGATCGGTATAAAGAGATGGCGACAAAAATACCAGGTGCTTTACTTGTGCCGCCACTTCCGGTGGTAAACCGGTGTAAATGAACGGCAGTACATCTGCCCCCAGCGAATATCCGACCAGCACTACCCCGTGGTTCCCGCCCCACTGCGACTGATAATACGTAATCAATGATGCTATATCCTTTGCCGCCTGCTGTGGCGATTTTTTACTCCAGAAATATTTTAATGCATTCAATGCTACTACCGGGTAGTTCTGCTGATGAAATGATTCAATTACATTTGCGGAAAATTTCTTCATGCCACCGTCACCGGTTATATACACAATCAATGGTGCAGTATTGCCTGCGGGAGGCGCTTTAATAACCACCGGCAGGTTATTAATCCCGCTTTGTGCGTTTGACGGAAACGTTGTGAAAAATAGACAAAAGCTGAGCAGCATGGCTGCATGGAATAACTTACTCATATACCAGATTAACGCCTCCTGTAAAACAAAATCCGTTCCGCTATTGTTCGCCGGCCTCAGGGCTGCATTACTTTACTGAGGGCAGAAGGTAATTGTATCAAATCGAAATCATGTCCATATACCAGGTATTTGTTAGTCCATTCGGTGGCATATTTTTCTTTAAACTCACGCAACCCCTGGTAGTGACGGAAAAACCGCAGCTTCTCGTATGCATACTTCACCATTTTTTCCGCAGTATTTTCCGGTTGGATAATGCCGGACATCGGTACCATTCCCAGGTTCAGGTAGTGCAACTCTTTTTGCTGCGCATCCTGGATCAACGCAATGATCAGCGCATCCATCACTCCGCCCGGCGCGTCGGCACGTTTGCGGATCAGGTCATAAGTGCATTCCCCGGGGGCATAGTCAGGAATAATATTGAGGAACGCCGCTACTTTCCCTTCTGCATCGGTTACGGTAATGATATCCTGGTTACGGATCACGTCTTCATCAAATAAGCCCTGCGAAAAAGTGAGTTCCTTTACTTCATACTGGTGAAGCCATTCATCGCTCACCGCTTTTAAATCCTGCAGCATAGCAGTCGTTTGAGGCGCGGCATGGAAGGTAGTTACATAACCTTTATTGGCGAGGCTGTTCAAACCGTTACGCAGTGATTTTTTGTCTTTGCCGCTCAGCGTGAAGTCCCTGATATCCATAATCGCTTCCTGGCCTATCAGCATTTTTTTCTTTTTAAGATGACTGAAATAGTAGGTACTATCTTCATCCACCCGGTAGAAAGCAGGCCGGAGGCCCATCTTACGGCATTGTTGTTCAAATTCTTCCAAAACCAGCAGCTTATTATCTTCGCTGCACACCGGTTCTTCCAGTACAATAGCAAAGCTGCCCGCTATCCGGTAAGCGATAAAGCCTTCATATTGCTCAGACATAAACAACAGTTTGTCCTGGCCTATTTTGAAATAATCCATCGGGGAGTCGCCGTACTGGCTCAGGTAAAACCGTGCTTTCTCCAGGCTGGTATTCGTTTGCTGGGTAACATGCAGGTAAGGCCGTATAATCGTATAAAACAGGAAGGCCCATGCACTTACGCCTAATACACGGATCGCCGACATAAATTCTTTCCCGAACCGGGTAACGGGTTGCAGTCCGTCATCTTCCAGCAACATAAAACAATGGAAAGCATGGCGGATAGATTGCTGCCAGGTGAAATCGATCCCGAAATGTCTTACATCTAAAAAATAAAAACCAACGGTACCAAAAATGAGGACGACAAACAGTGTAGCCAATGCCGTTACCACGCCGATATTTACCAGCTGGGGATTACTTTTTACCCGGTATTGCCGCGAAGTGATAAGTAATATCACACTAGTAACCAGCGCCAGTGAAGCTTCTTCATAATCCAGCGCCTTTCCGATATGACCAAATACCGACAACAGGGAAACTGCCAGCGCCACAATCCACGCGCTGCGCAGACCCCGGAACAAAAAGGTGGCCGTTACCAGCAACACCAGGCCCAGGAACACCACCAGTAAGTTAGTAGCGTGAATAGACGTTCCGGGAATATAAGCCCGCAGCAAATGAATACGGTTAGCCAGGGGAGGAGTAAGCACCGAAAAGATGTTCACCATACCCAACAGGAAGATCAGGATAGGTGGGAGTAGCCGTAATACCAATTCCCTGCCTTTCAGGGCAAAGGCGATCATGCCCGCAACCAACGGCAGCCAGAACTCAAACAGCCGGAATAATAAAGTGATTTCCAGTGCCTCCAGTGTACTGAATCCATAATTGCTGAGGATATAAGCCAGCGATAGTTCGATGGCGCCCAATCCGCGGAGAAAAGGGGAAATAATTAGGAAAATAGTGGCTACAATATAGCCTACGCAGGCCGCTTCCAGCGACGGGGTAACACCCACTGCCAGCATGCTCAGGTAAAGATGCCCTATGCCCGCTATTTCTATCAGCGCCGAGGCGAGTACCGTATTCATGAAAGAGGGTACCGACAATTGAAAGGTAAATATTTCATCTGCCTGCCGGGCTGCTCCCGGAAAATATTTCACCAGCCACTGGTAGGCTTTGCCTTTCAATTGCATGGAACGTACCAGCCATACTACGCCGAGCAGCAGCGCACAAATGGCGATGAGTCCCCACAAAGCATCTTTCATGGTGGCGGCATGAAACATCGCATAAGCAACAACCGGAATACCCACCAGGAAAACAGACAGGATGCCTACAAATCCATAGATGCCGGAGGCCTGGTGGATTTGTTGCTTATGCAAGCCGGTGCGGCGTAAGCTCTGTGGCAGATAGGCCAGTGAGCTGATACCGCCTGCCGGGAGAAATACGGATAGAAGATTGCGCTTCAGGAATAATTCGGTACTCCGGCCTGCATCCAGTTTGGCGCCTACCGCTCGGAAACTGAATACATACATGCCTGCCTGTAATAAAATATAGGCGATAGTTACTACTACTCCCAGCACCACCCAACCTCTCTGGGCCTTTTCAATAGCAGGGATCAGGGAGTATAATTCATGACGCTGTGACCGGAAGAAATAAATAGCCAGTAATATGAATAACACGGCCAGTAGCTCTTTGAGGTGGAGCTTACGTAAAAACGCTGCAGTAAAAAATTTCTTTTTCAAAGGTTCGTGGGTTTCGTTAGGTCTGTTGTTCGCAATGACCACAAAGGTATACCAACTTTTAAACGAATCTTTTAGGCTACGGGGAGTTTAAGGCTATTTTAATCTGCCAGGTGTTGGGGTTGTTGCAGGATATAAAGCAACTCCCGGCTGTTTTGCCGGGAGTTGCGGTTGTATGAATTGTTGAGTGTTGTTTTAGTGTTCCTCCAGGTTATAGGGAACTACCAGTACGGGAATGCGGGAATGGCGGATTATATATTCCGCATTGCTGCCCAGCAGCATATGATCCAGGCCGGTCCGGCCATGAGTGCCTACCACCAGCATAGTGGCATTGCTGTCATGTGCCTGTACCAGGGTTTCATTTTTAGGGTTGCCGGTACCTACTACAATGCTGATGTTCTGCTTATCCGGGTAAAGCTGTTTGTAAGCCTCCAGTCTTTCCTCCACTTCACGGATACGGGCCGGAATATCGTCGGTAAACACGGGGCCGCCTTCCGGCAGGCCGATGCCAATGCCTATTTCTACCACGGAAAAGAGGGTAACGGAAGCATTCATTTTATCGGCCAGTTCAAGGCCGGTCCTGATCAGGCTTTCTGAAAAGCTGCTCAGGTCTACTGCGATCATGATGTCTGACATATGCAGGTGGATTAATTTGTGAATATTTATTCATTTATCATTATGCTTTCAGGGCATCCCAACATAGGTCGAACGTACTGTTGATCCGGCTTCTGTTAAGGGTAATGCTGCTGTAATGCGTTTGTTTTACCAGTTCATTCATAGCGCCCATCATAAAGGTGAGCAAAAGTCCAATATCTGTTTGCTTGATAAGTTGTTCTTTCTGGCCTCTTTCCATCAATGCGTAGAAGGGGGCCGACAGCTGTTGCGCTTTTTCTCGCGTACCGGCAGTAATAAAAGGGGAGTGATAGCATTGCTCCATGAAAATCACTTCTTCAAAGTGCTGCAGCTTATAGCGCAGGATATTCAACCATATATTTTTGAACCCTGGTTTGAAGGGGAGCTGCGGGTTATAGCCTTTAAAAGATACCTGTACCGAGTTTTCCCGGCAGGCAGCAAATAAGGCGTTGATCAGTTCATCTTTCCCTTTGAAGTAAACATACAGGGTGCCGGTGGCAATGCCGGCCTCCCTGGAGATGTCGCCCATGGTAATGCCGGATAATCCCTTTTTGGCCACCAGCTTGAGGGCCGATTGAAAAATCTGGGCTACTTTTTTATCATCTTTCAGTTTCACATTACAAAGATAAGCGAATAAATATTCATTTTCAAGATCAAAAAAGCCTCCGCAGTGGAAACCGCAGAGGCGCTGTAGCTAGATGATGATTAAATCAAAAACCCATTGATCGTCAGACCGGTGGGTGATTGTTTAACACAGGAAAATCCCCGTCGGCCTGAAAAGGCCAACAGGTACTGCTGAGATATTTGTTAGTTGTATGCATTTCAGTTATCAGACTGAACATAACGATAAAACAATATTAGCCGGACTGGGTGTGCAGAGCGTTAATTAAACCTAAACAAGAATTGAAATAACGGGGAGAAAGGGCAAAAAAGAAACCCTTGCTGATGACCACAGCAAGGGTTTAAAAAAAACATTCACATGGCACCTGCGGCATTGCGTCAGATGCTGATAACACATTTATAGCCTGCTATTAAGCTAAATAAGATGATTGCTGAATTTGGAAAGTTACCAATTTGCTTAGTGGATTGTAACTTGTCGAACCCGAAATTAGATATTACTATCCGGAATAATCGTTAACCGTTGGTTAATGACGCGAAGCGCCCGCCTCCCTCCGCTGATTGTAGCATTTTCCCTTTCCCTGATACCATTTTCCACGCATTTGCATATACCGCAGGATATGTATATTTTTTACGGATTGTACTACTAAACTTAGCTATATGTTCCACCGGATTCCAACGTTATTACTATTCCTGTGCCTGCTCACTTCGCTAAAAGGGAATGCCCAGGACATGCCGGATATGTGGAACAAAGATGCCGTAGCCAATAAGCTCCATCCCGGGCTGAAATGGTTCAGCGAAGCTAAGTTCGGGCTGTTCATTCACTGGGGACTTTATTCTAAAC
Source organism: Chitinophaga sp. ARDCPP14 (assembly GCF_051362515.1). Lineage (NCBI taxonomy): Bacteria > Pseudomonadati > Bacteroidota > Chitinophagia > Chitinophagales > Chitinophagaceae > Chitinophaga > Chitinophaga sp. ARDCPP14. Next base: position 148,115 of record NZ_JBKIXB010000010.1, on the reverse strand, counting down.
TCGGTGGCCGCTGGAACGACAGCAGCTACTACGGCAGCGGCGAATGGATCATGAACCGCGCAAAAGCCCCGGCTGCTGAATATGCCAAAGTAGCACAAACATTCAACCCCACCGGGTTTAACGCAGAAGAATGGGCAGAAACAGCCAGGCAGTCGGGGATTAAGTATATGGTGATCACCGCCAAACACCACGAAGGCTTCAGCATGTACGATTCCAAAGTAACTGACTTTGATATCGTTGACGCTTCTCCCTATAAAAAAGATCCGATGAAGGCGCTCTCCGACGCCTGCCGCACAAAAGGCATACACTTCGGATTTTATTACTCCCAGTTCCTCGACTGGCACGAACCTAACGGCGGCGGAAATAACTGGGATTTTAAAAATAAAGAGAAAGATTACCAGCAATACTACCACACCAAATCAATCCCGCAGCTGAAGGAACTGTTAACCAACTACGGTCCGCTTGGCCTCGTTTGGTTTGATATGCCCGGCGGCTTAACCGCAGCACAAACCAAACAGATGATCGACAGTCTCCGGCTATTGCAGCCAGGCTGCCTGTTCAGCAGCCGCGTAGGACATGATCTTGGCGACTACCGCGATTTTGGCGATTCTGAAGTACCCCCGGTTCCCATCCCGGGCGCCTGGGAATCTATTTATACCCACAACGACTCCTGGGGCTATATCCGGCACGACCTGAACTTTAAATCACCAACGGAAATCATCCGGCTCCTGGGCAATGTAGCCTCCAAAGGAGGAAACCTGATGCTGAATGTTGGTCCCGACGGCAATGGCCAATGGCCTGCCTATTCCATAGCATACCTGAAAGCCACCGGTAAATGGCTGCAAACCTATGGAGAAAGCATTTATGGCACCATCTGGGGACTGATCCCGGCACAGCCCTGGGGCGTAACCACCAGTAAACCAGGAAAGTTATTCCTGCATATCTGGCAAATGCCAGCCAACAGGCAGTTACGGGTACCCGGACTCACAGCAAAAATTAAATCGGTAAAAATCCTGGGTACTAAAGACCAGCTTGCGTGGAAACAGCTGCCGGAAGAAACCGTTATCCAGCTGCCGGTAACATTGCCGGATACCCGAAGTACCGTGATTGAAGTGGTGTATACCGGGCAGCAAACAGATTTATCACAGCTGCGCACACAAACCGTGAGCAGCGAATATGCGCAGGCGGAAATACCCGCTGTATGGGCCGTTTTCAACGGCGCTGCCAAAAGCAAACTCTTTACGTATTCCCATTACTTCGGCGACTGGAAACATGATAACTGTATCACCGGTATGGTAACTCCCGATGACGCGATTGTATTTCCACTGGAAGTACAGGACGCAGGCGACTATAAAATTATACTGGATTACGCCTGCGAACCGGGAAGCGCCTCGCAGCAGGGACTGGTAACCCTTGGCGGGCAACAACTGCCCTTCCTCACACTGGTAACCGGCAGCTACGACAGCCACAAACCCATGAACTTTATTCAACACGCAGTTGGCATTATACATATTGATAAGGCGGGCAAACAAAACCTGACAGTGAAACCGGTTTCCGGAAATAAAAATGAATTATGCTGGTTGCGGAAAGTGATCCTGCAGCCAGTGAAATAATAATTTATCAGAGAACAAGAACATGAAAAGAACACACCTCCTGTTTGGACTGGTTACCAGTCTTTATTCCGGTATAGCGATCGCACAGGTGAAAGCCCCTGCGCCCGACTGGCTCATCAGCCACCAGTCGTATATCGCCACGGTAACGGAAAAGGAAAAGGAAATTACACTCAGCAATGGTTTGCTGAGCCGGAGTTTTCGTATAGCCCCTAACGTAATCTGCACCGATTACCGTAACCTGGTCAGCGGTGAACAGCTGCTGCGTGCCATTAAGCCCGAAGCCAGGCTTACTATTAACGGGCACGACTATATGATTGGCGGCGCCCGGGGCCAAAAGCAACAGGCATATCTGCTTCCTGCGTGGCTGGATAACCTGAAAGCCGGGTCAACAGATTTTATTTACAGTGGCCACCAGGTAACCGCCATCTCTCCCTATTTAAAATGGCAGGCAAAAGGCTGGTGCAGCAATCCAAAGCAGCCCTCCGGCAAAGAGCTTACCTTCTCGTATGAGGCGCAGGCGCCTGAACTGAAAGGCATCAGCGTTAAAGTGCACTACGATATTTTTGACGGGATCCCGCTCCTCTCGAAATGGCTGGAAATAACCAACAAGAGCGGACAACCCATAAAGCTGCAACAGGTAGTGAATGAAATACTGGCAACGCCGGAAGAGGAATCTGCGGTAGTAGGCAGCGTGAATAAAATGCAGGTACCGCACGGAATTTATATCGAAAGTAATTACGCTTTCAATAATGCCATGAAGGCAAATCTCAGCGATCAGACCACCCACTGGAAAGCCGACAGCACCTACACTTCCCAGGTAAACTACGACCTGCAAACGCCCTGCGTACTGGAAGTATACCCAAGTGTGCCGGTAGGCATCACCTTAGCCGCCGGTGAACATTTTGAATCGATCCGTACCTACGAACTGTTGTTTGACGGATACGACCGCGAAAGAAATGGATTGGCTAAGAGAAGATTTTACCGCACCATCGCACCGTGGACCACCGAAAATCCTATTTTCATGCACCTGGTAAGTACCGACCCCGTGAAAGTAAAAGCGATCATTGACCAATGCGCCGCAACCGGCTATGAAGGCGTGATCCTCAGCTTTGGCAGTGGTTTGAATATGGAAGATACAGGCGCTGCCAACATCGCTAAATTCAAAGCGCTGGCGGATTATGCACATAGTAAAAAGGTGCTGCTGGGCGGTTACTCCCTGTTTTCGAGCAGGCGTATCAGTGAGGAAGATGATGTGATTAACCCGGCAACCGGTAAAACAGGCGGTGCATTTTTTGGGAATGCTCCCTGTATGGGCAGCAAATGGGGTCTGAGTTATCTGCAGAAGATTAAAAGTTTTATCAGCGCTACCGGCTTCGATATTTTTGAAAATGATGGTCCTTACCCCGGAGATGTTTGCGCCTCCACAACGCATCCCGGCCACACCGGGCTGGAAGATTCCCAGTGGAAGCAAATGCAGTTACAGAAAGGGCTTTATCACTGGCTCAACGAAAAAGGGGTGTATGTAAATGCCCCCGATTGGTACTTCCTGGATGGTACCAACAAAATAGCATTGGGCTACCGCGAAGTAAATTTTTCCCTGCCACGCGCAGAACAACTGATCCTGAACAGGCAGAATATTTTTGATGGCACCTGGGAGAAAACCCCTTCTATGAGCTGGGGCTTTGTACCGCTCAGCGAATACCAGGGCGGCGGTGCAGCTGCTACCCTTGAACCGCTGAAAGATCACCTGGACGCCTACGACCAGCTGATGGCACAGTATTACGGCGCCGGAGTACAGGCCTGCTACCGTGGTCCGCGTTTATACGACACCGATAGCACCAAAGCAGTGGTAAAGAACATGGTCAACTGGTATAAAAAGTACCGCGACATTCTCAATACGGATATCATTCACCTGCGCAGGGCTGATGGCCGCGACTGGGACGGGATTATGCATATAAGCGCCCAATTGCCGCAAAAGGCCCTGGCGATGCTGTACAATCCAACACAACAGGCCATTACCCGTGAAGTGGCGCTGCCGCTGTATTACAGCGGGCTCAAACAAAGCGTGCGTATCCGGGAAAAAGAAGGACCGCTAAAAACGTATACCCTTGACCGTAGTTACCGCGCTCATGTGAAAGTAACCATCCCCGCAAATGGCTACACCTGGCTGGTAGCCGAGTAACCTTGTATCAAACCGAATGTATAATTTATTAGTTATGAAGAAACTATCACTTTGTATTCTCACTTTCCTGGTATTCCTGTCGGCAGTTAACGCACAGGAAAAGAAAATATTCAACGAAACAGATGCACAGAAAGAACAACGGCTGGCCTGGTGGGTGAACGACCGCTTCGGCATGTTTATTCACTGGGGACTGTATTCCATGCCTTCCCGGCACGAATGGGTAAAAAGTAACGAGCATATTACCGACAGTGCCTACCAGAAATATTTCGACCTCTATAACCCGGACCTCTACAATCCACGCGAATGGGCGCGGCAGGCGAAAGCGGCAGGTATGAAGTATGCAGTGATCACCACCAAGCACCATGAAGGCTTCTGTTTATTTGATTCTAAATACACCGATTACAAAGCGCCTAACACGGCAGCTAAAAGGGATCTGATCAAGGAATGGGTAGACGCTTTCCGGGCAGAAGGATTAAAAGTAGGGTTTTATTATTCGCTGATCGACTGGCATCATCCGGATTATACCATCGACCGTGTGCACCCGCAGCGTCCTTCCGATCCGAAGGATTATGAGCAGCTGAATAAGGGCCGCGATATGGAAAAATACCGTACTTACCTGAAGAACCAGGTAAAGGAACTTATGACCAACTACGGTAAAATTGACATCCTCTGGACCGACTTTTCTTTTCCGGGTGAACATGGAAAAGATCATAACGACTGGAATTCGCTGGATCTTATTAAAATGATCCGCAAGCTGCAACCAGGCATTATCATCAACGACCGCCTGGACCTTGGAGAATATGAAGACGGCGGCGATTTTGCCACACCGGAGCAATACAAAGTATCCGAATGGCCTACCCGTAATGGCAAGCGCATTCATTGGGAAACTTGCCAGACTTTTTCCGGTTCGTGGGGATATTACCGTGATGAAACTTCCTGGAAAGATAACAAGCAGTTACTGGTGTTGCTGATTGAATCGGTGAGTAAGGGCGGTAACCTGTTGCTAAACGTAGGACCTACCTCCCGCGGTACTTTTGATGCCCGCGCACAGGACAGGCTGAAAGGAATGGGTGAGTGGATGCAGGTGAATGGCCGTTCCATTTACGGCTGCACCGAAGCACCAGCGGAGTTCAAGCGCCCTGATAACAGTTTGCTGACTTACAATCCAACCACCAAACGTTTGTATGTGCATTTGCTCGACTACCCATTACAGCGTTTCGAACTGCCGGGCATGAAAGGCAAAGTAAAATACGCGCAGCTACTAAACGATGGCTCCGAAGTGAAAATGCGTGGCACCGACAAAGGCGACCTTGCCCTGGAACTACCGGTGCGCAAACCTGACGTGGAGATCCCGGTGATAGAACTGATTTTGCAATGAGCGAGTTTTGTCTTGAGCGCTGATTACGCTGATTATAATGATTTAGGGGATTGACCTTTGGGATTTTATTATGATTAGGGGAGATAGAAGCGATTGATCTTTTGAGATTTTTATTGTTATTTTTGTTATGATTAAGGGAGATATAGGCGGATCTATTCGCTTATATCTCCCTTAATCTTTAATACATCTTATGATAACAAATCGCTTATATATTCTCTAATCTTATAAAAATCCAAAAGATCAATCGCTTCTATCTCCCCTAATCATAATAAAATCCCAAAGGTCAATCCCCTAAATCATTATAATCAGCGTAATCAGCGCTCAAGACAAAACTCGCTAAGACAAATTTTTCTAGGAAATCCGCGGAAGATGTATATTTTTATACTCACCATTATTTATTGTTAAACGTCCCGGATGAAAAGAGCTTTTTTTTGCCTGAGCACATTCATATTGGCGGCTGTATCATTCAGCTTTAGGGAACTGCCGCCGGTGGCAAAAAAGCCGAATATTGTGATCATCTTCATGGATGACATGGGTTATGGTGACCTTGAATGTTTTGCCGGTACTCCCTGGCACACTCCCAATATCAACCGTATGGCCGCTCAGGGCATGCGTTTCACTTATTTTTATGCAGCGCAGGCAGTTTGTTCTGCATCGAGGGCAGGATTGCTGACCGGCTGTTATCCTAACAGGGTAGGCATTAATGGCGCTTTGTCGCCGGCATCGCCTATTGCGCTGGACACCGCCGAACAAACCATTGCATCTGTTTTAAAAGCACGGGGTTACCGCACCGGGATGGTAGGTAAGTGGCACCTGGGAAGCAGGGAACCATGGTTGCCTTTACAGCATGGTTTTGATGAGTACCTCGGACTGCCTTATTCCAATGATATGTGGCCGGTACATTATGATGGAAAGCCTTATTCCGATACCTCTACGCATCCGCGGAGAAAGTATCCGCCACTGCCGCTGATAGAAGGTAATAAGCCACTCAGATATATTAAAACACTGGAAGATCAGTCGCAACTCACTACGCTTTATACAGAAAGGGCCTGCCGTTTTATAAAGAATAACCGGCAGCAACCATTTTTTCTTTACCTGGCGCACAGTATGCCACATGTGCCTATTGCGGTGTCAGAGAAGTATAAAGGAAAAAGTAAGGATGGGCTTTTTGGAGATGTGATAGCAGAAATAGATTGGTCTGTTGGCCAGGTATTAAAAACGTTGGAGGAGAATGGTTTGTCTGATAACACCCTGGTGATTTTTACCAGCGATAATGGTCCCTGGTTATCTTATGGTAACCATGCCGGAAATACCGGTGGCCTGCGCGAAGGTAAAGGTACTTCCTGGGAAGGTGGCACGAGGGTACCGTGTATCATGCGCTGGCCGGGGAAGATTCCTGCCGGTACTGTTTGCAACAAAATGGCTGCTACCATTGATCTGCTTCCTACAGTGGCCAATTTATGCGGGGCTGCATTGCCAGTCCGGAAAATTGACGGAGTGGATATGAAGTCATTATTATTTAATGAGCCGGAAGCAAACCCGCGGGATGAGCTGGCCGTATATTACCAGGTGAATAGTTTGGAGGCCATCAGGAAAGGGCCGTGGAAACTGATGCTCCCGCATAGAAGCAGAACGTATAAATTAAACCTGCCGGGATATGATGGTTTTCCCGGTGCGCAGCCGGAAGTAGACGTCCCTATGGCATTGTATGACATGCGGTGTGACCCGGGTGAAACATTGGATGTGCAACAGCAGTTTCCGGAGGTGGTGAAATCCCTGCAGGCGATAGCAGAAAAGTACCGGTCGACGCTTGGCGACGACCTTACCGGGGCTAAGGGAACTGAGCGGAGACCCGCAGGAAAAGTACAACCATAATATATATACCAAAGTATAATTTGTTTTAAATGATAGAAGTCCTGACTTTTAAGTAGTTGATTAGTAAGTAATTGTATCCAGGTTAATCCTTTAATAAACTGTCAGATACCACGTTATATTTTCATTTTATTGCTAATATAAAATGAATTGTATATTAATATTTATTGAAAAACCATATATGTATCCGATTGACTACTGCATGTAATTGTTTCAAATTTGCGACGGGTATGGGAACCGTGTGATTCTTTCCATTTATAATTTATCAACCATACCAGCTTCCGGAAAACCTGCAGTTATTAATGGAATATTTCATATGAATATACATAACCCAAAAGGAATATTATGAAAAAAGTGCGGCCTATTAATTCTGCTAACCTGGGAGGAACGCGTGTTTTAGAGGTTTCAGGATTGTACAGCGAATCATCGGAAACGTTACAACAATTAGCAAAAGATATCTGCAACCTGGTTTTTATGGATATAGAGATACCCGGATTGACCGCAATAGAAGCCGCCAGCATAGTAAAAGCAGCTTACCCTGATATAAATGTGCTATTGCTTACCCTGAACGAAACGGAACAGGGATTAATACAGGTGCCGGCAGCAACTGAAGCGTTTAAAATCGATCATGTACCCCCGGTCTCCCTGACAGAGTTTATTTCTCAGATATATGAGACGGCTTTGCAGTCGAACTTAGTGGCGGTTAACAAAGTACTGGCCTTTTTCCGCAAGGAGAAACAGGTTTATCAGGACCCCTACGGATTATCGCCGCGGGAGAAGGAGATTTTACGTTGCCTGGTAAATGGCGACACCTATAAGCAGATAGCAGAAGGGTGCCATATCAGTGTGGGAACGGTCCGTTCCCATATCATGAATATTTATCGCAAGCTCGATGTAAAATCCCGCTCCAACGCTATTGTAAAGGCAATGAAAGAACACCTGGTCTGATGCCATAGCGTTTAGCCCCAGAAACCCTGTGCCTTTACCTGTTTGCCTTGCTGACGTAATAATTTGCGTACCTGTATCACCACCTGTTGATTACCTGCCACATAATAAGTTGTATTTGCCACCGGGAAATCATAATGGTATAACCATTCATGTAAATCGGTGAAATAATGACCGTTATTGGAAAGCGGCTGTACCGGCATTTGTAATATCTGCCGGGTAAGCGGATCTTCCAATTGCAGGAAGCAATGAAATTGTTGTTGGTTGGTTTTACGCAGGTATAAAGAATGAAAGTGCCCTGCGGCGCTGGCGTCACCTATGCACACCAGGTGTTGCATGCCGGAGGGCTGATGCTGACCACCACCGGGCCCGGCATAATTTACTTCATCACCAGGTTGCAGTTCCAGCGCCCAGGAGCTGCCGGCTCCCTCATGTCCGCAATCCACTATAAGGGTGGCGGTTTGTGCAGCAGTGTCCCAGCATGCAACAGTGTAATCGCGATACGCATATGGAGCCACCTCACATTTGAGATGCTGGGTGCTGCGTTCTGGCAGGGCCTGCGACAGTTGCAAATCTATCTCTAATAAAAAATTTCCTATACGTGCTACGCTTATTACGTGCGCAGTTTTCCCTATGCGCGACATCAGTAAACTGGTCGCCCTTTCTTTAATTGAAGGCATTTATTAAATGTGTTTGATGATTAAAACGCACCGGCTTGCGGCGGGTAAGTTGCAGAATAAAGGGGCTGATATTACCAGAGCCTGGCGGAGAACGGCTGCAGTGCCTCTTTAAGGGTTACTCTTTATTTTCAGATGCTTAGTGTCGTTCGTAAAAATTACTAGTGGTTTCATAACTCAAAAATTGTTTCAGCAAAACTACCGGACCCACACTTCTCTGTTATTATACTATTCCGGGTTATAGTTATACTTTTCCCGGCTTGAGATCCGGAAGGCCACCGGCGTTTGACCGGTATGCTGTTTGAAAAAACGGTTGAAATAAGTGACCTCATTGAATTGCAGGTACCAGGCTATTTCCTTGATGCCATGCGTGGAATGCAGCAACATCCGCTTGGCTTCCAGTATACGTCTGGCAGCCAGCAACGCGGAAGCCGTTTGCCCTGTTTCCTGTTTTACTACCTCGTTTAAATGATCTGTGGTAACATACAGCGCCCGCGCGTATTCCCCGGCGCTGTTCCAGCTCAGCAGGTGTTGCTCCATCAGTTCCCGGTAACGGTTTAATAATGTTGATTGTAAAGGAGAGCTTTGGGTGTTTTCCGGAAGATACCGCATAAACTGCGTCAGCAATACTGCTAGGTAATGTTGCAACACCTGCTCCTGCAGCGCCTTACGCGTATTGAATTCCCGCAGCATCTGTGTACACAAATGCCATATTTCCTGGTAAGCAGCGTTGTCGGGTGTTACCGGATGCTCCACACATAAAGGCAAAGCAGCAAAGCCAACAGGTAAAAAATCACGCGTGAAGGAGATCAGGTACACATCCTGCACCTGTTCTCCATCCATCGACAGGTGCACCTGCCACGGTGTTAATAAAAACATGCTCTCCGGTGGCATGTCTATCAGCCTGAAATCTACCATGTGCCGGCTTCGCTGCCTGCCTGTTATCACCAATGTGTAAAACTCGTGCCGGTGGGCCGCCGTTAAATCAGCATTGGGGTGGTGGGCCGGTTCCACGGCCTGTTTATGATGAACATCTATCATCAACCCCGGAACAACCAGAAGCTCTTCCAGCCGGTATGATGCAATGATGGATTGTTTTCCTTTTTTCATAACAACATCCTCACTTTATTACCAGACGATCGAACAAAACATTTATTGTATAATTTTCTTTTTTTGCGTTTGCAAGACAGGAACCTTCCACGGTCTCCTCATCTCATAACCGGTTATTCCCTCTTTTTTACGCTGCCTTAAAAAGATACCTGAAATGGGTAAAATTGCATACATTTATTTGCAACCGATTGCATAGTTTCGGATTATATTAGCAAAGCATAGTTTTTAAAATACCCGTAGAAGTAGTGAAAACACCGGTTAAGGTCAACTAAGGATGTTTTGCAAACGTTTGCTGAAAGAGATTAATTCCATGATGAAAGAACGAATGTCAGGTAACTGATATACATTCCCCTTTCTAAAAAAAGAAAGCCTGCAGCAAACATTTCCTTAAAACAGATTCGCCAAAAAAAATTAAAAGCAAATGTTAATCAGAGGAATGGCCACCTGCCTTGCCATCATAGCCGGATCAGAATTACTATGGAGGTCCAGGCTGGTATGAACGATGGTAAGGTAGTGGCAGCCGTAAGCAAGGGAATGGAAACAGCATGACTCAACTTGAAAAATAATATATTGATGATAAAGTATCTGTTAGCAGCTTCGCTGATGTTATTGGCCGGAAACACCGGCGCCGCAACACCGGCAGATTCCCTGTTAAAACTCTGGTACCGGCAACCGGCCAAACAATGGGTAGAGGCACTCCCTGTAGGAAACGGCCGCATGGGTGCCATGATCTTTGGCGGCGTACAGCAGGAAGAACTGCAACTCAATGAAGGTTATCTCTGGTCCGGCGTTCCACGTGATGGCAATAACCCGGCCGCCAAAGAACTGCTGCCCGTCATCCGCCAGCTGCTGGCAGAAGAAAAATATATGGAAGCAGATCAGGTGGCCCGCAAGATGATGGGTACCTACAGCGCCCGCTATCTCACACTGGGAAGTCTTTTTATAAACAACGATATACCACAGGAGGCCATACAATATAAACGTGAACTGAACCTGAACAACGGGGTAGCACGCGTTAGTTATACAGCTAACGGCGTCGACTATACGAGGGAAGTGTTTTGCAGTTATCCGAAGCAATTGCTGGTAATACGCTATACGGCCAGTAAAGCCGGGCAGCTTAGCTTCAGCACCCGTTTTGCCAACCCGATGCCGCATACGAACAGCGTGGTTAACCCGCATTACCTGGTCATGAAGGGCAGATGCCCCGAATATGTGGCGGCAAGGGCTTATGAGCCAAAACAGATTGTTTATGGCAATAAAGGAATCAATTATGAAGTACATCTTGATGCGCGCGTAAACGGAGGACACGTAAATACAGATACTGCCGGCATACACATTTCCGGCGCAACGGAAGCAGTACTCCTGGTATCTGTTGGCACTAGTTTTAAAGATGGATTACCCAACGGGAAAGATCCGCATGCGGCAGCTGTGGCGCCTCTACAAAAAACAGGCAATTATCTGCAATTACTGACTGGTCACATAAACGACTATACGTCGTTGTTCAGCCGGGTATCGCTCAACCTCGGAAGCGACACTTCCGCATTGCTGCCAACAGATGAAAGGCTGAAAGTATATACGCTCGCCGGTGGCAACCGCGATCCGCAATTAACTACGCTGCTGTATCAATACGGCCGCTACCTGATGATATCCGGATCCCGTAAAGGCGGTCCGGCTATGAATCTGCAGGGACTGTGGAATAAGGAAATGCAACCGCCCTGGGGCTCCAACTATACTATCAATATTAATACGGAAATGAATTACTGGCCGTCCGAAACCGCCAACTTATCGGATTGCGGTGCGCCTTTATTTGAATTTATTGGTCAGCTGGCGCAACACGGGCGTGTAACCGCCGCCATAAATTATGGTGCAAAAGGATGGACGGCGCATCATAACTCGGATATATGGGGTATGACCAATCCGGCCGGTGGTATTGATTTTTCCGATCCCAGCGGTAACCCCAAATGGGCAATATGGCCAATGGGCGGAGCCTGGCTGAGCCGCCACCTGTGGGAACACTACCAGTTTACCGGCGATAAGAAAATGCTGCAACAGGTATATCCCGATCTGAAAGGCGCTGCATTATTTATGCTCGACTGGCTGGTGAAAAATAAAGAGGGACAATGGATCACAAGCCCTTCTACCACGCCGGAGAATAACTTTATGGTAAACGGCAAGCGGGAAGGTTCTGTGAGCATTGCTACCACCATGGATCTTTCCATTATTCACGACCTGTTTAATAATACGATCCGGGCAGCAGTAGTGTTGCAACAGGATGCAGCCCTGGTAGCCCGTATCAAACAAACCATGAAGGAAATGTATCCTTTCCATACCGGTCAGTATGGACAATTGCAGGAGTGGTACAAAGACTGGGACGATCCAAAAGATGCTCACCGCCACGTATCCCACCTGTATGGCTTATTCCCGGGCAATTTCATTTCGCCCCGAAGGGATACCGTACTATCGGCGGCGGCTACACGCAGTTTGCTGCTGCGGGGGGATGGCGGAACCGGCTGGTCTAAATCATGGAAGATAAACTGGTGGGCACGCCTGGAAGATGGCAATCACGCGTATACCATGTTGAATAAGCAGTTATTTCTGGCGGGCGGTCAAACAGTGAGCGTAGCCGACAACAGCGGCGGGTCTTATCCCAACCTGTTTGATGCGCATCCTCCGTTTCAGATCGACGGCAATTTCGGGGTAACTTCCGGGATTACGGAAATGCTGCTGCAAAGTCATGATGGCGCACTGTACCTGCTCCCCGCATTGCCCGATGCGTGGCCTTCCGGCAGTGTGAAAGGATTAAAAGCAAGAGGTGGTTTTGAAGTAGATATGGAATGGAAAAATGGGCAGCTCACGCATGCCGTTATCCGTTCAGCATTGGGTGGTAACTGCCGTATTCGTACGCGCGTTGCCGTTAAAGTGAACGGACAACCGGTAAAGGTGGCGGTTGGTAACAACATAAATCCATTCTACCAGTTGCAGATCCGGGGGAACACTATTGTAAAAGACGCAACGAAATTACCAGTGTTGCAGTTGGAAAAAGTTTTTGAGTATGATTTTTCAACTGCACCTGGTAAAATTTATGATATCTTATGAACTATCGCAGGTGCATATTAAGTATAGCCTTTAGCGTTATAACAGCAGTAACTGTTGCGCAGGTGAAAGGCGATGATGATGGCATCCTGAGCCAGCAGGCCGCAGCGCGCGACAGCATAGCAGTCAACGGCGCGCTGAATGGCTGGTGGAAAGCATCCATGAAAAACCACAATGCCCGCATTGCCTGGTGGCGGGATGCTAAATTCGGATGCTTTATCCACTGGGGCGTTTATTCTACCGCCGGCGGCGAATGGAATGGAAAGAAGGTGGAGGGCTACGCCGAGCACCTGATGCGGAAGGAGAAGATCAGCCGGAAGGAATATGCGGATAAGCTCATTCAATCATTTAACCCGGGAAATTTTGATGCCGACGCCTGGGTACGTATGATTAAAGCGGCGGGCATGAAATACCTGGTCATCACCGCCAAGCATCATGATGGCGTGGCCATGTATCCCACTGCTATCGGCAACTATCACATTCAGCAGGATCCTTTGGCGGCATTGTCGGTCGCCTGTAAGAAATATGGTATCCGGTTCGGCTTTTATTACTCCCATGCGTTCGACTGGGAGCATCCCGATGCACCGGGTAACGACTGGGATTATAAAAATCCCGGGGGAGATAAGAACCTGTATGGTGGCGTCACCTGGTATAATGCACATCCGGAATTACTGCCTAAGGCGGTGAGGTATGTGAATGAAAAAGCAATCCCGCAAATATTAGAGTTGTTGAAAAGATATCATCCGGATATTCTTTGGTTTGATACGCCGCATAAGCTACCGCTCAGTGAAAACATCCGTATACTGCAGGCGATCCGGGCGGCAGATAATAAGGTAGTAGTGAATGGCAGGCTGGCACGCGCTCCCGGCGTTTCTTTCGGCGATTACGTGAACACGGCCGACCGGCCCGCGGAGTTTTACCCGGTAACCGGCGATTGGGAAGCCATTCCCACCACCAACGAGTCGTACGGATATTCGAAGTACGACAGCAGTCATAAGCCGCCGGGCTTTTTTATCCGGCTGCTGGCCAAAGCGGCCGGCAAAGGCGGCAACCTGCTCATGAACATCGGCCCGGAAGGCAACGGCAGCATTGACCCGCGTGATACGGTAATACTGCATACCATTGGAGCGTGGATGCAACAATACGGCGAAAGCATTTACGGCACTACTGCAAGTCCACTAACGGTGCAGCCCTGGGGTGAAAGCACGCGGAAGGACAACAAATTATACCTGCACGTTTTTAATTGGCAATCTACCTTATATGTAGGCGGACTGGAAAGCAATATCCGCAAGGCGTACCTGCTGGGCGACAAAAGTAAAAAGCCGCTGCCGTTAAAGCGGCAGCAGTCCAAAGATTGGCTGATTGCATTGCCTGCACACGCGCCCGATAGCATTAACAGCGTTATTGTACTTGAAACAGACCAGCTTAAAACAGATAGCGTAAGAGTATTGGATACTTATAACATTACGAATGTACTCAGGGCGTTTGATGCCACCCTGCATGGCAACGGCTGGCAGTACAGCGACGGAAAGAAGAATAATTATGACGTACATAACTGGAAAGACACTGCGCAGTACATCAGCTGGAAGGTGCGTACCGTACACGATGCAGCGTACAGGCTTAGTATTAAGTATGGTGCAGATGCCGGTGGCAGTTTCATACTGCGTATAGGCGATCATGTTATAAAGGAAACTGTGCAACCGGTTAAAACAACCGTAAAGTCACTGAAAGATATTTATCTGCCGGCAGGCGAATATGACATAACAATTAAGGCAAACGGGATAACGGGAAAAGAATTGATGAAACTATTTGAACTCACGATGCCACCAAAATAATATCCACGATGAAAAAAAATAGTTGGCTTTTAACTGCCGGTTTACTGTGGTGTGCCCTCACCGCCATGGCAGGAACCCCCGCAGCATTTGTACAGGCGCTGAAAGGCAGTGCAGCTGTAGTGTATGCTGCCAATGGCAGTATAGCGCCGGATTATATTAAAGTAGTCCGCAACTGGAAAAATGATCACTGTGAAATACGTATAGTCAACACCGGTAGTACCGCGGTGCGATTGAAGGAAGTGATTACCGGTGCGACAGGTAAGATATTGTTGCCCACCACGCCCTTTTATGCGGAGGGTTTCCAGATGCTGACGCAAACAGCCGGTACGCTTGCTCATCCTGAAACATTAGGGAATTATACGGATGCCGGGCATTATAAAATTCCGCAACCGGAGGGTTACCTGGCAGTATACAACCTGCTGCGTTTGTACCCTGCAAATGAGGAACAGATATTATTGGGATATACTTCCAGCAGGCGTTTTGTGGGCAAATTTTATATTTCTGCGGATACCATCAAAACAGTAACCGACCTGGAGAACCTGGAACTTGCTCCCGGAGCTGATTTTAAGCTGGAGGAATTAATGGTGATCACGGGTAAGGATGGCAACGCTTTGCTGGACCGTTTCGCCGGCAGGATCCAGGAGCATCATCCACGGCTTGAGTTTAAGCAGCCACCAACCGGGTGGTGCTCCTGGTATTGTTTCGGTCCGAAGGTAACCGCACAGAATATTTACGATAACCTTGATTACATAAAAAGTAACATTCCGGCGCTAAAATATATACAGGTAGACGACGGTTATCAGCCGCATATGGGCGACTGGCTGGAGTCGGGTAATTCTTTTGGCGGTAATGTGCAACAGGTGCTGAAAGCCATCCGGGAAAAAGGCTTTGAGCCGGCTATTTGGGTAGCGCCGTTTATTTGCGACAGCAACTCCACTATTTATAAAAATCATAAGGACTGGCTGGTGAAAGACGCGTCTGGTGCACCTTTGCGCAGCGACCTGGTTACATTTGGGGGCTGGCGGATGAAGCCCTGGTTTGTGCTGGATGGCACAAACCCTGCGGTGCAGCAACACCTGGAGCAACTATTCCGGACCATGCGCAACGACTGGGGCGTTACTTATTTTAAACTGGATGCTAATTTCTGGGGCGCTATTCATGGCGGCAAATTTTATGATGCTAAAGCTACAAGGGTAGAAGCATACCGGCGTGGCATGGAAGCCATTCTCAAAGGCAGCAGGGATGCTTTTATACTTGGCTGTAATCATCCGCTGTGGCCATCATTAGGATTGGTGCATGGCAGCCGCAGCTCAATGGATATTAAACGTACCTGGCCGGTATTTGAGCGTTCCGGTCGTGAAAACCTTTACCGTGCCTGGCAAAATGGCCGTTTATGGTGGAACGATCCTGATTGCCTGGTACTCACCGGCAACATGCCTGACAACGAATTTAATTTCCATGCAGCTTTGCTGTACGCTACCGGTGGTATGTTACTAAGTGGCGATGACTTAACGAAGATATCACGGGAACGGCTCAACGTTTTGAAGAAGGCATTGCCTCCCACCGCAAAGGCAGCAGCTTTTGAAGGCACTGATTTTGAAATAGGAAGGGTTACTACCGCGGCAGGCAAACAGGTGATTTTGCTCAACTGGCAGTCATCTTCAAAAAAAATAACGGTGAAACTTGATCAGCCATACCAAATATCAGATTACTGGACAGGCGCTGGTTTAGGTTTACACACCGGTTCTTTTGTGATGGAGCTGGCAGGACATGACGGCCGGGTATTACTATTAACACCAAAAAAATAATTCCATGCGTACGTTCCTGGCAGCTTTATTCATCAGTATTTCCTGCATAATGCAGGCGCAATCACCCTATCAGCAGCAGCTGCTTAAAGATACACGGGTGGCGGTGATCAAACGGGCCGCATGGGCCATGCAGCAGCCACCACAAACGATTACCGCCTTCCGTTGCGACCGCAGCGCCGGAGGCATACATGACTTTTATTCAGAAGGGGATTACTGGTGGCCCGATCCGGCAAATCCAAACGGAGCTTATATCCAGCGGGATGGCCAAACCAACCCTGAAAATTTTGTAGCGCACCGGCTGGCCATGATCCGTTTCAGCCGGGTGATGGGCGCACTGGCGGCAGGATATATTGCCACCAAAGACAACACTTATCTACAGCAGGCATTGCTGCATGCGAAGGCCTGGTTTGAAACAGCGGCTACCCGGATGAATCCTTCGCTGCTGTATGCGCAGGCCATCAAAGGAAAGGTAACCGGCAGGGGTATCGGCATTATTGATACGATCCATTTGATGGAAGTGGTGCAGGCTTTAAGTGTTATGGAGAAAGCCGGCGCCATTCCGCCGGCGGATCTTACAGCGTTTAAAAGCTGGTTCAGTGAATACCTGCAATGGCTGACCACACATCCTTTTGGGAAGGATGAAATGAATGCTGCCAATAATCACGGCACGTGCTGGGTGATGCAGGTGGCCGCTTTTGCGCGTTTTGTGGATGATAAAGAGCTGTTGGAATTTTGCAGCAATCGTTATAAAACGGTATTGCTGCCTCACCAGATGGCTGCTGACGGCAGTTTTCCACTGGAATTGAAACGTACTAAACCTTACGGCTACTCGCTGTTTAACCTGGATGCCATGAGCACCATCTGCCAGTTGCTGAGTACGCCGGATAATGATCTGTGGCGCTTTACAGCCGACAGTAGTAAAAATATGGAGAGAGGAATCGCTTTCCTTTATCCATATGTAAATAATAAAAACAGCTGGCCTTATGCACATGATGTGATGTACTGGAACAGCTGGCCGGTGGCGCAGCCCTTCCTCATTTTCGGTGCGGCTGCTTTTCAGCGGCCGGAATACTACCGGCTATGGCTGTCGCTTAACCAGGATCCGGAGGAGGAAGAAGTGCTTAGAAACCTTCCCGTGAGGAATCCTCTGATCTGGTTATGAGCGCTTTAGAATTTACAATTATTTAAGATTCAGATGTTTTATTTTCTTAATATAAATCCTTAACTTTAGGAGACTATACACTATGTTTAAACTTTAGAGAAATGAGTTGGATGGATGACTTGTATGTTATTTACCAGAAACTGGATGCCACCGGTTGTGAAGAGGTAAAACATGACATTTTAAAAGCCCAGATTGATGGCTGTAACCGCGGAGAGATCTATTTCCTGGTATTACAACAACTGGTACAGATCAAAACAGGTAAGGCGCCTGTTTATGAGTTAATTAAGGGAGAAGTAGAAAATATTATCCACTACAGTAAGGGACAATACCTGAGTTAATTATTTTAATTCTTCTATCAGTTTCTGCACTTTGAGGTAATTCGGCGCGCCGGATGGGATTTTTAATAACCATTCGAGGCATTGCTGCTTACGTCCTTCCCGCAGGTAGCTCAACGCCATATAAAAGGCTGCTTCGTACCGGAGTTCGCTGCTGTTGTTAAAAACAGTAGTGAGGTCCTGTCGTGCGCTTTCCATCTGGTTTTGGTCGATCAGGGCTACGCCGCGGTAATAGCGGGCGTATAGGTTGCCCGGGTTGGCTGCCAGTGCTTTATTCAATAGCAATACAGCTTCGTTGAAATGGCCGCGATTGAACTGTTCGATCGCTTCTTCCGGAAGCCGCAGGCTGTCGATATCCGGAATCTGCATTTCAGTGGAAGCGAATTGCCGGTAGATATTTTTTCTCCAGGGGCTTACATACAGCAGGATAGCCAGTCCTGCTGCTATCAATGCAGTAAGGATTACATAATTGCGGATGGGTATGGGCGAACTGTCTTTCAGCGTGTACCAGGCGTTGCGGTGGGTAAACAGCAAATGTTGCAACTCATCCCGGTTGGCGTCGTTACAGATTTTCTGGCCCAGCAGTTGCCGGACAGCATCAAAGCGTTTTACCTGTTGTGTAAGCAGGGGGTCGGTTTGAAGTCGTTCGGAGAAAGCTTTGCGCTCTGCCTCACTCATTTGCCCGCTGAGGAAACGGTCTGTTTCCAGCAGGTCTTTTTCTGAAAGGCTGTTGGCTTTTAGTTTTATGTCGATATCCCTGAACAGGCTGCGGAAACAATCGGCTCGTCTGCCAGGCAGTTCACTAATAGGGATGTTGGTTTCTGCGGCAATATCTTCCTGGAGGCAGCCATCTGTGAGTGACCAGCGGAGTAATTCTTTGCAGTCGTCCGAGAGGGCGAGGTAATAGTGATAGGCGAGTCTTCTTTTTTCTCCTTCTTTCAGCACATCTTCCACATCCTGGATATCGTCTCTGCTCATGGTAGAGAGCTCCTCTGCTTCCAGGCCGGGAATCCGTTGTCCTCTTCTTTCCAGTTCCTGTTCCCAGATACGCTTGCACAGCAGTTGCAGAAAGGGCTCAAAGTCGGAGACTTTCAGCGGGTGACGGCGGGCGAAGTAATAAATGTCCATCAGGGCCTCTTCAAAAATATGCGCCGCATCTTTTACGTGACCGCTCTTTTGCAGGATGAACCGCTTTTCTTTGGAAGCAAAGCGCTGATAAATATTTTCAATTACTGCTGGTGTATGGTGAAGCAATCCCTCAATATATTCCTGGTCGTTATTTATTAATTGTTCAGGTGACATACATATCGTTTTTGCCGGTTCCTCTGTGCTAAAAATATTAAACCTTGCGGAAGTGACCTAATTATTTATTCTGTCTGTACAAATGTAATGCCTGCGCGATGGAACTTGCAGGGAAGTTAAGTATCTTGCCAAACATACCAGCTATAGCCACGTGTATTCCAATCACTATGTATCAACCGGAACAGGATATCGATGATCTGATATCAAGATATATACATGCTCCACAGGATCCGTTTTTACAGGAACATGTGGCCGGTTTATGCCGCGAGGGACCTGAGCAGGCTGCTTACGTGGAAAGCCGCTTAACCGCCTGGCTTGCAGAGGGGATACCTGTTCCCCATGATGTGGAAAGCGCGGTTCCGTCATCTTCACCCGCTTTATCCAAACGCTCCCCGGTACGCGCCTTTAACCGTAAATGGCTGGTGGCTGCTGCGGTGATGCTGCTCGTCACAGCGGTGATTGTTTACTATTGCTGGCCAGCTCCGGCTAAGCAATTGGGGTACGTTAACAATACCGGCCATACCGATAGCCTATTGCTTGCCCCGGGCTGTACCGTGATTGCCGGCAACGGCGCGTCGTTCAGCTATGCTAAAGAGCTTGATGTAACGCCGGAATTACATATGCTTGCCGGCGATGCCTGGTTTGATGTGGCATTGCCAACCCGCACCCGGATGCAGCTGGATGAGCACACTGATCTGTATACGCTGAAGGCCGTATTTGCAGTGCATAAAACCAATAACCTCTTCAAAGTACTGGTGATAAAGGGAAAGGTAACCCTGGTGCAGGATCAGGGCAACAAAGTATACCTCACCGCAAATATGCAGGCAAAGCGGGAACAGCACCAGCCGCTGCAGTTCAAAACAGTCAAAAGCCAGTCGTTGCTCGCCTGGAAAACAGGCCGCCTGAAGTTCCGGAATATTCCCCTGGAAGAAATCATTGATGCGGTGAACAGCTACTTCCACCTTGATATACGGGTGCCACCATCCGCAGCAGGCGTGAATAAACGCAGCCTGACTGTTGACTTTGAAAATAAATCTGCAGAAGAAACACTGGAATTACTGCAAAAGATGTTAAAGGTACCTTTGGTGAAAGACAGTGCCAACCGGTATTACATAACGTTGAAATAAAGAATGGTCAGCTCAGGTTTAAGCCCGCTGTTAATTGTTTAAGGATCGTTTTCAGCTGTGTAAAAGCTTCTTCGCCTATAATACCAGCATACAGGTCCTGTACTTCATCTACCGCTTCGTAGGCGTTAATCATAAACTCTTTTCCTTTCTCTGTCAGGAAAATAATGCTGGCGCGGTTGTCGGTATCGTGTTTGCGGGTACCGATGTAGTTATCTGCTTCCAGGTTCTTTACCACTTTGCTCATGGCTTGTTTACTGATGCGCGCTTTCCTGGCCAGGTCGTTGTTAATGGTGCCCTGCGCATCGATGTGTACCAGGAGTACCATATCGCCCAGTTTAAAATTCTTGTATCCGCGCTCCAGTAGTTTTTGTGTAATACGCAGGTCTATATCTTTTTTGAACAAATTGATCAGGCGGGCGAGGCTGTCAGGTCTTTTGGCCAGGCATGCCTCATATCTCGCATCTATAGTTGCGCTCATCATATTGTAGGTTTGGTAAAAGTGTACAGTTGATAAAATCTTGTCCTGATGCAATGCTACAAAAAAGCAGTGATTTTTTGCGCGCTGCTTTTAAAATTTGTGCTTAGCCGGTGCTAAAAAAAGTAAGACCCACCGGTAAGGCGGGTCTTTAATATATTTTCAGAGTAGTGTTATTTGTACACGTAATCAGCCATTACGGTATATGTTCAAATACGCTTTCTGCCCTGGTGTAGCATCTCAGTCCGACGATGGTATTGCTTATCCCCACCTTTACTCTTTGTGCAGACCTGATGCTGGTAGACGTCAGTCAATCAGAGCCTAAAGCCCCGGCGATACCCATTTCCAGTCCACGCAGTTCTGCCAGTCCGCGTAAACGGCCGATAGCGCTGTATCCCGGATTTGTTTTCTTGTGCAGGTCATCCAGCATCTGGTGGCCATGATCCGGGCGCATAGGAATGGAAACATTGCGGCGTTTCATGGTGAGCAGGATGTTCTTTACTACGGCAAACATGTCTACGTCGCCTTCCAGGTGGTTGGCTTCGTGGAAGTTGCCCAATGCATCCCGTTGTGTGCTGCGCAGGTGGATGAAGTGGATATGATCGCCCAGGCGTTCTATCATGCCGGGAAGATCGTTGTCGGCCCTTACGCCATAGGAGCCGGTGCAAAAGCACAGTCCATTGGAGGCATATGGCGCCGCAATGAGCAGTTCGCGGGCATCCTGTTCGGTGCTTACCACCCGCGGCAGTCCCAAAATCGGGAACGGAGGATCATCCGGGTGGATAGCCAGTTTAATACCGGCTTCTTCTGCAACAGGCGCTATTTGCTGAAGGAAATAAAACAGGTGCAGTTTCAGCTGGGTGGCATCAATGCCTTTATATTTATCCAATGCGGCCTGGAACTGTTGCAGCGTAAAGCTTTCTTCAGATCCGGGTAATCCGGCAATAATATTTTTTTGCAGCAGCTCTTTGTCGGCCGCAGTCATGCTGTCGAAATGCTCCTTTGCACGGGCTATTTCTTCCTCGCTGTAATCTTTCTCTGCATCTGGTCTTTGCAACATGAACAGGTCGAATGCCATGAACGCCGCTTTTTCAAAGCGCAGCGCTTTGGAACCATCTTCTACGGTATACGCCAGATCGGTGCGGGTCCAGTCGAGTACCGGCATGAAGTTGTACGTAACAGTACGTATACCGCATGCTGCCAGGTTCCGCAAGCTTTGCTGGTAGTTGTGGATATAATCCTTAAAACGGCCGCTTTGCGTTTTGATATCTTCATGTACCGGCACGCTCTCCACAACAGACCAGGTAAGCCCTGCTGCTTCTATGATGGCTTTCCGCTTTTGTATCTCCTCCTTCGTCCATACCACTCCATTAGGCACATGGTGCAATGCGGTTACAATTCCGGTAGCTCCTGCCTGTTTAATATCAGACAAGCTAACCGGATCATTGGGTCCGTACCACCGCCATGTCTGTTCCATTCTCAGCATAATGCAAATACGTTTAGTAAATCCAGAATTTCTAGTTCCAAACCCCAAAAATATAATCTATCCACACATATACAAACTTTGATTTCAAATTTTAGGGCCGTCTGCGGCGATCAGGATGATCATGAGATCCATCACATTTGTTTGGGTAGGGCCTGTAATCATTAACCCGCCTGCTTTTGAGAAGAAGTGCCACGCGTCGTTCTGTTGTAAAAAACTATTTGGATCGAGCTGCATTTTTACTGCATTTTTTATCGTTGATGCATCTACGATAGCTCCTGCAGCATTAGTAGGACCATCACTGCCATCGGTGCCGCCGCTCAGGAAAGTAAGCGATGGATAACCGGCAAGGGCAATGCCTGCTGCCAGCGCCAGTTGCTGATTCCTGCCACCAAGGCCGTTCCCAGTTACCTCGACGGTAGTTTCCCCGCCTGCCAGCAAACAGGCCGGCAAAGGACCGTTGTACTGTAGCGCCGTTTGTACCAGGCTGGCAGCTACAGCGTGCACTTCTCCCGTTATAGTATCAGATAACAATACCGGGTGATAACCCAGCTGCCGGGCCTTTGCAGCCGCCGCTTCCAATGCCACACGGTTGGTACCGGTGAGATAGTTGTGTGTATGCAGCAGGGATGGATCGCCTGGCTTGGGTGTTTCACGTATCCTGCCAGCGAGGCCGTCTTCAATATGTTGAAGGAGGAACGCGGATATTTTTTCCGGGAGATGATATTTGCGGAGTACATTCATGGTATCCGCAAAGGTAGACGGGTCGGCCACTGTAGGCCCTGACCCTATCACGCTGAGGTCATCGCCTACCACATCGCTGAGAACAAGGGTGCATAACGTAGCCGGATATATGCTTTTTGCCAGCTGACCGCCTTTGATACCGGAAAGATGTTTTCTTACGGTGTTCATTTCGCGGATGTCGGCGCCGCTTTTCAGCAATGTTTCAAACAATTGTTGTACTTCAGGTAAACTGCTGCCTGCCGGCACATCTGCCAGCAATGCGGAGGCGCCGCCTGAAAGTAAAAAGATAACCAGGTCCTGCGGCTGCACCTTGGCAGCCATATCCAGCAGTTTAACGGAAGCGGCTACACTCTGTTCATCGGGCACCGGGTGACCGGCCTCCATAAGCTCCACCTGCTGTAATGGTAACGCATGCCCGTATTTTGTAACCACCATTCCCTTTACCGGGAAATGCGCAGCGAGTATGTTTTCCAGCTCCTGTGCCATCGCGGCGGCAGCTTTGCCTGCCCCCAGTATCCAAACAGCCGCATGCTCCGGGAGGACGTAGCTATCTCCCGAAATATTAATAACACGGGTGGCAGGTATTACCTGCACATTTTTCCTGATCAGCTGCTGCGGATGCACTGCCGCAACGCCCTGCAGGAAAATATCTTTTATATCGGCAGTAGTGTTGTTCATGTTTTCGCGGCATAAAAAAAGCAGTGAGACTACTCACTGCCAATATCTTTCAAGTTAAGAAATTTATTGCGGTTGGGTGGAGTCTTTAGCTTCCTTCTTTTGCCGCTTTTTTTCCATTTTTTGTTCCAGGTGTTCTTTTTTAGTCATTTCCCAATCATTCCACTTTTTATACTGCGCGGGCGTAAATACGGTTTTGAAACGCTGGCTGCGCTCCGTATCCAGGGCTTTAAACTGTGTCATGCGCTCCTTTTTGGAGAGGGAAGGATTGTTTTTCACTGCATCCATCCGGCGCACAATATCCTGATTGATTACCAGGATCTTTTTTTCCTGGTCTTTGTTCAGATTTACTTTATGGGAGATTTTGTCCGTGATTTTATCGGCTCTTCCTTCCGCTGTCCAGCGGCCTTTTGCATTGGCACTATCTTTTACCTGGGCACTGGTAGTAAAGGTAGTTGCTGCAAAAAAAACGGTGAGCAACATCCATGTATAAACAGAAATAAACTTCATAGTCAGCAAGTATTATACGAATTTAAACAAACTTAAGCGGTAAACCCTTTTCAAATTATCCCTTTTTCATGTGAATCCAAAATCCACTTACCACTCATAAAAAATATGCCGTTTTATTTAGTCCCGCCTTAATGATTTATTACATTTAGCGGATCAACTGAATCTGAACCGAAAAAATAAAAAATTTACATGAAAAGAGCTTTTGAGAAACCCGGGACAGCCCTGCTGTTGCGGTGTATTACCTATGCTATGAAGCGGCACCGCGGTAAACTGCTGTTACTGGCCCTGCTGGCAACCGGCCAGGCAGTCAGCGCACAGGAAACCTATCCGGTCAACGGGATCGCCGATCCCCGCGAAGGGTGCTTTGCTTTTACACATACCACCATTGTAAAAGACCCGCAAACCACCCTGAACAATGCCACACTGGTGATCCGCGACGGGAAAATAGTGTCTGCCGGCGTATCGGCTGCCATCCCCAAAGATGCAGTGATCGTGGATTGTAAAGGGAAATATATCTATCCTTCCTTTGTGGATATCTTCAGCAATTATGGTTTGTCGGAGCCTAAACGGGGCGGTTCCGCATGGAATGCACCTCCTCAGTTCCTGTCTAACACCAAAGGGGCCTATGGCTGGAACCAGGCCATCAGAAGCGAAGTAAATGCCGTGGATCTTTTTTCTGCAGATGATGAAAAGGCAACGCCCCTGCGGGAAGCCGGATTTGGCGCCGTGCTTACCCAACAGCCCGATGGCATCGCCCGTGGTACCGCCGCATTGGTAACCCTGGCCACCGCAAAAGAAAACAAAGTCATTATCCGGGAGAAAGCCGCTGCGGCCTATTCTTTTGATAAAGGCACCTCTACGCAAAATTATCCTAACTCCCTCATGGGTTGCATCGCCCTCCTGCGACAAACGTTCCTGGATGCCCAGTGGTATAAATCCCAGCCCGCCAGGGAAGGAGTCAATCTCAGCCTGGAAGCCTGGAATGCCAGTCAGCAGCTGCCTCAGCTGTTTGAAGTGACCGATAAATGGGATGCGCTCCGCGCAGATAAGATAGGAGACGAGTTCGGGGTACAGTATATTATTAAAGCCGGTGGCAATGAATACCAGCGTATCAGTGAAATGGCCGCCACCAAAGCCACGTTCGCATTGCCGCTGAACTTCCCGGGCGCCATCGATATGGAGGATCCCGCAGATGCACGCTATGTATCACTGGCCGAAATGAAACACTGGGAAATGGCGCCTACGGAGCCTGCTGCTTTTGAGAAAGCAAATATTCCCTTCTGTCTAACTGCTGCCGACCTGAAAGATGTAAAGCAATTTCTGGCCAACGTGCGGAAAGCCATCAGCTATGGCCTCAGCGAACAGAAAGCCCTGGAAGCCCTGACCAAAACCCCGGCCACACTTATAAAGGCTTATGATAAAGTGGGCAGCCTGGAACCAGGTAAACTGGCCAATTTCCTCATTACCTCCGGTCCCGTTTTCAACGAAAAAACCATCCTGTACCAGAACTGGGTACAAGGTAACCGTTATACCATCAAGGCCGACGGCTGGAATGATATACGCGGCATCTATACCGTAAATCTTATCCCCGGCGGCAGCTACTCCGTGGAAGTAAGAGGTACCGCTGTTGCACCGTTACTGTCTGTGTTGCAGAAAGATACCCTTCCCGGCCGTATCGATGTAAACGGCAAACTGGTATCCCTGTCGCTGACACTGGCAAAGAACAGTAAAAGCAATGTACGTCTTAGCGGTATCATCGGCGATAACAGCTGGAACGGCACCGGCGCCGATACCAGCGGAAATCTTGTAAAATGGAATGCTGTATTTGTAAAGGCCGCCCCGGAAAAAGCAGATTCCGTAAAGAAAGAAACACCTTTGGCCATTGGGCCACTGTATTATCCGTTGAATGGATATGGCTGGGAGAAGTTACCATCGCAGCAGGACCTGCTTATCAAAAATGCTACTGTGTGGACCAGCGAAAAAGAAGGGAAACTGGAAAATACAGATGTTTTAATCCGCAACGGCAAAATTGCACAGGTGGGTAAAAACCTGGCTGCCGGCAATGCCCGCGTAATTGATGGTACCGGCAAACACCTGAGTGCCGGCATCATCGACGAACACTCGCATATTGCCATCAGTAAGGGAGTGAACGAATCGTCGCAGTCAGTTACTTCTGAAGTAAGGATTGCAGATGTACTCAACCCCGATGATGTGAATATCTACCGTCAGCTGAGCGGCGGCGTAACCGCTTCTCATTTATTGCATGGCAGTGCCAACGCCATCGGCGGGCAGTCGCAGCTGATTAAACTCCGTTGGGGGCAAAATGCAGAAGCACTGAAAGTGACCAACTGGGATCCTTTCATCAAATTTGCATTGGGAGAGAACGTGAAGCAATCCAACTGGGGCGACCGTAATACCGTACGTTTCCCGCAAACAAGAATGGGCGTAGAGCAAATTTATACAGATGCATTTACCCGTGCGCTCGACTATGAAAAACAAGGCGCCGGCAAGCGCCGCGACCTGGAACTGGACGCCCTTGTGGAAATATTGCATCAGAAGCGTTTTATTACCTGTCACTCCTATGTGCAGAGCGAAATCAATATGCTGATGCACGTAGCAGATAGTTTTCACTTCAAAGTGAATACGTTCACACATATCCTGGAAGGATATAAAGTAGCCGATAAAATGAAAGCACATGGCGCAGGCGCAGGCACTTTCGCCGATTGGTGGGCTTATAAAATGGAAGTACAGGACGCCATTCCTTACAACGCTGCCATCATGCAGGGCGCCGGAGTGCTTACCGCTATTAACTCCGATGATGCGGAAATGGCGCGCCGCCTGAACCAGGAAGCCGCCAAGAGCATCAAATACGGTGGTATGACGGAAGAAGAAGCCATTAAGCTGGTGACTATCAACCCCGCTAAACTGCTGCATGTAGACAACCACATGGGCAGCATCAAAGTGGGTAAAGATGCCGATGTGGTATTGTGGAGCGATAATCCGCTAAGCATTTATGCCAAAGCCGAAAAGACCATCGTGGATGGTATCGTGGAATTTGACCGCGACAACGATCTGCAGCTGCGTAAGCGCATTGCAACGGAGCGTAACCGGCTTACCCAGTTATTGCTGGCAGAAAAGAAAAAAGGTACGCCTACCCGTAAAGCTTCGCTGACGCCGGAGGAAATCTACCACTGCGAAGATTTGCAGGGCGGACATCAGCAAGCTATTGGTTATTGATCTGTTAGAAATTTTTAAGCACCGCTAAATGCTACAAGCGATGAAAAGACAATTAATTTTATTAAGCCTTACCCTGGGAATGTATACTGTCCGGGCACAGGAAACGATATCTCCGGCAGGCCCGCAAAACAAGCCTGTATACCTTACCAATGCCACTATTCACGTAGGCAACGGGCAGGTGATTGAAAATGGCACCATTGCATTCAGCCATGGAAAAATTACCGCAGTAGGTAGTAATATCCCCGCTGCCAGCAGCGATGCTATGGTTCTGGATATGAAAGGACAGCATGTATACCCTGGTATTATTGCGCCCGAATCCAACCTGGGGCTGGTGGAATTTGAAAGCGTGCGGGCTACCATCGATGTGCGTGAAGTAGGAGAAATAAACCCCTCCGTACGCTCCATCATTGCGTATAATGCCGATTCCAAAGTAATCAACACCCTGCGTTCCAATGGCATCCTGCTGGCTCAGGTAACACCGGAAGGAGGTATTGTCAGCGGTGTTTCTTCTGTAGTACAGCTGGATGCCTGGAACTGGGAAGATGCCGCTTACAAAACGGATAATGCCCTGCACTTTTTTATGCCACCGCTGGCGCCGCTGGGCGGAGGCCGTGGGGCTGTTCCCAACGACCGGCTGAAAGCAGCCCTGGAACAAATAGAAACGGTAAGAACATTTTTCCGCGAGGCAAAGGCTTATCAGAAGGAAGGCAAACACACCGCTACCAATCTGAAGTTTGAGTCGATGCGCAAGCTGTTTAACCGGGAGCAGAAACTGTTTATCCACTGCGACCTGGTAAAGGAAATGCTGGTAGCGATCGACTTTGCCAAAGAGTTCCAGCTCGATGTGGTGATTGTTGGCGGGGCTGATTCCTGGCTCATTGCAGACATCCTGAAACAAAATAATATCCCGGTAGTACTGGCACAGCCGCATGCTTTGCCGGTGATGCAGGACGACGATGTGGATCAGCCTTACAAAACCGCTGCACAACTGCAGAAAGCCGGCGTACTGTTTTGCCTGAGCAACGAAGGCTTCTGGCAGCAGCGTAACCTGGGTTTTGAAGCAGGTACCGCCAGCACCTATGGTTTAACAAAAGAAGAGGCCCTGTCGGCGATTACGCTCAATGCCGCTAAAATCCTGGGGATCGACAAAACTACCGGCTCACTGGAAACCGGCAAGGATGCAAATATTGCCATAAGTACCGGCGATATCCTGGATATGAAGTCGAGCGTGATAACGCGGGCATTTATCCAGGGAAGGGAAATAAACCTGGATAATAAACAGAAGCAGTTGTATGAGAAATATGAAAAGAAGTATGGGTTGAAATAGTAGCAGATGGTTTTTTGAAAGAAGAAGAGGGAAGAGAAAGCGGACAATTGCTTTTTCTTCCCTCTTCTTTTTAAATATTTCTTACCAGGTATAACCGGAGAATTACACCGCCTTTACCAGGAAATAGCTTTTGCCTTTCTGCAATAAAATATATTTATCTCTCAGCAATGAAGATGTATTTACAATCATATCAATGCCGGGTACTTTTATTTTATTTACACTTACGCCCCCGCCCTGTACTGTTTTACGGGCTTCGCTTTTGCTGGGGAAAATGCCTGTTTCAGCAAGCAGGCTTACAATATCCTTACCGGCTTCCAGGTCGGCTCTTGGTACTTCGTATTGCGGAACACCATCCATCACTTCTATCAGATCGGATTCAGAAAGGGACACCAGTAATTCGGCAGTGTTTTTATTATACAGGATAGACGCCGCTTCTACCGCGAAATTATAGTTTTCTTCCCCGTGAATAAATACGGTTACTTCTTTAGCAAGACGTTTCTGTAACAACCGCTGTCCCGGATCTTTTCTGTGTT
Organism: Chitinophaga sp. ARDCPP14; assembly: GCF_051362515.1. Classification (NCBI taxonomy): domain Bacteria; kingdom Pseudomonadati; phylum Bacteroidota; class Chitinophagia; order Chitinophagales; family Chitinophagaceae; genus Chitinophaga; species Chitinophaga sp. ARDCPP14. The sequence goes on along the minus strand of NZ_JBKIXB010000010.1, from coordinate 118,692 downwards.
CTTCTATCAAAGCGTCCACTTCCGGTTGTTCCAGGAAGGTGAATATTTTGATATAACTTTCTGCATCCACATCGGTTGTTCTGAGCCAGAACTGGTAGAAGGAGTAGGGAGAAGTACGTTTAGGATCAAGCCATACGGTGCCTTGTTCTGTTTTACCGAATTTGGTACCATCTGCTTTTTTGATCAGGGGACAGGTAAATGCAAAAGCTTCCCCCCGTGCCTTACGGCGGATCAATTCTGTACCGGTAACAATATTACCCCACTGATCTGAGCCACCCATCTGCAATTTGCAGTTTTTGGCAGTATACAAATGATAGAAATCGTAACCCTGTATCAGCTGATAGGTAAATTCAGTGAATGACATCCCGTTGTCGCCTTCGATTCTTTTCTTAACGGAATCTTTGGCCATCATATAGTTAACGGTGATGTGCTTGCCGGTATCGCGAATAAAATCGAGAAAGGAAATATGTTGGAACCAGTCGAAGTTATTCACCATTTCAGCCGCATTGGGTTTGGCAGCATTGAAGTCGAGGAAGCGTTCCAGCTGGGCTTTGATACCGGCTACATTTTTCTGCAGGGTATCCAGGTCCAGCATTTTCCGTTCTTCCGCTTTAAAGGAGGGGTCGCCTACCATTCCGGTAGCGCCGCCCACCAGCGCCAGGGGCTTATGTCCTGCCTTTTGCAGATGCACCAGTAACAGGATGGGTACCAGGCTGCCGATGTGTAACGACTCTGCTGTAGGATCAAAACCAATATAAGCAGTGGTCATTTCTTTATTCAGTTGCTCTTCCGTGCCAGGCATCATATCCTGTAGCATACCCCGCCAGCGCAGCTCTTCTATCAGATTCATGATTTTAATAACAATTTTTGCAAACCTACATAAAATTCGCAGGATTCGCCCATTTTAAGGATTCCGGGCTGGTATAACAAATATCGGTGTAAATTTATAAAGAAGACCTGCTGTTTGCACCTGCCGCGGTCTGAGATTTCTTACCCCCAAATAAAATATTATGAAAAAAGCACTCTTTCTTTTATTGGCGCTGATATTTACGGTACCGGCACTGTCGCAGGATTGCAAAGGATACTATTACCTGCTCAACAATGCGGAAATTGAGATGACCATCCTGGATGCGAAAGGCGTGGCCAGTGGCAAAACTATTTACAAAATCACGAACGTGCACAAAGATGAGACTGGAACGGTGTCTGATTTTACCAATACCTTTTATGACAAAAGTAATAAGGAGGTAACTTCCGGTACCGGGCATTTTAAATGCAGCGGAAACGGGGTAGCCATTGATATGAAGATGAGCGTTCCTGTAATGCCGCAGATGAAAGACATGAAGATGGAAGGCAAAACCAATGCTTCTTTTCTGGATTATCCATCCGGAATGCACGCCGGACAAGACTTACCGGGTGGCACCTTTGAAATGAACGGTAATGTGAAAGGCATGGAAATGGGGATCAGTTATGTAATCAGCAACCGGAAAGTATTGGGAAAAGAAAAAGTAACTACACCGGCAGGCAGCTGGGATTGTTTCAAAATAGCTTATGATATTAATTTCCAGATGAAAATGATGGGGCAGGGAATTCCGATGAAATTCAGTGCTATCGAATGGTTTGCCCCTGACTTCGGACCGGTGAAAACTTCTTCCAGTAAGGATGGGAAGGACATGGGAGGAACTATGATCACGGCGCTGAAGAAATAAAAATGCTTTAACGCGAAGGTTGTCTTTCTCAGGATTACGCTGATTTTACTGATTAGCTTTTTGTGATTTTGGAGGGATTTTTGAAGATTAATACACCGGTCAGATGCTAATTCCTGTCTTAAATACTGCTCACCCATTTTCACCAGTATGTAAGAACGCCGTTTCATTTATATGGTAGCGCTCGCATAAACGTCCTGTATCTTTTCCTCTATAAAGCCCTGTGGTAAAAGGTCCTGGCATCAAGTCCACGTCACCTCCACGTCACTTCCGGGTTATCTGCATGTATTAAGCATATGCTAAGTATCTGTTGGGTATCAATGAAGTATCCCCGAGTCAATCCTCAAGCAATCCCCGTCATATATCTCCCCAATCATTTTAAAATCCAAAAAAATAAAATCAGCGTAATCAACATAATCAGTGTAATCCTGAGAAAGACAACCTCCGCGCTGGTTATATATTTTTCAGGCATTGGGCCAAACTATCTCTCCAATAAGGAATAGTAATCCCAAAAGTGCTTTTAATTTTTTCCTTGTTTAATACGCTGTAGGCCGGGCGTTTAGCGGCCGTTTTATACTTGTCGGAAGTAACCGGGTATATGGCGGTTGTAGCGTTCGTCATTTCTTTAATGGTTACTGCAAAATCGAACCAACTGGTTACGCCTTCGTTGCTGTAATGATATACGCCGCCGATGGCTGCATCCGGATTGGCTGATTTATACTGTAAGATGTCCAGGATTGCTTTAGCCAGGTCGCCTGCGTAAGTAGGGGTGCCGGTTTGATCAAAAACAACATTCAGTTCCTGTTTTTCCTGCATCAGTTGTTTCATTCTTTTAACGAAGTTAACTGCGAATTCGGAGTAGAGCCAGGAAGTACGGAGTATAATGGTGTCGGGATTATAACCGGCAGCCGCCGCTTCCCCGCGCACTTTAGAGGCGCCGTAAATGCTTTCAGGATCAGTATCGTCGCTTTCTGTGTAAGGTAGATTCTGTTTTCCGCTGAATACATAATCCGTGGAGATATGCAGCAGCTGGGCATTATATTGGGCGCATATTTCCGCCAGGCTCAGTACCGCCTGGAAATTCAGGAGGAATGCCTTGTCTTCATCTTCTTCAGCTTTATCTACTGCTGTATAGGCAGCGCAGTTAATACAGGCATCGATCTGTTGGGCAGCAAAATAAGCGGCCAGGGCATCCGCGTCCGTGATATCAAGGTCCTGGTAGTCGGTATATAACAGGTTGAATTGCGGATAATCGCCTGCTACTTTTTGCAGGGCTTGTCCTAGTTGTCCGTTTCCGCCGGTAACAAGAATATTCTTCATGGCAAATGATCAGCTGTTAAAAATAAAATTATGTTGAATATCTGCAAGCGTGGGCAGGATCAGGTCTTTGTCTGAAACTACCGCGTCATTCAGGTTGATACCCCAGTCGATGCCCAGGGCGGGGTCATTGTAGATGATGCCGCCTTCACTGCCTTTATGGTAGAAGTTATCGCATTTATACATTACTTCTGCCGTTTCACTGATCACTGCGTAACCATGCGCAAATCCTTTAGGCACCAGTAGTTGCAGTTTATTGCTGGCGCTTAACTCAATTGCAAAAGATTTGCCGTAAGTGGGGGAGCCTTTGCGGATGTCTACCACCGCATCTATGATGCTTCCTTCCAGTACCCTTACCAGTTTTGTTTGTGCATAAGGCTCCAACTGGTAGTGCAGTCCACGGAGCACACCATAGGTGGAACGTGCCTGGTTGTCCTGTACGAATTTATACTCAATACCTTCTGCACTGAAGGTGTTGGCGTTATAGCTTTCGAAAAAGTAACCACGGTGATCGCCAAAAACTTTTGGCTCGTAAATTAACAGGTCAGGTATTCCGGTTTGTTGAAAAGGCATGTGTAATAACTAAAAGCTGTGAGCGGTTAGCTTATAAAAGCCAACCGCCGGCAGCTATCTTTTTTGATATTGTTCGTTATAATATTGCTGGTAGTTTCCGCTGGTAACATTGTTGAGCCAGGTTTCATTCTCCAGGTACCAGTCGACCGTCTTTTCCAGGCCTTCTTCAAATTGGAGAGAGGGTTCCCAGCCCAGTTCTTTATTGAGCTTGGTAGCGTCAATAGCATAGCGGAGATCATGCCCGGCCCTGTCCTTTACAAAAGTAATCAGCTGCGCAGAGGCGCCTTCCGGCCGCCCCAGCTTCTTATCCATGATTTTACACAATAATTGAATCAGGTCAATATTTTTCCATTCGTTGAATCCGCCTACATTATAGGTTTCTCCCACTTTCCCATGATGGAAAATAGTGTCAATTGCGCGGGCATGGTCATTTACGTATAACCAGTCGCGTATATTTTCCCCTTTTCCGTAAACGGGTACCGGCTTATTGTTTTTGATATTGTGAATAGCCAGCGGTATCAGCTTTTCAGGGAAATGATGAGAACCGTAGTTATTGGAACAATTGGATATAACAGCAGGTAAGTGATAAGTATGATAATAGGCCATTACAAAATGATCCGAACTTGCTTTTGAAGCGGAGTAAGGAGAACGCGGATCGTAGGCGGTAGTTTCAAGAAAAAAACCTTCCTCTCCCAGTGATCCATACACTTCGTCCGTGGATACATGATAGAAAAGTTTCCCGTTCATGTTATCTTTCCAGTGTTTCCGTGCATTGTTCAGCAATACTGCAGTACCTAAAACATTTGTTTTGATAAACGCCAGCGGGTCCATAATGGAGCGGTCTACATGGCTTTCCGCAGCCAGGTGGATCACACCATCGAACTGATACCTGGTGAAAAGGTCATCAACAAAAGATTCTTCCGTGATATCACCTTTCTCAAAAATGTAATTCGGTTTATCTTTTACATCTGTCAGGTTTTCCAGATTACCGGCGTAGGTAAGAGCATCAAGATTTACGATCTGGTAGTCGGGATATTTATTGACAAATAGCCTTACCACATGTGAACCGATGAATCCCGCACCACCGGTAATTAATAGTTTTCGCTTCATTCCGGAGAAAAGTTTATTTTAATAAGGCTTCTTTAAAATATTCATATGTGATCCTTAATCCTTCCTGTCTGCCTACTTTTGGTTCCCAACCTAACAGTGTACGTGCTTTGGTAATATCGGGCTGACGTTGTTTCGGATCGTCTTTTGGTAACGGATGGTAAACAATCTTTTGTTTTGAACCTGTTAATGCAATGATCTCTTCAGCAAACTGGTTCAATGTGATTTCCTGTGGATTGCCGATGTTAACAGGCAGGTGGTAGTCGCTTAATAATAAACGATAGATACCTTCCACGAGGTCATCTACATAACAAAAGGAACGGGTCTGGCTGCCGTCGCCAAATACGGTGAGATCCTGACCATTCAGCGCCTGGCTCATGAATGCGGGCAGTGCACGGCCGTCATTGAGTCGCATACGCGGACCGTAAGTGTTGAAGATACGGATGATACGGGTGTCTACACCGTGGAAATTATGATAAGCCATGGTAATAGACTCCAGGAATCTTTTGGCTTCATCATATACTCCCCTGGGACCTACGGGATTTACATTACCCCAGTATTCTTCCGGTTGCGGATGTACGTTTGGATCACCATATACTTCAGAAGTGGAAGCTACGAGGATACGTGCTTTTTTTTCCTTTGCCAGTCCCAGCAGGTTATGCGTTCCCAATGATCCTACTTTCAGCGTCTGGATAGGCATCTTGAGGTAATCAATGGGGCTGGCCGGGGAAGCAAAGTTCAGTATATAATCCAGTTTTCCCGGAACATGCACAAACTTGGTAACATCGTGGTGATAGTATTCAAATTCCGGTAACGGAAAAAGATGTTCTATATTTTTGATATTGCCGGTAAGGAGGTTGTCCATGCCAATTACATGAAAACCCTCTTTTATAAAACGATCACAAAGGTGGGAGCCAAGAAATCCAGCTGCACCGGCAATAAGTATTTTTTTCTTTTCCATGTTGTTGTTATAAGTAATTACAATGTTGCTGGTATACGTCCTACACTTTCGTAATGGTAACCGAGTTCTTTCATGCGGGAGACTTCGAAAAGATTTCTGCCGTCAAAAATAGCCTGATTTTTAAGACTGGCCGAAATTTTATGGAAGTCAGGAGTCCTGAATACACTCCATTCTGTAGCAATAATCAGCGCATCTGCGTTTTCCAGGCAAGTGTATTGATGTTCGGCGTAGATGATTTTATCTCCCACTACCTGTTTTACATTTGCCATAGCTTCCGGATCAAAAACACTTACAGTGGCGCCTTCTGCCAGCAATGCTTCAATAATGTACAATGCCGGTGCTTCCCTGATGTCATCTGTATTTGGTTTGAAGGCAAGTCCCCAGAGCGCAAAATGCTTGCCCTTCAGATCGTTTTTAAAGAAACTTTTTATTTTCGGAAGAAGAAACAGCTTCTGATTTTCATTTACATCCATTACGGCATTCAGTATCTTAAATTCGTACTGTGCATCCTGTGATGACTTTACCAATGCCTGTACATCCTTGGGGAAACAGCTGCCGCCGTATCCGATACCCGGGAAAAGGAAGCGTTTACCAATACGGTCATCACTACCAATACCCTTGCGCACCATATCTACATCAGCGCCGAGTCTTTCACATAATACCGCAATTTCATTCATGAAGGAAATCTTTGTGGCCAGGAAGGAATTGGCAGCATACTTGGTGAGTTCTGCCGATTTTTCATCCATGAAAAGAATAGGATTTCCTTGTCTCACAAAAGGAGCATACAATTCTCCCATTACTTTGCGTGCCCTTTCAGACATAGTGCCAATCACCACCCTGTCTGGTTTCATGAAGTCGTCTACTGCCACCCCCTCACGTAAAAATTCCGGGTTGGAAACTACATCAAATGGGGTTTTACAATTTTTCGCGATGGCAGCGATTACTTTTTCTGCGGTACCCACAGGTACGGTGCTTTTGTCTACGATAACTTTGTAGTCAGTCATGATTTTACCCAGGTGCTCTGCTACATTCAGCACAAAGGAAAGATCTGCAGCTCCGTCTGCTCCCGGAGGGGTAGGCAATGCAAGGAAAATTACTTCAGCATCTTTAATGCCCTCTTCCAAACTAGTGGTAAAGAACAAACGTTCCTCTTTGAGGTTGCGCTCAAATAATTTTTCCAGGCCAGGTTCATAAATAGTAATTTGACCTGACGAAAGCTTTTTTACTTTGTTGGCATCAATGTCTACACAAGTGACATCATTTCCTGTTTCGGCAAAACAAGTCCCGGTTACAAGACCTACATAACCAGTTCCTACTACTGTAATTTTCATGCGGGGTGATTATTTTAAAAATGATTTAACGGATTGGATAATGTGCTCCAATTGATCGGGATCCATTTCAGTGTGTATTGGCAAGGAAATCACCTTTGTGGTGAGACTATCGGTTACGGGAAGATCAAAGGCCGCGCCACCAAAATGCTCGAACATTTTCTGGCGGTGGGCAGGAACAGGATAATATATCATTGCAGGTACCTCTTTTTCTGCCAGGTATTTCTGCAGCTCATTTCTGTCAGCGCCATTTAACTGCAGTGTATACTGATGAAATACATGGTAGCTGTACGGAGCGCGATAAGGTGTTGTTATTTGTGGCATATCTGCAAATGCAGCATCATATGCGTCTGCCACCTTACGGCGTGCAGTAATATATTGATCCAGTAATGGCAGTTTAATACGCAATACGGCTGCCTGTACAGAATCGAGACGGGAGTTGCAGCCTACGACATCATGATAATAGCGGGCAGATTGGCCATGATTGGCAACCATGCGAATCTTCGCCGCCAGTTCATCATCATTTGTAAAAATGGCGCCACCATCTCCATAACAACCCAGATTTTTTGAAGGGAAGAAAGAAGTGCAGCCAATATGACCAATAGCACCGGCTTTTTTCTTTGTGCCGTCGCTAAAAGTATAATCGGCGCCAATAGCCTGGGCATTATCTTCAATCACGTACAGTTTATGTTTTGCCGCCAGCGCCATCAACGGTTCCATATCCGTTACATGACCGTATAAATGTACCGGCACGATGGCTTTGGTTCTGGGGGTAATTGCTTTTTCTATGGCAGCTACATCCACGCAGTAGGTTTGAGGATCTACATCCACAAAAACGGGTTTCAGTTGTAACAGGGCGATTACCTCCGCGGTGGCTATAAAGGTGAATGAGGGAGTTATTACCTCATCGCCTGGTTCCAGTCCGAGCGCCATCATGGCAATTTGAAGCGCGTCTGTACCATTTGCACAGGGAATCACATGCTTTACGTCCAGGTATGACTGCAATTCAGTGCTAAACTTCTGAACCGCGCCACCATTAATAAAAGCGGAACTATCCAGCACTTCGCCGATGGCTGCATCTACCTGTGATTTAATCTTCGTATACTGGCGTTTCAAGTCTACCATCTGAATAGGAACCATATGATCGTATATTTTTATTTTGTTTAAAGTGTGCAAATTTACAAATTTTGGGATTGGCTGGGGATTATCTTTGCATTCAGCTGAAAATTAAGTAAAAGTACGCAGGCGAATGATAGCAACAGGAATTTATAATGCAGGGCTTCAATTGTATAAAGCGGGAGTTCACCTGGCCGCATTGGCAGGCAAAACCAAAGCCCGGCGCTGGCTGGAAGGCCGGCAGAACTGGCAATCGCGTATGCGGAAGGACGGAATCGGCTCCCGTCCGGTAGTATGGATCCATGCCGCCTCCCTGGGGGAATTTGAGCAGGGACGGCCGGTGCTGGAGGCAATCCGCGCTGCCTGGCCCTCATATGAAATTTTGTTAACATTTTTTTCGCCTTCGGGGTATGAGGTCCGGAAAGACTATAAAGGCGCGGACCATGTTTATTACCTGCCCCTGGATACCCGCAGCAACGCCCGGGATTTTATAGATATTGTTCAGCCCGCCCTGGCTATCTTCATAAAATACGAATTCTGGTATCATTACCTGACTACCCTCCATCAAAGGAATATCCCGACCCTGCTGGTATCTGGCATTTTCCGGCCCGATCAGGTATTTTTTAAGGGATATGGCAACATGTTCCGGGGGCTCCTGCGCCACCTGACGCATATTTTTGTACAGAATGAGGCATCACTTCAATTACTTCGCGGAATAGGGTTGCAAAATAGCAGCATCAGCGGGGACACACGGTTCGACCGGGTGGCCGCCCTGCTCAATGAATACCGGGAATTGCCTGAAATTTCCGTTTTTGCCGGCGAAAAGCGATTAGTCGTAGCCGGTAGTACCTGGCCATCCGATGAAAAAATCCTGGGCGACTGGTGGAAAGAAAAGGAAGAAACAGACGTAAAGCTGGTCCTTGCACCCCATGAAATTGATGATCACCATATCCAGTCGATACTGGCTTTGTTTCCGGATGCGCAGCGCTTCTCTGAACTAAAGCAAGGAAATAACAGGCAGGGGGATGTATTGATCATAGATAATATCGGCATGCTCACTACGCTCTATCGTTATGCTGCTATCACTTATGTAGGAGGGGGCTTTGGCAAGGACGGCATACATAATATACTGGAGCCGGCCGTTTACAGCAAGCCGGTGATCATAGGACCGGAATTCGGGAAATACTTCGAAGCAGTGGAGCTGGTGGCCGCGGGTGGCGCATTGGTAGTGCATAATTACAGAAACCTCCACACCTGTATGGAGATGCTCCTGGCAGACAAGGTAGCCTATGCTGAAGTAGCCGCCATCGCTGGAAATTATGTAGCCGCCAATACCGGAGCTACCCAAAAGGTGTTAGATTATATTCAGGAGAAACGCTTTTTGAGCAACGAATAGAAGTGCTGCACCAGGTGATGGTCGTCTTCCCATCCCTGTATAATTTTTATTTCACGCTGGATCCAGTAATCCGCTTCCTGGAGATTACTACATTCATTGATGGTTTTAATAGAACGTTCGTACAGGTCACGGTCGCCCCGGAACAGCTCCTGAATGAACTGGTATTTTTCATTGATACCAATGGCCTGCCGCAGGTCATTAATAGGCATCTCACCAAGTTTCTGCGCTACTTCTACCTGTTGTTGCCGCAAACGGTCGTTTAGTGAAGTACCGTTGCTGCCGGCAAGTTCGTTGAGATCTTTTCGGAGTTCGCCGTTGGTGGCCACCGGCGGCGTGTTTTTTACAGGTTGTATATCGTCGAACAGGGTAGCAGCCTGCGCGGGTTTTGTTTTTTCAACAGGAGATTGATTAATTGCCAGCGTGGGAATGGGTTGGGCAGTGACAACCGGTTCCGGTTTGGGTGGTACCAGGTCGGCCGCCGGAGGCACAGCCGCTATCGGCGTTTCCATCGGCGTGGCTTTAGGCATTTCCACAGGTTTGGTGGCTGAAGGTTCTTCTGTCCTGGAGGCGCGGCCATTAATATCTTCAGTAAGTATTACCGTATTACGGGTAGGCGTATCATTTAGCCTGGCTGCGCGGGTATTGATATCTTCAGGCTCAGCGGTGGCAATTGGCGCTTCCGCCGGTTTATTTGAAGGTAATGTTGTAGTTTGCGGCGCAGTTGCTGCCGGCGCCGGTACCGTTATCGGTTGTTGCGCAGGCATGATCACCGCGATATTTCCTTGTGTAGATTGCACCTGTTGCTGATGCAGCTTGTTACGCGCATGCAACACCTCTGCCTGGAGCAATTGCGCGTAGTACGAAATTGCAGAAAGCTCAGCCCCGGAATTTTTTAATTCCTGTAGTTTTTCAATTAATGCATTAATTTTTTCCATGCCTTAATTGTTAACGGGTTAGTGATAGAATTATTTTATTTTCATAAAATTAGAATATTTTAATTAATTAATAATCAAATTAGTATAATATGTTTATTGAACCTTCTCTTGCAGGAGGGCGGAGGGGCTGGATCGAGGTAATTTGCGGCTCTATGTTTTCGGGGAAAACCGAAGAACTGATCCGCCGGCTCAAACGGGTACGTATCGCCAATTTAAAGGTAGAAATATTCGGGCCTGCCATAGACACCCGGTTTGATGAAAGAAGCCTTACGTCGCATGACGACAATAAAATTATTTCCACACCAATAGAAAATTCCCAGCAAATCCTGTTGCTGGCCCAGGAAGTAGATGTGGTAGGTATTGATGAAGCGCAGTTCTTTGATGATGAGTTACCCAATGTATGTGATCAGCTGGCGCTTCGTGGGGTGCGTGTAATCGTTGCCGGGCTGGATATGGATTTCACAGGCAAGCCATTTGGTCAGATGCCCTTCCTGCTGGCAAAAGCAGATTATATTACTAAGTTGCACGCCATCTGTGTGAAGTGCGGTCATATTGCCAATTACTCTTACCGTAAATCGGCATCAAAAGAAACATTGTTGCTGGGAGAGAAGGATCTGTATGAACCGAGATGCAGGCATTGCTATTACGAAAATGTATGATAAAGTAAAAAGGAAGGTCAGCGACCTTCCTTTTTACTTTATGCCTGTTGTTTCACTTTAAAGGTAAATTTCTTCTGGGTCAGATAGCTGAAAGTTACTACCAGCACAGTGGTACAGATCTTACCTACGGTGGCATACAAGTGCAGGTGGTCCACAAATATCTTCATTAATAAATAGTTCAGTACAATACAGATGCCTACCAGCATGAAGTAACGGAGCAATTGTACGCGTCCGCGTAAATTGGATTCAGAGAACACTACATATTTGCTGAGCAGGAAACCGGTAGGAAAGGTAACCGCCATTGACATAAAGAGGGCGGCGATATGCGCGCTCATGCTAACCGGCCCCAGGTGCACCATTTGCTGGTGCAGTATAAAATTATAACACACATAATACAGGCATATATCCAATACCGTATTGCCCCCGCCACATGCTAAGTAGCGGAAGGTTTGCCAGGGAACCACCTTTGGAAGTGCCTGGTAAAAGAACTGAAGGATCTGTAAGATGACGTTACGTAACATAATTAAAATTGGCGCAAAGTTATGCGTTTTCGGGTTTTCAGGAAACACTTTAACGAAAGTTAACAACTGTTTTGGCTTATCTTAACATATTCCTTTTTTTCCAGGCCGATTCACGTGGATGATTGCTGATAGCCGCTTCCTGTAAATTTATATTGTTTTGCTGCCATACGTATGCAGCCAGGATTGCCGCCAGTTTATTGAGGTCTGCTTCGTCTGTAAGCAGCGACTGTGGCGTAAAATATTTATTGATAAAGTTGGTGTCAAAATCTCCTTCAATGAAGGCGGGCTGCTGCAGTGCCCATTTACCGAAAGGCAGGGTGGTTTTGATCCCTTTTACCTGGTATTCTTCAATGGCGCGGATCAGGCGAAGCCGGGCTTCTTCCCGGTTGCTGCCCCAGGCGATGAGCTTGGCAATCATCGGATCGTAGTAAATGGGAATATCCATGCCTTGTTCATATCCGTCATCTACCCGCACGCCATAACCCTGCGGACGGATATAGGTTTCCAGCTTACCGGTGTCCGGCAGAAAGTTATTGCCCGGATCTTCAGCGCAGATACGCAGTTCAATGGCATGGCCGTTTATTTTCAGGCTTTCCTGGGTGAAAGATAATTTTTCTCCCCGGGCCACCTTAATCTGTTCTTTTACGAGGTCGAGACCGGTGATCAGTTCCGTAACCGGATGCTCCACCTGCAGGCGGGTATTCATTTCCAGGAAGTAGAAGTTCAACTGGTCATCTACCAGGAATTCCACGGTGCCGGCGCCATAATAGTTGCAGGCTTTGGCCACATCTACGGCACACTGGCCCATAGCGGCGCGGATGGCCGGTGTGAGGCAGGACGACGGCGCCTCTTCAATCAGCTTCTGGTGGCGTCTTTGAATAGAACACTCCCTTTCAAATAAATATACACAGTTACCGTGGCGGTCGCCCAATACCTGTATTTCTATATGCCGTGGCGAACCCACATACTTTTCTATAAATACGGCGTCGTCACCAAAGGCGCTGAGGGCTTCGCTTTTAGCCATCCTGATCTGCTCATCCAGTTCTTCCGGGGCATTAACCACCCTCATTCCTTTACCACCACCACCGGCGGAAGCTTTGATCAGGATAGGAAAGCCTGTTTTCTTTACCACTTCCCTGGCCTCTTCCACACTGCGTAAAGGCGTTTCTGTGCCCGGAACCATGGGGACGCCGAATTTCTGCGCCGCCTGTTTGGCAGCCAGCTTACTGCCCATTACCTCAATGGAAGCGGCAGACGGACCAATGAAAGTAATACCGGCATCCGTTACCTGCTGTGCAAAACGGGCATTTTCACTTAAAAAACCATATCCCGGGTGAATGCCATCCGCTCCTTTTTCTTTAGCCACGGCAATTATTTTTTCGCCCAGCAGGTAAGATTGATTGGAAGGTGCGGGACCAATGCAAACGGCTTCATCTGCATATTGTACAAAGGGCATGGATCGATCCGCTTCGGAATATACCGCCACTGTTTTTATACCCATTTCATGTGCAGAACGCATAATGCGTAATGCAATCTCTCCCCGATTGGCAACCAGAATTTTCTTCATCAGCAGTTTGCTTTTAACAAGGCCCCTTTGCTATGGGGATGTCATTTTTTAATGAGGGGCTAAATATACTTAAAAATGGGTAACGGCTGAAAGCTAATTGTGAATAACTATCTTTGCGCCTGATCATGAAAAAAAGCAATCCCATACATCAGACACTTACCCTTGTGAAAAAGGATCTTACGCTGGAATTACGCCAGCAGTATGCTTTTTATGGGGTACTGCTCTATATTGTGTCTACTGTTTTTGTCATCAACCTGATGATGGGACGACCGGACGACAAAGTATGGAATGCCCTTTTCTGGGTGATACAGCTGTTTGTGGCAGTAAATGCCGTCGCTAAAAGTTTTATGCAGGAAAGCAGGGGACGGCTCCTGTATTTCTATTCCCTGGTGAATCCGCGCTGTTTTATTGCGGCCAAGCTGATCTACAATGTGATATTAATGACCCTCATGAGCATTATTGCTTTGGTTTGCAGCATTGCTTTCCTGGGCAATCCCATTATCAACCCCGTTTATTTTGTGGGGATGGTGCTCCTGGGCGGTACCAGTATCTCCCTGCTATTTACTATGCTGGCGGCTATTGCCGCCCAGGCCAATCACAATGCCGCACTGATGGCCGTGATGGGTTTCCCCCTGATTATGCCGGTGTTGATGCTGCTGGCCAACATCTCTTTATCTGCCTTTGTAACCGTATATCAGCCGGAACTGCCTAAAATGTTCCTGTTGCTCGGGGGAATGGATATACTGGTTATTGCCCTGACAATGATCCTTTTCCCATTTTTGTGGAAAGACTGATATTAGAAATATCAAACAAAAAGCTCACTTCTGTAAAGGATATTTAACGGGGAATTACTGCCGTTGGATAAACTTAAAATCCCCGAAAATCTTTGTGATTAGGTTTAAAACGTGTAGGTTTGCCCCCGAATATAGCTATTAAAAAATGGCCAGACATTGGTGGAAAGCATTAGCGATACTGCTTCTTTTATATGTAATTATCGCCGGGTTCACTGTTAAAATACCTATAATAGGAACCAACGGACAATCATCCCGCGGATTGTTCTTTCACGTACCGATGTGGATATGTATGTATACCATGTACACCATATCTATTATCAACTCGCTGCTTTATCTGTCGAAATACGATTTAAAGAAAGATGTGATTGCCTCCAGCGCTGCAGGAGTGGGTACCTTCTTCGGCGTATTGGGCTTCGCAACAGGTACGCTCTGGGCTACCTATACCTGGGGCGGCACGCTTACAGACGATCCCAAACAGATGTGCACCGCCATCGCCATTCTTATCTATATGGCTTACCTGGTGCTGCGCATGAGCATACACGATCTCGACAAACGGGCACGGATATCCGCAGTTTTCAACATTTTTGCGTTTGCATTGCTGATACCCTTAACCTATATTATTCCCCGCATGGTGGACTCCCTGCATCCGGGAAGCGCTACCACACCAGGCTTTGCGTCAAAAGATACCGATGGCTCCATGAAACTGGTGTTGTATCCCGCCTTTATTGGCTGGACCCTGCTGAGTGTGTGGATATTCACACTGGTAGTACGTTACAGGAAATTACAGCTTAAAAATATTTTTAAATGATCAATAGAGCGTTTTCATTTTGCCTGACCCTGGCCTTGCTATTCATTTCGGTACTGGCAAATGCACAACAGCAGAATACAGAGAAAGGAGCGGTCAACGAATTCTTCCGCAGCAACGATAAAATTTATGTCATTGTCGGTGTTTTAGTGATCATCTTCCTGGGAATTGTGTTATTTCTTATCAATCTGGACAGAAAGATCGGTAAGCTGGAAGAAAAAGATAAAAATCAGTAACCCGAAAATTTAAAATCTAATCGTTATACCAAAACAATAATTTATGTCGCAAGATCAGCATTATAGCTTCTTCCAGAGTGTGGAGAAAAGCTTCGACAAAGCAGCTGCATTCACTAAATGGGACAAAGGTATCCTGGAGCAGATCAAGGCCTGCAACGCCGTTTACCAGATTAAATTCCCGGTGAGAATAGGCGATTCTGTACAGGTGATTGAAGCTTACCGCGTACAACATTCACATCATAAACTTCCCTGCAAAGGTGGTATCCGCTTCAGCGATGAAGTAAACCAGGACGAAGTAATGGCCCTGGCATCCCTGATGACCTACAAATGCGCCATTGTGAACGTGCCGTTTGGTGGTGCCAAAGGTGGTTTGAAAATCAACCCCCGCAACTATACGCCCTTTCAGCTGGAAGCGATTACCCGTCGTTATACTGCGGAACTGGTAAAGAAAAACTTTATCGGACCAGGTACAGATGTTCCTGCTCCTGATTACGGTACCGGTGAAAGAGAAATGAGCTGGATCCTGGATACTTACATGAGCCTGCGCCCGGGAGAAATTGACGGCTACGGTTGCGTTACCGGTAAACCTGTATCACAGGGCGGTGTGCGCGGTCGTACAGAAGCAACCGGTTTAGGTGTGTTCTACGGTTTACGCGAACTGTGTAACATCAAGGAAGACATGGACCGCCTTGGTCTTACTACCGGCATCGAAGGAAAAAGAGTGATTGTACAGGGAATGGGTAACGTGGGTTACCACGCTGCTAAATACTTCCATGAAGCAGGCGCCAAAGTAATCTGCCTGATCGAGTGGGATGGCGCCATCTATAACGAACAGGGTATGAATCCTGATGAAGTACTGATGCACAAAAAAGCCACCGGTTCTATCGTAAACTTCGCCGGTGCTACCAACCTCAATAAAAATACAGATGGCCTGGAACTGGATTGTGAAATCCTGATTCCTGCTGCCCTGGAAAATGTAATTGATAAACACAATGCTCCCAACGTTAAAGCAAAGATCATCGGTGAAGCTGCCAATGGTCCTTTAACACCGGAAGCGGATGAAATCCTGAATAAGAAAGGCGTGATCGTGGTGCCGGATATGTTCCTGAACGCCGGCGGTGTAACCGTTTCTTATTTCGAATGGCTGAAAAACCTCAGCCACGTGCGTTACGGCCGTTTGGGCAAACGCTTCGATGAAAATATGAACATTCATATCCTGCAAACCATCGAAGAGCTGACCGGCAAAACTGTTTCTGATAAAGAAAGAAAATTCATTGCCCATGGTGCGGATGAAGTAGACCTGGTATATTCCGGCCTGGAAGAAACCATGCACGCTGCACTCCACGAAGTACGCGACGTAATGATGGCAAACCCGCAGATCCATGATATGCGTACAGCCGCTTACGTAGTAGCCATTAACAAAGTAGGTGCGGCTTACGAGCAACTGGGCATTTTCCCTTGATGCGCGTAGCGCGCCTTCGGCGCGGGAAATTGTCTTGGAGCAGGATTACGCTGATTATACTGATTAGCTTGATTTGGATTTTTTGGATTTTTTTTTGATTAATTATAATAGTTAAGGGAGATAAAAGCGAAAATATCCGCTTCTATCTCCCTTAATCCTTTATAAAATCAAACAAAATCAAAATCAAGCTAATCAGTATAATCAGCGTAATCCTGCTCCAAGACAATTTCCCGCGCCGAAGGCGCGCTAAGCAAACCCCGGCAACTCGCGCAGGAACCGCCATTTATTTTCGGCCGCCACGTAATTGCCGCAGAAGGTGTTCAGGCCGTTGGTGATCACCAGGTAGGTGGCGGGAATTACCATGTTATAGCGGATCACCTGCTGCATGGTGTGCTCGGTGAGCGGTACATTCATTTCTTTGCATTCCACCAGCATCCAGGGTTGTGTTGCACGGTTGTAGATCACGATGTCGAATCGCTTCTTCATCTCTCCCAGAAAAATTTCCTTTTCAATACCTATCAGGGATGCCGGGTAATTCAGCACTTTCACCAGGTAGTTCAGGAAATTTTGCCGTACCCACTCTTCCGGTGTGAGTACCACATATTTTTTACGGAAGCGGTCAAAGATGAGTTCTTTGCTGCCTTCTTTCATAATTTTGAAATCGGGTGGAGGGAAGCTGATCGCGATCAAGATATAACTGATTTAATACCGTTGCGAAGATAGTTACATTAGGATAATATTGAGGTTAGCGAACAAAACCTTATATTTGCTTGTCAAAAAGCTATGAAGACAAAAGACGAAATTGTAGCTAACTGGCTGCCCCGCTACACGGGTGAGAAACTGGATCAATTTGGCTCCCACATCCTCCTCACCAACTTCAGTAATTACGTAACAATGTTTGCCGAATGGAACAACGTGGAAATCGTTGGCGTTGGCCGGCCTATGCAATGCGCTACGGCAGGTGATATTACCATTATCAACTTTGGTATGGGAAGTCCGGGTGCTGCTACCGTAATGGACCTGTTATCTGCCATCTCCCCGAAAGCAGTATTATTCCTCGGAAAATGCGGCGGATTAAAAAAGAAGAATAACATCGGAGACCTGATACTGCCTATCGCCGCTATCCGCGGGGAAGGTACCAGCAACGATTATTTCCCCCCGGAAGTACCCGCACTGCCTGCATTTGCTTTGCAAAAAGCCATTTCCACCACGATCCGTGATTCCGGTTACGATTACTGGACAGGCACCTGCTATACCACCAACAGGCGTGTATGGGAGCATGATGCCGCATTTAAACAATACCTGGAAAAGATAAGAGCAATGGCAGTGGATATGGAAACAGCCACCATCTTTTCTGTTGGTTTCTTTAACAAGATCCCTACCGGTGCTTTATTGCTGGTATCTGATCAGCCGATGGTGCCGGAAGGCGTAAAAACGGAAGAAAGCGACAAAAAGGTGACCACTAAATTTGTGGAACGCCATCTTAAAGTAGGCATCGACTCCTTACAGAAGCTGATTGAAAGTCACCAGACCGTGAAGCACCTGCGTTTTTAGAATTGTTGTATCTTCCGGGTATGCTTTCCACGCGGGTAGAGATACAGGACCTGGAGGTAACATTCAGGTCCGGACAAACAACAACAACAGCTGTTAATCAGATTTCCCTTTCCATAGGAAAGGGTGAAATTGTAGGCGTAGTAGGAGAATCCGGTTCCGGAAAATCCGTTACTGCCCTTTCGCTCATGCGACTCATTGATATGCCTGGTACCATCTCCGGTGGAAAGATCCTTTACCAGGCTGCGGATGAAACAGCAGTAAACCTGCTGCAGTTGCCCGATGCTACCATGCGTAGCTACCGCGGCAACGAAATTGCCATGATTTTTCAGGAACCCATGACGGCGCTGAATCCGCTGCATACCTGCGGAGAGCAGGTGGCGGAAGCTATCCGGTTGCATACCGGCATAAGCCGCAAGGCCGCCCGCGAGGAAGTGATCGCCCTCTTCCAAAAGGTAAAACTCCCTGATCCTGCAGCGATCATGGACCGTTATCCCCATGAAATTTCCGGCGGACAAAAACAACGGGTTATGATCGCGATGGCCATCTCCTGCCATCCCCGCCTGCTCATCGCCGATGAGCCCACTACAGCGTTGGATGTTACCGTGCAAAAAGCTATACTGGAACTACTCCGGGAACTGCAACAGCAGATGGAGATGAGCGTTATTTTTATTACCCATGATTTAGGCGTGGTAGCTGAAATAGCGGAAAGGGTAGTGGTGATGTATAAAGGGAATATTGTGGAAGAAGGAACTGTGAAAGAGGTGTTCCTGCATCCGCAACACCCGTATACAAAGGGACTGCTGGCTTGCCGGCCCCCGCTGGATAAACGTTTGGTGAGATTGCCCGTGATCCGGGATTTTATGGAGACGGACTCACGGGGACAGATACACGAAAAAGCAGGCGCCATCCGGGATGTGATGCAGTCGCTGGTAATCCCCGACGCAGCGCTGCGGCAGCGGGAGCAACAGCTGGCAGCCGCGCCACCTCTGCTGGAGGTGCATCAGCTGAAAACGTGGTTTCCCGTGAAAAGAAGTATCACGGGTAAAGTACTGCAATGGGCCAAAGCCGTAGACGATGTGAGTTTCCGGGTAATCACCGGTGAAACGCTTGGGCTGGTAGGCGAGTCTGGTTGTGGTAAAACCACTTTGGGCCGGTCGCTGCTAAGACTTGCAGCACCAACCGCCGGAAGTATTATTTATAAAGGACAGGATATACGAAGTTTGTCGGCCACCGGGATGCGTGCGCTGCGGAAGGATATGCAACTGATTTTCCAGGACCCATATGCATCGTTGAATCCCCGGAAAACCATTGGGGCCGCTATCCTGGAGCCAATGAAAGTGCATGGTTTGTATGGTACGGAGCGGCAGCAGCAAGCAAAAGTGCAGGAATTACTGGAGAAGGTGAATCTGCTGCCGGAACATTTTAACCGTTATCCGCATGAATTTTCCGGCGGTCAACGGCAACGGATTGTGATAGCGCGTGCCCTGGCGGTGGAGCCCTCTTTTATCATCTGTGATGAATCGGTAGCTGCGCTGGATGTAAGTGTGCAGGCGCAGGTGCTGAACCTGCTGATCCGTTTACGGGAAGAGCTGGGCTTTACGTGTATTTTTATTTCACACGATCTTTCCGTGGTAAGGTTTATCAGCGACCGGATGATGGTGATGCAGAAAGGAAAGATTGTAGAACAGGGCGCAGCCGACAGGGTGTATAACCATCCGGAAAACCCGTATACGCAACAACTGATAGCAGCCATTCCTAAAGGAATATAATATATAATTATCTGGTTATTATACGTTATACATCATTTTTTGATGATGTAGATAATAATTGATAACTTTGCACCTCTAAAATTTATTCATACCGTAATATGAAACTATCACAGTTCAAATTCGATCTTCCTTTAAATCTGATCGCCCAGCACCCTACCAAGACAAGAGATGAATCACGTTTAATGGTGGTACATCGTAATACCGGCAAAATTGAGCACAAAGTATTCAAGGACATCCTCGGTTATTTCAACGACAAGGATGTAATGATTGTGAACAATACAAAGGTATTTCCGGCAAGGTTATATGGCCGTAAAGAAAAAACAGGAGCAAAAATTGAGGTATTCCTGCTGCGTGAGCTGAACAAGCAAAACCGCCTGTGGGATGTAATTGTTGACCCGGCACGTAAAATCCGCGTAGGCAACAAGTTGTATTTTGGCGACGACGAGACGTTGGTAGCAGAGGTAATTGATAACACTACTTCAAGAGGCCGTACCATCCGTTTTTTATTCGAAGGTAATGATGAAGAGTTCAAACAGGTGCTTGATCAGCTGGGAGAAACGCCATTGCCTAAGTATATCAAACGCAAACCGGAAGACGAAGATAAAGAGCGTTATCAGACCGTGTATGCCAAGTACGAAGGCGCTGTAGCTGCACCTACTGCAGGTTTGCACTTCAGCCGTGAGTTGATCAAACGTTTGGAAATTAAAGGTGTTAAGTTTGCAGAAGTAACGCTGCACACGGGTTTGGGTACTTTCCGCCCTATTGAAGTGGAAGACCTGAGCAAACACAAAATGGATGCGGAGTATTTTCATATTGAAGAACACGCAGTGAAAGTGGTAAACAAAGCGAAAGAAGAAAACCGCAAGATCTGCGCTATTGGTACTACCTCTGTGCGTGCCGTAGAATCTTCCGTAACTGCGCAAAACCATCTGAAAGCAGCAGAAGGATGGACGAATACGTTCATTCATCCGCCATATGATTTTGCTATTCCAAATTCATTGGTAACGAACTTCCACCTGCCTAAAACCAGCCTGCTCATCATGACCTGCGCTTTTGCAGGATATGACCTGGTCATGGAGGCTTACCAGCAGGCGATTAAAGAGAAATACCGTTTCTTCAGCTATGGCGATGCCATGCTGATCGTTTAATTACAAAGCACTTTTCGGGGATTTTCTTATTCAGCCAACTGGATGAGAAAATCCCCGATCTTTTTTTATGGAATATAAAAAAGTGGCTATCATAGTTGCCGGCGGGTCCGGTACCCGGATGCAGAGCGCTGTTCCCAAACAGTTCCTGGAACTGTCCGGTAAACCTGTATTGTACCACACTATTGCCGCTTTTTCGGCCGCCTTTCCGGATATGGAAATTGTGCTGGTGCTTCCTGAAGCTCATTTTACTTTCGCCAACCACATCCTGCAGGCTTTTGATAAACTGCCGGACATCACCATTATAAAAGGAGGAAATACCCGCTTTCATTCTGTACAGAATGGATTGCAGCAGGTAAAACACCCGTCGGTGGTATTTGTACACGATGGGGTGCGCCCGCTGGTATCTACTACGTTGATCCGTGCCTGTTATGAAGCCGCACTTATCCATGGTAGCGCTATCCCGGTGATTGATATGAAAGACAGTATCCGGGAGATATCAGGCGGCAGCAATGCTGCTGTGGACCGCGACCGTTTCAGGATTATCCAGACGCCGCAAACATTTCTTTCGGAGTTGATCCTGCCTGCCTTTGAACTGCCCTATGATCCGTTGTTTACGGATGAAGCCACCGTAGTGGAACGGCTGGGGTATCCTGTGCATCTGCTGCCGGGAGAAGAGTCCAATATTAAAATTACGAAACCGCTTGATCTTGCTATTGCAGAAGTGTTGCTGAAAGAGCGCAGCTAAAGTGCCTGTTATAGGAGATAACGTTACCTGCCGGTAAAGCCTGCTGCTTTTGCAGTATTGACAAAAACGACGAATGCAGTAACCCGGCGATTGGTAAGTGTATCACTGCCGGCATAATTACCTGCGCCGGGTTACCAGCATAACTATTTAGCGGAGGCCGTTTCAGACAGGCCTTTATTTATTTTTGCGAGGATCTGGTGGGCTACATCCATTGCCTGCAGGCCGTCGATCGCATTTACGGCAACCGGTTTATTTTGCAGGATGCTGTCGCGGAACATTTCCAGTTCCATACGGATGGCATTGGATTGTTTTATTTCCGGGTTATCGATGGCGATTGTTTTTCTGCCGCTGTTGGTTTCAATATCCAGGGTAAACAAGCCTTCGTCTTCCGGTGTTTTGAGTTTGATGATCTCTGTTTTTTTATCGAGGAAATCGATGCCGATGTAAGCATCTTTCTGGAAGAGGCGCATTTTGCGCATCTTTTTCAGGGAGATACGGCTGGAAGTGAGATTGGCTACGCAGCCATTATGGAATTCGATGCGTACGTTGGCGATATCCGGGGTGTCGCTCATAACAGCAACTCCGCTGGCGGAGATGCGGCTCACGGTAGATTTCACGATGCTCAGCACGATGTCGATGTCGTGGATCATCAGGTCGAGGATAACGCTTACGTCTGTACCGCGGGGATTGAATTCTGCGAGGCGGTGTACTTCAATGAACATGGGTTTGAGATCATATCCCCGGAGTGCGAGATAAGCGGGATTGAATCTTTCCACGTGGCCTACCTGGAATTTTATATTCGCTTCTTCCACCAGTTTAACCAGTGTTTTGGCTTCGTCCATGGTGTTGGTCATGGGTTTTTCCACGAATATGTGTTTGCCGTTGCGGATGGCCAGTTCGCATAATTTGAAGTGCAGGGTGGTTGGCGCCACAATATCAATGGCGTCTACCGACTGTATCAGTTCTTCCGCGGTTGTATACCGCTGAATATTATATTGCTCGGAGATGCTGGCTGCATTTGCATTGTTGGGATCATAGAAGCCTACCACTTCTACGTCTTTCATAGTGGCCAGTTGAGAGAGGTGTATCTTACCTAAATGTCCTACGCCGAAGAGTCCTATTTTGAGCATATGGAAAATGAATAAATATGTGCGAAAGTAAAACACATTTCGGGATTTATATCATCCCTTCTTCCGCGAGGCTGTAATACCCGGTTTCGGATACAATGATATGATCCATTACCTGGATATCGAAGAGCATTCCCATATCTTTTATGCGGCTGGTAATCCGGAGATCGGCCTGGCTGGGGCGGAGGCTGCCGGAAGGATGGTTATGGCAGAGTAATAACTTGGTGGCGCCTGTATCCAGTGCTTCCCGGAAAATAATGCGGGGATCCACGACAGTGCTGGTGATGCCGCCGGTACTGAGGTGGCGGTAATGAAGCACTTTGTTGGCGTGGCTGAGGAACAGGACATGGAAGGTTTCATAGGGCTGGTCTGCAAGCATGGGCTTGAAAAACATGGCTGCATCCGATCCGTTGTTGATCACTGTTTTTTTATGGATGGTGCCGGCTTGCCGCCTGCGGGCCAGCTCCATAGCGGCCAGTATGGTAACAGCCTTGGCATAACCCACTCCCCGGATTTTTTGCAGCTTTTTTACGTTTATTTTTCCCAGTTCGGAGAGGTTGTTATTGGCCAGGCGGAGGATTTCCTTTGCCAGCTCAAGGGCGGATTTGCTTTTATGCCCTGTATGCAACAGGATTGCCAGTAACTCTGCATCGCTTAGCGCAGTGGGGCCTATATTGATCAGTTTTTCTCTTGGCTTTTCATTATCCGGCCATTTATGAATAGCCAGGTGGGGAGCCGGGTTAACATCAACAAACATGACTTATTCCATTTATCCAAATATACGAACCTATCATGACACACCTGTTCTTCCAACCACATTTTTCTTTTCCTTTTACCAGTGGATCGTTATAAAATCGTTATATTCGGTACCGATCGTTATAGGAATTTTTCGGGACCTATTATCTCTTAAAACGTTATGATAATGTGATAATTATAGCTGGTTTTTAACAGCTATATAATTTGTATTTCAAAAAAAATCAGGCGGGTACTCCCAAAAAATCCTAGTTTTGCAACCTCTTTTCCACTAGTATCTAGTATGCAACCTTCAGTAAAAATTTTCACAGGCAACAGTAATCCGGCCTTGGCCGAGAAAATTGCCAAGAAATATGGCAAGGGTCTTAATGGCGGTCTTGGCAAAGTAAAGATTCAGAAATTCAGCGATGGGGAAATCCAGCCTGTTTTCCTGGAAAGTATCCGGGGTGACTATGTTTTCCTGATTCAGGGAACCAGTGCGCCTTCAGACAACCTGCTGGAGCTGCTGTTGATGATTGATGCTGCCAAGCGGGCTTCCGCCGGCTATATCACCGCAGTAATTCCTTATTTCGGATACGCCCGCCAGGACAGAAAAGATAAGCCCCGCGTGGCTATCGGCTCTAAACTGGTGGCCAATCTGCTTACTTCTGCAGGGGCTAACAGGGTGATAACCATGGACTTGCATGCACCTCAGATCCAGGGGTTCTTTGATATCCCGGTAGATCATCTTGATAGTTCAGCTATTTTTATTCCTTATATAGAGAATTTAAAGCTGGAAAATCTTACCTTTGCGTCCCCTGACGTAGGAAGTACCAATAGGGTACGTGAAGTAGCGTCTTACTTTAATGCTGAAATGGTTATTTGCGACAAACATCGTAAACGAGCCAATGAAATAGCATCAATGGTAGTGATAGGAGATGTGACAAACAGGGACATTGTGCTCATTGATGATATCTGCGATACTGCAGGCACACTTTCAAAAGCCGCCAACCTGTTAATGGAAAAAGGCGCCCGGAGTGTACGTGCTTTTTGTACCCATCCCGTTTTCAGCGGAAATGCGTACGAAAATATCGAAAAATCAGTACTGCAGGAGATAGTGGTATGTGATACCATTCCTATCAAACCACAGGGAGCCGGTTCCAAGATCAAGGTGATATCTGTTGCAGAGCTTTTTGCGGTAGCCATCCGTAACATGCACGAAAACAAATCAATCACCAGCCTGTTTATTCACAGTCACCGCCGGGGAGATTGATAACATAGTATTTTAATAATCAATATAAATTGTCTAAACAATGAACACAATAACCATCGAAGGACAACTCAGGAGCGAATTCGGCAAAAAAGCCACCCGCCAGATCCGTTCTGAGGAACAAGTGCCTTGCGTTATTTACGGGGGTGCAGAAACTGTTAATTTTTCAGCTCCTGCCAAAGCATTCAAAACACTGGTTTACACTGCAGCTTTCCAGATTGCAGAAATTAAACTGGGTGCTAAAACTTACAGATGCGTATTGAAAGATATGCAGTTTGATGTAGTTACTGATGCACTTGCTCACATCGATTTCATGGAACTGGTAGAAGACAAACAGGTTGCTGTTACCATTCCAATTAAACTGGTTGGTTCTTCTGCAGGTGTTAAAGCCGGCGGTAAACTGGTTAGCAAACTGAAAGCGCTGAAAGTAAAAGCTTTACCTAAGCACCTGGTTGAAAATATCGAAGTTAACATCGATAACCTGGAACTGAACGCGAACATCCGTGTAGAAGACGTGAAAATTGAAGGTGTTGAAATCACCAACTCTCCGCGTATTCCAATCGCTTCTGTGGTAATGACCCGTCAGCTGCGTCAGGAAGAAGCAACTGCTGAAAAAGATGCTAAAAAGAAATAATCTTTTAGATATATTTTTCCAAAAAGCCTCTCTACTTTTAGAGGGGCTTTTTAATTTTGGAAATCTCCAGGTACGAAAACGACCCGTATGAAATACTTAATAGCAGGATTAGGCAATATCGGCGAGGAATACCGGCATACCCGTCATAATATAGGTTTTGATGTGGTAGATGATTTTGTTGCCAGGCATAAAGCCTCCTTCCGGAACGACCGGCTCGCTGATGTGGCGGAATGTAAATGGAAAGGGAAAACGTTTATTGTTATTAAGCCCACCACTTACATGAACCTGAGCGGTAAGGCTATCAAATACTGGCTGGACAAGGAAAAGATACCCGTGGAAAACCTGCTTGTGATCCTCGACGACCTGGCCCTTCCGCTGGATGTGCTCCGCTTACGCCCCGGCGGCAGTGATGCCGGGCATAACGGCCTGAAAAGTATCCAGGAATCCCTGGGTACCAACCAGTATCCCCGCCTGCGTTTCGGGGTAGGTAATAATTATCCCAAGGGCCGCCAGGTGGAATTTGTACTCAGTAAATGGAAAAATACAGAAGAACGGATTGTAGAAGAGAAAATATGGAAATGTTCGGATATCATTGAAAGTTTTGCCAGTATCGGCATTGCCCGTACTATGAACGACAGTAATAAACTGACCTTCCCGTCTGTGAAATAAATTTGTTCATCTGGTTCCTATCTGCTTTTTTTATACTTTAAAACAAACGCATTATGAAAATTATTTGCGTAGGCAGGAATTATGCCGACCATGCCAGGGAGTTGAAGAATGAAGTGCCCACAGAACCGGTGTTATTTATGAAACCAAAGAATGCGTTGCTGCAAAACGGGCACCCGTTCTATTACCCGGAATTTACTACCAACCTGCACTACGAATGCGAACTGGTACTCAGGGTGAGTAAAAACGGTAAACATATCCAGGAAAAATTTGCAGATAAGTACTACGATCATATCTCCGTAGGTATCGATTTTACCGCCCGGGATTTGCAGGATAAGCAAAAAGCGAAAGGATTACCCTGGGAAATAGCCAAAGCTTTCGATAATTCCGCAGTGGTGGGTAATTTCATCCCTATTACCCCGGAAATGGATAAAAAAGATATCAATTTCTGCCTGTATAAAAACAAGGCATTGGCGCAATCCGGTAATACACAGGATCTTTTGTTCTCCTTCGATTTCCTGGTAGCCTATATTTCCCGCTTCTTTACCCTGAACATAGGCGACCTCATTTTTACAGGCACCCCCGCCGGCGTAGGACCAACGGAAATCGGAGACGACTTCGAGGCATTTATTGAAAACGACAGCCTGCTGGAATTCTCTGTTAGATAGCGTAGGTTGTCTTTCTCAGGATTACGCTGATTTTGCTGATTAGCTGGATTTTTACTTTTGGATTTTATAAAGGATTATGGGAGATAGAAGCGGATATATTCGCTCTTATCTCCCATAATTATTATTAAATCTAAAAATCAAAAAAAATCCAAAAGTAAAAATCCAGCTAATCAGTAAAATCAGCGTAATCCTGAGAAAGACAACCTACGCTACGGAATATTTGCATAAATCGTGTCCAGGATCCGGGTTAACTCGGCATAATCCGTTTCTGTCAGCGTTTTCCAGCCAATTTTACGCATATCGTATACCAGCGACTTTACATCTTTATATTTTTCCACTCCGTCCGGGGTGAGCTGTAAATATACCTTCCGGCGATCGTACACATCGGCCTCCCTTTTTACCAGCCCTTTTTTTACCAGCAGCTCAATGATGCGGGAAATGGTGGTAATATCCTTTGAGGTATTACGGGCCAGCTCGTTATGGGTAGTTTTTTTGTGTTTATACAGGTTCTCAATCAGCAACCACTGATCCACTGTAATGTCCTTCTGTTGGGCATCAAACGTTTTTTGCCAATAGTTGCGCAATTTTTTGAGCGTAGCATCCAACTTAAAAAAAGAGGGATTACTGACGAAAGTATCAGGCATATTAATTAATTTGCATTAGCAACTGTTGCTATGGCAACTATTGTTTTTAAATTACCATCATCACCAAAACAGTCTTACTGTGTTTAAAGATAACACAAGCGTTTCAACTTTAAAAACGCCGGCCTCCAACAGGGGTAGTAACGCCGGCGAACGGGCGGAGTTATTAACAGCCTGGCGATTGATGTGTGAAGCCGGCAGTATGGCCGCCATTTATGAGGCAAACCGGCAAATCTGCAAATATGTGCATTCTACTTCCCGCGGACATGAAGCCATACAAATAGCCACCGGACTGCAATTGCGGCCGTGGGACTTTGTAAGCCCCTATTACCGGGATGAGAGCATGTTGCTCGCCATCGGTTTTACCCCTTATGAACTAATGCTCCAATTGCTGGCGAAAGGAGAAGACCCTTTTTCCGCCGGAAGATCTTATTACAGTCACCCTAACAACAGAGCGGCCGATAAACCGCAGATACCCCACCAGAGCAGCGCCACCGGTATGCAGGTGATCCCCACCACCGGCATGGCGCAGGGACTGCAATACCTGGAACAAATACATTCTCCCCTGCTGAAAACAGGGCCGGATGGGGAATTGCCGGTAGTGATCTGTTCACTCGGAGATGGCAGCGTAACGGAAGGAGAGGTGAGCGAAGCCCTGCAATTTGCCGTTCTGAAACAGCTGCCGGTAATTTACCTGGTACAGGACAACGATTGGGGTATCTCCGCCACGGCGGCAGAAGTAAGAACAATGGATGCATATGAATATGCTGCCGGGTTTAAAGGCCTGGAACGCATGCGGGTAGACGGCAGCGACTTCACCGCCAGCTATGCTGCGATGGAAACCGCTATCAGTTATGTAAGACAAGAACGACGGCCTATACTGGTACAGGCAAATGTACCCCTGCTGGGACATCATACTTCCGGCGTGCGAAAAGAATGGTACCGCTCCGCGGAAGACCTGGAAAAGCATGCAGCCAATGATCCGGTTCCTAAAATGAGAGCGCTGCTGTTGAAACACGGCATTACTCCGGAGGAGCTGGACAAAATTGAGCAGACTGCCGCGGCCGATATTGAGGCAGCATTTGACAAGGCTGTACATGCCCCGGAACCATTGCCGGAAACGGTGCAGGAGCACGTATTTGCGCCTGCTGCGGTAACAGCTGAAAGTGGTACCCGCACACCAGCCGGTAAGACCAAAGTAGTAATGGTAGATGCAGCCCTTCACGCTGTGGAAGAGATTATGCAGCAGTATCCGGAAGCTATTTTATTTGGGCAGGATGTAGGCGTAAGGTTGGGAGGCGTGTTCCGCGAAGCGGCCACCCTGGGCGAAAAATTCGGACCACACCGCGTATATAACACCGCGATACAGGAAGCGTACATTATTGGCGCTACTGCAGGTCTATCTGCCGTAGGCGTAAAACCCATTGTGGAAGTACAGTTTGCCGATTATATCTACCCTGGATTCAATCAACTGGTTACAGAAATATCAAAGTCGTGTTACCTGAGCAATGGTAAATTTCCCGTACAAACCCTTATCCGCGTTCCGGTGGGCGCCTATGGCGGTGGCGGTCCTTATCATTCCGGCAGTGTGGAATCCACACTGTTAAGCGTTAAGGGAATCAAAGTGGTGTATCCCTCCAATGCTGCCGATATGAAAGGACTGATGAAAGCTGCATTCCTGGATCCCAACCCGGTAGTGATGCTGGAGCATAAAGGACTGTACTGGAGCAAAGTACCCGGTACACTCGATGCCATGACCATAGAACCTGCAGCTGATTACCTGCTGCCGTTAGGGAAGGGAAATATAATACAACGCGCACATCCAAAAGATACTGCTCAGGGCAATGCGCTTTGCATAATTACTTACGGAATGGGCGTTTACTGGGCCAAAGCTGCTGCCAAGGCCTATCCTGGCCAGGTAACCATAGTGGACCTGCGCACCCTTTTCCCATTGGATGAAGAACTGGTATTTGACATGGTGAAGCAACATGGGAAATGCCTGATCCTTACAGAAGAACAACTCAATAATTCTTTTGCACAGGCATTGGCAGGACGCATTCAGCAAACATGCTTCCGGTTCCTCGATGCTCCTGTATTTACGGTGGGGGCGCTGGATTTGCCGGCAGTGCCGCTTAACACCGGCCTGGAAGCAGCCATGTTGCCCACGCCTGCAAAAGTAGCAGCTGCTATCAGCGAACTGCTAGCCTATTGACCATCACGATACTAAATTGAAAACGGCCATCTCAATTAAGAGACGGCCGTTTTGGGTTTTCCGCATCCAGGTTAAAGTCGTTTACTACTTTACCCAACCAGTTTATCAGTAACCAGGGTTTTGAACCAGGTTAGGATTAATACTTGTTTGTTTGAAAGGAATCGGGAACAACTTGTACTTATCAGCAGATGGCTGATGATCCCACCAGGTGGCGGTGGTAAATTTGCCAAAGCGGATCAGATCCGAACGGCGTTTACCTTCAAAGATGAACTCACGGCCTCTTTCAGCAAGCAGTTCATTCATGGTGAGCGTAGTAGGGGTATAAGCCTCTGCTGCCCAGTCTTCCGCTTTGAAAGCACGCTTTTTACAGGTGTTGATAAGATCTACTGCATCCTGTGTTGCGATGCCGTTATTTTTTCTCATCAGTGCTTCCGCCTTGTTGAAATAAATTTCTGTCAAACGGTATAATACAAAGTCGTTGCCCCAGTAGTTAGGATCGTTTTGTGTGCCGGGAACATATTTTGCGAAACGTGCGCCGCTGTTCTCTTCACCCTGCGTCATGCCACCGGCGCCGCTTTCTCCTTCTGTGTTTCTGCGGATTTCTTTCACAAATACAAGCGGTTTTCCATTGTATTCCTCTGTGCCGAGTACCAAACTGTCTGCAACGCTGGTGCGTAGTGCCGGATCTTTTTTCTGTGGTCCGATCAGCATCCACTTTTGCTTGCGGAGGTCATTGTCTTTATACGCATCATAAGCAGTAGGAACTACAACGATACTATTGTTTCCATCTACGTCGGCGTTGTAGACCTGGCGTTGACGGTAGTGCCAAAAATCACCTTGCCATCCGAAGCGGGAGTTACCGGCTCTCAGGTCATAGGCGAGCTGGAATAGGTCTTCCGGGGAGGTATTGTTGTTGTTGGCAAAAGCGCGGAAAATATCCGGTTCCAGTGCGGGTACAGCGCCGCTGAGGGAGCCGCCGTCGCCTGCAATGATCTTATTGCAATAGTTAACACAGTCGTCCCAGCGTGGGGTGCCTGTCCATTCCTGTGCGTTGAGATAGAGCTCTACCAGCATCGCATAGCCGCCCGCTTTGGTGGCGCGGCCTACCATGTCTGCGGATAATGGTTTCAGCAGTTCCACATTTTCTTTCAGTTCTTTTTCAACGAACTCAAATACTTCTTTGCGGGTTTTGGTAGCCGGAGATGCCGGTGTACCTACTTCTGTTACGATGGGAATGTTACCATAGAGGTCCATCAGTTTCAGGTAATGCCAGGCGCGCACCACTTTTGTTTCTGCAATAAAGGAGGCTTTGTCTTCATTGGTCATACCAATTTTAGTGAAGTCCATAGCCGCCAGATCTACCAGTGTATTGTTACAGAACCCCATTCCCCAGTACATCAGTCTCCACGGGTTCCAGGCATTGTCTTCATTGGCAATCCAGGTATGGTTATGCAGGCGGATCCAGTTGCCGCCATCATAACCGTGTTTGCCTTTCTGCGGCCATGCCAGCTGATCGGCGGAAAGCTCCTGCAGGCGCCAGTAGCCGGTTTGACCGGTAGGAGCGGCCCATGCGCCGGCATGCGTAAACGGACGCAGTACGGCAGACAGTACTTCTTCTTTATTATGATAAAAATTATCTGAAATAATTTCGCTGTATGGTTTTTCATCGAGCTTGGTACAGGCGCTCAATCCGAGGGCCAGCAAGGCTGCGCTGATATATGCTTTATTTTTTTTCATACGTTACAATTTTGCTGCTTTTAAAATCCAAGGTTCAATCCGATAGTGTAGGAGCGGGTGCGTGGATAAAATCCTCTTCCATCTATACCGGAATCCAGCGCAGTATCCTGCAGTTCGGGATCAAGACCGCTGTATTTGGTGATGGTAGCGATATTACGGCCGCTCGCATACACGCGCAGGTTGCGGATATATTTGGTTTTCAGTTTGAAATTATAACCGAGGGTGATGTTATCCAGTTTCACGAAATCGCCTTTTTCCAGGTAGTAATCAGAGAACTGTGGATCGTCATTCAGCTTATCATTTTTACCGATAGCAGATGATAACATGTTATTCGGTTTCCATTTTTTATTACCGAAGTACATATCCTGCAGGTTCAGGATATCGAAACCGAATTTGCCGCGGAAGAGGATACTCAGGTCAAAGTTCTTGTAACGGAAAGTATTGTTCCAGGAAGCCATGTACTTGGGAATACCATTTCCGATCACTGTTTTATCGTCCGGATTGATTTCAGAAGTAGTGGCTTTGCTGCCATCTTTTTTATAGAACTGCCATTTGCCGTCGTCAGTAAGACCTGCGTAGCGGTAGCCATAGAAAGTGCCGAGCGGACCGCCTTCTACTACGCGGATGGCCTGGCCAAGATTACCCGGAGATGGGAGATCTCCATAAAACTGTTCAGTGGCTTTATAAATCTGGTTGGAGAATGACACCATTTTATTCCGCTGGGAGTTGAAGGCGAGATCACTGTTCCAGGAAAAATCTTTGCTTCTTACCGGTACCGCATTGATCACTACTTCCACCCCGTTGTTGGAGATCTCCCCTACGTTGGTGAAGATATTATCCAGGATATTGGAGGGCAGCTGTGCCGTGTAGTTGAATAACAGGTCTTCTGTTCTACGGCTGTATACATCAACGGAACCGCCGATTCTGTTTTTCAGCAGGGAGAAATCAAGACCCACGTTGAACTCTTTCTTCTTTTCCCATCTCAGGTCCGGGTTTGGATTTTTATTGGGGCCATAAGTCTGGATCCATTTACCATACTGGAGGTAAGCGCCCCCTGTTCCCAATGTGATCAGGGATTGGTAGTTAGGAATACCCTGGTTACCGGTAACACCATAGCCGGCGCGCAGTTTCAGGTGGTTGATAACAGTGAGGTCCTGCATGAAGGCTTCTTTTGAAATCACCCATCCGGCGGATACTGCAGGGAAGTTACCCCATTTGTAGTTGGCACCGAAGCGGGAAGAACCTTCATGGCGCAGGATAGCCTGCAACATGTATTTCTGTTTGTAGTTATAGTTTATCCTGCCGAAGAATGCAATGAGGGTATTGTCTACCTTGTTGCTGCTCTGTGTAGGGCGTGGCAGTTTTGGATCATTTAAGGCGTTACCTGCAGAGATGTTCCAGTCTTCAAACGCATCGGTGAGGAAGCCGTTGTTATCCATGGCATACTTTTCCAGGGTGCTGTACTGATAGCTGTAGCCGCCGAGCACATTGAATGTATGGTCTGAATTGATTGTCTTTGTATAGTCTACCGTAGCTTCAAAAGTTTTATCCATAGCGGCGGAATTGGCTTTATACGCATAACCGCCACCCTGGAAGTCCTGGATGGAAGAGCGGGAAGCCTTCATTTTATACTGGCGGTCAGTATACTCATCACGGACAATAGCGCCGAAGGCAGAAAATTTCAAATCCTGAATAGGCTCCAGCGTTATACGTGCATCTCCTGAATAGGTTTTCTGATCCCTTTCGTATAATTCCTGCTGTAAGCGGGCCAGTGGATTGTAGTTATTGAAACCGTTTGTTTCAACATATTTACCATCAGGTCCAAAAATCGGCGCAGTAGGATTCCGTTGTACTGCCTGCTCAAAATCGGCGCCTGGGTTGCCGGCTTTGTTATCACCGTCACCGCTGTTTCCACCGTTTAAGTTGGCTTTACTGAAATTGCCTGCCAGGTTGAACTGCATGGTGAGCATGCCCTGTAAGCCGGTCTGGTTTACATTCACCCTTCCGCCGTATTGTTTACGGCCGTTTTCGAGGGCAATACCATTGGCATCGTTGTAATAAAGGGATGCGCGGTAGTTGCTGTTTGCAGTACCACCGGAGGCTGCGAAGTTGTGGTAATGACTAAGATTGTTTTTGTCGAGCAGGAGATCATACATATCCACATCGGCGCCCTGGTCGTTGGTGGCGCCGGCCACTTTTACATATTCTGCTGCGCTGAGTATGCTGGGTCTTTTGGCCACAGCTTCGCGTTGCAGGTAGGTAGAGTAAGTATACTGCGGATCACCTGCTTTACCTTTTTTAGTAGTGATGAGGATTACCCCGTTGTTACCGCGGGTACCATAAATAGCAGCTGCGGAACCGTCTTTCAAAACGTCGAAAGTAGCGATATCATCCTGTTGCAGCAGGTCGAGGTTGCCTCCGGGAATACCATCCACAACGATCAGCGGCTTCATATCACCGGATATGGAGCTGATACCCCTGATCTGTATAGAAGCGCCGCTGTTGGGGTTATTCCCCTGGGTCCTGGTAACGGATAAGCCGGCTACTTTACCCTGGATCAGATCCATTGGAGAGCGGGAGCCGCCCTGGTTGAAGTTTTCCGCCTTTACAGTAGCTACTGAAGTGGTTACTTCATTTCTTTTTTGGGTACCGTAACCCACTACCACTACGTCTTGCAGCGACTTTACGGAAGCTGCCAGTTTTACATTCATGGCGTTAGCTGATGCCGGTACTTCCTGGGGGAGGTAACCAACAAAAGTAAATATCAGCACGGCATTTTCCGGCGCCTGCAGGGTAAAGGTACCATCGGGTTTGGTGATGGTTCCGCTGCTGGTTCCTTTTATCTGAACAGATACACCGGGAATTGCGGTGTTGTCATTGGCATCCGTTACTTTTCCGGATACGGTTTTGCCTTGTGAAAAGGCAAACAGCGAGAAGAGCATCAGTACCATACTGGCAAAGCAGGTCCGTGCCCAAAACGTGGATCGTTTGTGCATATACGTTAATTGAAGTTGGTTAATAAAGAAAAGCCGGGTTGCTTATTAGGAAAAACGATTTAGCAATAAGCCTACAGGCTGATTTTTAAAATTTTTCAGATACTGGTTTTATCATTTAAATAGTGAAAAATATCTCCTGAATGAAGATGCTGCCTGGTTTCCGGTCAGGCATGCAATGGTTCCCATTATATTCGCATAAGCAAAATGTACGATCCTTACAGTACTGTTTAGTCAGTAGTATATCGATTTAGCAAACAATAAGAATAACAAGTTCAGTTAGCTTTTTTACCTGGAATATATTTTAATTACTATATTTTTTTCGTTCATACGCGGTGTGTAATGCATAGATTTCCCGACGCCTATCATAGTCTCCGTTAAAAAATCGATTTAGCAATAGGTTCCAAAAAAAAGATCCATGTGAATCTTTTATTAAATAACAAGTCAAATAACGCAGCACTTTTTCTCTTGCCCGGAATAAAAGTAATATTTATTTGTATTAAATGAAATCATTTTTAACATTTTTTTTTGAGATCCGGGTCAAACGAAGGGATATACCGGATCAATCACCGGCTGTACATATCGCTGATTTCTTTCAGGATTTCATAAACGGCCTGCTGATTACCTTCGTTATAGCGTCGGGCCCAGAAAGAAACCAGCCAAACGGTCATCCGGTGTGCATCCAGGTCGTTGTTATTCAGTGAAGGATCTACGCGAATCATGCTACTTAACACCTGTCTTACCTCTCCAATGAAATTTTCTGAGGGGCCATGATCAGTACTGATGGCCATCTTAATATAGAGTTTTTCCAGCTGTGCCGTTACGTTTTCATTTGCCTGGAGTGCGCTATAAGTGAGTAATAATTTTTCCACATAATAACGTGCCGGGGAACGTTGGTAAGTATTATACGGCAGCATTTCGTATAACAGGTTTTTATAACTGGCGAAGGATGCACGCAGCCGGGCCTCATCGCGGCCAGTCCAGGCAAGTTGCCGGATAGCGGGCTCTAACCCGTGATTTTTCGTATAGGCGGTTGTGTTATACGGATCTTCCGATTCTCCTTCATAATACAGCGGTTGTACATATGAATGCCACATCAGTGCGAGATCAAAAGTTTGCTTTTTTTTCACCACATGGCTGTCCAGTTGCAGCTGTTCATGCAACAGATAGGCAGTAGCATCACGGAGCTGGGAAACGCTGAGCGGAAATTCTGCAGCGGTCTTCATTTCATAGGTAACGCTGTCTACCGCCACTGCGGCCTGTACTGTCGCTTCATCCAGCGCAACAGCGGCAGCTGCTCCGGCTTTGTCATTTGACAAATATTCCGGCTGGCTGCTTTTACGCACAGTTCGCACTGTAATAAAAATAACCACCATTGCTGCAATACATACAATAGTAGCAGTATAGGTTTTGTTTCCCATATGGATAAAAAGGTTAACTATCAACAAATATATTATAATATGGCGCAAAAAAAAGTGATTAGCAGGAATACTGTTAATCACTTCAGGAGATGTATTATAAGGGATTGGAGGATAGATATAATATTTGATATCCTGTTTAAGCACATGTCCACAGGTGACAATGTAAATGTACCGCCGCAGCAATTGCTGTGGAAGACGATTCAGGAAAAGTATTTATAGATTCCGGAAAAAGAGGGGGGGAGTAACAGGGAGACTAACCGGCCTCCCTGTAAAAGAAAGTATTAGATATCGCCGGAAACGGGACTGTTGCCTGCTTTCGCGGCCTGGCTATCGCGGGTATTTTTCTGTACCGTGATAGCGCCGAAAACGCTCAGCAAAAATGCAAATGCGTAAAATCCTTTTTCGCTTGGTGCAAGGGTGGCATTCCATAATCCGATAGTAAGCAACAGGATGGTAAGCAACATGGACACCCAGCTGAGACCATAATAAATGTCGGTTACGGGAACACCTTCAATCCTGTCGCGCACGCACTTCTGGACAGATACCGCTGCGAACAGGCCGTACATTAAAACGGTGAAGTAATATCCTTTTTCATTCAGTTGCATAGTGGATGCATTCCACAGGCCGATGATAAAGCCCAGGATACCTGCAAATACCGCTACCCAGGAGGCGGCAATAAATGCCATTGATGGTTTTTGTTTCATTGAGTAATAAAATTTGTTTAGGGATTGGGTTGATGGCTAACAAAAACTGCTTTCAGGTATTGATGGCCTGTTGTAATAATACTATTTATTTTCGATCTGTTGCGGTATAAAAAAAGTCCTGCACTTTCAGTACAGGACTTTTACTTTTTGTAGCGAGGAGCGGATTCGAACCACTGACCTTCGGGTTATGAGCCCGACGAGCTACCTCTGCTCTACCTCGCATTGTGGAGTGCAAATGTAGGTAAATAATTTAAACCACAAAATTTAAATGTTGTTTTTTATGAGCACAGCCGCATGTTCCAGGGCAATGAGGTTTTTGCGTGGAAAAACAGATCCGGTATAATGTAGTGCCGTAGCGCGTTTGATGGAATTGGTCTTGCGCTTCTTTTTTATTTTCTGTGAGATGAAAAATATTTTTGATCGAAGAGATGACTAATAGTTTGATATGAATAAACTGCCAGCCATCTCTTCTTTCTAAAAAAAATTATATCCTGCTTCTTCGTAATCTTAATAAAGTATTTACGAGCGTATCAATATCCGCACAACTGTTGTAGAATGCCAGTGATGGCCTCACGGTGCTTTCCACGCCAAACCTGCGAAGGATGGGCTGTGCGCAATGGTGGCCGGATCTTACTGCAATTCCTTCCTGGTTGAGCGCCGCACCCACCTGTTCAGTTGTGAAATCTTTAAACACAAAAGACAACACGCTTGTTTTATCGGGAGCGGTGCCTATCAGGCGCAAACCAGGTATGTCTTTCAATAACTGTGTGGCATATACGAGCAAGTAATGTTCATACTGGTATATAACATCAATGCCTATATGATTTACGTAATCAATGGCAGCGCCTAGTCCTACGGCGTCGGCTATGTTACCGGTACCGGCTTCAAAGCGCCCGGGGGCGGCGTGGTATTGGGTGTGTTCAAAGGTTACATCTTTGATCATATTACCGCCACCCTGCCAGGGTTGTGTTTCATTCAGCAATGCCTCTTTGCCGTACAATACGCCGATGCCGGTGGGGCCAAAAACTTTGTGCCCGGAAAATACGTACCAGTCGCAATTAAGCCGCTGTACATCAGCGCGCATATGCGATACCGCCTGGGCGCCATCTACCAGTACTTTAGCGCCTGCCTGGTGGGCGAGTTCCACTATTTGTTGGGCCGGTGTAACGGTACCGAGTGCATTGGACACCTGTGTAAAAGACACCAGCTTTGTTTTAGCGCCAAGCAGTTTCTGGTATTCAGAAAGTATGATCTGCCCGTCGTCATCCACAGGAATTACTTTTATCAGCAATCCTTTTTTGGCAGCCAGTTGTTGCCACGGTACAATGTTAGCATGATGCTCCAGGTGGCTCAGAATAATTTCATCGCCTGCCTGCAGGAATTGTTCGCCCCAGCTTTTGGCGACGAGGTTAATGGCTTCCGTGGCGCCGCGAACAAATACGATTTCATTCACGGAGGCAGCATTCAGAAAAGCCCTTACCTTTTCGCGGGCGCCTTCATAAGCATCTGTGGCGCGTGCTGCCAGTTCATGAGCGGCGCGGTGAATATTTGAATTTTCATGTTCATAAAAATAGCTGATCCGTTCAATGACACTCCGCGGCTTCTGCGTAGTAGCGGCATTATCCAGCCATATCAGCCGGCGGCCGTTCACCTGTTCCTGCAATATGGGGAAGTCCGCCCTCACCCGGTTGATATCCAACGGAGGCTGGGTAGCGCCGGTGATACCTGCTGCTTTTTCCGGTAAGAAATAGTAGGAGGTGCCTGCGGAAGGCAGCTGCGATGTATAGGTGGATGACGGTATACTTTTCAGTGCCCGTTGCAGTTCCTGTTCAAAAGAAGGATCATACGCCGTTGTTGGATGCGTGAGCGCAGCCGGTGAAATACCGCTGCCTGCCACAGAAGCAGGAATGCCGCCGTTACCGGAAAAGTGAGGATCCGGTAAACTGGTGGGCGCCTGCGTAACATCCGTTACGCTTCCCTGTTGCAGTAACGGGTCCTGGATGGGGGCAGCAGATGCGTAGCCTGCGGAGGGCGCATCATTACCGGATTGCAGGGAGGAAAACAACTGGTTGGCCAGTTTTTCCAATGCGGCAATATCCGGTAATCCATCGGGTTGGAAATTATTTGTATTCATGGTACTTGCCTATTTCTACATCATCCAATACAGCAATGGCATCGTCTACCAATACTGCCAGTGAACAGTAAAGGGATACGAGATAGGAAGCAATGGCCTGATGGTTAATGCCCATGAAGCGCACAGATAACCCGGGCGACTGTTCTCCCGGTAAGTTAGGCTGGTACAAGCCAACTACTCCCTGCCTGCTTTCGCCGGT
Source organism: Chitinophaga sp. ARDCPP14 (assembly GCF_051362515.1). Classification (NCBI taxonomy): domain Bacteria; kingdom Pseudomonadati; phylum Bacteroidota; class Chitinophagia; order Chitinophagales; family Chitinophagaceae; genus Chitinophaga; species Chitinophaga sp. ARDCPP14. The sequence goes on along the minus strand of NZ_JBKIXB010000010.1, from coordinate 79,858 downwards.
GCGTAAAAGAATGATCTTGGATTTACCGTTTTCGATGGGCACTTTATCGGATGGTATCAGCGGAATGCCGCGCCAGGTAATAAATTGAGAGCCGAAAAGGGAAACGGTGGGAGGAGGCACACCCCGTCTGGTGCATTCCCGGCCAAAGGCGGCAATGGTGAGCGGATGCAGTAAAAAGAAACCGGGCTCCTTCCATACTTTGGTGATAAGTTCATCCAGGTCGTCCGGAGTAGGCGCGCCGGTGCGTGTTTTAATACGCTGCGAGGCTATTACGCTGTTCAGCAAACCATATTCCTTGTTGTTAATCAGTTCGCTTTCCTGCCTTTCCTTAATGGTTTCGATGATCAGCCGCAACTGTTCGCTGATCTGGTTGTAAGGTTTGCTGTAGAGGTCCGACACGCGGGTATGTACATCCAGCACCGTATTTACTGCACTGAGATTGTACTCACGTGGGTTATCAATGTAATCCACAAAGGTTTGCGGCAGTTCGCGTTCATCCCTTCCGGAACAATCCACGGTTACATTGCTTTCATCTTTTACTTTGTTAAGCCTGTACACGCCCGATTCTACCGGGATCCAGCTCATTAATCGCGTGAGCCAGCGGGGGGTAATGGTAGACATTTGCGGGACCGTACGGGTGGCAATGGCAAGCTGTCTTGCGGCGACGTCGCCTAGTGCGGTCTGAACTTTCTGTTGAGTTTCATCAGCCATGTGGGGATCAGTTTTTGAATTTTAAATAATTGTGGTGTCATTGACCGGGAGCAAAAATGTGTGGTGGCTCATTTTCACTCCCGCCGGTGGGTGTAATAGCAGTTAAATTAAGCCTTTTTGTTTAATTATCGGCGCACATTTTTAATCTGTGGGCGGGGCAGGTAAGCGCCTGCGCGGGGAGGTGTTGTCTGTAGAAATATTATTTATACTTTTACGACAAATGTGGGTCAGCATTTACCGGCCTGGAAACAAAGCCATGGCGGTAATAGGGAACAGTGAGGGCTACGGTGGCAGTATGATAAATGGAGTGGCAGGTGCATGCCTGCCACTCCATGGTATTACAGGTCTGAATAGTCTGTTGGTCTCAGGAACAGGATATCTGATTTAGATACATTGTGACTGTATTCTTCCAGCGCCGACAGGGCTTTCCATTTCGGATCTGCACTAAATGCCTTCCAGTGTTCATCGCGGTCTTCCTTATTGTTGAAAGTGGTCATGTACATCAGGTTGGGCATGCGTGAACCGGAAATGACAGTGGCATAAAACACCGCATTAAAGTTGAGGTTTTTGAAAATGCCGATTTCGTCGCCGGTATTGAACATCTTTACTTTATTGACGTGGTATTTCTCGGAAGGGCTTTCATAACTGCGTAGTTCGTATACCCGCTCACTTTTGGGAGCTTTCAATGAGGGAGCCTCCAGTACGGGCATCCCGGGAAACGCCTGTAACAGGATGGATTCTATCCTGGTAAAAGGAACGTTGTTCCAGGCTGCATCCGTATAGTCTTTCCCGTTAGCCTGGAAGGACTTGTCGGCCTGCAGGGTTTTATCCAGGTTGGTGAACTGTTCGAGCGACTGGAATGGGATCAATACATAGATCCGGATTTCGGCCGTATCGGCAGTAACCGGTTTAAACACGCCGGCCTGTTTGATGCCTGCATGGTGTAATGCCGGGAGAAATGCTTTTTCCAGGTAATTATCTACCAGTGTTTCCTGCGCTTTTGTTTTCAGGTGGTAGATTTTGATCTGATAAAATTGTCGTTCTTTGGCAGTGAGTGTAGCTGAACAAAACATCATGAGTGCCATTAACAGGGTGGAATATCTTTTCATAAAAAATTAATTGTATACCTGACAAAATACAGCAATTGAGGCAGGAATTATAGTATTGCCGGGATTGTGTTATTTTTCGATCTTAAAAGAATAATTATGTCTGAGCCGGTAATGTTGATAGACCAGCCTAATAACAGGGGAACTTTATATGCCGTAGTGGAGCAGGACGACAGAGTGGCTTATTTTTACCTGTATCCATCGGAATTGTTGACCACAAAGTATTCGCCGCGACCATGCTGGTTACGTAACCTGCAGCCGGCGCCCGCATCGAAAGACGTTGCAGCCATGAAAGAAGGCATGGCGCCTATGTTGGAAGCAGCCTACTGCAACCACCCCGAAGGCCGTGAACCGCTGGAAAAAGAGCGTATAACAATTGTATGGACGGAAGAGGGAGATGGAGCAGCGGTATTATATGATAATGAAATACTGGGTGTGATACCGGGCTGGAGTTTGTATAATGACGAACACGCGGTAGCCTATGCTGCTGATTGTACCGGCGCCGGCGAAAACGACCGGCTGATGCCACTGGGCAAACGGGGCGCCAACGCCATGTACGAGCGCGTAGACCAGGCCATTGCCTTCTGGAAAGACTGGGAAGGCGAAACCAGCCAGGCATGGAGCATTTTGCAGGACCAGTATCTGAAAGCCTATGAAGCCGAGTTTGGTCCCATCCAGAAGTACTACGCCATCGACGGCGGACAATGGCCCCCGATGGCATTGGGTAAATTTGAGAAAGATGAGGTGGTATACCTGCTCACCCTGGGGATTAGTATCCGCCCGATGCCATGGGTAGAACTCCTGTACAGCGACCGGGCACCCGGGTTTCGCCGGATGGAACTGGCGATGGCAGTGAGCAGCAAAGATTTTACGGATAAAGAGATCATGGCGATGGCCGGCCTGATGTCTGATATGGCCGACAGGCCCTGGAAACAGGTTACCTGGCTGGGAGAAGGCCATACGGTGAGCTCTGAGGAACTACCTGCGCCTTTCGAGAGCGTAGTGGTATCCTCCGCCTTATATAATGGCCCCGCCATCGGGCTGCCGGAGGTATATGGCGATAAGGTGAACTTATACTGGCTGGCCCCCATCACCAAACTGGAAAGGGAATATGCGCACTCCCGGCCTAATGCAGGCTACGACCTGCTGGAGAAAATGATCCATCATAACCTGAACCACATCGTTACCCGCAGGGCCGAATTGCCCGCTGATAAATAAGGATACCTCTTTTACAGGAAAAGGTCTGCTGCAAAGCAGACCTTTCTCTTACTGGTGGCTGGTTTAGGAATTTTTTGAAAAAAAGTTGAAATAATCTGTAACGAAGTGATTCCATCGCCTACTAATTCTGAAAAGAAAATCAAAAGCATATGAAAAATATCTTCAGGAATATCGCAGCAGCTACATTGGTAATCACAGGCTTATTTGCAGGTAAAGCGGTTGCACAGCAGCCAACCAGCCAGGACAAATCATTATTGTGGGAAGTCAGCGGTAACGGATTATCGAAGCCCTCTTATTTGTATGGCACCATCCACATGATTTGTGAAAATGATTTTAAAGTAACAGAAAAAACCAAACAGGCATTAAGTAAGTCGGCGCAACTGGTCATTGAAGCCAATATCCTCGACCCCAATATTAACACCATTATGGCTAAAGCCATGGCGTCTGATGTGCCGTTGAGTAAAAAATTATCTCCTGCCGACTACCACGACGTGGATTCTATCCTGAAAAGTAAATGTGGCGTGCCTTTGGCGCCATTTGAAAACTATCAGCTGGTCGCTACTATCTCCCTGCTGGCCATGAAATCATTTCCCTGCCAGGAATTAAAATCTTATGAAACTACTTTTATACAAACAATGCAGGCAGATAAGAAGCATGTCGGTTACCTGGAAGGATTAGAAGAACAGGTGGGATACCTGCTGAAATCTTATACCGATAAACAAATTGTTGAACAGGTAAAGGCTTTCGACAGCAGCAGTATAAACATGAACAAACTGGTGGCAGCCTATAAAGCAGAAGAGCTGAGTAATATGTACAACCTGATGACTACTCCGGACCAGATGGATGAAAATACCATTCACTGGATGCTGGAAGTGCGGAACAAAAACTGGGTTGATAAAATGCCCGGAATGATGCAGCAGGAAAGCACTTTCTTTGCAGTGGGCGGCGCCCATCTTGCAGGCCCTATCGGATTGATTAAATTATTAAGAGAGAAAGGATATACGGTTACACCTATTTTGAACTAAAGCTATCACCGATTGAAAAACAAGGAAAAAGAATTTCTTGAACTGGTTGAAGCCCACAAAGGAATTATTCATAAGATTTCCAGGATGTATATGGATGCTGAAGATGATCAGCAGGATCTGACACAGGAAATTATCTACCAGCTATGGAAATCTTACGACTCCTTTCAGCACCAAAGCCGCTTCTCCACCTGGATGTACAGGGTTGCGCTGAATACCGCACTGGTATTCTTCAAAAAAGAAAAAAGAAAAATGGCTGTTACAGACACCATGCCGGAACACATGGCCATGGAAGAAAATGTAACAGCTACAAAAGAACTGCAACTGGCACACTTTTACAGGGCGGTACAGAAACTGGAAAGATTGGAAAAGGCATTGGTTTTTCTTCACCTGGAAAATTATTCCCACAAAGAGATCGGTGAAAACCTGGGTATCTCCGAAGGAAATGCCAGAATTAAGCTCAGCAGGGCAAAAGACAAATTAAAAGAACTGATTAAAAAACAAGGTTATGAATTTTGATGATATAAAATCTGCATGGAACAACGATAATGAAAGCGGCAATGTAGTGGTTCCTTCCAGTGTAGACCAGTTAAAAACTTTACAACTGCCGGTGGAAAAACTGCGTAAAGCGATGCAAATGGAATTTTTTGTACAGCTTTTCAGCCTGGTACTGATAGCGTTTACACCTAAAATTTTTCCACTCGATCCCGTGATGGTGGTGCCTTTTTATGCGGTGTACCTGGTGGTGATCGCCATCTCTGTTCAATATTATTATAAGTTCAATACTTTTTATAAGAGTCTTGGTACAAATACCCTCAGCTCAAAAGACAATCTATATGCTTTGTATTACGAGGCCAGGCTGAATATTGAAATGTATAAAGCTTACACCTATACACTGCTTCCTTTTGCGCTGATCATTGGCGTTATGTACATGGTGAGTCATAAAAGCAGCGAGATGACCAGCTTGCTGGCAAAGGCTGCTGATCACCGGGGAATTGCGCTGGGTTTAGCTGCAGCTTTTGTTTTGCTGGTGTTACTGATTACCGCCTTAACGGAAATATGGATCAAACAAAGTTATGGGAAGTACCTGAAGCAGATCGGGCAGGTGCTGGAACAGTTTAAAGAAAATGCATAGATAAGAATAAAAAGTAAAGAGCGGGCCGACATCATTTGTCGGCCCGCGCTTTATTTTAAAGTAAGTATTACTTCTGGTAGCTGCCCACCAGTTTTATGAGTTTATCAGGTGCATTGGAAATAATGCCATCTACTCCCCAGGAGATGAGTTTTTTTAATTCGCTTTCGTCATCTACGGTCCAGGGAATCACCGCCACTTTTTTATCGTGTGCTTCTTTTACCAGGGTCGGCGTTACCAACAGGTAGTTCGGGCTATAGATGGTGGGCGTGAATCCCAGCTTCTCAAGGTTGTCGCTGAAGCTGTCTTTGTTACCTATCAGCAAAGCGGTTTTCTGACCGGGATGGGTTTTATGCAATTCCTGGAGTGTGCGGATGTCGAACGACTGGATAATAACGCGGTCCGTAATTTTTTTCCTGTTGATGACTTCCATTACGCGGGCTACAAATTCCGCTGGTCCGGGATTATAGATGCCATCGCCATCGGGAGCGCTTTTGGTTTCCATGTTGTAAAACACTGGTTTGAGGTGATGTGTTTTTACATACGTTTCCACACTATCTATCAGGTCTGTTAGCAGTGGCCGGTGAACCATCATTTTTTCCTGTTGCGGAAAGCGGGGATGTGGTTTTGTACCGGCGTCATATTTCCGGATGCTGTCGTAAGACATTTTATACAACGCGAGGCTTTTTTCTTCGGCTTTGGAGATATCCGAGCCATCAGGCTTACGCATAAATTCTGCCGACATATACGCATCGTGCGATACGACTACCTGTTGATCTGCTGTAATGATGCAGTCGAGTTCCAGTGTTCTGGCGCCTAATTTTACGGCGTTGATCATAGCGGGAATGGTATTCTCCGGCATCAGGGCCATTCCCCCGCGATGTGCCTGTACATCTATCGGTTGTTGTGCGATTGCGCTACTGGTAAACAGACTACCCAGGACAGCTAAAAATAAAGTACGGTTCATCATTGCAAAGTGAATATAAATGGTTTACCGGCAATGTTATTTTATTGTTGCTTCACGATCCTTGCGGCCCACCCGCCGCCAACGTTCATTACTACCGGTACTTTCGAGTTTTTATCTACCGTTATCTGTTCCATTTTATAATCCTGTGCGTTCCTGTCGGCGTTGATACCATCTTTCCAGACATGCATGATATAGGTACCTTCCGGCAGGAAAGAACAATCCAGTGTTAAGGTGCGTGGTGTGAAGTTTGTCATACCGCCTACATACCAATCGCCGTTAGCGGCCTTGCGCGCGGTAAGGATATAGTTGCCAACGCTGGCCTGCAGGGCAATGGTGGTATCCCATACGCTGGGAACCGCCTCGAGGAACTGCATACACTCCGGTTCTTTGTAATAGTGCGTGGGATTATCTGCCAGCATTTGCAGCGGGCTTTCATATACCACGTACATTGCCAGTTGATGGCAACGGGTACCGATGCTCATTGGATTGCTGTAATGTGGTGCCCAGTCTCTTTTTTGTGCATTCAGCATAGCGCCGGGTGTATAGTCCGCCGGTCCTGCTGCCATACGGATAAAGGGAAAGGTAACGTTATGATCCGGTGCAATGGATTTGCTTTGATCGCCTTTGCTTTGCTCCAGTCCATACACGCCTTCAAAGGAAATTACGTTGGGGTATGTACGTTGGAGCCCCGCGGGTTTATGCGCGCCGTGGAAGTCTACCAGCATTTTATGTGCAGCAGCGGCTTTGGCCACCCTTTCATAAAAGTTCACCATTGGCTGGTCATCGCGCTGCATGAAGTCGACCTTAATCCCTTTGATATTCCATTTGGCAAAGCGTTCCATTGCGGCGTCCAGCTGCTGATCCAGTGCCAGCCACGTCGTCCACAGGATGATGCCTACATTTTTGGAAGCCGCGTAGCGCGATAATTCTTCCATATTTATGTCGGGTACTGTTTTCAGCAGGTTGCGGGTATCGCTCCAGCCTTCGTCCAGTACTACATATTCCAGTTTGTATTTAGCGGCAAAGTCGATGTAATATTTGTAAGTGTCGGTGTTGACACCCGCCCGGAAATCCACCTGGTAAATATTATTATCGTTCCACCAGTCCCAGATGGCCTTGCCGGGCTTCACCCAGCTGTAGTCGCCGGTAGCTGGTTCCGCCAATTGATAAGGAAGTTCATTTACCAGCAGGTCTTTATCTTCCGGTGCTATCATCACAATGCGCCAGGGCAATTGGGAAGCGCCTTCTTTTTTGGCAATAAAGTTTTCCCTGGTTTCCACTTCTTCATCACGGTCGGAGGTTACTTTTTTCTTTATCGGGTAGTGGGGAAATACGGCCTCCAGTGTGTTGCTGCCATTTCCCTGAAGCCACATTCCTGCGTGATTAAGGAGACCGGTTTCGGTGATCAGTAATTTGGCGCCGTTTACGCTGAACAGTGCAGGCAGGCTGGCCAGGCTTTTCGGGCCGCGGATACTATCTATGGTCAGTTTTTTATAGAGGCGTTCGTTATGGGAGAAGAACCCGCTTTCAACCGGGTACCAGGCGCTGTCTTTCGCCTGGAGGGCGAAGCCGGCCTGCTCGTTTACCACCTGCCAGGCGCCTTTGTTATTAATGAGCCATCGCCATGCAATACCATTATTGTAGGCGCGCCATTGCAGGGAGGTGCGGTTTTTAAAATTGAGCTGCAACTGATCGTAGTGATCTTCAATGAAGGTACTTTTCTGCTTTACTACCGGGCGAAGCGTTTGTGTTACCGACGACGTTTTAGTGCCGGCAACTTTCCAGTTACCATCAGGGCTAACAGAGGTAGCCACGCCGATAGTGGCCGGCTGCAACAATACCTGGCCATTGTAGGATAAGGAATACTGTATACTATCCCTTACGGTTATACGTATATTTATTTTGCCGTCGGGCGAACGCAATGTATATTCCTGTGCCGCTGCTGCTATGCTTCCTGTAATGGCTATCCAGGCAAGCATCCATCCTTTCAGATTCATTATTTCCGTTTTAAGTTGTATAAAATGCAATTTCCTCCGTACGGAGAAGCAGGGGTTAAATTAATCGTTATTTCATAAACTTTACATGATAAATTACCGGCTGTATCCTGAAAGCTGCTTTCAATAACAGTACTGGCGTTTGGTGAGTGTTGGCATGCTAGATAAGTTAATCTTTCATCACTGTTGAACATTTGATTATAAACATTAGGTGTCCTGCTTATTATTTAACGGCAGAGCTCTTTTATTTTATCGCATCGCCAGCGTTATTTTTTTGTTCGCGTATGATTGAAATTGTGACACTTGTTGTATATTAGTTGCTGACTGTAACCATGTCAATCTCCTGTTGCGTGTTTTAACCCGTTAATGGCAACAGCAGATATTAATTCCAATTTTTTGAAGTAGTTACCCGATATCATTTCTATGGTGATAAAAAGGTATAACCATATTTAAAACCGTAAAAGCTGCGAAATGTCATTGTATACGCACACCTCATTCACTATTGGTGATCATCAGTTTACTTCTTTTCATTCCCTTGCCTTGCATCAGACTATCCGCGGCCATCATAGCTTTGAGATCATGATCGGGTACGACTGGCTTACCAAACTCGGAAAAGGATTGTTTAATGCCGGTAAGGAGTTCCTGGGAAAAGAAATTTCTATCTCTGTAAAACCTGTTGAATCAAATGCCGTATACAAGCCTTTAAATTTTAATGGTATTGTGAGTGGTATCAGCATGGGAAAGGAAACCGATGGTACGCACGGATTTTGCGTGATCAAAGGACATAGTGTAACTATCCTGCTGGAAGATGATGAACATATTGCCTGTTATGAGCAGAAAACATTGTCGGCTATTGTGAATGAAGCCCTGAAGGGATGCGGGCCTTACGCCAAATCGCCCGCGGTAGATCCGGCGCATACCGATGCCCTGAAATATATTGTACAATATAAAGAAACCACCTACGAGTTTATAGACAGGCTCGCCGCCCGTTTCGGGGAATGGTTTTTTTATGATGGAGAGAAGGTGGTGTTTGGAAATTACCGTCCGCAGAAGACAACGCTTACACACCAGGTAGACCTGATCGGGTTTAACCTCGATCTTACCGTGAAGTCCAACAATAGCCGCTTCTATGGCTATGATTACCGGCAAAACCAGGCGGTAAGCAACGATACCCTGTCGGTGCCCGCAGGTAACACCGACGTATATACGAGCCACCTGAAAGAAGTAAGTGAACGGCTGTATAAAAAAACGTCGCAGTATAAACTGAACCAATCGTTTGGTACCGCTGCAAAATCGCAACTGGATAAATATACGCAGGTACAAAAGAAAGGAAGGCTTTCGCAAATGGCCGTCCTGAAAGGCACCAGCCAGCAAAGTGCATTACGCATCGGGGATATCATTACCGTTAATGAATCGGTACTTTCCAATGAGCACCATGGCGAGTTTGTAGTAACTCAACTCGCGCACTACTGCACAGAAAACGGATTATATAAAAATACCTTTGAAGCCATACCCGCCGCAGCAGCCATGCCGGAGGTAGACCTGTACCGCACGCCGGTATGTGAAGCGCAAAGCGCTGTGGTGACCGATAATAATGACCCCAAAGGACTGGGCCGTGTACGGGTAAAATTTCAATGGCAGCAACAAGGAACTACGCCCTGGCTACGATTGGTATCCCCGCATGGAGGTACTGAGAAAGGGTTCTATTTTATACCTGAAAACGGGGAGGAAGTATGGGTAGATTTTGAAGGAGGTAATCCTGAAGTGCCAGTCGTACTTGGCACCGTGTATAATGGAAACGCGAAAACGGGCTTCGGTGACGCGCAAAATAACCTGAAGGTCATTAAAACCCGCAGCGGGCATATCATCCGCCTGGATGATACCGATGGGGCAGAAAGCATCACCATCACCGATAAATCCGGTAACATCGTTACAATGGATACCAGTGCCCAAAGTATTAACATCGCCGCGATGGAAAACATCACCATCAATGCTAAAAATATCAGCTTTACGGCAAAAGAAAATATACAGGTAAGCGCCGGTAAAAACCTGTCGCAAACTGCGGTGAAGGACTTTAGCCTGCTTGCTGCCAATATCAAAGAGGTGGCGGATGATACACTCCAGCGCACTGCTAAAAATATTGAGAAGACCGCCGAGAAAGTGAGTATGAACAGTACCAAAGAAAATATTGAAATGCACAGCGCCAAGCAGATCGTGAACAAAAGCGGCGACAAGGCGAAAATGTTTTAACCCCACAACCAGGTACAGATGGGAAATATGATCTCAGTAGCAAAAACGATTGTTGAAAGCTCCGAGCTGTCAACTACCTATGCCACCAATGGCGATATCAGCTTGAATGCCGCCAGCCAGGTAAAACTGCGCAGCACAGAGAAAATTATTTATGACAAGTATAAGGCGCCGCCAGCAAAAGAGAAGGAACTGAAAAAGTTCCTGGTACACTTCAGGCGGCCGGCGGGTTACAAAGGGGAATATGGGTTCGACTGGCTCCGGGACGAATATATCTATCCCCTTATTTACATTGAACGCGATAATAATAACCAGCCGTGTAACAGCACAGTGCCACTGGTTAGCGACGTAGCCGCCGCAAAAAGCGAATACCTGAAAGGTGTAAAGAACCCGGTGAAGCCATACGGCGTTGACTATTACCCCGCCTGGTTGTCACTTTTTCCTTATACTACTTCACAACAGTTTAAATACGGTTCTTCCATGAATAAAGATGGCGCCCGGCTGGACCTTGAACTGGAAGAGATAGAGGAAGTAGTCAGCGATGGTACCGAGATTATCTTCGAATCAAAAAATCCTAACCTGAAAATAACCCCGCAGAAAGTAAATATCGCTGCATTAATGGGAAGCGGCCAGCAAACGCGCTTCCGGCCAGGCGGCGTAAAAGTTAAGTACTATACGTTGAAAGGCGCCGTGAATGTAGTAAATGCCAATGCTCCGCTGCAACAGCATGAAGAAATAAAAGTGTTTGCAAAACTGGGCAATAAGAAGGAAGAAGTGGGCAAGCTGATGGTGTATAATAATCACGTCATTCCCAAAATGGAGCTGATACTGGTGAAGGTAGGCACACAGGCAAACAGTCTTCCTGCTATTGATCAGCAAATGGTAAAGGACATAGAATACCAGTTTAAAAGAGGTTCATATAACCAGGCGCTCATCCGCGCCGAAATTAAAACCGACACCATTTTTGAAACCGGCGTACTCCCTTTAACCGACCATGACGTTACCAGCTATTGGAACAATGTTCTTGGCGGAGCAGCAGCCTTCAATGAGCAACAGTTCCTGGAGGAAGTGATGAAGCTGTATGAAAAATACGGGCAGCACAAACCCAATGGCGGCCGCATTAACGCCGATGCCAACAAACGCACCTATATATTCCTCACGGATTTACCCGCCGATTTTAACGGCATCGCTGCTGCCGCCGACGGAGACGTTATAAAGGAATTTGTTTGGGGAAATGCCTTCGTTGTATTCCTGAAAGGGCTCAATCAACGGCGTACCCTGTTGCATGAAGCGGGGCATTCGCTGGGCCTGCAGCATACGTTCAGCGCCGGCCAGCCTATGGCGGGACTAAAGCCGCCACCCTACACTTTTTACCAGGGCCATACCGACAACATCATGGATTATACCTGGCAAACAAACGGTAATCTGAATCCACACAATGCCAAAGATAATATGCGGTCCTTTTTTAAGTTCCAGTGGGATATCATGAGACAGGACCGGAGTTTAATTTTAAATTACTAGTATGCGCGGGAGTTTGATTACGCTTTTATTGATGCTAACGGTAATGGATATACTACCGGCACAAACAAAACCCGGAACCGGTGCAGTGGCCTGGGTTCACTTTGGTGTTTTCTCCACCGGCATCCGGGTGAAGTATCGCGTTACGCCTGAAGTACTGGAGCGATACTGGCTGGATACCACTGGCGTAAAAATAGATTCGTCCGTGCAAACTTTATCCTCCGGCCAATGGCAACGAAGCCGTTTTGTACTGGATTCCATCCCATCGCTGTTGTTAACCGCCGGTACTACTACCCATAGCTGGGGTTGCCTGTATTGCGGAGAGCAGCCGGTGGTCATAGTGGAAGTTGGGTTTAAAGATAAAAGGCCCCCTATGTCGTACCAGATAGATGCCGACACCAGCCGCATTCCGGCAGCTATCAGGCATTACGTGGGAAGCGTAAAAAAAGAGGTATCGCAACTGATTACTGAAGGGAATAAAAAAAAGTAGCATACCTATGAGTAATCGTTCTTTCCGGTTTAACCCGGTACATCTCAGCAGAACTTACGGCGTAACCTATATTATTCAATCGGCCGGCAGGGAACAGGCGATCAGTTATGAGATAACGGTGAGCTGCTCCAAAAGATTACCCGGTAATATGTTCCTGTTTGAAATCAATAAAGGACAGGTGTACATGAATGACCAGGCGCCGGAAAAAATGATTGATAAGCTTGCAGAGCAATGTGGGAAAGTATTGTATCCATTGCAGATAAAGGTGAACGAAGCCGGGCAATTTACCGGCATCGCCAACCAGTTACAGATTGCTGCTGCCTGGGCTGCCGCCAAACCGGACATTCAACAGTATTATACCGGCGATATTACAGACGAAATAATAGCATATATGGACCTGGCAGTAAGCAGCGAACCACATATTTACCAGTCGCTGTGTCGCGATTGGTTTATGGCCCTTTATTTTGCCGACCTGTATCAGCCCGGCAGCGATATCATGAAACGCCAGCTCACTGCAGCATTGCCGGTAATGCCTTATACTGCGCCCGTGCTGTATAACGTTACACAGCAACCCATACAGCACAATACCGCCAGCGGTAGTTTGGTGCTTCAGCAGAAAGGTAGTTGCAGTGACCCGCGTAGTGCGGAAGACATTTCCGCGGAAAAAGAAATTCCCTTGTCCCGGCAGTTACATGGTATTCACACACCTGCAAAAGGGCAGGTGGATATCACTTATAAATTATACCAGACCGATTATTCGATCAATGCCATCACAGGAGAATGCAGTTTGCAGCACACACCTGACCAGGATAAAAAAGTAACATTTACGATCTATCATTTGCGGGAAAAGGATAAAACGCAGGCTCCGGCAATGTCAGTGCTGTTGCCGGAGAAGGAGTTGTCCGGGAAGAAGAAAAGCCTTTTTTCCTTCTTTTTCAACCGCAGGGAAAATTAAAAAGATATGAGCGAAAAACATCTGGTTTGCCAGGGCGCCGTTTGTAAGTGCCAGTTTGGTACCGCCCCGGATAAATTGAAAGTGAAGAGTCAGCAGGTGCATTATATCAACGACAAAGACGGTGCAGAGAAACCGTTGGGGAATACCAAAGATATTGGTCAGCCTTTTGAAGCCAATACCTTTGGTAGTTGCAGTAAAAAGAATAATACTCCCTGTACGCCGTCAGTTACGGCCTGGAGCGGTTTTTATGATAAAGTGGTATTACCGGGAGATGCTTATATTTTGCTGGAAGATAGTAAGGCGACCTGCGCCACCGGTGGAAAAGATTGTATCGCTATCACCTTTCACGGGCAAACAGCCGATATGACAAAAAAGGATGCGGAGAAAGCTGACAAGGAAGTACAAACACACCTGAATCCCATGATGGATGTACAGAAAGTAGAAGAAGATTTATTTCTGATCCGGTTTCCACAGGGACAACCGTTTTAAAAATAGTTGCCATGTCTGATAATAAAAAGCTGGTAGTCACCATCCCGGCAGCGAAAGGATCGGTAGATGTAAAAACTTCCACCGCCGTATTAAACGAGGCCGGAACAGTGCGGGCAGAAATGAAACGCATTACCACGATGGTGGAAAAACTGCCGGTGCCTGCCAAGATCAGCGTTCCCATGAAAATGCCGGAAGGTGATAAAACCCCTTACCGCTGGATCTGGTCGATGTTGCGCACACTTACATTTAAGAAAACGGATGTGAACGAAGCACTGAACGGGCCGGTGGTGCATCCCAATTTCCCGAAGATAGTGGAAGGTGGCGGACTTGGTTGGCTGGAGCCTTTCCTCGACGGGCATGAACCTACCAATTCAGCGGCACATGGCTACTTTATTGCTGCGCGCGGAAAGCCGGCGATTATGTCGGCCGAGTGGCGGGAGTTTACACCCAATAATGACGGTAAAATTATCACCGCTGGTACTAAGAAATTCAGGGAAAGTGTACAGCTGCATATTTATACCCGCGCCTTGTACGGGCAGGAACTACGGATTTTTCTGATGGACAATGATACTGCTACAGCGGATGATGATCTGCCACCCTGGGAGCGGGTTGCAGGAGAAGCACAGAAGGAGCCGGGGAAAGAAACACCCGATGATGCCATCAAATATTTCACCCGGCAGGTAAAAATAATGCCCATGCTGTCGGATGAAACCAGCCGTGGGGAGACGCTGCAGACAAGTGATTTTGTAATAAAAGATAAGTCGGGGAAAGATATGAAGGTGGCCACCGGCTCCATCACCTACCAGAACTTTGTGCAAAAAATAGTGGTAGACGTTTTCCTCGATGACCTCTGGAAGCCCGGTGCAGGCGAAGTACTGGAAATATATCCCATCGTAAAAACACGCGATGGCAAGCTCTCTAAAACATTGTCGAAGTGCTTCCTTAATGTAAAGGAAGATCCCAAAGTAAAAGAATCTCCCCTGATGTATGGCGGTAATAAGCCGGTGCTGGCAGGAGATATTCCTACCAATACGCGCAAGTTCCAGCCTTGTAAGTATGGCATGATCACCGTGGAAGACAAAGACGGCACACAAACCATCTTTGATGAAAACGTACTGGACTTTCAGCCCCCGGAAAATCTTACCTATAACATCGTGGCAGGAAGTGATACCGCGAAGAAAACCATCAAGCTCAGCGTGCAAAGCCTGGTGACGCATGAAGATGAATGTACAGCGTCACCGAAGCATAAGGACCATGTAATAGACCTGAGCAGCTTTGGCGCCAAAGGATATAAGAAAGAAGACGTGAAGGCCGGTGTGAAACGGGAGAAAGAAAAAGAGAGTGCCGCAAAGGGGAAATTTGAAATAAAGGCCAATAACTATAAGTTTAAAAGAGATACCAACGCTTCTTTTTCCGGTGTGATAAAGGTATCGGATGAAGAACTGGAATTTGATGCGCAGTACAAGTATAATTTCTTTGATGAAAACAATCATGTGCTTTTTGAGCGGATCCTGGGCTATTTGTGGATTCCTGCGGCACAAGCCGACCATTTCCCGGTAACTATACAAACCTGTCGCTGGAAACATGTTATCGACTTTGCGGTGTATCCCGATATAAAGTGGACAGCAGCCCTGGCGTTTAACATGGACAAAGCCGATTTTGATGCGCTGAAAACCAAATTCGCGGAAGCAAATAATGGTAAAGGAATAAAGAATGCCTTGCAGCGGTTTACCATGAACCGGCTGGAAGGCGTGGAAAAGATCGGGGAGGCTGCGAAAGGCCGCTGGAGCAAGCCCACACCTACGCTGGACCGCCACAATGAAGAGTTAGGTACTGAATTGGGTGAAATGTTTGCACTGCCAAAAGATAAAAAGGCGGCGCCAACCCCGGTGAAATCGAAAGGCAAGTTTGCAGAGCTGGTGGAGCTGCTGAAAGAATTTGATTTCTCCATCAAGGTGGAATGGAATAATGATACCGAGAGCGTGGATCCTATTGAGGATATGATCGCCAAATATTACAATGTGCTGAAGGCCGGATGGAACCTGGTAAAGGAGTTCAGGAATATTATTCATGGCAACCATACCAATAAAGCGGATACTTCCGGTGACGACGGGAAAGACCCCGACGAGTTTATCAATAAAAACAAAGGGAACCCCGATAAAAATATCCAGGGGCTTATTCAGCGGATGCAGCGCAAGCCATTTGATTATGAGCTGCAGTTTCCAAAGCTGGGGCTGGCCGCTTCGTGGTACTACGAAACCATGCCGCCACAAAAAGGCGACAGCAAGTTGTGGGGCGCGGGCAAAACCGTGCTGGTAAAGCTGGATGCCAAACCGTTGGTAGGGATCGACCTGAAGTGGGATTTCCTGGAACTGCTTTGCCGCCGGCACCCCATTGCCTATGCCATCTTAAAGGCCGTAGACGCGTTGCTGTACATATGTGCAGACGACGACAGTAAAGTGGATATCAGTGTAACCCTCTCCGGTAAAATAGACCTGGAAGCCACCTTTAAACATAACACGGTGGGAGGGAATGTATTCACCCGGACAGCCGGTGCATCAGAAAAGAAAGAAGACCTGATAAAGGGAGGGGCAGCAGTGTCAGTGAAGCTGGAATGTAAACTGTATCTGAGTAAAACGGCCACCGCATTCAAGGTAAAAGTAGTAGTGGCGCTGGGAATAGGACTGGAAGGAAGTTCCGGCCTGGGATTGCAGGCCAGGATTGGTTCTGATGACGCGGGATTATTTGTAGGATTTGATTTGATTTTTGAAGGCATAAAAATTGAAGGGTATGTGGAGGCAAAGGTGAACGTAGGGGAAAAAACAAAAGAGGTAAAGAAGAAGAAAGGCGCCCCGGAGAAACCGGCCGAGTACAATAAACTGGTAGAAGCCAATCCCAAAGCGTCTTTTGAAATCGGTATCGATGAGAAAAAGATCTCTTTGAAAAAAATATACTTAACAAAAAAAGAATCGGACGGATGAGTAAACCAGCAATCATCATCTCATTAATTTTACTGATCGGCCTGCATAGCTGCGGGCAGGGAACAAATGCAAAAAAAGAAAGCATGAATCAGGGCA
This sequence comes from Chitinophaga sp. ARDCPP14, assembly GCF_051362515.1. Lineage (NCBI taxonomy): Bacteria > Pseudomonadati > Bacteroidota > Chitinophagia > Chitinophagales > Chitinophagaceae > Chitinophaga > Chitinophaga sp. ARDCPP14. The sequence continues at coordinate 62,932 of NZ_JBKIXB010000010.1, read as the reverse complement.
TAAAGGAAAAATATCTGAACAGTTATAAACTGGTAAAAAAATACGACTATAATCCGCGTTTTATCCTGGATTTTAACAGCTACAATTGTACCTATGAAATACTGGTTAACGATATGCCCGCCTATTCGGACTTTGGCGGCGGGAACCAGGGCGGTGCTGTATGGCCAATATCTCCCAATATCCTGAAAAGCGGTAAGCAAACCATTACTATCAGGGTATTCCCAAAAGTAGATGACGATGATAAAATGGAACCGTTTTTACTGGCAAAGAACTGCGGCCTGGAGGTAAAGGTGCTGTATGGCGATGAAGAAAAAGAAAAGCCTAAAGAATACAAACAACTCTTTTATTATAAAATGCCGGAGATAAAACTGGATAATGTACCCTACCTCGAATTTAAAGGCACCTTTGAGGCTTCTACCCCTTACCAGCTGAAGGGATGGAGCCAGAGCCAGGATCTGCGGAAAGAAGATAAAACGCAGCTCACAAAAGAAGTGCTGGCCTTTTACAACCAGTACCGCAAACTGATGGCAGATGGTAACATGAATGCCGTGGCGGAGCTGATCTACAACCGGGAACTGGAAACAGAACAGGCTTATTTTCAGAACAAGCCTGCTGATGCAGCAGAAACCTGGAACCGGTTTGACCAGATCAAGGCTTATCACCTGGAGATGCTGCCATTGGAGCATTATGAACTGCGCTTTTTTGGCGACGGCAGGGTAGTGGGATTGATCCGCACGGATGATGAACTGAGGGGAGAATCGGCCCTGGCTGGCATTACCGACAATAAGTATAAGATATATAACCTGTTACTGCATAAGCCCGCAGGGAGTGACCAGTTGCAGGTAATCCGGTGATGTAACAGATTTATGAAAGAAAGGGAACAGCATATCACTATGTTGTTCCCTTTTTATTTTACCATATATTTTAAAATCAACATCTTTTTATTAACTTTTCACTCAAACATCTGAACGTTATGAACCTGCGATTACCCGCCATTATTGGTATTATTGGATGGACCATTGTTTCCTGCGGGGAAGCAAAGGCGCCGGAAGCTGCTACAGCGTTATCTTTAATAGGTACGTGGAAATTAGCATACAGTAAGATGATCAAGAACGGAGATACCACTGATACGTATCCCGTAAAAGGTCAGGAGATGATCAAAATGTTTAATGGCAGTCATTTTGCGTTTTTCAAGCATGATGTTTCGAAAGGAAGCGACAGCAGCACTGCTGTTTTCGATTCCGGTGCAGGCACTTATGAGTTAACGGGCGACAAATACGAGGAGCACTTGCAGTATTGCAGCTACCGCGCCTGGGAAGACATGCATTTCACTTTCACACTTAGCCTACAGCATGATACGCTGATTCAGCGTGGTATAGAAAAGATTGATAGCCTCAACGTTAACCAGGAAATCCTGGAAGCGTATATCCGTGTACGTTAAGTTATTTTACCATGAGCAGCAATATTCCCTTTCAAGCTATCGATTGGTCATTAATTCCGAAAACAGTCCACCCAGGAGAAAACGGTACCGCGTGGTGGCAAACATTGCAGTTCCCCGGGCTCCGGATAAGGATGGTGGAGTATTCTCCCGGTTATCTGGCTGATCATTGGTGCAGAAAAGGGCATATTGTACATTGCCTGCAAGGTGCTTTTGTAAGCGAGTTGCAGAGTGGTGAAAACTTTGAATTATCTGAAGGCATGAGTTATGTGGTGACAGATGATCTGAGTAGTCACCGTTCAGTTTCAACAACTGGTGTTAAACTCCTGATCATAGACGGTGATTTTCTGAAGTTATCCGTATAATTCCTCTCTTATTTCTCTTCTTCTTTCCGGGCCGGTTAATCCGTCCTTCCGGGTGCTATTGCTACGCCCGTTAAGCCCTCCCTCAGGCCTCACCCACGGAAATTACATTGTATTTTTAATTAATGTTAATTTTTCCTTGCCAAGCAGCCATGGCATTGAATCTTACCACTTCTAAAACATTCGTGCTTAACAATGGATTAACCAGTCGGGATGTTTTATAACGTTACTTTTATTCCAGATTTAGAAAAACGGAATGCAAAATAAACCACTTTTAACCACCGTAGTAAACCATTAGAAAGCTTGATTTTCTAACACCTGTATTGTCAATAAAAGTCGAAATATTTTTCCTAAACCAGTCTCTCAAAAAGGAAATGAGAATGCAACATAACAACCAAGATGCCGTCCTGCTGGAACTGCTTAAAGATGGTAGTACCGAAGCATTTACAAGTGTGTACAAAAAATATAGCCGCATCCTGCTACTGCTGGCTATAGATATGCTAAAGGACGAAGAAAAAGCAAAAGATGTTCTCCAGGAATTTTTTCTGGACTTCTGGCAGAAGAAATTGTTCCTGAAGATTGATGCTAATTACCAGAACCGGGACAGTTCCTGTATTATGAAAAGTTATCTGTATGCGAGCATACGGAACCGCTGTCTTAACAAAATTACGCGGGAAAGGAAATTTTCCTGTGTTATTCCGGATGAAGCTTTTGTACCAAACGATCCGTTGGAAAGCGAAGAAATTTACTGCCAGGTGAATATCGCACTGAAGAAAAAAGTACCGCCTAAATCCTCTACGGCTTTCCGTTTAAGACACTACGATCAGAAAAGCCATAAAGAAATAGCGGAAGAGATGAACACCAGCATTCAAACGGTGAAAAACCAGATTGGTACTGCTGTAAAGATTTTACGCGGTTATTTTACACCTGCCCACCTGTAATCCGGGAAACCTTACTTTAAACAATTTGACGCTTGTTGCCCACCGCCCTTCAATGGGTAGTGGCAGGGATTTGCTTTATATGGTCATCCTGGTGGACCTTTTGGGTCCGCCAGGGATCTAAGGCTTTTGAAGAATGATAAGCGTGGCTAACCTTGCTGGTGGCGTATTTTGCGTTGACGCACCCCGCCAGTCAACCGGTTGCCGCTGTGCATAAATAATTATTTCCCGATTGCGTAAATCGTTTTCCCGATACAGTAGATAATTTGGTCTTTTCTCAATGCACCTTTGCATGGTAAACGATAAGACCAACATGACAAGGGCATACCTGTTTCTAGCACTTTTTCTACTCCCATTTACCTTGATATATGCTGGCGTGCCGGACGAAGGAGCCAACAATACCATTCAGGGCGTTATCACCACATCAGACGGTCACCCGGCAACCAACGTAACCGTTATCCTGAAAGGCATTTCAAAAGGAATGATCACCAACCAGAGCGGCGAATTCCTCTTTAAAAATATTCCGGATGGCAACTACGAGCTGGAGGTATCTATGGTGGGATTTGAAACCATCAGAAGAACGGTTGCTGTAGTAAACGGCAAAAGCGTACTGCTGCAAATAGAACTAAAAACATCTTCCCAAAACCTCGAAGAAGTGGTGGTGGCCACCGGGGGAAACCGCTTTGCCAAAAAGGAAAGCGAAGATGTATCCAAACTGCCGCTAAAAAATCTCGAAAACCCACAGGTATACAGCGTAGTAGGAAAAGAGCTGATGAAAGAACAACTGGTAACAGATTATAATAGCGCCTTCAAAAATATTCCGGGGGCGGGCATTCCCATTGTTTACAACCAGGGAAGAAGCTCCGCTACATCAAGAGGCTTCACCACCGCCAACCTGGTACGCAACGGCGTAGGCAGTTTTGTGTATACCAATGTAGATCCCGCTAACCTGGAACGCATAGAAGTGATCAAAGGCCCCTCCGCCACATTATTTGGCAGCACCCTTTCTTCTTTTGGTGGGCTGTTTAACCGGGTTACCAAAAAGCCGTTCGACAGCTTCAAAGGAGAAGTGGCTTACTCCGGTGGCAGCTGGGACCTGAACCGCCTCACACTGGATATCAACACTCCCGTAAATGAGGAAAAAACAGCGCTGTTCCGCTTCAATGGCGCCATCCATAGCGAACGTAGCTTCCAGGATGCCGGCTTCAGCAAAAACTATTTGCTCGCGCCCAGCTTTTCCTATAAAGTAAACGACCGGCTCACCATTTTGCTGGACGTGGAAATGAGCGGTTACAAAGCTACTTCTCCCATGAGGGTGAGTCCTTACACAAAAGGAAAGGCGCATAGCGTAGCGGAACTGGGCATGCCCTATAAACTCTCCTATGCCAACAATACCATGAGCTATAACAGCCAGCAGTTAAACGTTTTTGGCCAGATCAAATATAAACTGTCCGGAAGCTGGACGTCGCAAACCGTATTTTCCCGCACCCGCTCCAGCTCCGACGGATTCACTACCCAACTGAACATCTTAAGCGATAGCACCCTGCGGCAGGCAGTTACCTCGCAAACCTATCCATACTACGGTACAGATATCCAGCAAAACTTTATCGGCGATTTCCATATCGGTAAAATGCGTAACCGGTTGGTGGTGGGGGTGGATTTTTATAGCCTGCGCGCCTCGCGGAATGATACCATCGTGAATATGCCGGCCATCAATTACAGAACTCCCGGTGATGCCTACTATAATTTCAATAAGGATAATGTAACACCATTGTTCGCAAAATTAAAGTTCCTGGCGTTCGACAGTAACCGCGAAAACACTTACAGCGCCTATTTCTCAGACGTTATCAATATCACGGAGCAGCTGTTGGTGATGGCAAGCCTGAGGCTGGATAACTACCACAATCTCGGTGCTTATTATCCCAGTAAGGATCTTACAACAGGAAATTATACCCAAACAGCTTTATCACCTAAATTCGGCGTCGTATACCAGGTCATTAAAGACCGGGTTTCCGTGTTTGCCAACTATATGAACGGATTCCAGAATCAGTCGGGTACTGATTACAGCGGCAACACGTTTAAACCGCAACAGGCCAACCAGATAGAGGGTGGTATTAAAGCAGATCTTTTTAATGAGAAATTAAATGCTACGCTTAGCTACTACGATATTTCGGTTACCAATTCCGTATATGATGATCCCGCTCACAGCGGATTTTCTCTCCAGGATGGAACCCAGCTCAGCAAAGGCTTTGAAGCCGAAGTAATTGCTAACCCCGTTCCGGGATTAAATATCATTGCAGGCTATGCCTATAACGAAAGTAAAATGGATAAGGCGGATGCTAAATTCCAGGGACTGCGGCCGTCTTCAGCCGGACCAGCCACCACAGCCAACCTGTGGGTGAGCTACCGCCTGGTGCGTGGCACAGCCAAAGGACTGGGCTTTGCTTTCGGCGGCAACTATGGCAGCCAGTCGTTTCAAACCAACACCAACACCTTCGCCTTTACCATACCTTCCTACACCGTGCTGGATGGCTCCCTGTTCTACGACAAACCCGTTTACCGCATCGGGGTAAAAGTGGATAACATTACCAATGAAAAGTACTGGTCGAACCGGCTGGCAGCACAAAACCCAACACGCGTAACGGCTAACCTCACCATTAAGTTTTAAGCAACAACTGCAGGAGTAGTGGCCTCTCCTGCAGTTGTCATCTTCCTTCAGGCTCATGATAATTACAGCGGCTCCCCAATGTTAAGGATCTGTTTTCCTGTAACTTTTTCATATTCGCCTTCGTTTAACAGGTAATCTTGTTTTGACAAGCATATTGTAGCATTTCATCCCTTAAATAATATCAAATGAAACTGCCAAAATCATTACTCGGCGCCATCCTGATTGGTATCACCGTTCAAACAACCAGTTCCTGTAACAAGGATAAATCAGTTAAACCAAAGGAAAAGAAGGAAGAAGTGAAAAAGCCATATGAAAATGGTTGCCCTGCCTGCGGAATGGGTTGAGCCCATCGTTTATCATTCACATTTAATTCCAAAAGGTGCCGGAAATTCTATCAGCAGCCGCCTGCAACCTGGACGCCGACATACTGGCAGCATGTCTTCCGCTAATGGAAGCATCAAGACTGCAAGCCATTGAATGGTCGTTTGACGCATTGTTTAAAGTGCAGGAGATCCCATCCTGGTTCCTTGAACTGCTGACAGCCTACAGCGATGAACAACGACTGATTGGTCATGGCGTATTCTTTTCCCTTTTTTCAGGAAAGTGGCGCCAGGAGCAAGCCGATTGGCTGAAACAATTGAAAAGGGTCAGGGAAGAATTCCGGTTTGATCATGTAACGGAACATTTTGGCTTCATGACGGGGAAAGACTTTCATCACGGCGCTCCGCTGAATATTCCCTATACGAAATCCACACTCGACATTGGGAGAGACAGACTGAAGCGGATCTACGAAGCATGTGAATGCCCGGTAGGACTGGAGAACCTGGCCTTTTCCTATTCGCTCGACGAGGTAAAACGTCACGGCGCCTTTTTGGAACAACTCCTGGAACCTGTAAATGGTTTTATCATCCTCGATCTGCACAACCTCTATTGCCAGATCCACAATTTTAATATTCCGTTCGAAGAAATTATTACCCGCTACCCGTTAGATAAAGTAAGGGAGATACATATTTCCGGCGGTAGCTGGGAGGACGCTCCCAATAGCCCGGTGAAGAGAATCAGGAGGGATACACATGATGATGCCGTTCCGGCAGAAGTATTTCATTTACTGGAAAACACGATAGCGCGTTGCCCCCATCTTAAATATGTTGTGCTGGAACAACTTGGAAATGCCCTTACCACCGCGGAAAGCAGAACTACTTTTTACAATGATTTTGGAAAGATGGAAAATATTGTAAAAAAGAAAAGCATGCCCGGTATATCATCTTACCAGTCTTTTTTACCATCATTCCCCATAGTAACAGCTGAGGTTGTGGAAGATGAAGTTTTACACCATCAGCAGCTGGAACTTTCTGATATACTGGAATCAGCCACCTCCTGCGAAGAGGCTATTCGATCGCTCAAGGGTTCTTCGCTTGCACATACCGCCTGGCAAATTGAGCACTGGGAACCTTATATGATTGATACCGCCATGCAGATTGCGCAAAAATGGAAGAAATGACACTACACCGCTACTGAATGTTTTAACTTCAAAACATTCAGCTCTTCTTTTGAAAGCGATATCAGTTCCAGCTGTAATCTGCACGCTGCTGCACGCTCGGGCTCATTCAGCGCTCCGGCCAGTTCAATGCGAAGTATCAATGCCTCCGCGATATCAGTATTTGATTCATTCCCGTGCCGGGCTAATGCGACATCCAATGTTTTCGCAGCCGCCACATCATCATTTTTGTAGTCCCGGAACCTGGCGGCAACGGCAATAGATTTTTGCAGCATGCTTTGGTTTTTGTTGTCTGCACGCTGCCACACTTCTTCATCCTTCTCCCCAAAACTAACAAAGATGATGGAGTTGCCGGAAACATCTGTTAACGTAAAGCGTGTGGCATCTGGTTTCATTCTCGAAATTCTGGGAATGCCGGTATGAGGCACCTTTCCAAGCGATGCTTTCAGTTTTCCGGTAAACTCCAGGTACACTGCCCTTGCATCGGCAACCGTTACCAGGCAACCACTGTAAGCAGTATTCATATCTTTAACACGGGCAAAATGTAATTCATATCCACCGCGCTCACTGATCCCATACTGGTAAGGGCGCGTCAGTTTATAAGTGGTACGGTATCCAAGTACCTCCCAGAATGCCAGGGTTTCCTCAATGGAAGAACAGGGGAGTATGGGAGTTGTTATCCACTCTTTTTTAGTTTGTAGCTTGTTCATAAAAGCCGTTATTTTTTATCCGGCAAATCTATATCCTTTCCGGAAGCGACTCTTTTTATATACTTTTTTGTATGTAACCGGTATGGTTAACATGCTCCTCTTTCTTTGTAACCAAATGCTGCACAAAAATGGTAAATTGTATTACGAAAGGGAATCCATTATAGTATTATACATGAGTAACGGAAAAAATAAAGCGTTTGTTAATCCAACCGGAGCGGCTTCAATTGGCGGTATATTTCTTGCGATGGTGAGACTCGCATTGGGTATTAATTTGCTATACACTGATCCCCTGTCATTCAGGTTCAGATATCTCCTTATAATTTTATTCCTTATTTCAGTTGCAAGGCATCTGCTTTTCTATTTCATTAAACCCAGGCCGGATAATATATATAATTTACTGCTCGACCTGATCACGCCGTGTCTGTATGGCTTTATACTGTTTCATGTTTTATCCGTATATCAGTCAGAATTTTTATCGCTTTCCGTCAGCCTTTTTCTGCCCGCCATCATTTATTGTTTTTTATTTGGCCGGGAACCTGTTCCCGTAATGAGTAAAGGAATTTTTTGGGGTGGATTACTTTCTTACATACTGACTTTCCTTCTCACGTTAAATTATGCGTTTGATTCGTCTAATCCTGCGGTGGAGAAATATTTTTTGGCAAACAAGTATTATGCAAGCGTTCCATATGATCATGGGGATGCAGGATCGGATCAATATTATTTTGATCTCATTCATGTAGACAGTATTTCTAACCCTGCCCAATGGGTAGAAGTAAACCAGAAAACCTATGGTCAATATCGTGGCGGTCAGCAATATAAAAGGATGAAATTTGGGGATGCGGAATATATGATATTGGCTAAAAAAGAAACGCCATTCGCTAAACGTCAGTATTATTTTTTAATGCAGAAGGTAAATGGTCCTTTTCAGGCTAAAAATATATCGGAATCAGCATACGCGCAGTTTGAAGAAGGAGATACTTTTCATATTGAAAAGCATAAGGGATTTTTAGGGCTGGGATGGGCGACTTACCGGTAAGGGTTATTGTACTCTTCTCATTGGAAACTGCCGGAACTGTTGTTTATTATTCATTACCCCCGATATTTCAGCTATCAGGGAATCGGATGAAATAAGTGTATAGGTTATTTTCTGCGGGAAATCATGCGCCGGATTCTCAAAAATTAATTTATTATCTGAAGAAAATGTTACTTTAAAAGATACCGGCATATTATTATTCTGATTGGTCACCGTTGGGATATAAAGCAAAGCGCCATCTTTTTCCAGCAGGCTAACAGTCTCTAAAACAACGGTATCTTTTTCTTTCAACAGGTAGCTTTTCCCTGCGTAGCTGGAATCACTACTGATTTTCCAGGTTTCATAAATAGTCCCTTTATTCGTTTTTTGTTCCCATTTTCCCAGTAGCCAGCTGGCATCGGCTAGTTGCTGGCAAAACCCGTGAATGCTGAAAAACATTCCTATGCCTGCCAGTAAAAAGACTCTCTTAAGATGATCCATAACGCTATATTTTAGGCGACTTAGTGAACAAGTTGTTTTTGTTACAACTAAAAAAATTTACTGAAGATCAATGCTACTTGGCTCCACCGGGAAATGGCTGCGGTGCTGTTGTTGGGCCCTGCACCACCAATTTTCCACCAGGCAATATATTCATCCGGTCGATAAAAACGACACGCTTATCACCCGTTTCCAATGTACGGCCATGGTATACACAAAACATTTCTTTACCATCCGGTGAATACGTGATGCTATTGTGGCCAGTCCCTGTTACCACACCGCCTTGCTCAACGTTCTTTTGCAGCACCGGGTTGTTAGCAGCCTTTTTAAAAGGCCCTAAAGGACTTTTAGAAGTAGCATAACCCACCGCATAATTTTTGCCGCCGAAGTAATTCGCCGAATACATCATGTAGTAGGTATTTCCTTTTTTGAAGATGGAGGAACCTTCTGTCCAGCGGCGATTCACTTCTTTGGATGTAACCGAGCGGCTTTCCCATTCGGCTTGTTTATCTTTCATGCTCACCGGTGGGCGCAATAGCAGCACCGGTTCACCGATAACGCCACTGAAATCTGGTTTTAATTCTACACCATATACCCAGCTTTCTTCGATCTCATTGAACCAGCCTTTATTTTTTGCCCAGGCAGCTATTTCACTCTGTACCGGATGTTTGTAGCAACAACGGGAATAATAGAGATATACTTTTCCACTTGGATCGAATAGCACATTTGCATCGATGACAGGATAGCCAGGGTCAAAAACAGGTTTGTTGTTTACATCGATAAATGGCCCGGTTGGTTTATCTGCCACGGCAACGCCAATGCGAAAGTTTTCGAGTTCCTTCGTTGGATTGTCTTTCCATTGGGCACTATAAAACATGTAGTATTTCCCATTTATAGCATATACTTCCGGCGCCCAATAAGCGCCCTCCCAGGCGGCTTTTGGATCGCTCCAGCCATTTTTGTTATCGTGAAAATACACCTGGCCCTCGTTTTTCCAATTAACCAGATCGGTGGAAGAATAGGCGGCGAAGCCGTTCCTGGCGCCACCGGTCCCATACATATAGTATTTGTCGCCCTCGACATGTAATACATAAGGATCGCCCAAATCAACAGCCAGGGGGTTTTTGTAGGTCAGTTGCTGTGCGTTCAGTGCTATCGCCGCTATCAGTAAAAAAGAAATCAGGATGATTTTTTTCATGTTCCAATATATTAATTTTTGGTGAATGGACATATGCTCCTACTGAGTATTTCCAGGTACAGTTATTTCCAGGGGGGATATCAGAGGGAGTTGTGGCGTACGATGATAATTTCAATGTCACTAGCTGAAATTAATCAGATGTAAGTAGAAGAGGCAGTCTTAGACTGACAGCCTCTTTTTTAGTAAGGGTTCCATTACTCTTGCAGGCAGCTTTTTTTTGCCTGTGTTTCATGTTCAGCCCCGTTGATACCATTGTCAGGAAAAGCGTTGGATGAAACATTAAGCGAAATATTTTATGCACACGACCAACTGACGAAAGACCTCGTAGCCCGAACGGGCAGAATATCTAACCTGTTAAAAGAACATTTACATCATTTCTCCGAAGTTAATGGTACCTCACGGGAACACCACCAGTAAATTTTTTCATCATCTTCTAATCTGGATTCAGTTTTGGTGTTACAAGTTGAATATGTTCTTTCAAAGGATTCATCTTCATGGGCAAGGTAACCACAGTTGCCACACCCCCAATCTGCCCGATAGCCTTTTAAAATTCGTAGGGGAATGAGATGGGTTGGAACTACGGATTTCATTATTAACTGAAATACAGGAGATAATGAATTGAATGTCAATTAATATTTTATTTTATTGTCATGCAATTTGGCTGCTCCTAGGTTCGTCAATTTGACCTTAACTATTTATTTTTGTGTACTTAAGGCCAAATTTAATGACATGGATAAGCTTATTGGCCGTAAAAAAGAACTTGATTTGTTCAATCAAATAAAAGATAGCAAATCTTCCTCTTTTGTTGCAGTGTATGGGAGAAGAAGGGTTGGGAAGACTTTTTTAATCAGGCAGGCTTTCGATAATAAATTTGATTTTTATCTGACAGGTATGTCTAATGTTAACTTGTCACAGCAATTAGCCAATTTTCATGTTGCAATGACGAGATATGATTCGTCAGCAAATGAAAGAAAACCTCCTGCCGATTGGTTCAATGCATTCCAACAGCTCTCTATTTTGCTGGAATCCAGTAAGCGGAAAAAGAAAGTTATTTTCCTGGATGAACTTCCCTGGCTTGATACCGCACAATCTGATTTTGTACTTGCACTGGAACATTTTTGGAATTCCTGGGCAAGTGCGAGAAATGATGTGGTATTAATCGTTTGTGGTTCGGCAGCGGGATGGATGATCAACAAACTCATTAATAACAAAGGTGGTTTGCATAATCGGGTGACTCATCGGATTAGATTAGAGTCCTTTACATTGAAAGAGTGTGAAGACTTCTTAAAATATAAGAAAGCTATATTTGACAGGTATCAGATTATACAATTGTACATGGTCATGGGGGGAATCCCCTTTTACCTGGAACAGGTAGATGTAGCGCAAAGTGCCGCCCAGAATATTAATAGGTTATGTTTTGAGAAGGATGAAATGCTTCGTTCCGAATTTGATAATCTCTACCAATCCCTATTCGATAATGCAGAAAAACACATTGCGGTTATCGAAACGTTGAGTAAAAAAGCAAAAGGGCTAACTCGCGGGGAGTTAATCAAAGGGGCTAAGCTCTCCGCGGGCGGGGGCGTCACCAGAATTTTAAAAGAATTGGAGGAAAGTGATTTTATTCGCAAATATATCTCATACGGAAAAAAGGAAAGAAATAGTCTTTATCAGTTAACTGATTTTTACTCACTGTTCTATTTAAAGTTTATAAGAAAGGCTAGTATATTGGGTGAAAATAGTTGGATTAATGGGCTGGATAGTCCGGAGCAGCGTTCCTGGAGCGGCTATGCTTATGAGCAGGTATGCCTTGCTCATACTAAAGAAATAAAAAAGGCACTAGGTATCAGCGGTGTGCAAACAACAACGTCATCATGGATAAGTACCAGTACAGATACAGGTGCGCAAATTGACCTGGTGATTGACAGGCGTGATCAGGTGATCAATATTTGCGAAATGAAATTCTCTATTAATAATTTTACAATCGACAAAAAATATGCAGAAGAGTTGAGAAATAAGATTGGCATTTTTAAAGAGGAGACAAAAACACGCAAAGCTATTTTTCTAACTATGATAACAACTTTTGGATTGAATAAAAATAATTATTCGAATTCACTCGTGCAGAACAGCTTGAAGATGGATGTTTTGTTTGAATGATAGTGTGGCCAATCAATCGACCACTTCTCCAAACAAAAAAGCCGCAAACTCTTTTATCAAGAATTTACGGCTCGTTATCTGTAGCGAGATCGGGAGTTGAACCCGAGACCTTTGGGTTATGAATCCAACGCTCTAACCACCTGAGCTACCTCGCCTTATTCTCCATCCGGATCGCTATAACTACTATCAGTAGCGCCTGCTGCTCCAAAACGGGAGTGCAAAGATAACGGCTTAAAAATGAAAATTCAAAATGAATCCAACGTTTTTTTAGAACTTTTTTTAAAGGGGATCGCCCGGAGCAGGCTTATCCCATTTTTTCAACAACGACTCATCCACCGACCGGATATGCAAATCCCGCTGTGGATAAGGGATTTCAATACCGGCCTGATTAAGGGCGGTGTAAATAAACGACATCACCTCATTTTGAAGCCTGCCTGCATTATCAAGGTCGCCTACCCAGAAGTAGACCTTGAAATTCACCGCGTTATCTCCGAAGTCGGTCAGCTGTATAAAAGGAGCGGGAGCAGTAAGCACATCTTTACGATCGGTAAAGGCGGAGTTGATAATAGCGGTCACCTGGTCAATATTACTTCCATAGCCAACGCCCAGCGCAATTGTTATGCGTTTATTCCGGTTGCTCCGGGTCCAGTTGATCAGTTGTTGGGATATGAGGTCGCCGTTGGGAACAATTACTTCTGAACCGTCGAAGGCATTGATCTTGCTGGAGCGGATGCCTATTTCTTTTACAACGCCGGAACGGGGTCCCAGTTCTATCACATCACCAACTTCTATGGGCTTTTCAAAGGCGAGGATAATACCGGATACCAGGTTGTTCACGATGTTCTGCAAACCAAAACCGATACCAACGCCCAGGGCGCCTATTACAATAGTGATCTTATCCATGGGAATACCGGAGGCAGCAAATGCCAGCAACACGCCGCCGGCAAGCACTGCCAGGCGGAGTAGCAACAGCGCGGAACCGAATTTTGTTTTCTTATTGGGATTGGCGCTTTGACCGGTGTTACCAAACATATATGCAATCAGCTGCGAAGCCACAGTAGCCACCCATATTACCAGGATAAAAATGATGACGCTGCTGAAAGTAAAATCCGAATTGCCGAGCTTATGTTTGGAGGAGAGGATATCGGTAATAACCTCGTAAATAATATCGTATAAATAAACACTGCGCGATAAAATTACCAGCCAGCCTACAAAGCCCAGGATCGTGAGGAATGTCCTCAGTTTTTTCTGTACTTCCTGGTAGTCCATAAAAGAAATGAAGGTGCTGGAATCTTTATTGGCCTCTACCTGGAGATAAACGGCTTCCATCAGTATTTTTACCAGCGTAAATAAACTAAGCGCCATTACTGTGCTCACAACAGCGGTAGATCCCATGATTTTGGCAGTGCCTACCCGCGCAAAAATTACCATGATCAGGGAAAAGGCGCTGATCATCATAAATAATATCAGTACCGGCCGGGTAAATTTCGGTTGTGCAAAAGTGGTAAGCGACGATTCTTTCAGCAGCCGGTTGCCCAGCAGTAGCGAAAGAATGGCGCCTATCAATAATCCCCATTGTTCGGTATAGGTGACCTCTATCAGCAGGTTATTCAGACTGTAAATAAACAGCAGGCCGGCCAGTAATAACCAGCTTTTGAATAAGGTTTTAGGAAGATGTGTGCGAAAGATAAAGGTCAGCGCTATCACATTTAAACCCCAGGTGATTTCCGTAAAAAGAATGGGATAACGTACAGAAAGTACGGAGGATAAAGTGGCAATCAGTACCACCGTACAGGCCACCGGGTTGCGGTACAGGTATCGCGCGTGTTGGAGAATGGTTTCCCCTTCCTGTTCAGGATGATTGTGCCGGATGCGTTTAATATTGTTGTGTACCCACCAGGAAAATAATATGGCCAATAGTAACCACACAAAGAATATAGGCCATTGGATAGAAAAAAAGATGTCGAGCACTTTCGTGCTTTTATGCAAAGAGTTTTTCAGTACCGGGAAAAATTCAAGCGGGTTAATACTGTCGCGGTGCGGCTTCCACAGGTAGCGGTAATCCCGTACAAACATGTTGGAGGCGTATTGTTGCAACCGGTAGTCCATGTCCTCGTAAAGATTGGAGGCTTCAATATACCGGTTCGCCACCTGGTTTTGCAGCAGCCCTATCTTAATAAGACTGGCCTTATTCGCGCTGTCTACGGAACGGAATTTAAGCACGAGGTTGGTCACCTGGCCCAGGTAAAAACCATACAGCTCATCTTCAGAAGGGATATTCCGCATGGCGGTATCTCCCCGGATAAGACGGATGGTGTCGTTAATGTTTTTCAGTTTCTCGTAATAGGAAAAAAGGGCGCCCTGCCACGATGTGAGCTTTCGTTGCACCTGCTCCAGCATTACTTTGTTGGTATATATGTCGTTGATATTGGGTGTGCGGCCCAAACTGGCAATATTGTACCTGATCAGCGCGAGGGAAGTATCTGTGAGCGGCAGGCCGGCAGTGATCCGTGAAGTGTCAAACCCACGGCGGAGGGAACTCATAAGGTCGTTCAGCGTCAAAGTGTAACTCTCAATGCGGTTGATCAGGATGGATACAGACGTGTCCGACTTTCTTACCCGGTTGGTATCTTTCGATAACGCCTGGATATTCTTGCTGATGGTAGCACTGTCAACAGCTACCAGGTGAATGGTATCGGTTTTGGGCTTACGCTTACGGCTTTGTGCATCGGCGTTGTAGCTCCCGGCCATCACTACCAGCAGTATCAGCAGCTGAAAAAAATATCTGTAATTGAGGTGAATCCTGGTAAACATATGAAGCTGTAAAATTGAATGATCTCTAGGAGGAACATTTTTAATGCCTAAATGTTCCTGAATTTAAAACTTTTAACTCTCCCGGCCGTTAAGTTTTCTGGAATCGGCTGCTTTATTTGTCCGGTATCCGATTCCTCAGTATTTTGTATAGGATTGGCAGACCAATGAAAACTAGCTTATGAACAGAGAAATGCTTGTTACCTCATTAAGAAAGGATCTCGAACCCTGGGATATCATCGTGATCGGGGGAGGGGCTACTGGTCTTGGCGCCGCCCTGGAAGCGGTAACACGGGGTTACAGAACCTTGCTGCTGGAACAGGTGGATTTCGCAAAATCCACTTCCAGTAAAAGCACGAAGCTGGTACACGGAGGCGTACGTTATCTCGCACAGGGCAATGTGTCGCTGGTAAGGGAAGCCAGTGTGGAACGTGGATTGCTGGCTGCCAATGCTCCACACCTGGTACGTAACCTGGCTTTCGTTATTCCTACTTTTAATTTCTGGGAGAACCTGAAATATACTGTTGGCCTCAAAATGTACGATTGGTTGGCAGGCCGGCTCAGTTTGGGGAAGTCCGTACATATTTCGAGATCGGCTACCCTGGAGCGGTTGTCTACCCTGAAGCAGGACCGGCTTGCTGGTGGCGTGTTGTATCACGACGGACAGTTTGATGATTCACGCCTGGCCATTAACCTGGTGCAGTCCATTTCAGATAATGGCGGTACGGTGCTGAACTATATGCGTGTTACCGGTTTGCGAAAAGACGGCTTTGGGAAAATCAGCGGACTAACGGTAAAGGATACCCTGGGCGGGGGAGAGGAAATATATCTTAACACCCGCGCAGTCATCAATGCTACCGGTGTGTTTGCAGATGATGTACTGGAAATGGATAACCCGGCTGCGCCAAAATCTATTGCGGCAAGTCAGGGAGTACACCTGGTACTCGACAGCGTATTTCTACCCGGGCATAACGCCCTGATGATCCCGTCTACCAGCGATGGAAGGGTACTGTTTATTGTGCCCTGGCACAATAAAGTAGTGATGGGTACTACCGATACCCCGGTGAATCATATCAGCCTTGAACCCCGCGCACTGGAGGAGGAAATTGCTTTCATACTCCGCACAGCCGGTCAGTATTTGTCAAAGGCGCCGCAACGCTCGGATGTCCGCAGCGTGTGGGCCGGTCTTCGCCCGCTTGCCGCCGCCAAAGCAGAGGGACATAAAACAAAGGAAATCTCCCGCAGCCATAAAATAATCGTGTCTGCGTCAAATCTTATTACAATAATCGGTGGTAAATGGACTACTTACCGCAGGATGGCGGAAGACGTCATACATAAGCTGGAAGTGGTGCTGAAGTGGAAGGAAACATCCTCCGTTACCCATCACCTGAAAATACATGGCGCTACTGATAAGGTGAACTGGGAAGATCCCTGGTATTTCTATGGCAGTGATGTATTGCACCTGCACCAGATGGTCGCGCGTCAGCCGGATCTGCAGGAGGTGCTGAGCGGGGAATATCATATCATTAAAGCGCAGGTGGTATGGGCTGTGAGAGAGGAAATGGCCCGCAATATTGAAGATTTTCTGGCCCGCCGCACGCGTTTGTTGTTCCTCGATGCAAAGGAAGCGCTGCGTATAGCCCCTGCCGTAGCCCGGATTATGGCAGAAGAATTACATAAAGATGAACATTGGGTAGCTACGCAGATCAGCAGCTTTGCAGCCGAAGTTAACGGGTATCTGTTGAAATAATTTATAGGAAGATGGGGATCAACAGGTCCCCATCTTCCTATAAAATTACATCCATTTGAACTTCTCATTAAAAGGTTTCACTCTTCTTCCCGGTTGCACAGGCTCATCTGTGTAGCCCATATAAAAGAAGCCCAGTACCAGGTCTTCTTCTCCCAAACCAAAATATTCCTGCATGGCAGGGTGGTAGGTCATCCCGCCGGAACCCCAGTAGGCAGCAATACCCAGGGCAGTAGCGCCCAGCCAGATATTTTCCACTGCGCAGGATACCGCGGCAATTTCTTCCAGCGCCGGGATCTTCGGATTGTTCCCGCGTTTCATGCAAATCGCCAGTACATGCGATGCCAGGTTGCCCTGTGTTTTCAGTTTGTCGTAGTTACCTGGAATATATTTATCAGCCGGGGTAAACTGTTTGTACATATCCGCATGATCTGCACAAAACTGCTGTACCTTATCGCCGCTGTATACCACAAAGTACCAGGGTTCTGTATATCCGTGTGTGGGAGCCCAATCTGCCAGCTGCAACAGCTGTTGTACCGTTTCATCTGCAATCTTCCGGCCGTTCATGCTGGTGGGTTTCACCGTGCGGCGTGCTATAATCGCCTGCTCCACTGCAGTGGAGGTGGTTGCTTCATCCATAGTCTGTTGTTTTTATTTTCCTGTTTCCAGTCGTGCCTTCATATCGGCTGGCAGTTTTGCTACTTTATGTGCTTTGTAATCAAAGCATATCATACCGGTTTTAGCTTCTGCAATGGTAATCGTTTGTCCGTTACGGTTAGTGGTGATGCGATAAAACAATTCAAAGCCCAGGGCACTAAATTCACCCGCCGCAATGGCGATGTCAAATATATCTCCGTAAAATCCTTCGCCTTTGTATGCAATGGCTACATCTGCCATAATAAAACCATCGCCGGCCTCATGATCCAGTTCTTTATAGCCGAGGCTGTTGAGGAACTGTATCCTGGCTTCATGAATAATAGACAGGATGGCGTCATTGCCTACGTGGTTGCCATAGTTAATATCCCGTATCCTTACGGGAATTTGTACGCTGAACGGGAATGTTGCAGGTAAATCTATTTTGACTCTTGCCATATTTATTTTTTAGGGAGATGCTAAACGTTTGCTGTTTGTTTCAGGAAGGCCACAAATTTCTCAAAGGCCCGTGCCCGGTGGCTGTATTTGTTCTTTTCCGTGAGATCCATTTCTGCAAAGGCGCGTGTTTCACCTTCCGGAACAAAGATCGGATCATAGCCAAATCCCTTTTCCCCTTTTACAGTGGTGGTGATATGACCTTTACTCACTCCCTCAAACTGGTGTTCCTTACCATCCAGTATCAGGGAAATAACGGTGCGGAACTGCGCACTGCGGTCGCTTTGGCCTTCCAGTTCCCGTAATACTTTAGCGATGTTGTCGGCGGCCTCTTTCTGTTCCCCGGCGTAGCGGGCAGATAAAACGCCCGGCGCACCGTTGAGCGCCGCTATTTCCAGGCCGGTGTCTTCAGCGAAACAGTTTTCCCCGGTCATGCGGTGAATGGTGGCCGACTTTTCGGTGGCATTGGCTTCAAGCGTATCATGTGGCTCCGGAATGTCTATATCAATACCGGCTTCCAGCAGGGTAACGATCTCAAACTGGTTTCCCAGTAACGACCGGAACTCTTTTACTTTGTTTGGGTTATTGGTGGCGAATATCAATTTCATATGATTGGAAAAGAAGTTTAAATGCCTAATAATTGTTTTAACCCGGCCCATAGCCTGGCCTTCAGTACTTTATCGCTGCCTATCAAGGATAGTTCATCGGAAAACAACAAGGTGGTACCGTTTACAGTTACCAGCTGATATGGTGGTATATCATTTAACCCAAGTTGTTCCGGTGCAATCCCAAATACAACGCTCCGTTCTATCTTCACTGCCGCCTGCCAGTCGGGAAATGTGAGGGAAGGGTAGTGGATTACGTTAATCAGTGATACATCCTGCATCCCCAGTTTACAGGCATTTAATATATTAGTAAGGAGGTTGAATAATTCTTCGTTTAAATACGCTTCGTTTTCGTTTTGTATGAAGAGCGCAATGTTTTTTTGATTTTCTCCTAAATATTTGACTTTGGGCGTCACTTTTTCTACGGCCTCAGCCGGCATGCTTTTCCCGGGAATGATTGGCTGGGTAAAGATTTTAGCCAGAAAGTACGGGTCAAGTTCGGTTTGCTCAAGCGACATGTTTATTATCGTTTAGTTTAATATGAAAACCCCCTCTGGGGAAAAATCAGTTTATTTGCACTGCCGGTTCCACCAGGGCTCCGGTGGCACAGCGATTAAAATGTAAAAATATTGAGATAAAATTGATTAACCATGATGGTAGATAAATCAACAGTTAAGGAAGAGGCACTTCAGAAGATTAAAGTCACCAAAACTACGCACAGCAGGCTCAGTGAGGTTGATTTCAACAACCTGGCATTTGGTAAAATGTACGCCGACCATATGCTGGTGGCCGATTTTGATGGTAAAGAATGGAAAAATGCGGAGATACTGCCCTTCCAGAACCTGTCTGTAAGTCCTTCCAATGCTGCCTGGCATTATGGGCAGGCCATTTTTGAAGGCATCAAAGCTTATAAAGATCCCGAAGGTCATCCCATGATCTTCAGGCCATATGATAACTATAAACGTTTTAATACCTCTGCAGAAAGAATGGGCATGCCCCAGGTACCCGAGTGGTTGTTTGTAGGCGGATTGGATTTACTGATAGACCTGGACCGCAACTGGGTACCCACCGGTGAAGGCTGTTCCCTCTACCTGCGTCCCTTTATGATTGCGGCAGATGAATTTATCGGCGTCCGCCCGTCTGATACCTATAAGTTTGCCATCATCAACTCACCTTCCGGTCCTTATTTCAATAAGCCCATCAAATTACTGGTGCAGGATAAATATGTACGCGCCTTCCCCGGCGGCGTTGGTTACGCCAAAGCTGCCGGCAATTATGGTGGTACCATGTACCCCACCATGCAGGCAAGGAAACAGGGCTACGACCAAATCCTCTGGGTGGATGGCTACGAACATAAATACCTGCAGGAATGCGGTACCATGAACGTTTTTGCGATTATCGGCAATACCGCCATCACGCCCGATCTTACCCAGGGCACCATCCTGGAAGGCGTTACCCGCGCCAGTGTAATGGACGTGCTGGCAGATATGGGACTTAAAATTGAAGAAAGGCCAATTTCTATCGATGAGGTGGTAACTGCCTATAATAATGGTACCCTCCGCGAAGTATTTGGTACAGGCACCGCCTCCAGCGTGGCTTATGTAGAACAGCTTGATTACCTGGATACGAAGATCAAACTGGATACTACCAAATATGAAGTAGGGGCGGAAGTAATCCAGCGGCTCGATGATATCCGCACCGGCCGCACCACCGATATCCGGCATTGGAATTACATAATAGACAAGAAATAAGCGTTTTATATATTATTATAGAGATAAGAATAGGGCCGATAAAAAGGCCCTATTTTTTTATGGTAGTTTCTAACGGATATCATACCTTTGCAATCCGGTTTTTGGTAATCCTGAGCTGCTACCAAAATAATAAGACCTTTCCCTGTTTACCCGGGAGATCATTCCGGCAAAAATATTTTCGAAACAATTTTGTTATTCACACATATAGTTTTACCTTTGCCGTCCCAAAATCCCTATGTGGGGAATTTGGATGTCATTGTAAACCGACATAAAAAAACTAGGTAAAGAATGCCTACTATACAACAATTAGTAAGAAAAGGAAGAGAAATTATCCGGGCTAAGTCTAAGTCCAGGGCATTAGATAGCTGCCCTCAGCGTCGTGGCGTTTGTACTCGTGTATACACTACCACGCCTAAGAAACCGAACTCCGCTCTGCGTAAAGTAGCGAAAGTGCGTTTAACCAACAAAGTTGAGGTGATTGCCTATATCCCTGGTGAAGGTCACAACTTGCAGGAGCACTCCATCGTACTGATCCGTGGTGGAAGGGTAAAAGATTTACCAGGTGTTCGTTACCACATTGTTCGCGGTTCCCTGGATACTGCAGGTGTGAAAGACAGAAAGCAGAGCCGTTCCAAATATGGTACTAAAAAGGAAAAGGCTAAAAAATAATAATTATAAATAGTCGTAATTTTCAATAAATGAGAAAGCAAGCTGCAAAGAAATTGCCTCTGGCTCCGGATCCTCGGTTCAATGACAAGCTGGTAACCCGCTTTGTTAATAACGTAATGGAACAAGGAAAAAAGAGCATTGCCTATAAAATTTTCTACGATGCTGTGGATAAGGTAAGCACGATGACCGGTGAAAACGGTTACGAGGTTTGGAGAAAAGCATTGGCCAACGTTACTCCGGGTGTAGAAGTTAGAAGCCGCCGTATCGGTGGTGCTACCTTCCAGATTCCTGCGGAAGTTCGTCCTGACAGAAAGATATCCCTGAGCATCAAATGGCTAGTACGCTTCGCCGGCGAAAGAAACGGTAAAAGCATGGCTGACAAGCTCGCGAATGAAATCGTAGCAGCAAGCAAAGGTGAAGGCGCAGCGTTCAAGAAGAAAGAAGATACTCACCGTATGGCAGAAGCGAACAAAGCTTTCTCTCACTTCAGAATCTAGTTATAGCCCTCACAGGCAACTCAATATATTTGGCAAACAGTTCCTTTTGGAGCTGTTTGCCTTTTTGTGTTGATAAAGGAAAGATAACCTCCGCTTCCATCTCCCTTAATCCAAAGAAAATCCAAAAAGTAAAAATCCAGCTAATCAGTATAATCAGCGTAATCCTGAGCCAAGACAAAATCCGCGAAAGACAATTTAAGTGGCGAAGGCCACAAACAAAAAGGCGGGCATCCGCAGATGCCCGCCTTTCGCTATTTCGGAATCACTTATTTTACACTCACCAGCACATTGATCTTGCCTTCTGCACCGCTAAATTCCTGCAGCGCTTTGCCAAGTACCTGACCTGGCTTTACTTTATCAATATCCGCCTTCATCGCATAACCAGCCCTGCTGGAAGTAACCAGCAGATCGCCACGGCGAATAGCGCCATTCTCATTGCAAACCTTGGTTGGTATTACACCTATCACACCCATAGGTACTTCACCATCTAAATTGGCGTCAATATCCTTTTCGGTTAATAACAAACCCGGCTTAGTGGCAAATACTCCGGCTACCAGGGTAGAATAAGGTTCGGATGACTTTTCCACCATCCGGTCGGTATGAGTGGAAATCACCAGTACATCCCCGGCTTCATAAGTATTGCGTTCGCCTGATACGGCAAATGATTCCGCCACATCCGCTCCACTGGCTTGTGTACCACCATTGAAGAAACCTCGTCCGGCCTTATTGATACGGGCCACATTTGCACTGGCACTCTGAAAAACAGCTAAATTGCCGGAAGGACCGGTATGGTTGATCAACAAACCGGTACCGGTACCGGCATTACTGATTAATACCACTTCCCTGGAGTTAGCGGCATTAAAGTTGGCAAAGCGTGCGCCACGGCCGGTACCAAAGTTAGGGACCCATCCATAAACGCCGTTTCCGGTGCCATCAGAGCTTCCTTCTACACCATTACCATTTTTGCCGGCATTAGCGGTAATGCCATTACCACTGCCTTCGGTAAGCGCCACAATAGCCGGCGCATTTCCTGAAGGGTTTGATGCATAAAACAGCCCCCCAAAACCACCGGTACCAGACGATAATCCGAAAATACCTGCCGTACCAAAATTGGAAAACTGGGAGTTTACTTCTCCTTTTACTGCCGGAGATGTGCCCGTTACTTTGTCTACCTTGAAGTTGCCGGCAATGCCGTTACCTACCGTTGTAACGGTAACTGCATCGCTGGTATTGGATTCATTAAAGATATTAAATCTGCCTGCCCTGCCAGTGGCAAAGGTGGGTACCCAGGCATACAAGGCATTTCCGCCGCCGTCTATATTGGTTTCTACCCCATTGCCATTTTTGCTCGCATTGGCGGTAATGGCATTACCATTTCCATCCGTTATAGCTACCAGTGCAGCACCGTTTCCTGCAGCATTGGAAGCATGGAACAACCCCGCAAATCCACCAGTACCGGAAGAAACACCAAACAAAGCAGCCGCTCCGAAGTTGCCAAAAATAGTTTTTACCTCGCCCCTTACTGCGGCGCCCACACTATTGGTATTGTCTACCAGGAAGGAAGAAGCATTACCCTGTGTGTTATCCGGGATATTACCGTTACCATTGGTCGCTACTTCCAACACATTTCCGGTAGTATTGGTGGCATTGAAATTCTCAAAACGTCCGGCTCTTCCGGTACTGTTGTTTAAACCTACCTGGCCTAATACGCCTATTGCTGTGCCTGAAGTGTTGGTCGAAATAAAACCGCGTACACCATATCCACCACCGTCGTTCCGTCCAACTACGGCCCCCGCAATGTCACTGGTGGTCCTTCCAACTACGGCCTCTCCGGCTCCGTTGTTATCGCCTATAACACCAGCTGAGGTTTGCGCACTGGTAATACCATGAATGGCAAAACCGGCGCCGGTACTGCTACGTACGCCTGCCCCACTACCGCTGGAAGTTACATTCACCACAGTACCATTTCCAAGGCTGCTGGCATTTAAAGCATTATTGTTATTGGCATTATTGAAGATGGCAATACTGGCGGCTATACCGTTGTTACTGGTAGCTGTTAAGCCGGTACCAGTATTACTGTTTCCATAGAGGCCGGTACCACCGGCGCTGCTATTGCCATATACACCGAGCCCGTTCGGCGTTACACCATACACGCCCCAGCCTGAACCAGCCTGGGAGCCCCATACACCTATACCCAAACCACCGGTGCCGTTATTGATACCTCTTACCGCGCTGGAAAATCCGCCGGGGGAAGCAGAGGAAACAATGCCTCTCACAGCTGCAATGCTGCTGGTCGCGGTATTGTTAACCCCTTCCAGGGAAGTGCCGTCGCCATCATTTGTAATACTGAAAAGCGTGGCCGCATTGTTTTCTGTAGCTACAAATGGCAGTGTGAGACCACCTCCCGGAGGCGCGCCTGCTAACCATTGGGCACCATCAAACTTGAGGATTTGTCCTGCTGCGGGGGCTACGTTACTCACTGGTTTACCTTGTAAGGCATTTACAACCGGATTGGGATAAGTACCGGAAAGATCTCCGCCGGCAGGACCGTTGGGAGGCAGGGTGGTTGGGATCACACCCGGGGCAATCTTCGCCAGCGTCACCTTTCCATTCCCGATAAGTGGATTGGGATAGGTACCTGAAAGATCACCACCCGCGGCTACGCCGTTAATATCACCGGCCGGACCGATTGGCCCCACAGGACCTGCAGGACCCATCGGGCCAACTGGTCCAGGGGCGCCGGGTACGCCCTGAATGCCTTGCGGACCAGCTACGCCGGGATCACCTTGCGGTCCGGTAGCACCGGCGGGTCCAATCGGTCCAACCGGACCGGCTACACCCGGATCACCTTTCGCCCCCTGCGGTCCGACGGCGCCAGCAGGTCCGATAGGTCCAATCGGTCCAGCTGGTCCGGCCACACCCGGATCACCTTTGGCGCCCTGTGGTCCGGTAGCACCGGCTGGTCCTATTGGGCCCACCGGACCCGCTACACCGGGATCTCCCTTAGCGCCGGCAGGTCCCACGGGACCAACTGGTCCTATCGGCCCTACAGGACCCGCTACACCAGGATCGCCTTTAGGGCCGGCTGGTCCTGTTGCCCCGGCCGGACCAGGAGTACCATTGGCTGCAAATAACGCATACGGTACGCTCATTAACTGGGAAGTACCCAATTCACTGAAGTTGCCGCCGTTTATAGATACTTCTACTTTTAAAAATTGATTGGCATTCGCCCAGGGAACACCGCTGTACGTGCCTGTTAAGGGAGTTCCTTTACCAATCTGTAAAGTGAATAATCCCAGGGTATTGGTGGTAGTACTATGTGTTTCCTGGTATTGTACAGGTCCTGCTGCGGAACCTCCCAAAATAGAAAAACGCACCGTTAAGGATTGGTTGCTGAGTACTGTCCCATTTGTATTGCGGGCTACCGCCTGGTAGTTGGTTCCGGTTAATCCGCTTTGAGCCCATACAATATGAAATGATACCGTCAACAGGAGAAAGGTCAGGTAACATATCTTTTTCATAATAATCATTTTTGTGATAGTTTACGATGCGCTTAATTCTTTTTGGGTGATGATCCGCCATCCTGGTTAGGTGTAGGAACAATTTTAGGAGCCTGGGTATCCGGTTTTGCAGTTGCTGCACTGTCAGAAGGAAGCGGCCTGCTTTTAGCTGCTCGCAGTTGTGGAGCAGCATTGCTGCGTGGCGCCTGGTATTTGGTGAAAAGACGCGATTTGCTGTCTTTAGACACAACGGCACGGTCAGCAGGAGGTATAGCTGACCGCTGGTTCAGGTCAGCAAGATCTTTCTGAAAAGTAGGGAAAAGCATGTCCTTTACTCTTCCGGTACTACCGCCGGTGTTATCTGGTTTTACAGATTCCTGTGCAAAAACACCGGGCATGAATCCGGCAAACAAAAGAAATGCAAGTATGATCAGTGATTTCATATTATTGGGTGTTATAAATTCGCTTTTCATGTTGGATATTTTAGTAGATGAATTACGGTTGTTGAATGGCTTCATCCCGCGTTCCGCCAATGTTATAAACCAGCGAGAACTTCAGGGTCCTTTTCTGAATCAGGCTTTCTCCGGTAGGAAGCTGATAGGCGATATCCAGCGCAAGGTTTGATACGCGTACGCCCAGCCCCGCAGAAAAATGCTGCCGGTAGCCTTTATTAGGATGTTCATAAAAATACCCAGCACGTACAAAAAATGCCTGTCTGTAAGCATATTCAATACCGGAGCCAATGGTGAATTCCCTTAATTCTTCATGGAAGCCGCCGGGGGCATCGCCGAAGGAAGAGAACATAGCGTCTACTATGCCCCGGTCAGGATCTTTTCCTTTCAGGATCTGGCTGGTTTCCATTCCGTTGGAATCGAGGGCATACAGCGGTGGGGTAGGTACCAGTAGCTTGTTGATGTCTACCGAAAGGGTAAATTCATGTTCGTGGGTATGCACAAACGTATAGCCGCCACCGATACGGAGGTTCATCGGCAGAAAACTTTTCCGGTTGTTATCGTCTGAGTATTGCAGCTTTGTTCCGATGTTGGTAATACTTACGCCAAAGCAGTAGCGGTTACCGAAATCCAGTTTATCCACACTGTTCTGGTAATAATAGGCGATGTCGCCGGCCACTGCTGATGCGGGTTTCTGCTGAATATTATTGTAGGAACCTTGTCCCAGCTGGCTGCGAACGTACCGGATGCTGAGTGCCAGCGATGTATGGTTTCCCAGCTTCCTGGCATAGGCGCCATCTATCGCAAATTCTTTAGGATTATAGTCCTGGAGTACCGTGCCGTTATCATCCCGGAATGTAACGGAGCCATAGTTGAAGTACTTCATGGAAAGTCCTACTCCTTCCGATCCGTTCCATGTTTTATAGCCGGATACATAAGCCATATTTGACTTATTATTATTCAGTTCCCACATCCAGGGGGAGTAGTTGGCGCTCACGCCCCAGTCGCCCGCAAACACTATTTTTGCAGCGTTTGAAAACAGGGAGTTGGCGTCGGGCGATAAGCCGATAGCTGCATCCCCGGTGCCGCTGCTCCTGGCGTCGGGGTTTACCAGCAGGAAGCTGGCGCCGATATTCGGAGGCTTTTGGGTTGCTTTTTGTGCCGACAGCCGCATACTGGTTGTCAGTATACCTGCAAGAAGTACAATTGTATAACCGTATTTCATGGTGTCATCTGTTAAAGGGTGATTGTGTAGTGTTATTGCACAATGAGTTTCTCGAAGAATACATTCCCGCTTACGTTCAGCATCACGGTGTAAATACCTGCGGCAAAATGGTTCACAGGCAATACCACCGTGCTTTTACCCGGACCCATTTCCAGGAATTGGTGATGTATCACCTGACCGGCGGGGTTAATCAGTTCGATCGTTACACTGACTTTCGACAGCAGGTCAAATACAATTCTGGTATTGGTAATAGCAGGATTGGGGAACAGTAGGTAGCTCTTTACCGGGTTTACGCCGGGTGTCGGCTTTGAAAAATCTTCGGGTTGCTGGAATCCCTGGGTGAGTAACACCCTGCCATCTGTAACAGGTAAAATAATGGGCTCTCCTACGGTATACTGGAACTGGATGTTCTGGATCACGGCGGAACCACCTGTGACGGCAACTACCTGTCGTTTAAGCGCTACCTGGGCGGAGGACGAAATACAGGCACACATCAGCAGCAACAGTGCTGGAGTGCATCTGAGTACAATTGTTCTCATATTATGTATGGTTATAAGTAAATAAGTGTTCGGGAACCGCTACAGCGCCGGGACAGGAAGGGGTACAATAGTAAATAAGGTATCAGCCTGTTATACAAGCGCGTTGAGTAACTTTTATTTCATGTTGTTTTTCATTTTTAGGGAAATCGATTTCAGTTCTACTTTTGGACTATTTCACTAGCATTCTTCTTCAGTGGGTATATCCTTTTTATAACTTACTACGAATATGACAGAATTATGGCACCCGGAAAATGCTAATTTAATGTTTGGTTGAATTTCATATACAAGTGGTCGCTACCATCTAAAAACTGGTTTTCGGGGAACTATTTATCGTTATTAAATTTAATGTGAATAACGCCCGCGCTTGTTAAAAAGAAATAACAATTTGGAAAAGAAGGTCATTTTATTTATTGTCAAAAATAAGTTACCTTTGCCCCCCAAATTGCATTATTTAGTCACTTTAATATTATGGCAGACTTAAAATTTCAAAGGAACTTTGGTATTGCGGCGCACATCGATGCGGGTAAAACCACTACCACAGAACGTATCCTGTATTATACAGGTAAATCCCACAAAATTGGAGAAGTGCACGAGGGTGCTGCTACAATGGACTGGATGGCACAGGAGCAGGAGAGAGGTATTACCATCACATCTGCGGCAACCACTTGTTTCTGGAATTTTCCAACCTTACAAGGTAAAGCCTTACCTGATACCAAACAATATAAATTCAATATCATCGATACCCCGGGTCACGTGGACTTTACCGTAGAGGTAGAACGTTCCCTCCGTGTACTGGATGGTCTGGTGGCATTGTTCTGCGCTGTATCCGGTGTTGAACCTCAGTCTGAAACCGTTTGGCGCCAGGCTAACCGCTACCGTGTACCACGTATCGGTTTCGTTAATAAAATGGACCGTTCCGGTGCAGACTTCCTGAACGTGGTTAAACAGGTTAAAGAAATGCTGGGCGCTAACCCGGTACCTTTAACATTACCAATCGGAGCTGAAGACAGCTTCAAAGGTGTGGTAGATCTGATTACCATGAAAGGTATTATCTGGGACGAAGAAGGTAAAGGTGCTACTTACCAGGAAATTCCTATTCCGGAAGACATGGTAGCTGAAGCAGAAGAATGGAGAGCTAAACTCGTGGAAGCAGTTGCTGAATACGATGACAAACTGATGGAGAAATTCTTCGAAGATCCGAATTCAATTTCTGAAGACGAAATCCACGAAGCTATCCGTAAGGCTACTATCGATATCGCTATCATCCCGATGATGTGCGGTTCCTCTTTCAAAAACAAAGGCGTTCAGAAAATGCTGGATGCGGTTTGCCGTTACCTGCCTTCTCCAATGGACGTTGAAGCGGTTAAAGGTACCAACCCTGACACCGGTGAAGAAGTTGAACGTAAACCAGATGCTAAAGCTCCGCTGTCTGCACTGGCTTTCAAAATCGCAACCGATCCTTTCGTAGGTCGTCTGGCGTTCTTCCGGGTTTATTCCGGTCACCTGGATGCGGGTTCTTATGTACTCAATACCCGTACCGGCAAAAATGAACGTATCAGCCGTATCATGCAGATGCACGCTAACAAGCAGAACCCGATCGATTTCATCGAAGCTGGTGATATCGGTGCTGCTGTTGGTTTTAAAGATATCAAAACCGGTGATACCCTGTGTGATGAAAAATCACCGATTATCCTGGAATCAATGACTTTCCCTGAACCGGTTATCCACATCGCTATCGAGCCTAAAACTCAGGCAGACGTTGATAAAATGGGTCTGGCTATCTCCAAACTGGTAGAAGAAGATCCTACCCTGAGAGCTAAAACTGACGAAGAAACCGGTCAGACTATCCTCTCTGGTATGGGTGAGCTTCACCTCGAAATCATCGTTGACCGTATGCGTCGCGAATTCAAGGTAGAAGTTAACCAGGGTGCGCCGCAAGTTGCTTACAAAGAAGCACTGACTACCAAAGTTGAACACCGCGAGGTATTCAAGAAACAAACCGGTGGTCGTGGTAAGTTCGCGGATATCCAGATCGAAATCGGACCTGCAGACGCAGAATGGCTGAAAGAAAACGAAGGTAAATCCTTCCAGTTCATCAATGATATCTTTGGTGGTTCCATCCCTAAAGAATTCATCCCTGCAGTTCAGAAAGGTTTCGAACAATCCCTCAACCAGGGTGTACTCGCTAACTTCCCGCTGGTGAACCTCAGAGTTCGTCTGTTCGACGGATCTTACCACCAGGTGGATTCTGATGCGATGTCATTTGAATTGTGCGCTAAATCCGCTTTCCGTGAAGCTGCCCGCAAAGCTAAACCAGTATTGCTGGAGCCAATCATGAAAGTAGAAGTACTTACCCCGGATCAATACATGGGTGATGTTACAGGTGACCTGAACCGTCGTCGTGGCATGCTGGAAGGTATGGACTCCAAAAATGGTGTTCAGGTAATCAAAGCTAAAGTGCCACTGAGCGAAATGTTCGGTTACGTAACTCAGCTGCGTTCCCTGTCTTCCGGCCGCGCAAGCTCTATCATGGAATTCTCCCACTATGCTCCTGCTCCGAATAACGTAGCGGAAGAAGTGGTAGCTAAAGTGAAAGGCAAAGTAAACGCTTAATCATAGTTTCTTTTATACCGGAAAGGTTGTTCTGCCAAAGCGGAACAACCTTTCTGCTTTTACAGCACTAACTGACATGAACATGCTATTGCCATGACAAGAATATTCGATATTTTACAATAACGATAACCTACAACTGCAATTTACTTTTTGCTAACTGCCAGGGTCCTGTTTTACAGGACCTTTTTTATTATTTAAACCCCGGTGATAGGGGGAGGTTTCTCTTTCGACGTCATAGGTATAGCATATAAACCATCTCAACCGGTATTATTTACTGATAGCCTTTGAATTATGTCATTAGAGTTATTACAAGCACCTCCTACAACTGTGGTACATACCTCGGGAGAAATGGTTACGTTAACTCCCGGTCTGGACTTGATTCTGCCCTGCTGGAACCCGTCGGGCCCCTGGGTGGAATCACTTATCAGGCATTACCACGAAATAACAACCCTGATGGGAACCGCACCCGTTCAGCTCATCCTGGTGAACGACGGCTCTGTAAAAAACTTTACCCGGCAGCATATCAGCTGGCTGGAGGCAGCTATCCCGGACATCATTATCGTCAGCTATTCCCGTAACCGCGGTAAAGGATACGCTGTGAGGGAAGGCGTGAAGCGCTCACAACACACTTTCCAGGTGTATACGGACCTCGATTTCCCCTTTGGCGTATCGGCGGTAAAAGAAGCCTACGATCGTCTAATGCAGGGCCTGGATGTGGTAGCCGGGGAAAGGGGAGAAGCCTACCTCCGTGAGTTACCCCGCAAACGCCGTATAATTACCCGCATCAGCCGCCTGTTGAACCGGG
This sequence comes from Chitinophaga sp. ARDCPP14, assembly GCF_051362515.1. Lineage (NCBI taxonomy): Bacteria > Pseudomonadati > Bacteroidota > Chitinophagia > Chitinophagales > Chitinophagaceae > Chitinophaga > Chitinophaga sp. ARDCPP14. Next base: position 32,153 of record NZ_JBKIXB010000010.1, on the reverse strand, counting down.
TAGTGCTGGACCTCAAAGTAGAAGACGCACAGGCCGGTTTAAAGGGCTTTAATGCCTATGGAAAGAATATCCTGCTCTCCACCCGCATCAATGGCTTTCTGTACGACAGCGAATTTTTATACCACGCAGGCAAACGTTCCCATCTCAAAATTGGCGCAGTCGCAGTATCTTGCCGGCCAGGCATCCAGTTTTCATCTTTCAGGGTGAAACTTTTAATGAAAGAAATGATGAATTATTGCAGGATTGTTTTCGGCTCATCGGCTGCTTAAATTTTTATGGAACAAAGAAACAGGATACTGATCAGTGTGGACGTGGAGGAATTTGATATCCCCGAAGAATTCGGCCAGCAGGTAACCCTCCAGGAGAAACTGGAAGTTTCCAGGAGCGGGTTGCAGGCCACACTGGCTTTATTTGACAAATACAATGTACGCGCTACGTTTTTCGTTACCGCTTATTGGGCACAACATTATCCTGAACTGATCAGGCAAATGGCAGTAAAGCATGAAATAGCCTCTCATGCCTATTACCATAGCTCTTTTACAGAAGCGGACCTGGAAAGTTCCCGCCTGGCTCTGCAGGAAATCAGCAGTCAGCCGGTACAGGGGTTTCGCATGCCGCGCCTCCGTAAAGTAAATATGCAGGCGCTGAAAGCCGCCGGCTACCTGTATGATGCCTCGGTAAACCCCACCTGGCTTCCCGGAAGATACAATAACCGGCATCTGCCGAGAACCGTGTTCAAAGACCAGGATACCTGGATCATTCCATCTTCCGTATCTCCTTTTCTCAGGTATCCCCTGTTCTGGCTGAGCGTAAAAAATATGCCCCTGTGGGTAACCCGGCATTTCAGTAAAAGAATTTTGAAGAAGGACTCCTACCTTTCTTTTTACTTCCATCCCTGGGAGTTGAGCGACATCAATGCGTATGAATTACCTGGTTATATCAGGCGTGTATCCGGGAAAAGAATGCAGCAAAAGATGGATTTATTCCTTGATTTCCTGCAACAAAACGGAACTTTCTGCACACACGCCGATCTGCTGAAAGGCATGTCCTGACTGACTACGGCTGGATGATCTCCCTTTTCTTTTCTATTGATTCAGGTTTTTATACAACAACATTTAAGTTCTGGATGTTATAGTAATAATGAATCGAATAAGTATAATATCTGAAGGGATCTGATAAGGTGTTTTTTTAGATTTTTTTTGAAAGATGCGCACATATTAGACTCATTTTCAGTAGTTTTGTGATACAATACGTATTGTTAACTGTGATGATGTTTGTTTGACGAGGTAAGATTACTCCCCATTATCCCCTGCCTTTATTTTTTTACGGCTGATCAGCAGCTTTAGTTGCAAACGGAAAGCGTTTGCGTGCTAATTTCTTATTCATTCAACATGTAAATTGTTAAAACTAAAAATCAGACTATGAAAAGAATTCGTCTCTTAACCCTTGCACTTGCGGCTGTATTGTTTGGTTCTGCTGCTAACGCCCAGATTCAGAAAGGAAATATTATGGTAGGTGGTACCTTGGGTAACCTGGGTTTAAATTTCCAGAAAGAAAGCACCCAGTTTAGTATGGATCTCACACCAAAAGCGGCCTGGTTTATCAGGGATGGTCTTGCATTGGGAGGCTACGTAAACTTTGGTTTGACAACTGACAACCCGGGTACCAATACAAACTACGGCGTAGGTGCACTTGCCCGTTATTTTGTGGAGGATAAAAATGTAAGGAAACTGGAATTCTCCAAACGTACCCGTTTCTTCGTGGAAGGAAACGTTGGTTTTGCAGGTACCAATGTTGCTAACGGGGCTTCAACTAACGGTCTTAATATAGGTGTAGGCCCTGGCATTTCCTATTTTATTACCCCTAATATTGGTTTGGAAGGATTGCTGAAATACGATCTCACAGTAGGTTTTGGCAGCTCTACTACTTCAAACAGACTGAATCTGGGTGTAGGTTTCCAGATCTATCTGCCTTCAGCAAAGGCGAAACAGATTTACAGGGAAGAAACAGGAAAATAATTTAGTATATAATACAATTCAACAGCAGCGGCGGCAATGATTATTGCCGCCGCTGCTGTTATAAGGAGTCCTGTCTTTTAAGGGCGCTGAATAAAATGAACAGCAGAAGCAGGAATGAATTAACTGAACGAAGGCTTTTAAGCCGGAACCATTTATTTTAGTAGTTGTCTGTGAAGACGCAGACAAGGGGGAAGCTGAAAACCCGGAACAGAGTAAGCATTACATCCATAAAACTCCGGATATGGTAAACTCTATTCTCCTGGCAGTGCTGAAGTTCCTGGCAACCGTTGCTGGCGCACTGTAAATTTTACACCTTGTTACACAAGGATATTAATTAATGGAAATTGCCGAAAATCACAAGTAAGAGTAGGCACAAATGAAAACAACACCTTATGATCCTTGATGCTTTAAACACATTTCTGACAGGATTGCTGGCGCTGCTGGTGTCTGCGCTTGGCGGCATTTAACCTGTATTGTTAGTTAGCACTAACCCCGGCCGAGGTTGTAACATATGAAAGTACCTGCATATGGTTCCGTAATGTAAATACAATGCTTATTACCGGTGAATCACGAATCGCGCTTCAGACAGGAAGCTGATTTAACAACTTCTGAACAAAAAGCCCCGGTATGTTTTGCCGGGGCTTTTTCTTTTAATGTAAATGAGCCATGGCAGCCTATTGAACAGTATAATATCAGGATGCCGAACTGAACAAAATGAACGAGCGGAATTCTGTGAATAGCCGTTAATTTCGACAGGCACTAAAACAAGAAGTGTACATGGGATTGCCGAAAACCAAATAAAGAGAGTAGGTGTCACCCGTAGTAAAAACTATCTTATGGCTTTACTGAATCAACTGCTGGCAACGCTGGTTGCCCTGCTGAAATCTCTGCTGGGTGGCCTGTAATAAGGACTCCTTTCGGTAAGGGATTTTTCCGTACTTAAATGATACTATTTCCCTTACAACATCATCCGGAGGCTGTTCAATACCAGAACAGCCTCTTTTTTTTGTTGGCAGTATCCGCGTAACATGGCTATGGTGGCTAAATGAACAAATAATTGCGATTGGATTGGAATGAATAAAATGAACGGCCGGATATTGAATGAGAGCTTTTAATTTAGACATGTTAACTGAATAACAACTGGGCATCGCCGAAAACCAGGTAATAGAGTAGGCAGTATCTTATAAAAACCTTTTTCCATGGATTTACTGAATCAACTGCTGGCATTAATCTTAGGATTAGTTAAGTCATTATTAGGTGGTTTACCACTCTAATCATTGTTGGGTCGATTGACCAACAAGTCATCAAACCATTTCAATTATTCAGAAAGGGTTGTTCCAGGTAAGCGGGAACAGCCCTTTCTCTTTTGGGTTATTGCCATCTGACAGGGATGGCTCCGCTTCCTCCTGAAGTAAGGATTTATGGAACCTGTCAGCCGCGCTGCTGGTATTTTTGATCCTTACACCGGGGAAGTTACCTTCCAGGGCAGCGGTTACCTTACTGATATTTCTCCCATGCCTCAAACCTGCGTATACCCTGGACTATGTATGCAGTATGAATACTGTTAGCATGGACTCCTGATGCACTCCTCATGCACTCCTGATGCACTCTTAATGCACTAAGCATGCACTCCCCATGCACTATCCCGTCCTGACAGGGCTATACAAGGAAAGAAATAATCCTGATATCGCTTTACGCTCCCCGGCTCCCCGTTCCCGGATACTGTTGAGAGGTATCCGTTCCGTTTTCCATCTCCCGGGAAAAAAATTGTAAAGAAATTCTCCTTTTTTTGGTTTTGAAATATGTTTTCCTATATTTGTCAAAACGGGGCATGTGAAGTTACCTTAAGGCTTAACATACACACAATGAATGGTTTCTGAAGCCGTCATCCCCGGTAACAGCAATTTTACCGCACCTCTTTCGCCGCCGGAGCCAGCCCCTTGCCCGGTTTCTTTTATTTTTTCCTGAGATTTATTTGCCAAATAGAAAAAACGGGTTACCTTTGCCCTCCCAAATTGTATTGGGAAAAAACAAGAAGAAGTTCATTGCATATGTCTCAGAGAATAAGAATCAAGCTGAAGTCCTACGATCATAACCTGGTAGACAAGTCTGCTGAGAAGATCGTTAAAACCGTGCGTAACACGGGTGCCGTGGTAACAGGTCCAATTCCTTTACCTACCGAGAAGAAAATATTTACAGTATTACGTTCTCCGCACGTAAATAAGAAAGCGCGCGAGCAGTTCCAACTGTGTACACACAAACGTTTACTGGATATTTACACGTCTTCTTCCAGAACTGTAGACGCGCTGAGCAAGCTCGATCTGCCTTCCGGAGTGGAAGTTGAAATTAAAGCATAGGACAACAGCAAGGCGGGCGAAAGGCCGGCCTTTTATTGATTTATGGTTATCATGTTGATTACCAGCAGGATAGCAATTTTAACAAGCAAACATAGGTCGCGCCTTCTGGGCGGCCGCCCAATAAATGTATTTAAACCGCCCATCCTGGGGATAGCACGAAATCCCCCAGGCGCTGGGTAAAATCATATAAAAAATGAAAGGTATTATTGGCAAAAAGATTGGTATGACCAGTATCTTCGAGTCTAATGGTAAGCAAACTGCTGTTACCATTATCGAAGCGGGTCCCAACGTTGTAACTCAGGTAAAAACCCTGGAGTCAGATGGTTACAATGCAATTCAGGTTTCTTTCGGTGAGAAGAAAGAAAAACACACCACTAAAGCAGAAAGCAGTCACTTCGCGAAAGCAAGCACCTCTCCCAAACGTTTTGTAAAAGAACTCCGCAACCCGGATGTACAGAAAGCCCTCGGTGAATCTATCACCTGCGAAATCTTCGCAGAAGGTGAAACAATTGACGTTGTAGGCACTTCCAAAGGTAAAGGTTTCCAGGGTGTTGTAAAACGCCACGGATTCAGTGGTGTGGGTGAAGCTACCCACGGTCAGCACGATAGAAGCAGGGCTCCTGGTTCTGTTGGTGGATCCTCTTATCCTTCCCGCGTTTTCAAGGGTATGCGTATGGCCGGCCAGACAGGTAACGAAAGAGTGAAAGTGAAAGGTCTGAAGATCGTGAAAATATTCCCTGAAAAGAATTATATCCTGGTAAGTGGTTCCGTTCCCGGCCACATTGGTTCAATCGTTTTAATCCAGAAGTAACATGCAAATCGATATTTTAAATATAGAAGGTAAGAAAACCGGAAGGACTATTGATCTTCCTGAGGAGATCTTTGGTGTTGAGCCTAACAACCACGTAATCTACCTGGCTGTTAAACAATACCTGGCTGCTCAGCGTCAGGGTACCCACAAGGTAAAAACCAGAGCTGAAGTACAAGGTGCTTCCCGCAAACTGCACAAACAGAAAGGTACCGGTGGCGCCCGTAAAGGTAACATCCGTAACCCATTGTATAAAGGTGGTGGTACCATCTTCGGACCAAAACCGCACGGTTGGGGTTTCAAACTGAACAGAAAAGTGAAAGATCTCGCAAAGATCTCCGCCCTGTCAGTAAAAGCTAAAGAAAACAGCATCATCATTGTTGAAGATCTGCAGCTCGAAACACCAAAAACCAAACAATTCGTTGGCTTCCTGAAGAATCTGAACATCAATGTTGAAGGCAGAAAGACTATGTTCATCACGCCTGAATACAATGACAATGTTTACCTGTCTTTAAGAAACATTCCTACTGTAGACGGTACTGTACTGAGCGACGTAAACACTTACGACATCATGAACAGCAATTATATCGTGTTCACAGAAAGCGCTGCAAAGATCTTCACTGAAGAGCCTGCAGAAGCGGAAGCATAGGATGTCAAAACCAATTAAATAACAGCTTGCGGCTAACGCCAACAGCTTAATGCTATAAAGAAGATGAAACTTTCTGACGTTTTAATCAAACCGGTGGTATCCGAAAAGGTTAACAAAGCAACCGAAAAATTCAACCGCTACTACTTCATTGTTGACAAAAAAGCCAACAAACTGGAGATCAAAAAAGCAGTAGAAGAATTTTACGGCGTAACCGTAGCAGAAGTAAATACTGCTGTAATGCCAGGTAAAGCAAAATTCCGCTTTACTAAAGCCGGTTTCATCGCAGGTAAAAAACCGTCTTACAAAAAGGCGATCATTACCGTTGCAAGTGGTGAAACTATAGATCTGTATGCTAACATGTAGTGCCGTTCCGGCCTGAACAGCCGGGATGTGGATGTATATACAGATCACTATTTATATTTAATAACAACATTTAACTTTTTAGGAAGTAATGGCACTGAAGAAGTTCAAACCAATGACGGCCGGTACCCGCTGGAAAATAGGCAACGCTTACGCTGAGCTGACATCGGATACCCCTGAGAAAAGCCTGCTGGAGCCCATCAAAAGGACCGGCGGTAGAAATGCGCAAGGAAGAATGTCCATGCGCTACATAGGTGGTGGTCACAAGAAACAATACCGTGTAATTGATTTCAAACGTGATAAAGAGAATGTACCTGCTACAGTTAAAACGATCGAATATGATCCTAACCGTAGCGCATTCATCGCACTGGTAAACTATGCTGACGGTGAAAAACGTTATATCATTGCTCCACAGGGCTTACAGGTTGGTGGTACCGTTATAAGCGGCTCCGATGTAGCTCCTGAAGTAGGTAACGCTTTACCACTGAAGAATATGCCACTGGGTACTGTTGTGCACAACATCGAGCTGCAGCCTGGTAAAGGTGGTGCAATCGCAAGAAGCGCCGGCGCTTACGCACAGCTGTCCAACAAGGAAGAAAAATATGCCGTACTGAAAATGCCTTCCGGCGAGCTCCGCAAAGTATTAAATACTTGTAAAGCTACCGTAGGTACTGTTTCTAACTCCGACCACGCACTGCAATCCATCGGTAAAGCAGGTGCTAACCGTTGGAGAGGTATCCGCCCCCGCAACCGTGGTGTGGCTATGAACCCTGTGGATCACCCAATGGGTGGTGGTGAAGGTAAATCTTCCGGAGGCCATCCAAGATCAAGAACTGGTAAATATGCGAAAGGTCTGAAAACCAGAAAACCGCATAAGAGTTCTGATAAGCTGATCATTAGCAGAAAAAACGGTAAAAAATTATAGTATTTCTGAATCAGGGCTCCGGTAGCAATACCGGATCCCGGGTTTGAAAAATCATAAATCAGTAAGACATGGCTCGTTCCATAAAAAAAGGTCCTTACGTAGACCTGAAATTAGAAACAAAAGTTGAAAAGATGAATACCGGTACCAAGCGTTCTGTTATCAAGACCTGGAGCCGTCGTTCTACTATCACTCCTGATTTCGTTGGTCACACTTTCGCTGTTCATAATGGCAACAAATTTATTCCTGTTTATGTAACGGAATTTATGGTTGGTCATAAACTGGGCGAATTTGCACCTACACGTAACTTCAGAGGACACGTAAACAAGAAAATGTAAATTATAGTCTGAGGTTTGAGGTTTGAAGTATTCGTTTCAAACCGGAACATCAAACACCAGACGTCAGACATTAAATAATAAAAGAAATTAATAACAATGGAAGCAGTAGCTAAGCTGAATAATAATCCTACATCTCCCCGCAAAATGCGTTTGCTCGCGGACTTAATCCGTGGTCTGGATGTGGAAAAGGCTTTGAATATTTTGAAATTCCATCCGAAACACCCAAGCGTACCTTTAGAGAAGTTGCTGATATCCGCTATCGCCAACTGGAAAGTGAAGAACGAAGGTGCAAGGGTAGAAGATGCTAACCTGATCGTAAAAACCGTTTTTGTTGATGGCGGCCGCACCCTGAAAAGAATGCGCCCGGCTCCACAGGGAAGGGGTTACCGTATCCGCAAGAGAAGTAACCACGTGACGATCGTAGTGGACGGTAAAGCACAGTAATTCAGTGCAAACCGGAAACAAAATAGAAACAAAACTATTAAACTAATAGACAAATAACCAGAACATGGGTCAGAAAACAAATCCTATTGGTAACAGGTTAGGTATCATCAGAGGATGGGACTCTAATTGGTATGGCAGCAAAAAAGACTTTGCTGTTAAACTGATCGAAGATAACAAGATCAGAACTTATCTGAATGCCCGTATCAACAAAGGTGGCATCTCAAGAGTTGTGATCGAAAGAACTTTAGGTAAGTTAATCATCACTGTTCATACTTCTAAGCCTGGTATCATCATTGGTAAAGGCGGTAACGAAGTTGATCGCATCAAGGAAGAGCTGAAGAAGCTGACAGGCAAAGAAGATGTACAGATCAACATCCTGGAGATCCGTCGTCCCGAAATGGATGCTAACATCGTTGCTGAAACAATCGCAAAACAGATTGAAAGCCGTATTAACTACAAACGTGCTATCAAAATGGCGATTGCTACCGCTCTGAGAATGGGTGCTGAAGGTATCAAGGTTAAAATCAGCGGCCGTTTAGGTGGTGCTGAAATTGCCCGCTCCGAAGAAATGAAACAAGGTCGCGTGCCTTTACATACATTCCGTATGGACATCGATTACGCTTCCCTGTTCGCTTTAACCGTTTATGGTAAAATCGGTATCAAAGTATGGATCTGTAAAGGTGAAGTACTGGGTAAACGCGATCTGAACCCGAACGTTTTAACCGGTAAAGAAGGTGATAACCGTGGTACTGGTCATGGCGGCGAAAGAAGAGAACATCACGGTGAACGCAGAGATAACCGCGGTGGTGGCGAAAGAAGAGGCGGTGGAGAACACCGTGGCGGTGGCCGCAGATAGTATCTGGCGGTTAAGCAGACATTAACAATTACTATTAACATTAACAACATAGACGATGTTACAGCCAAAAAGAACGAAACACAGGAAGATGCACAAAGGCCGCATCAAAGGGAACGCTAAAAGAGGCGCTACCCTCTCCTTTGGTACTTTCGGTCTTAAAGCATTAGAACCTAAGTGGATCACCGACAGGCAGATCGAAGCTGCACGTGTTGCGCTGACAAGGCACATGAAACGTGAAGGTAACGTATGGATCCGCATATTCCCTGACAAACCTATCACTGCTAAGCCTTTGGAAGTGAGGATGGGTAAAGGTAAAGGTGCTCCTGACCATTGGGCAGCAGTTGTAAAGCCAGGTAGAATTTTATTTGAAGCTGATGGCGTTTCCTTACAGGTAGCAAAAGAAGCAATGGAACTCGCAGCACAGAAACTGCCCATTAAAGTAAAATTTGTAACCAGCCGCGACTTCGTAGCTTAATTACAGGTACACAATAACTAAAAATCCGGTAACACTGCCCCGGCAGCTAACCGAATCAAACTCAATACAATGGCAAAAGAAAAGCTGGAACTGAAAGGCCTGAGCGAACAAGATCTGAAAGAGAAAATCTCTGCAGAAGAACTCCGCTTGAAAAAAATGACCTTTGGTCACGCAATTACGCCAATCGAAAATCCAATGAGCATCCGCGCCGTAAGACGCGATATCGCTCGGATGAATACCGAACTGCGTAAAAGACAACTGGGCTTCTGATTCTTCAGTCCCGGTGATACCGGGACTGCTGACATAGCATTAGTATAATACAATTTATGACCTCCTCACGGAGGGTTAAATACTTTCAACAATGACGACCGAAAGAAAATTAAGAAAAACCAGGATTGGTGTGGTTGCCAGCAACAAAATGGATAAAACCATTACCGTTAAGGTGGAGCGTAAGGTAAAGCACCCGATCTATGGTAAATTCGTGAAAAAAACTACCAAGTTCATGGCGCACGACGATAAAAACGAGTGCAGCATCGGCGATACCGTGAAAATCGCGGAAACACGCCCTCTGAGCAAGAACAAATGCTGGAGACTGGTAGAAGTAATCGCTAAAGTAAAATAATTATTTATTTGTTTCAAGCTGCTGCCGGCAACCCCGGTGCCAGCCGCTGACTAAACAATATCAAATCTCATTTCGATGATACAACAAGAATCAAGACTGAGTGTAGCTGATAACAGCGGTGCCAAAGAAGTATTGTGCATCCGCGTATTAGGTAACTCCGGTCAGGACTACGCTGGCGTAGGCGATAAAATTGTAGTAACCGTTAAGGACGCAATGCCAGGTGGCGGTGTGAAGAAAGGTATGGTGACCAAAGCTGTAATCGTAAGAACTAAGAACAAATTACGTCGTAAAGATGGTTCTTATATCCGTTTCGATGATAACGCGGTTGTACTGCTCAATAACTCAGACGAACCTCGCGGTACCCGTATTTTCGGTCCGGTTGCACGTGAGCTGAGAGACAAGGGTTATATGAAAATTATCTCCCTCGCTCCTGAGGTATTATAAAGATATAGCGGTACAGGGATTTTGGAATTTTTATGATTTTTATCAAAAAAAGCCAAAATCCCGAAATCCGAAAATATTTCTTATCTTTGCAGCCCGTTTGCAAAACGAGAAAAAACATTAATCAAGCGAAACTATTGTTTCGCTTGGCGTTTATAAATAAATCAAAGTAATGAAAACTAGATTTAAGCCTAAATTTAACATTAAGAAAGGCGACCTGGTTGCGGTAATTGCCGGTGATGACAAGGATAGAACCAAAGCGCGTAAAGTGCTGGAAGTGAATCCTGAGAAAGCCCGCATTCTTGTAGAAGGCGTTAACATTATTACCAAGCACACGAAGCCAACTGCCCAGAATACCAAAGGTGGTATTGTTAAGCAGGAAGCTCCTATCGCCATCTCTAATGTAATGCTGTGGGATGCTAAAACTGGTAAACCTACCAGGGTTAACAGGCAGAGAGAAAACGGTAAATTAATTCGTATCGCTAAAAAATCAGGGGAGGAAATTAAATAATGTCAAACACAAAATATACTCCGAGACTGCAGACTAAATACCACGAGGAAGTTAAATCTGCACTGATGAAGAAATTCAACTACAAAAGTGTTATGCAGGTTCCTCGCCTGGTAAAAATTTGCCTGAACCAGGGTATCAATGGTGCAGTAGGTGATAAGAAACTGGTAGACATCGCAGTAGACGAAATGACCCGCATCGCTGGTCAGAAAGCTATCGCTACCATGTCTAAAAAGGATATCTCCAACTTCAAACTCAGAAAGAACATGCCTATCGGTGCACGTGTAACTTTACGCAGCACTAATATGTACGACTTCCTGGATCGTTTGATCGCTGTATCCCTCCCACGTGTACGTGACTTCAAAGGTGTGAACGAAAAAGCTTTTGACGGTCGTGGTAACTACACTATGGGTATCACCGAACAAATCATCTTCCCTGAAATCGATATCGATAAAGTAACGAAAATGTCCGGTATGGATATCACCTTCGTTACCACTGCAAACACCAACGAAGAAGCTTACGAGCTCCTGAAGGAAATGGGTATGCCGTTCAAGGGTATGAAAAAAGATAATCAGTAAATCGAAACGATAATATAATTATGGCAAAAGAATCCGTAAAAGCCAGACAAAGGAAAAGAGAAGCTATGGTAGCTAAGTTCGCAGAAAAACGCGCTGCCCTGAAAGCTGCCGGTGACTACGCTGCACTGGATCAACTTCCAAAAAATGCTTCCCCTGTTCGTCTGCACAACAGATGCCAGCTGACCGGTCGTCCTAAAGGATACATGCGTCACTTCGGCCTCTGCAGGAACATGTTCCGTGACCTGGCTCTCGCAGGTAAAATCCCTGGCGTTAGAAAAGCCAGCTGGTAATTCAAGGTGTTTATCTTCCGGCCTACCGGAGGTGTAAATCCCGAAAAAGTTATTTGATTCCCATCTTATTACGATTGGATATCGCATTGTAAACATTTATCAAACTATTACAACAATGGTTACTGATCCAATAGCAGACTTCCTGACACGTATCCGGAACGCGCAAATGGCCACCCACAGGATTGTGGAAATTCCGGCTTCCAAGCTGAAAAAACGCATTACAGAAATTCTGTACGACAAAGGTTATATCCTGAAGTACAAATTTGAAGAAGATACTAAACAAGGCGTAATCAAAATCGCTTTGAAGTACGATCCGATCTCTAAAGAACCCGCTATCAAGGAATTACAACGCATCAGCCGCCCAGGTCTGCGTCAGTACGCTAAACCAGAAGAGTTTAAGCGCGTGAAGAACGGTTTAGGCGTAGCGATTATCTCTACTTCCAAAGGTGTAATGACCGATAAGGAAGCAAAAGCTCAAAATGTAGGTGGCGAAGTAGTTTGCTTCATCTATTAATATATTGAATGACTGGTTGTTACCCAACCAGTCATTCACTTAAGTTATCTGACAATTAAGCTCTCTATACGGCGCTGAACACGGATAACCGGTACATCAATATCAAACAACTTTAAATTAAAGTTATGTCTCGTATAGGTAAAAGTCCTATCAAATTGGCTAGCGGAGTTACAGTTACTGTTTCCCCTTCCAATGAAGTAACCGTAAAAGGCCCTAAAGGTGAACTGAAAAAGAACATCGACAGGGAAATGAAGATTGAGGTGAAGGACGGCGTTTTAACAGTAATCCGCCCAACTGAACAGATCCGTCATAAAGCACTCCACGGTTTATACCGCGCTTTACTGGCTAACATGGTTCAGGGTGTTACTGAAGGATTCAAAAAACAACTGGAACTGGTGGGTGTTGGTTATAAAGCAGCAAACAACGGTCAGTTACTGGATCTCGCTTTAGGTTACTCTCACAATATCGTTTTCGAAATTCCGAAAGAACTGAAGGTAGCTACCCTGACTGAAAAAGGTCAGAACCCTAAGATCATGCTGGAAGGTATCGATAACCAATTGCTGGGTCAGGTAGCCGCTAAGATCCGCGGTCTGCGTAAACCAGAACCATACAAAGGTAAAGGTGTTCGCTACAGCGATGAAGTGGTACGTAAGAAAGCTGGTAAATCAGCCGGTAAGTAAAATATTTAATTGGCTAATCAGCTACTATAGCTGGTTAGCTGATTTTAACAGATACCCCGGCAGCATCGGGGTAATAAAATAAAACTCAAAATGAGCACAAAAGTTAACAGGAGACAGAAAATCCGCTACCGCATCCGTAAGAAAATTTCCGGTACTGCACAGCAACCAAGATTATCTGTATTTCGCAGCAACAGCGATATCTATGTGCAGTTGATCGACGATACCAATGGCACTACCCTGGCTTCCGCTTCTTCCCGTGATAAGGATATCAAAGCACAGGCAGGTAATAAAAGCGAAAAATCTGTACTGGTAGGTAAAGCGCTGGCTGCTAAAGCACTGGCACTGGGTCTCACCACCTGCGTTTTCGACAGAAGTGGTTATTTATATCATGGCCGCGTGAAAAGCGTAGCTGACGGAGCAAGAGAAGGCGGTCTTCAGTTTTAATCACGAAGTCCGAATCTTATAATTCTGAACAAGTAATTCTTATAAAATAAAATGGCAAAGAATTCATTCAATAAAGTAAAGGCTGGTGATCTGGAGCTGAAAGAAAAAGTAGTGGCGATCAACCGTGTTACTAAAACCACTAAAGGCGGTCGTACATTCAGTTTCTCCGCACTGGTAGTTGTAGGTAACGAAAACGGTGTTGTTGGTCACGGTCTTGGTAAAGCCAAAGAAGTACAGCAGGCTATCACCAAAGGTATAGACGATGCTAAGAAGAACCTGATCAAGGTTCCTGTTATGCACGGTACCATTCCTCACGATCAGTTTGCTAAAGAAGGCGCCGCCAAAGTGTTGATCAAACCAGCCGCTCACGGTACCGGTGTGATCGCAGGAGGTTCCATGCGTGCAGTACTGGAAAGCGTTGGTGTAACCGACGTACTGGCTAAATCTCTGGGTTCTGCTAATCCACACAACGTGGTAAAAGCTACCTTCAAAGCTTTAGGTATGTTACGCGAACCAATCAGCATCGCCAAAACAAGAGGCGTTTCCCTGAAGAAAGTTTTCAACGGTTGATTTATACCCGCTGAAAAGCTGGGTACCTCCGGAAAATTTTGAAAATAATTCATTAACAATTAAATTACTCCGCTTTTAGCGGATAGGGGTTTATGGCAAAGATTAAGATCACTCAAGTGAAAAGTGGTATAGACCGTCCGGAAAGGCAGAAACTGACCTTGAAGGCACTGGGCCTGACTAAAATGCACGCTACTGTTGAAGTAGAAGCAACTCCTCAGATCCTGGGTATGGTCCGTAAAGTTAATCACCTTGTAACGGTAGAAACAGTTAACGCTTAATTAAGTAACACTGCTGTGGGATTGTCTGTTGATAATCTTACCTTTACATTTGTGACTTTACCATTTTTATTTTAGAATAAAAGCGAGCGGTTAATTTCCGCGCAAGTAAAAACAATTAATTATGAATCTGCATTCATTACAGCCTGCACAAGGCGCTGTACATAAAGAAAAACGTCTTGGACGTGGTGAGGCTTCCGGTAAAGGTGGTACCTCTACAAAAGGTAACAAAGGTATCCAGCAACGTGCTGGTTACGCGAGCAAAAGAGGCTTCGAAGGTGGCCAGATGCCAATCCAACGCCGTATGCCAAAACGCGGTTTCAAAAATAATAACCGTGAAGAATACAAAATCTTCAACCTGGGTCAGCTGGATCAATTAGTTGAGAAATATGGCCTCCAGGAGTTTAATCTGGAAACCTTGTTCATGAACGGTCTGATTAACAGAACAGCTAAAGTTAAGATTCTCGCTACCGGCGAACTCAAAACAAAGGTGACTGTTAAAGTTAACGCTATCAGCGAAAAAGCTAAACAGGCCATCGAAACAGCAGGTGGATCAGTAGAACTGGTATAAGACTTTACGACTGAGGAGACGCCTACGGAGTAGTGCGTCTTTTCATATTTAATAGCGCTATTAAACCTTTATCTTCCTGTGAAGAAATTTATCGAAACGATTAAGAATATCTGGAGTATTGAGGATTTGCGTAACCGCATCCTGACCACCCTGCTCCTGGTCCTCATCTACCGCGTAGGATCCTATATCGCTTTGCCCGGCATTGATGCAAATGCGCTCACCGACTTTGAGAAAAATTCTAATCAGGGTATCCTGGGTTTGGTTAACATGTTTGCCGGCGGATCGTTTTCAAGGGCCTCCATATTTGCATTGGGTATTATGCCCTACATCTCTGCGTCCATTGCCATCCAGTTATTAACTATAGCTGTTCCGCAATTCCAGAAAATGCAGAAAGAAGGTGAAAGCGGCCGCAAAAAAATTAACCAGTTCACCCGTTACCTCACAGTTATCGTAACAGGTTTCCAGGCGAGTGCTTACGTTGCTTATCTGCGTAATCAGTCAGGTGGCGCTATTATTGCCGAATATGGCACCTTTTTCTTCTGGCTCTCTACTACCGTTTTACTTACTGCAGGTACCCTGTTTGTAATGTGGCTCGGTGAAAAGATCACAGACAAAGGAATTGGTAACGGTACCTCCATCATCATTATGATGGGTATCCTTGCCCGTTTGCCACAGGCTTTAGTCGCAGAATTTTCCAGTAAAGTTGCAGGTGAAGCGGGTGGACCGATCCTGTTCCTCATTGAAATTGCCATCTTTATCTTAATCACCGTGGGCCTCATCCTGCTCGTTCAGGGTACCAGGAAAATACCGGTGAATTACGCTAAACGTATCGTAGGTAACAAACAATATGGTGGTGTACGCCAGTTCATTCCCCTGAAAGTGAATGCTGCCGGTGTAATGCCTATCATCTTCGCCCAGGCGATCATGTTCATCCCTGCAACTGCCATAGGCTTTGCCACTTCCTCAGAAAGTGCGTCCGGCTTTATCCGCATCTTCAGTGATCACACGAACGGCTGGTACAACCTCATTTACGCGGTGCTCGTTATTGTATTCACCTACTTCTATACTGCGCTCATTTTCAATCCAACCCAAATGGCGGATGAAATGAAACGTAATAACGGATTCATCCCGGGTATCAAACCAGGTAAAGCAACCGCTGATTATATTGGTGCAGTAATGGACCGTATCACTTTGCCCGGCGCATTTTTCCTGGCAATAGTGGGTATCATGCCCGGCCTGGCTGCCGCCTTTAAAGTGAACAGCAACTTTGCTACTTTCTTCGGAGGTACATCCCTGCTGATCATGGTGGGAGTTATCCTGGATACACTGCAACAAATTGAAAGCCAGCTCCTGATGCGCCATTACGATGGACTGATGAGCACCGGCCGTATCAAAGGCAGAACTGCCCCGGCTAACGCATAAGTAATTGAACACAAAAGTGTTACAAGAACAATAAAATAGCCACAGAAGCTTTCCCGCTTTGGTGGCTATATTATTTTTGAATAAAGAACAGTTAGTCCTTAGCTTCAGTTAAAAGCATACGCAGAAAGCTGATGCTGATCACTAACAGCGACAGAAACAAGGATGTTATGATTCACTATAAGACGAAGGAAGAAATAGAGTTGATACGTAAAAGTGCCCTGATTCTCAGTGCAGCCCTGGCAGAAGTAGCCAGGACCCTGAAACCGGGGATGACTACACTGGACGTGGATGCTGTTGCTGATAAGTTTATCGTTGAAAATGGTGGAACACCTTCCTTCAAAAATTACAAAGGTTTCCCGAATGCCTGCTGCATTTCAGTAAATGAAGAAGTAGTACACGGTATTCCAAATAAATATGTGCTGAAAGACGGTGATATCCTCACCGTGGATGTAGGGGTTTACATGAACGGATACCATTCCGACAGCGCCTACACCTTTGCCATTGGTAATGTACCCGAAAACGTACTCCGCCTGATGACTGCCACCAAAGCTTCCCTGTACAAAGGCATCGAAAAAGCGATTGTTGGCAACAGGATAGGTGATATCTCTTATGCAATACAGGAATATACCGAAAAAGAGCGCGGTTACGGCGTAGTAAGGGAACTGGTAGGGCATGGCCTCGGCCGGAACCTGCATGAGGACCCTCAGGTGCCTAACTATGGTAAAAGAGGTAGTGGTCCGGTGATGAAGGAAGGACTGGTGATAGCCATCGAGCCTATGATCAATCTCCGCTCGAAAGACGTGGAGTACCTGGAAGACGGCTGGACAGTAGCTACCCGCGACGGAAGCCCGTCTGTTCACTTTGAACATACGGTGGCTGTTGGAAAAGGGAAGGCGGATGTGTTATCTACCTATGTGGATATAGAAAAAGAAGAGAAAAACAACCCCGAATTAAATTCAAATTACTAGTATAGGATTTTGGATTTATCTAATATAGCAGGGGTTTTGAGGGTAAAAAGGACAGGTTTTGGTAAAAAAACTGGCAATATTAATAATAATCAGGGGAAATTTTTCTATTTCAAAAGATAAATGCTATCTTTGCAGTCCTAAAAATTTTTATGGCAAAACAGGCACTCATTAAACAGGATGGAATTATATTAGAAGCCTTGTCGAACGCTATGTTCCGTGTAAAATTGGAAAACGGGCATGAGATCCTGGCCACCATTTCTGGAAAAATGAGAATGCACTACATCCGCATTCTGCCAGGAGATAAGGTTGGCGTGGAGATGAGCCCATACGATTTGTCAAGAGGCCGTATAATTTTCAGATACAAATAAGTGGGAACAGCGTAGAGGGGATTGGAATAATAATTTAACAAATATCATAACCTTTTATAAAGTATTAATCATGAAGGTAAGAGCTGCAATCAAAAAAAGAAGTGCGGATTGTAAAATAGTTCGTAGAAAAGGTGTTTTGTTGGTGATCAACAAAAAGAATCCTCGTTTTAAACAACGCCAGGGTTAATCGGTTCCCCTAACGGAATTTGATTTTTTAATCAGAATCATAAAATCTAAAATAGAAATATGGCACGTATAGCCGGTATAGATCTTCCTAAAAATAAAAGAGGAGAAATTGGCCTCACCTATATCTTTGGTATAGGCCGTTCTACCGCCCAATATATCCTGAACAAGGCGGAAATTGATGTAAACAAAAAAGTGCGTGATTGGAATGATGATGATCAAGCTGCCATCCGTAACATTATCAACGGTGAGTTTAAGGTAGAAGGTCAGCTGCGTTCCGAAGTGCAAATGAATATCAAGCGTCTGCTGGATATCGCTTGTTACCGCGGTTTGCGTCACAGGAAAGGCTTACCGGTAAGAGGTCAGCGCACACGTACCAACAGCCGTACCCGTAAAGGTAAACGTAAGACAGTGGCTGGTAAGAAAAAAGCAACTAAGAAATAATAAATAAAATCCCAGGTTGAAATCCCAAATCCGAATCTGAGGGGTTTCAATGACCGTGAGTCGTGTAATTTGGGATGCGGAATTTCATATTTGGAATTTAAATCATTATGGCAAAAGCAAATAATACAAAAACTGCTGCTAATAAAAAGAGAGTAGTAAAGGTAGATAACTACGGAGATGTTCATATCTCTGCTAGCTTTAACAACATCATCGTGAGCATCACCAACAAGCATGGTCAGGTTATATCCTGGTCTTCTGCTGGTAAAATGGGCTTCAGAGGTTCTAAGAAGAACACTCCGTATGCTGCTCAGCTGGCTGCACAGGATGCTGCTAAAGTTGCAATGGACTCAGGTCTGAAAAGAGCAGATGTATTTGTAAAAGGCCCTGGAGCTGGTCGTGAAAGTGCTATCCGCGCTATCGCTAACTCCGGTATCGAAGTGAACATGATTAAAGACGTTACGCCTTTACCACACAACGGTTGCCGCCCTCCTAAGAAGAGAAGAGTATAGTAATATATATTTACAGCATCCAGATACCAGATTTCATTAGAAGTTTGGTATCTGGACGTTGTAATATTATTAAATAAATGGATGCATGATCAGGTTTTCAGATTTTTTGAAGAGCATGCATCATTAACTAAAAAATCTAAAGTATATTTAAAACATGGCAAGGTACACAGGTCCCAAAACCAAAATTTCCAGAATTTTTGGTGAGCCCATTCTCGGTAATGGCAAGTATTTAAGTAAGAACAGTAACCCTCCGGGTCAGCATGGTGCTAACCGTAAACGCAAACAATTAGGCGAATACGCACTCCAGCTGAGAGAGAAACAAAAAGCTAAATACACTTACGGTTTGCTGGAACGTCAGTTCCGTAACCTGTTTGATGAAGCTACCCGCAGAAAAGGTGTTGCCGGTGAAGTATTGATCAAACTGCTCGAAGCCCGTCTGGATAACACCGTTTTCCGTCTTGGTATCGCTCCTTCACGTCCTGCTGCCCGTCAGCTGGTTTCTCACAAGCACGTTACTGTTAACGGTATCGTTGTTAACACTCCTTCTTTCCAACTGAAACCAGGAGACGTTATCAGCCTGAAAAACAAAACTGCAAACAATTCTGCACTGACCAGCGTTATCCGTGGAAAAAATCCTAAGTTCAGCTGGCTGGATTGGAACGAGAAAGAAATGAAAGGTGTATTCATTGCTTATCCTGAGAGAGAGAGCGTTCCTGAAAATATCAAGGAACAACTGATCGTAGAATTGTACTCTAAGTAATAAATAATTAGTCCGTGGCCAAAGGTCACGGACTAACCTCATATTTAACAAATAAATCTATCATATCAATGGCAATTTTAAATTTCCAGAAACCTGATAAGATCGTATTGCAGAAGTCTACCGACTTTGAAGCTCAATTCGAATTCCGTCCATTAGAACCAGGTTATGCTGTGACTGTCGGTAATGCGTTACGTCGCGTACTGTTGTCTTCTTTGGAGGGCTATGCCATTGTGGGTATTAAAATTGAAGGAGCCGATCACGAGTTCGCTACACTGAAAGGTGTTACTGAAGACGTTACTGAAATCATCCTGAACCTGAAACAGGTTCGTTTCAAGAGGATTTCAGAGAGTGATGTAACGAACGAAAAGATCACACTGTCCATTAAGGGTAAAACAGAGTTCCGCGCTGATATGATTGAAAAAGCCACCAGTGCTTTCCAGATCATGAATCCGGAGCTGTTAATCTGCACCCTGGATCCTTCTGCCAAGCTGGATATCGAACTGACTATCGGTAAAGGCCGTGGTTATGTTCCGGCTGAGGAAAATAAACCCAAGGATGCAGTATTCGGCTACATCGCGATCGACTCTATCTTTACGCCTATCAAAAACGTAAAGTACAGCATAGAAAATACCCGTGTGGAGCAGAAAACTGACTATGAGAAGCTCGTTATGGAGGTGATCACCGACGGTACTATCCACCCGGAAGAAGCAGTGAAACAAGCTTCCCGTATCCTCATTCAGCACCTGATGATCATCACTGATGAAAACATCAGCTTTGATACCAAAGACACTGAAAAAGAAGATGTGGTGGACGAACAAACACTGCAACTGCGTAAGATACTGAAAACACCACTCGAAGATCTCGATCTGAGCGTACGTGCATTCAACTGTCTGAAAGCAGCTAAAATCAATTCCCTCAGCGAACTGGTACAATACGAACAGGAAGAACTGATGAAGTTCAGAAACTTCGGCCAGAAATCACTCAGCGAAATTGAACAGGTATTGGGCGAAAGAGGTCTGCACTTCGGTATGGATCTGTCTAAACTGAAACTCGAAGAAGAATAGTATTTATCTGTTAAGCCAAAGCCGTTGCATCCGCAATAGCTTTGGCTTAACTACTTTATAATTAACAAGTACCTTGCAATTCCTGACACGGTGTAAGGGTTAAAACAAATAATGTCATGCGTCACGGAGTTAAATTAAACAAATTAAGCAGAACTGCTTCCCACCGTAAAGCCCTGATGTCCAATCTGGCTTGCGAACTGATCAGCCACAAACGTATCACCACTACACTGGCAAAGGCGAAAGCCCTCCGCGTGTATGTTGAGCCGCTGCTGACAAGAGGCAAAACCGATTCTACCCACAACCGTAGAATTGTGTTCAGCTACCTGCAGGATAAAGAAGCTATCAAGGAACTGTTCAGCACGATCAGTGAGAAAATAGCTACCCGTCCTGGTGGTTACACCCGTATCATTAAACTGGGTAAACGTGTGGGCGATAACGCAGAAGTTGCGCTGATTGAACTGGTAGACTTCAACGAAATCTACGGTAAATCAGAAGAAAAAGCTGCTGCTAAGAAAACCCGTCGTGCCGGTGGTGCTAAGAAGAAAGCAGAAGAAGCAACTGAAACTAAAGCTGCTGATACTGCAACAGAAGAAAAATCTGCTGAGTAATCTTATATCAAACGATACGAAAAAGGACAAAGCCAGGCTTTGTCCTTTTTTATGCGCTAATAAATGCATATATTTCGTAATATTACAGCAGTTTTAATGAGTATCCCTATGAAATACCTGCATTGTGATAGTTGTGGTCATCCCAACCCACTCAAATCTGAATACCTTACTTTTTGCGATGCGTGCGGAAAAAAGCTGCCACAAAGCTTCGCCGAATGGCGAAAGCTTCATCCAATGGCCACATTCCCGGAATATACCCAGGCAGTAGGCATCTCACTGAGAGAGAAAAAAACGACCGGCCCGCTATATTGGATTAAAAACCAGCTGCAATCCGCCAGTAAAAGGAAAATAGTCATCTTTTTTTCACTCGTTTTCCTGCTGGTAGCTATTACCGGCACGCTGTTCGGTAAAAGAGCCGTGTTTACCCTTCTGTATCCCAAGGTACCACTGGCCAGTTTGTACAGCACCTGGCACACTGCTACCATAGGCCGTCAGGCACTGGAAATCAGTACTCCGGTAAAATTATGGGTACACGACCAGCCGCTGGAAGGGGAAGAAGCTAAAGTGATTGAATACGCGAAAACCTATACTAATGAAGATGGGGGAGGTATCCGCATCGCGGTAAATATGTTCAGTTATATCAGCAGCGTAGCTAACAGCCTGGAAGATGCTGTGGCCGCCTCCCATAACAGCATGCAACTGAAGGAAACCGCTACGGATATCGACTGTAAATCAATACCCGTACTCATTTCCGGAATGCAGGGGGTGCTGGAAGAAGGGAATTATCTGTATAAAGGCGGCATCCGCCTGGCATTTTGTAACCTGGTAATGATCAAAGGAAGCAACCGCTGGCAAATCCAGATTAATTACCGCGACGATGACCCTATTGGCCGCCAGGTGGCACAGCGCGTGCTTAAATCTGTAAAAATTAAGTAACATCTTTTCTTTCTGGTAAAAAAAATCTGTATTTAACTGTTGCATTTCATACCTTTGCACGGTTTTTTATCCGAACCTTCAGGGCAATTTTTGTACCCTTGAAGGTTTTTTTTAAAATATAAAACAAGACAGATACCAGAAATGCCTCAGACAAGAACCATCCAACCTGCCATACTGCTGTTAGAAGACGGTACGGTTTTTCAGGGAAAAGCTTTTGGGAAAATTGGCACAGCCGCCGGTGAATTAGCTTTCAATACCGGTATGACGGGTTACCAGGAAGTGTTTACGGACCCTTCTTATAAAGGACAGGTACTTATAATGAACAACTGCTACATCGGGAACTACGGCACCAAAAAGGACGACGTAGAGAGCAGCAGTGTGAAGATCAATGGTTTGATCGCAAAAAATATTGCGTACAACTATTCCAGGAAAATGGCCGATGGGTCACTGGATACGTTCCTGACCGATAATAACCTGGTAGCCATTTATGACGTAGATACCCGCGCGCTGGTTTCCCACATCCGCAGCAAAGGTGCTATGAACTGCATTATCTCTTCTGCTATCCTGGACCTGGATCAACTGAAAGTTGAACTGGCAAAGGTGCCTTCAATGGAAGGCCTGGCCCTCTGCAAAGAAGTGACCACTCCGGAAGCTTACTATGTAGGCGACCCGGCTGCGGAGATCCGTATTGCAGTGCTCGACAACGGCGTGAAAAGAAATATGCTGAAATGCCTGTCTGATAAAGGCGCTTACCTGCAGGTATTCCCAACCGACACTACTTTTGAGGTTTGCGAGGAATTTAAACCGCATGCCTACTTTATTTCCAATGGTCCCGGTGATCCGGCTCCGCTGACTTACGCAGTAGATACGGTGAAAAAGATCCTGGCTGCAGAAAGACCTATGTTTGGTATCTGCCTCGGGCACCAGTTGCTGGCGCTCGCTAATGATATCCCAACTTACAAGATGCACCATGGTCACCGCGGTTTAAACCACCCGGTAAAGAACCTGAAAACTGGTTTGTGCGAAATCACTACCCAGAACCATGGCTTTGCAGTAGACGCGAAAGCAGTAGCGGCCAGTGAAAATGTGGAAGTTACCCATGTAAACCTCAATGATCACTCCGTAGAAGGCATCCGTATCAAAAATAAACCTGCATTCAGCGTGCAGTATCACCCGGAATCCACTCCTGGTCCGTTTGATAGCCGTTACCTGTTTGATGATTTCTTTGAGATGATTAAAGCGAATAAGGCATAACTAAAGGAATTATATACGGCAGCCATGCTGCCTGGAAATGAAGACGGTCCCGAGGAATCGGGACCGTTGCATTTTAAAATTCCACGTTATGAAAACAAACGGATATTACCATTGCTGAAAGCGCCGGTAGCTCCGCCCGTTTTATTACATAACAATATTATCGAAAAAAGGTAAACAGGAGGGGGAATATTTTCAGAATATTTTGTTTGTTCTGTTGGATTCCGCCGTCAGTGGTGGGAAAAGGTAAGGTTAGGACAAAAAAATACGGCTCTGTGATCAGAGCCGTTTGCCTTTATAAATTCCACGTTATGAAAAACTGATACAAAAATACGATATTTTGCTAAAACGTTTTAGTTAATCTTTGAGTTTTACAGAAGACTGATAAATCTTCTTGTTTTAATAATTCAAAGGTCGGACCAAATAAACGTTATAAGAAATAATGCAGGTTAAATTTTTCTTAAACAAGTTTAGATTTTGCAGTCCATCGTATCTGTAAATATTTTTATAATTAAATAAATTTTGTCGTTGTTGTTATTTCTACATCAAATATACGAAACAAAATATCAAAATTCCAAGCGTTGAGTGTTAAATAATTGCTTTTTTCTTTAAAAATACATATATAGAATTTATTGTAATGTATTTAACGGCTCTCATGTCGGATTTTATACCTGGTTTTGACATAAAAATTATTTGGCAATTTTCCCGGGATATACCTCCAATGCCTTTTCCAGGCAGACCATTGCATGACTAATGTCTGTTGTATTTAATACATAAGCCAGCCGCACTTCATTTTTTCCTAACCCAGGGGTCGCATAAAAGCCGGTTGCGGGTGACATCATAACCGTTTGGCCCTCGTAAGAGAAGGATTCCAGGATCCATTGGCAGAATTTATCTGAATCATCAATGGGCAGCCTGGCCATTGCATAGAAGGCGCCACCCGGATTCGGACAAAATACGCCCGGGATCTCATTCAGCATCCTTACCAGGATATCCCGGCGGCTTAAATATTCCGCTTTGATACCGTCAAAATAATCAGCAGGCAGATCCACAGCGGCTTCACCAGCGATTTGTGCAAAGGTAGGAGGGCTCAGGCGGGCCTGGGCAAACTTCATTACAGCGTCCAGCACAGGTTGATTCCTGGTTACAAAAGCACCGATACGGCCTCCGCAGGCACTGTATCTTTTAGAAATAGTATCCAGCAGGATCACATTATTTTCCATGCCTTCCAGGTTCATAGCGGAAAAATGCGCTCCTGTATAACAAAACTCCCGGTAAGCCTCATCAGAGAAGAGGAACAGGTTGTATTTCAGGCAAAGCTGTTTCAACACCTCCATCTCTTCCCTGCTGTAAAGATAACCGGTGGGGTTATTGGGATTACAGATCATGATAGCTTTGGTGCGCGGAGTAATCGCCTTTTCAAAATCGGCCATTGCCGGCAAAGCAAAGCCGGTTTCGATGCTGGCCGTTATGGTTTTGATCTTTATTTCCGCTTCTACGGCAAAACCGTTGTAGTTAGCGTAAAAAGGTTCCGGAACAATTACTTCATCTCCCGGATCCAGGCAGGCCATGAAGGCAAATATGATCGCCTCTGAACCGCCGGTGGTAACAATGATCTGGTTGTGGTTCACAGCAATGTTAAACCGGTCGTAATAAGTGACCAGCTTACGGCGGTAACTTTCGAAACCTGCGCTGTGGCTGTATTCCAGGATCTTGAATTCTGAATGGCGAACCGCATCCAGTACGGGTTTTGGTGTTTCGATGTCTGGTTGCCCGATGTTCAGGTGGTATACTTTCACCCCTTTTTTCTTGGCTGCTTCGGCGAATGGTACAAGCTTTCTAATGGGAGAAGATGGCATTTGCTCACCTCTCTGGCTAATGGTAGGCATAAAATTGTTTTGACTTTTGCATTGCAAAGATAGGGGATACGATGGGCAACAAAAAAACCTTACAGCATGTGCTGTAAGGTCTTAGTATGTTTTAAAGTGTGGAGTTACTTGTTGTTGGAACCAACTGTACCTGTTAAGTGCAGTTCCTTGTCCTGATCCACGCCTCTGAACTTTACCCAGATGGTTTTATTCTGCTGACCTAAACCGTTTGCACTGTAGCTCGCGGTTACTTTACCCTTTTTACCAGGTAAAATAGGCTCCTGCGTCCACTTAGGCGTAGTACAGCCGCAGCTAGCGCGGGCAGCTTCAATCAACACCGGTTCTTTGGAAATGTTAGTGAATTCGAAATCAACAGTAACTGGCTTGTTTAATTCAGTTTTACCAAAATCAACAGTTTCTTTGGCAAATTTTACTTTTGTATCTGCCGGATTCTGTGCTGGAGCGGTCTGGGCCCACAGCGCTGTAGTCAGCAGCATGCTCGCAAACAGGGATAAGATAAATTTTTTCATTTTCATATGATGGTTTTAAAGCGACCGGTTAAAAAATATTGATATCTTTCTTGGTTAGAACAAATTTACAGCCAAAAAGCATTATAAACCTTACAATTTATTAAAATCTTATTAAAAAAAATCAGATTATTTTAAATGAAAGATTCACAGCATTTTTCAACTGTATAATTAACCTTACTTTTGTACTTTAACCATGAGGCATGATAGAAAATAACGAACTAGCTATGAATTTAGAAAGCCGGTTATCATTCGAAGAGTTCCGCAAGGAAGTGCTTAATGATTACAGGTTGGCCTGCGAAAGCAGGGAAGTTAGTCTGCTGGCCCGTAAGGAAGTGCTTACAGGCAAGGCAAAGTTTGGCATTTTTGGAGATGGAAAAGAAGTGGCGCAGATAGCAATGTCAAAATACTTTCAGCCAGGGGACTTCCGTTCCGGTTATTACCGCGACCAAACTGTTGCATTTGCCACTGGTATCGCCACTCCCGAACAATTCTTTTCGCAGTTATATGCAGATCCCGACCTGGAAAATGATCCTTTTTCAGGCGGCAGGCAGATGAACTCCCATTATGCCACTCCTAATCTTGATCAGGATGGCAACTGGCTCAATCTGACGCAGATGAAAAACTCTGCTGCCGACATGGCGCCTACCGCCGGGCAAATGCCCCGCGCACTGGGCCTTGCCTATGCCTCTAAAATGTTTCGTGAGGTGGAAGCCTTGCGTCAATATAAAAATCTTTCCAACAACGGTAACGAAATCTGTTTCGCTACTATCGGTGACGCCTCTACGTCGGAAGGTCATTTCTGGGAAACCATGAATGCCGCCGGTGTTTTACAGGTGCCACTGGCCGTATTTGTATGGGACGATGGCTATGGTATTTCCGTACCCCGTAAATATCAGACTACCAAAGGGTCTATCAGCGCCGCACTGGAAGGCTTCCGCAAAACGGAAGAATCCAATGGCTTTGACATATATAATGTAAAAGGCTGGGATTATGCCGGCATGTGTGAAGTGTTCGAAGCGGCTATCCGCAAGATCCGCGAAACACACATCCCTGCACTGTTTCATGTGGAAGAAATCACCCAACCACAGGGCCACTCTACCAGTGGTTCGCACGAACGGTATAAAAGCAAGGAACGTCTTTCCTGGGAACGGGAGTTCGACTGTAACGTAAAAATGCGTTCCTGGATCATTGAAAATGCTTTGTGCGAGGAAGAAACCCTGCGCGCCGTTGAAGCAGAAGCAAAAGTAAAAGCACAGCACGCCCGGAAAGCTGCCTGGGAAAAATATATATCACCGATCAAGGAACAGGTACAGTCGTTTACCGCACTGGCCGCACCGGTAGCTGCTATTGCAGGCGCCGATGCAAACATGATAAACACCTTCATCCGCGACCTGCAGAATAACCGCGAGCCGCTCCGCCGCGATATTCTGAAGGCCAGCGCCATGATTCTCCTGAAACACCGGCACCTGAAATCAGATGCCGCCGTACAGGCATTGCAGCAATATTATGATACCTACCTGGCCGGCGAAAAAGAAGTGTACAATACACTGCTTCACGCCACCGGCGTAAACTCTGCCCTGAATGTACCGGTAGTTCCGGCCGCATACGAAGCAGACAGCATCACCGTAAACGGGTACGAAATACTGAATAAATATTTTGATCAGCTGTTTACCAACAACGACCGCGTATTTGCTTTCGGGGAAGATGTAGGAAAGATTGGCGACGTAAACCAGGGCTTTGCCGGATTACAGCAGAAACATGGTAAAGTACGTATAGCCGATACCGGTATCCGGGAGTTGACTATCATGGGGCAGGGAATAGGACTGGCATTGCGCGGCCTGCGCCCCATTGCTGAAATCCAGTACCTCGACTATCTCCTCTACGGCCTGCAGCCACTCAGCGATGATGTGGCCTCCCTGCAATACCGCACCAAAGGAATTATGCATTGCCCGCTGATAGTACGTACCCGCGGCCATCGCCTGGAAGGCATCTGGCACAGCGGATCTCCAATGGGCATGATCATCAATTCCCTGCGCGGCATGCACGTATGCGTACCACGTAATATGGTACAGGCAGCAGGCATGTATAACACACTGTTACAGGCCAACGAACCGGCCCTGGTGATAGAATCTTTAAACGGCTACCGTCTGAAAGAAAAATTACCGGCCAACCTGGAAACGTATACCGTACCCCTGGGCATCCCGGAAATACTGCATGAAGGAACAGACGTAACGATTGTTACGTATGGTTCTATGACGCGTATCGTGGAAGAAGCAATGGTGACGCTGGCGGAAACAGGCATCTCCTGTGAGCTGATCGATGTGCAGACTTTACTGCCTTTCGACATCCATCACAGTATTGTGGAATCATTGCAGAAAACCAACCGCATCCTCTTTATAGATGAAGACGTACCCGGTGGCGG
Source organism: Chitinophaga sp. ARDCPP14 (assembly GCF_051362515.1). NCBI lineage: Bacteria > Pseudomonadati > Bacteroidota > Chitinophagia > Chitinophagales > Chitinophagaceae > Chitinophaga > Chitinophaga sp. ARDCPP14. Next base: position 4,100 of record NZ_JBKIXB010000010.1, on the reverse strand, counting down.
AACTGCTTACATGTTCCAGCAGGTAATTGAAAAACAAGGCGGCTACCGCTGGCTGGATGTATCGCCACGCACCATGAGTGCGCAAGCCCATCGCCCGGCGTATGGCTCCGACGGGGATTATTTCTCCAAGCCCAATACAGAAGATGTAGTAAAAGTAATTATGGAGATGATGCAGGAATAGTTGCATTTCAAAATCATACAAAAGCCGGTTGCCTTAACAGGAGCCGGCTTTTCCTTTAATTGGCGAAGCCACTATAACAGCATCAATCTGCTGATATGGTGGCTTCTTACATTAAGCAGTTTGCAGGCTTAGCAGTATTGGCTTATTATGGCGCAGCAAAGGTCAGGGATATTTTGAATGTATAAAGTGTTTACAGGTGAGTTAATGATTATTTCATGTATGATGTATCTTGTCGGCAAAACGAAGACCATGAAAAACATCGTAGTACTCGACGGGCATACGTTAAACCCCGGCGACCTCGACTGGAGCGGGTTACAGGCATTGGGCAACGTTACATTGTATGACCGTACACCCGAACATGAAGTGGCTGCCAGATCAAAGGATGCACATATCATATTAACCAATAAGGCTATTGTAAGCGGGGAAACCATCCGGCAGCTGGAACACCTGGAATATATAGGCGTGACGGCTACGGGATTCAACATAGTGGATACGCATGCAGCAAGAAGCCGGCATATCCCGGTAACGAATGTACCTGCCTACAGCACGGCATCTGTTGCGCAGCTGACTTTTGCACTGATCCTTGAATTATGTCATCATACCGGTTTGCATGCTGTAAGTGTGCGGGCAGGGGAGTGGAGCAGCAGCATCGATTTCAGTTACTGGAAAACGCCGCTCACGGAGCTGGCGGGCAATACGTTGGGCATAGTAGGTCTCGGGCAGATAGGGCAGGCGGTGGCCCGTATTGCGTTGGCATTTGGGATGAAGGTGATTGCCCACCATAAACATCCTGACCGGGACGGGATGCCCGGTGTTACTTTTGTGGACCAGGCTACCTGCTTCCGGGAGGCGGATATTATCTCGTTGCATTGCCCGCTGAATGCTGCCAATAAAGAGTTTGTAAATGCCGCCCTGCTGCGTACCATGAAAAAGAACGCCTTCCTCGTAAATACCAGTCGTGGCCCGTTGATCTGTGAAGCCGATCTGGCGGATGCCCTGGAGAAAGGAATTATTGCCGGTGCCGCGCTGGATGTATTATCTGCAGAGCCGCCGCCTGCGGGGAATCCACTGATCACTGCGCCTAATACCATTATTACACCACATATTGCCTGGGCTACCCAGGCGGCCCGGAAACGACTCATGTATACATCGGTGGAAAACGTAAAAGCCTTCCTCGAAGGAAATCCTAAAAATATTATCAATTAGGATTACCCGTTAAGCGAATAAACAGGTTATTAGTAAGTAGCATGCAAACAGAAAATAATAGGCTTTGGGGTATACCGCGTAACTGAATGGTTGAAATGAATGATGCCTTCAGAAGTGAATGGGATGGATGGCCAGGGTTATGATTATGTTATTTATTTTTGGATAAAGGTACCTGCTACACTTATTTAAAAGGTACGCATACAACTAAAATCTATTTATTCGCTTAAAACCAACGTTACATGCAATCAAGCATTCTTTTGGTAGAGGACGATGTATTTTTTGCCAAAGTGGTAAAAAGACACCTGGAACGCGCCGGTTACAACGTAAACTTCTGTGAAAACGGCCAGGAAGGTTGGGAAAAATTCCAGAAACATGTGTTTGACCTGTGCATACTGGATGTGGTGATGCCTAAAAAAGATGGTTTCGCCCTTGCAGGAGATATCCGGTCAATGGATGAAAACATTCCCATCATTTTTACTTCATCCCGTTATATGGAACAGGACAGGCTGCAGGGATTTGAAGCAGGCGCGGATGACTATATCACCAAGCCCTTCAATATGCAGGAAATGATCTGTCGCGTGGAAGTATACCTGAAACGCAGCCGCCTGCTGAAAAGTGAGCGCCGCGTGGTATATACTATCAGTAACCTGATCTTCGATTATTCACAATATCATATCCGGCATAAAGATGCCGACTCCCATGTTCGTATGGCCCCAAAAGAAGCGGAGTTGCTTCGCTTTCTGTGCGAAAATTCTAACAAAAAACTGAAGAAAGATGATATCCTGTCTGTTATCTGGGGACAGGAAGACTTCTTCGCTTCACGTGTGATGGACGTTTATCTGACCCGTCTTCGTAAACACATTGCGCAGGACCCTGCCGTAAAACTCGAAACCTACCACGGCAAGGGACTCATGTTCATCGCTGATGACCTGGGGCGCACACACACCATCGCTAAAGTTTAGCTGTTTTTTGGTTCTGGAAAGTTAACCGTATCCAATGGAAAACGTCCACCGTAATGGCGGACGTTTCCTTTTTTATATGTATTAATATCCTATTTCAGATTGTGGAAAACCTGCTGCACATCTTCATCCTGCTCCAAACGGTCTACCAGTTCCAGCACTTCTTTTGCCTGCTCGTCATTCAGCTCCACGGTAGTAGTCGGAATACGTTTCAGCTCGGAGCTGATCACTTCCAGTCCTTTTTCTTCCAGCGCTTTGGCCATGTTGCCAAACTCGGTGAATGCAGCACGGATAATGATGTTGCCCTCACTATCTTCTCCCACTTCTTCCAAACCAAAATCAATCAGTTCCAGTTCCAGTTCTTCCAGGTCCTGGCCGGCATTCTTTATTTTGAATTCGCCTACGCGGTTAAATAAAAATCCAACAGAGCCGCTGTTGCCTAAGCTGCCGCCACCTTTGGTAAAGTGCATACGCAGGTTGGCCACGGTACGGGTAGTATTATCAGTAGCGGTATCAATCATCACTGCCACGCCATGGGGAGCATAGCCTTCATACACCACTTCCTCATAATCGGTTTTGTCTTTACCCATAGCACGCTTGATAGCTGCGTCTACACGGTCTTTAGGCATGTTAACACTCTTCGCATTGAGAATACAGCGACGAAGTGCGGGGTTATTATCCGGATCAGGACCAGAGGCCTTCACGGCGATGGCTATTTCCTTACCTATTCTTGAAAATGCTTTCGCCATCTTATCCCAGCGGGCAAACATGGTCGATTTTCTTACTTCAAATATTCTTCCCATTGGAGTGGTATATATTTATTATGACTTTTAAAAACAGAACGCAAAAATAAGGATTTTCAGGTACCAGAATAGCGGATTCCCCTGATTTTAACTAAAGCGGAGAACAAAACAAGGGTAATCCCCTTTGTTCTGTTCTCCGCTTCGTATGATATCCGGAAATGTTAATCTCCGTAAACTATTCCAGCATTTTACGGGCCTTACTGTGTTTTACACTATAGCCGAAGTAAACCACAAAGCCAATAGCCAGCCACACAAATAAACGCGCCCAGTTTTCAATACCCAGGCTGATGATCATAGTAAGACAGAAAGCCGCTCCCAGCAAGGGAACAAATGGCACCCACGGCGTTTTAAAGGCGCGTGGCAGTTCCGGGTTGGTTTTGCGCATTACAATAATACCAATACACACCAGCACAAAGGCAAACAGGGTACCGATACTGGTCATATCACCCACCACATTGTCCGGAATGAACGCAGCAAACAGGGATACAAAAACAAAGAACATCCACTGTGAGCGGTAAGGTGTACGGTATTTTGGATGCAGTTTCGCAAATACGGCCGGTACCAGTCCATCGTTACTCATAGAGTAAAATACCCTTGTCTGACCCAGTAACATCACCAGGATAACGGAGGAAAATCCCGCCAGGATGGCCACGGTGATGAAAGTCGACAACCAGGAATAACCAGGCATATAAGTATCAATCGCATAAGCTACAGAAGCTTCACCACCTGCTTTCAGGAAGTCGGTGAACGGTGCAATACCTGTGAGCACAAAAGAAAACAGGATATATAATAAGGTACAAACAGCCAGCGATACAAGAATACCGATCGGCATATTCTTTTTAGGATTCTTGGTTTCCTGTGCAGCAGTAGATACCGCATCAAAACCAATGAAAGCAAAGAATACCACCCCGGCCCCCCTGAGCACCCCGGCCCAGCCATGATTCCAGAAGT